>JAJPYN010000012.1 GCA_021204905.1 Prevotella sp.
CCTTTATCTCGTATGCCGCCACGAGCTTCTCCTTAATGAGATGCCACGTCAACTGGTGAAGGCTCGCGTCGAAATTCTTGTCGATCTTCGCCTCGTCCTTGTCGTCGCTGCCCTCGAGCATGATGCGTTTGAGCAAAGCCTCCGGGAACGCGAGCTTGCCGGTTTTCTTCTCGGCGTAAGCGCGGACATCGGTCAAAAATTTATAGTCGCTGTCCGACTGCAACTGCACCTTCAAGCCCTCGGCAATCTTTTCGCGAAAGGCCTTCTCGTCGGCGCAACTGCCCGTGCCGTAAACATTGTCGAACAGGGCTTGGTCCACGGCGTGCTTCTCGTAGCGGCTGATCTCCTTCACCTCGAACGAGAAGTCGCCCGTGTGCTGCAACGCCTCGTCCTTGTCGGTCTTGAGTAGCGCCGCAAGCTCCGTGTCGCCGTACATCTTGCGCGGGTTAACCGTGATCTTGTCCCCGAGTTTCGCGCCGGCGTAAAGCTTCTTCTGCGCCTCGTCCTTGATGTACATCGGGAAGATTATCGCGTCGGCAACAGCCAGCCCGCCCTCTTTCGCGCCGGTGCCGTCGAGCTCGGTCAGGTCGCCTTTGAGCATGTCGCCCTCGGCATATTCTTCGGCCTTGACATACTGCCCCATGCGCGAGGCGAACATCTCCACTTGCCGGTCGATGAGCGCGTCGTCCACCTTTATTTTGTAGTAGTTCACCTTGTCCTTCTCCGAAAGGTTAAGCTCGAATTCCGGCGCCACGGCGATGTCGAAAACAAAGGTGTGGTCGGTGTCCGAAGCCAAATCCTGCGGCTGCTGCGCGTCGGACGGCAAGGCATGGCCGAGCATCTGGATGTTGTTGTCTTTTACATATTTATACAATTCGTCGGAGACAAGCTTGTTCACCACGTCGAGTTTCACCGATGTGCCGTACATCTTCCGCAGCATGCCCATCGGCACTTGCCCGGGGCGGAAACCCGGCACATTCGCTTTCCTGCGGTAGTTTTTCAGCTCTTTCTCCACCTCGCCGGCATAGTCGCCTTGCCCGACGGTGATTGTCATTTGTCCGTTCACCTTGTCGCGGACCTCAAATTGAATATTCATTTTAATTTGTATTTTCTTGCAAAAAATCGTTGTCGCTTGCCGCTTAAACCGCCGGCAAAAGTCTTGCAAAGATAAGGCTTGCGCGCCGATTAGCCAAACAAAACGCCGTTTTCGTGGGGGCAACAAAAGGAGGATGCACCGGTGTGGCACACCCTCCCTTGGCCGTTATCCGGAAACAAATTCAATCGCCTTAGACTATTTAACTTCCTCGAAATCAGCGTCTTGGATGTTGTCGTTACCGTTGTTCGAAGCCCCTTGCTGCGAGCCTTGCCCGGCATCTTGCCCGCCACCTGCGGCTTGCTGCTGTCCGGCCTGCGCTCCGGCTTGATACATCTTCTGCGAAGCCCCTTGCAGAACGGTGTTGAGCTCGTTGATAGCGGCATCAATAGTCTGCACATCGCCGCTCTTTTGCGCCGTCTTCAGCTTCTCCACCGCCGCCTCGATGGCAGGTTTGTCCTCTGCGGGGATCTTGTCGGCGTTGTCTTTGAGGAAGTTCTCGGTGGTGAATACCATGGAATCCGCCTGGTTCATCTTATCCACACGCTCGCGTTCTTTCTTGTCGGCGTCGGCGTTGGCTTCCGCTTCGGCTTTCATGCGGTTGATTTCCTCCTCCGACAGACCTGACGACGCTTCGATGCGTATCTGCTGTTCCTTGCCCGTCGCCTTGTCTTTCGCGCTGACGTTGAGTATGCCGTTCACGTCGATATCGAATGTTACTTCGATTTGCGGGACACCGCGTCGTGCCGGTGCGATGCCTTCGAGGTTGAACTGTCCGATGGATTTGTTCTGTGCCGCCATCGGTCGCTCGCCCTGCAAGACGTGGATCGTTACCGCCGTCTGGTTGTCTACCGCCGTAGAGAAAACCTCGCTCTTCTTGCACGGGATAGTGCTGTTGGCGTCAATCAACTTGGTCATTACGCCGCCCATTGTCTCGATGCCGAGCGTCAGAGGAGTAACGTCGAGCAGCACGATATCGCCTACGCCGCTCTCCTTATTGAGGATTGCGCCCTGGATGGAGGCACCCACTGCCACCACCTCATCGGGGTTGACGCCTTTCGAGGGCTCCTTGCCGAAGTAGTTTTTCACGAGCGTCTGCACTGCCGGGATACGGCTCGACCCGCCCACGAGGATCACTTCGTCAATGTCGCCGGTGGATATTCCCGCGTCGCGCACGGCGTTCTGACAGGGTTCGAGGCAGGCTTGTATCAGGTTGTGCGCCAGTTGCTCGAATTGTGAACGTGTGAGCGTCTTCACCAAATGCTTCGGCACTCCGCCCTCCGCGCTGATATACGGCAGGTTGATTTCCGTCGACGAGGCGCTCGACAACTCAATCTTCGCTTTCTCCGCCGCCTCTTTCAGACGTTGCATCGCCATCGGGTCGCGGCGCAGGTCGATGCCTTCGTCAGCCTTGAAGCCGTTTGCGAGCCAATCGATAATCACTTGGTCGAAGTCGTCGCCGCCGAGATGGGTGTCGCCATTAGTGGACAATACCTCGAACACGCCGCCGCCAAACTCAAGGATAGAAATATCGAATGTGCCGCCGCCGAGGTCGAACACGGCAATCTTCATGTCCTTGTTGGACTTGTCAACGCCGTATGCCAGCGCCGCTGCGGTAGGCTCGTTGACGATACGCATCACGTTGAGCCCCGCGATTTGTCCCGCCTCTTTCGTCGCCTGACGCTGCGAATCGGAGAAATAAGCCGGCACTGTGATGACCGCATCCTTCACCTCTTGCCCCAGGTAATCCTCGGCTGTCTTCTTCATTTTCTGCAGCACCATCGCGGAGATTTCTTGCGGCGTATAACGCTTGCCGTCAATATCCACACGCGGATAACCGTTCTCGTTCACTACCGGATACGGCACTCTCGCCACCTCCTTTGCGCTCTGCTCGTAGGTCTCGCCCATGAAGCGCTTGATTGAATAGACGGTTTTCTTCGGGTTGGTGATGGCCTGACGCTTTGCCGGGTCGCCTATCTTGCGCTCGCCGTTGCCCACGAAACCGACGACTGACGGTGTGGTGCGCTTGCCCTCGCTGTTGGCAATCACGACCGGCTCGTTGCCTTCAAACACGGCGACACACGAGTTGGTCGTACCTAAATCTATACCAATAATCTTTCCCATAATCTTATGCTTTTTTCTGTTAATGATTTGAGTTTCAATTAATTGCGGCGGTTTAAATCTTATCGCGGCAACGAAGTTTAAGCAAAGGGAGTGCCAACAACTGTAATTTTAAACAATACTGACAAAATGGCATAACAAGGATAGTTTTAAACTAAAAAGAAAGATGTTGAAACGTAGCAAACGCTAACAACGGGTGCTGCAAACAGCCGACTGAGTCGGTTTTTAGTAGCAACTAAGATAATCGCAACGAAAATTTGCGGAAGGTCGCAGGCAAGCGGCAACGTTCAAACTAATCCGACAACGCGCGCGCGGTTTCAATAATGGTGTCCAGCCCGTTTAAAGCGTCGTCGTCGCTAATCCCGACCTCAACATCCGGGTCGATGCCGTGCTCGATGCAGTTGCCCGCGGCGTCGTAGGTAGGGCACGCCGAGAAGCGCACGCCCCAGCCGTTCGGCAGCTCGTTGTTGAAGGGCAGCCCCGCGCCGCCGCCGGTCTTGTCCCCGACAATCGTAACGTTCGGACACTGCCGCATGTACATCACAAACTCGTTCGCCGCCGAATACACGCCGCGGTTGGTCAGCACGAACACCTGTTTCTGCCAATGCATGCGCTGCGACGGCTCGAGGTATTGCGCTTCGAGCGGCGAGAAATCGTTGTGCCCCGTGCCCGTTTTATGCTGGATATAGCCCCCGAGGATCTTCTCGTTGGTGAACCTTTCCGCAAGGTTCTTCGCCGTGGTGAGCGAGCCCCCGCCGTTCGAGCGGATGTCGATGATCAGGCTGCGGCATTCCATAAAATAAAGGAAGATCTCGTCGAGATTGCCCTCGCCGATGGCGCTTTCGAACGACGCGATGCGCATGTAACCGATGTTGTCGTCGAGGATGCGGTAATCGATGCCCGAGACGAGGCGGTAGTCCGTGCCCATGTATTTGCGGTAGAGCGTGTCGGAGAAGTTCGTCGGGTAGTCCTCTTTCCACGACCAGTTGCGGCCGTAATCGAACGATGTCGAGAGGTTCACGTGGCCGTCCCGCAGCTCGGAAAGCATGTTCGTGAGCACCTCGAACAGCTGCGTCGTCGTCGCCCCGGCCACCTGCGGCTCGTAGCGCCCCCGCACCTCGTCCCAGTCGACGCCGAGCGTCTCGGCCTTGTAGTCGAAGAAGCAGTAATGCTCGTCCATAATCTTCCACAACGCCTCGAAATTGCCCCGCGACGTGTTCGCAAATTCCTCCTCGTCGATGCAAGAAACAAAGGTTGCGGCGAGGGCGAAAATGAATAAATATGCAATCTGCCTCATAGCGTTACTCCGATGACGAACGAGTGGGAATAATAATGATATTTGATCTCGTGGAACTTCGACTGCCGGCAATGGCCGAGGTAGCCGATGGTGAGCGCCGTCTTGCCGAAAAAGAGGTCGACGGTCAGGCGGTGGTCGAGGCTCGGCGCGTTGCCCGGGTAAGCGAAACAGACGTTATGGTCGCGGTTGCCGGAAACGAAAATCTCATAGTACGACTGGCCGTAAGCGGGCGAGAACTGCACGCCGAGCAGCGGCGCCGAGATGCAGTAGTTGGCGCGAAGGGGCAGTCGCCACAGGCGGAACGAATATGCCGCGCGCACCGACGGCGCAATATCGATGCCGAGCCGCGCCTGACCGGGGTTGTTGCCCCCGCGCGTGTTGTAGACGCCGCCGGCAAAGAAATCGCCCTGCGCGCCAACGGCGATGTCGAGGTTGCGCACAACGGTGAAATGCCGGTGCATGCCGAACGAATAATCGAGCATCGCGGCGTAGTCGGCCGACCCCCCGGCGCGCGATGTCGTGTGCGAGAAGTCCAACTGATAAGTGTGCGTGCGCGACCATGCCGAATCGTTTTTCAGCGGCTTGGTCATCGCGTGAAGAAGGTTCGCCTCGATGCCGGAATAATGCTCCTGCGAGATGTACGTGTCGAGCACCGCAGCACGGCCGATGCCGGCGAGCCACACCTTCTCCTGCGCGCAAAGAGTTAGCGGCAAGAGTAAGATGAATAAATATGCAACTCGCAACTTCGGCATTGAATAATTTTTCAAAACAGTGTCATCTGTCCGTCGTCGTCAACAGAAAAAGTGATGGTGTCGCCGTCGGCAAGCATCGTCATCGCACCTGTAGGCTGTTCGTCGGGCTTAGCTTCGGGCTTATCATCAGCAGCCGGCGTTTCCTCTTCGGGCACACGCAGCGGTTCGAGCTCTTCGGCAGTAGCCACTGGGCTTTTCGCGAGCCGCCGGCCATGCGCCTTAAAGCTTTTCAGCGTCGTGAAACTCTCGGCATCGAGCGTCATCGGTTCGGGTGCCTTTTCGCCGTCGAAAGTAACCCTCACGCGGGGGTAGAAGTTGTCCGAGAGCAGCAGCAGACGGCTGTCGGGGTTGTCGCCGACGAGCGATTGCCGCTTTTTCGAGGCCTCGAGCGTGAAGCGTTTCACGTAGGGCAGACCGCCGTTCCCGGCATCGGCGAAGAGCAGCGTCCACACCTTTGCCGGATTGAATTTCTCGATGCGCAGGATGTCGCCGTAGTAATGGTTGTTCAGGTCGGCGTCGGTGAAATAAAACTCGCCGCTGCGGAGGATGACGAGGATGCTGTCGGTGTCGGAGAACTCGCCGAGCAAGCGGCCGTTGCCGTCGTAGTTGATGCGGCTGACATCGGCGTCGAACCAGACATTGCGTCCGCCGAGCGTGGACCGCCCTTGGCTCTTCACGGCGATGGAGCGGATGGTCTTTTTCGCGATGAGATTACCCCGTGCGGCGCGACCTTTGATGGCGATTTTCGAGAAGTCGTAGTCGAAGGCCGTGCGCTTCTGGTTCTTCGCCGCGGCAAGCGTGATGCGCACAATCTCGGCCTCGCCGTTGGGGTTGTGGGAGAAATACGCCACTTTCGAGCCGTCGGTACCGAGCGTCAGGTCGTACTCGCGGTCGCGCGTGACGGACGGCACATCGAAGCGTTTGGCGTAATAATTGCCGTTCTTGCCGTCGCGGTAGATGGCGTTGTAGACGGTGCGGCGGTCGTTGCGGTGGAACACCTGCACGTGGAGGATGCCTTTGCCCACGAAGATCTTGTCTGCCACGCGCACCACTTTATATTTGCCGTCGGCGAAGAAAACAATGATCTCGTCGAGGTCGGAACAGTTGCAAACAAACTCGTCCTTTTTCAGCGCCGTGCCGACAAAACCGTCCTCGCGGTTGATGTAAAGTTTCTCGTTCGCCTCGGACACCTTCACCACTTTTATCGTGTCGAAACTGCGCAGCTCGGTGCGTCGCGGGAAGGCTGCGCCGTACTTTGTTTTAAGGTACTCGAACCACGCGACGGTTACCTTCGTCATCTGTTTCAGGTCGCGCTTGACGGCGCGGATGTCCTTGTTCAGGCGCGCTATCTGCTCGTCGGCCTTCGTCTTGCTGAATTTCAGGATGCGCTGCATTTTTATCTCGAGCAAGGCAAGGATGTCGTCGCGCGTAACGTCGCGGATGAGCTGCGGCTTGAACGGCGCGAGCTTTTCGTCGACAAAGGCGATGGCGATGTCGAGCGTGGCGGCCTGCTCGAACCCTTTTTCTTTGTAAATCCGCTCCTCGATGAAGATTTTTTCGAGCGAGGCGAAAAACAGTTGCTCGGACAGCTCGGCAAGGCGTATCTCGAGCTCGCGGCGCAGGAGGTTTCGTGTGCGGTCGGCGGCGTGGCACAGCACATCGTTGACCGAGAGGAAGCAGGGTTTGTCCTCGGCGATGACGCAGCAATTGGGCGAGATGCTGATCTCGCAATCGGAGAAGGCGTAAAGGGCGTCGATGGTCTTGTCGGGCGAGATGCCGGGCATAAGCTGGATGATGATCTCCACTTCGGACGCGGTGTTGTCGGCCACGTGCTTGGCCTTGATCTTGCCCTTCTCGACAGCTTTGAGGATGGAGTCGATGAGCGTCGGCGTGGTTTTCGAGAACGGTATCTCGCGGATGACGAGCGTCTTGTTGTCGAGCTTCTCGATCTTCGCCCTGACGCGCAGCATGCCACCGCGCTGGCCGCCGTTGTATTTCGAGATGTCGATGCTGCCGCCGGTGGGGAAATCGGGGTAGAGCGCGAAGTCCTCGCCGCGGAGGTAGCTTATTGCCGCGTCGCAGATCTCGTTGAAATTATGCGGCAGGATTTTCGACGAAAGGCCCACGGCGATGCCCTCCGCCCCTTGCGCGAGCAATAGCGGGAACTTCACGGGCAGCGCGACGGGCTCACGGTTGCGGCCGTCGTAGGATAGCTGCCACTCGGTGGTCTTCGGGTTGAAAACGACGTCGAGCGCGAGCTTGGTCAGGCGCGCCTCGATGTAACGGGGTGCGGCGGCGCGGTCGCCGGTGAAGATGTTGCCCCAGTTGCCTTGCGTGTCGATGAGGAGCTCTTTTTGCCCGAGCTGCACGAGCGCGTCGCCGATGGACGCGTCGCCGTGGGGATGGAACTGCATCGTGTGGCCTACGATGTTCGCCACCTTGTTAAACCGTCCGTCGTCCATGCGCTTCATCGAATGGAGGATGCGGCGCTGCACGGGTTTGAGGCCGTCGTCGATGCTCGGTACGGCGCGCTCGAGGATGACGTATGAGGCATAGTCGAGGAACCAGCTCTGGTACATCCCGCTCAGGTGGTGCACGGCGGAGGCGTCGAAGCGGTTCACCGGCGTGTACGACGAATGGCTCTCGCCGCCGGAGCTATCTTCTTCGCCATTTAAATCACCGGAAAGGTTATTGTCCGACCTGACTTCAGAATCGTCCGCGAAGGTCTTAGTTGCTACTTCAGTCCCGGCTGAATCAAGCGCCTCGCCGCCGGCAGAATCACTGTCGGGTACGCGGTCAACTTCGTTACTATTATTTTCTTTCAGATTATCTTTTTCGTCCATCATTCAAGGGCGATTTATGTTTTATTTCAGATGGTCGTCGAACCACTTGACGAGCTGTCGGTAAAGGTGGTTCCGCGCATTACCGCCGTTGATGCTGTGGTTGCGGTTGGCGTATTGCACCTCAGAGAAATCCTTGTCGGCATCGACGAGCGCGCCGGCGTATTCGACCATGTTTTGCGGGTGGACATTATCGTCGCCGGTGCCCGCGCAGAGCAATAACGCGCCCGAGAGCTTGTCCGCGCGCGCGATGGGGTTATCGTCGTAGCCGGCGGCGTTTTCCTGCGGCGTGCGCATGTAGCGTTCGGTGTAAATCGTGTCGTAGAACCGCCAGTCGGTTACCGGTGCGACGGCCACTCCGCAGGCGAATGCAGCTCGCCCTTCGCTCATCGACATCAGTGTGTTAAAGCCGCCGTAGCTCCAGCCCCAGATGCCTATTTTGTTGCCGTCGACATAGCTCTGATTGGCGAGCCAGAGGGCTGTTTCGGTTTGGTCTTTCGCTTCGAGCAGGCCGAGCTGCCGGAACACCGATTGCTCGAATTCGCGGCCCCGTCCGCCCGTGCCGCGCCCGTCGACGCAGACAACGATGTGGCCTTGCTGCGCGAGGTAATAGTCGAGCCCTTGCCCCATGCTGCCGGTGTGCCAGGCGTTGACCACCTGCTGCGAGCCGGGCCCGGAATATTGGTACATCACGACGGGGTATTTTGTCTGCGGCGTGAAGTTCCCGGGTTTGATCATCCAACCGTTGAGCGTGATGCCTTCGGAGGTGGTGAAAGAGAACATCTCGCGGCGGTTCCAACCGTTTTGCTTCATCTTTGCGGCGAGCGCGGCGTTGTCGATGATCGTGGCGAGAACCTTGCCTTTGGCGTTGCGCGCGGTGATGATGTACGGCGTGTTCATGTCGCTCCATGTGTTAAGGAAAAAGGCGCTGTTGCCGGAGAACGTCGCGGCGTTCCAGCCTGTCTTCTCGGTGAGGGCTTCAAGCTTGCCGTTCTTGCGCGAGACGGCCACGTAGCGGTCGAACGGCGTGTCGGCAATCTGGCAGAAGGCGTCGCCGGTAGCGTCGTTGTAGGCGTAGATGTCGGTAACGATTTGCTCCCCCTGCCCTACCTCGCGAAGAAGAAGGCCGTTGTAGTCGTAGATGTAAAGGTGCGTGTAACCGCTGCGGTCCGATGGCAGAAGCACCGCCGTCGACGAGAGCTTAATCTGCGGTATGACATCGCCGCCGATGTAGCGTTCGGCCTTGTCCTGAATGATCATCTGCGCGAGGGTGGTCGACGGGTCGGCGGTGTAAACCGACAGCAGATTTTGCGCGCGGTTGAGCGTGTAAACAACGATGCGGTCGGGGTTGTCGGTGGCCTTAATGCGCGGCAGGTAATCGTCGGCGGCGGAAGGGATTTGCAACTGCTGGATTCGGCGGCTCTGGATGTCGAAACTCCAAGCCGTTACTATCGAATTGGCCTGCCCCGCCTTAGGATATTTAAACGAGAACTGCTCGGGATAATCGCCGCCGAAAGTCTGCAGCGTGTACGAGGGCACGGCCGTCTCGTCGTAGCGCAACCAACAGAGTTTCGTGCCGTCGGCATTGAAGCAAAAGGCGCAGTTGAAACCGAACTCCTCCTCGTTCACCCAGTCGGGCACGCCGTTGATTATCTCATTCACCTTGCCGTCCTTCGTCACTTGGCTCTCGGCGTTGTCGTAAAGCATCTTGACGAGGAAAAGGTTGTTCTCGCGCACGAAAGCGATCTGGTTGCCGTCGGGTGAGAACTGCGGCGACTGCTGCTTGCCGCCGGAAGAGAGGCGTTCGAGCTTGCGCGTGCGGACGGTGTAAATGTAGTAATCGGCCTTGAACGACCGGCGGTAGATCGGCTCGGGGTTGGTGTAAATGAGCATCTTCGCGCCGTCTGCCGAGAGCGTGAACCCGTCGAACGAGGAGATTTTCTCGCCGATGGTGTTCTCCACATCGAAAAGCACGGCCGTCTGCTGCCCGCCGTTAAACGACCTTTCCACTATCTGCCGGCCGTCAGCCGAGCGCGAGGCATACTTGTCGGTGGCGCCAATCGGGACAACATTATGCAAGGTCTCCGCGTCGAATTCGCGCCCGATGTCGGGCAAATCCAGTTGCTGCTGGGCCGCCGCCGAAGCGCACGCCATCACTGCCGTAAATAGAATTATCAGCTTTCTCATCGTAATCGTTTTTTGAGGTTATGAGGTTGTGAGGTTATAAGGTTATGAGGCGCCTTAACACCTGCCGCCTTAATAATTATTTCCACACAAAATTAACCTTTGGCGGCATAATTGCAAAAAGTTTTCGCTCTTTTTTGGAAAAGGGGCAAGAAAAACCCTCCGCAAAACCCGGGGTGATGCAGAGGGCCGCCTGTGTGCAAGACTTTTTATGAGGGAGATATTCTTGCCTTGGCAACAGGTCTTAAAGCGTTATCTGCTGCGCCGCGCCGCCCGCCGTGAGTGTGTACTCGCCGCCCTTCTCGAGCTGCGGCAACGAGAGAATCAAGTACGCGCGCGACATCGTCAGCGGCATGGTGTAATCGAACAGCGTGCCCGAACTATTTGCGAGCGTGATGGCCGAGCCCGAAGTCAAGCCCGACACGCTCTTTGAGATGAATTGCTGCGTCGAAGCGGAACTTGACGGCGAGGTCATCAGCGTGTTGCCCAGCGACAATAGCGTGCCGCCCGAGACGGCCAGCGTGCCGCGCTCAATGACATCCACGCCGTCTTCGCCAAGACCGATAGCCACCGTTTCGCCGCCCGAAATGTACATGTTGCCGTTCGAGTCAAACCCGTCGTTATTGCTCGACACAGCGAGAATATTGCCGCCGGAAATCGTCATCACATCGCCCGAATTAATCGCGTCGTCGTAAGCATAAGCCCCGATCGTGCCGCCCGAAATTGTCAATGCCGACTTGCTCTCAATGGCCTCACTGCCCTCGCCGCCCGTCGTGCGCGACATAATATCTCCGCCGGAAATAGTCATCGACCCTTCGCAGCGTATGCCCTTCGGCGATTTGTCGTTGTCGTCGGAGCTTGAAGTATTGCCGAAGCCGCCCATCGGTCCGAAAGAGCTCGACGACGAACCGTAAGTGAACTTCGACCCGGTGGTTATCACGCGCACCTTCCCGCCGGCAAGCAGCATGTCCCCGTCGGCGGTGATGCCCTTGCCGCCCTTGCCCGTCGCTTTGATGTCCGCCTCGCCGCCGGTCATGCGGAAGTCCCCGTCGCAATTGATGCCCGCCGGACCTTTCGTCTCCTCGTCGTCGCTGTCGTAATACGCGTCGGCGCTGTCGATGATCGTTGTCCTTCCGCCGGCGATAACCACCGGTCCGTCGCTCTTCAAGCCTTTGTTGCCCTCGCCGCTGACATCGATGTTCATCACGCCGCCGGAGACGATGATCGAGTCCTTGCCGCGCACGCCGTTGCCTTCCGACGCACTGACATTAATGATATTCCCGCGCCGGAAACGCAGGTACTGGTCGCTGCTGATGCCCGCCTTGCAGTTGGCGGAGATGTCGAGCCGGCCGCCGCCGCTGAAGACAAGCTGCCCTTCGGAGAAAACGGTGCCCTTGGCGTCCTCGTCGCCCGTGTCGGCGTATGTCGGGCCGTCGGCAAGCGTGTTCGTTGAACCGTCGGAAATATCAATAAACACACGCTTCTTCGTTTGAATGTTAATCGCCGGACCGTCGCTGTTGGTAAGGTCCAACCCGGCGAGGCTCACCGCACATTTCTTGTCGCTGTAAAGCTTGAACATGCCGTCGGAGGCGCTGCCGGAAAGCTGGTAAATGATGTTCTTCGAGGTCGATGCGTCAATGGTGATCTTCGCGCCGTCGACAGTGGCCGAAACGCCGTCGGGCAGGTCGCCGCACGAGACATTATTTTCCGAAAAAGCGATGCTTACCGTTTCGGAAAAAGACGTGTTCTCAATGAAATCCTCGTCGGAAGCGTCGGCAGCCTCATCCTCGGAAAGCGCGGAATAGTCGAACGCGACATCGAAATCAAACAATTCGCCGCTGCCCGAGATGCCGTTGTTCGACGAAGCCCCGGGCATGCCGCCCGAATTTGAAACCGGCCCGAAATCAATTAATTCGTTGCTCTCGTCGGTGGAACAACCAGCTATAATTGTAACCAGCCCGAGCGCAACAGCCGTCTTCACAAGGTCGCAAAGCATAAGAATTCTCCTTAATCAGAACCAACAGCTTTGACGAAAAAAACGCGCGCGGGTTTAATCTCCGCACAGGCAAAAATGCGCCGCGGGGCAGGTGAACAAAGTGCCGCGCAGCCCCGGGCTTCGAACAACTATAAAGCGAATTTCAGTCGGCCGCGAACTGCTTTATTTTCTGCTCTTCGCTCAGTTTGCAAACGAGCAGCGTGCCGTCCTTCTCGACAACGACATACCCGTCGAGGCCTTGCACGGCGACCTTCTTCTCCTGCGTGGCGTGGATGATGCAGTCGTTGCAGTCGTACACCTTGATATTCGGGCCGATGAGGGCGTTGCCGTGGGCGTCGCGCGGCGAGTTATCACGCAGCGAACTCCACATGCCGAGGTCGCTCCAGCCGAACGATGCGGGGAAAACAAAGATCTCGTCGGCCTTCTCCATGATGGCGTAGTCGATGGAGATATTCTCGCAGTCGGGGTAATGCAGGTCGATGGCGGCTTGCTCCTCCGGCGTGCCGTAGACGGGGAACAGGTCCTCGAAGATGCGCGACATCACGGGCTGGTACACGCGGAAAGCGTTGACGATGGTGGAGACGCTCATGATAAAGATGCCGGCGTTCCAGAAATATTCTTTTTGCGAAATATATTCCTTGGCGAGGGCGAGGTCGGGCTTCTCGCGGAACCTGTCGACGCGGAAAATCTCCTTGTGCCTCACCGACGGGCTCGACAGATCGGCCTGGATGTAACCGTAACCCGTCTCCGGCCGCGTGGGGCGCATGCCGAGGGTGATGATGGCGTCGCTCTCGGAGGCGAAGGCCAAGCCCTCGATCACAACGCGCTGAAACTCAGGCACATCGAGCACGAGGGCGTCGCTCGGCGCAACAACGATGTTCGCGGCGGCGTTCACCTTTTTTATCCTCCATGCGGCGTAGGCGATGCAGGGGGCGGTGCTGCGGCGGCAGGGCTCGAGCAGGATATGGCTTGCGGGGATCTCGGGCAGTTGCGCCGCCACGATTGAGGCGTAGTCGCGGTTGGTGAGCACCCACACGTTCTCCGCCGGCACCACCTCGTGGAGACGGTCGTAAGTGAGTTGCAACAGGCTGCGGCCCACGCCCAAGACATCGACAAATTGCTTCGGGAATTGCTCGGTGCTCATCGGCCAGAAACGGCTGCCCACGCCGCCGGCCATCAGTACGAGATGGTTGTTGTTGTTTGCGTTTGCCATAACATTCTTCCTCCGTTTTTTCTGCATAACAAATTTAGGCATTTCGCCGCGCACGCCGCCGCGCAAAAAGCCGGTTTTCTGTGCAAAACGCGCGTTTTAATGATATTTCGCAAGAAATTCGCACCTTTTTCGCCCGCTGCGAGCTGACTTTCGAAAGGTTTTGCCAGGGGCAATTGACAACTATGACCTTTCGGACTGCTGCGCGCGCCGCCGGCGTTGTCAGCGTCGCCTGCTAAATAGTGTCGCGTACTAAATAATTAATGTGCGGATTTCATATTTCGCCGGAAAAAGTTTACCTTTGCAAGTTAAAACTGAGCGAAATGGCACGGCTATCCGATTTTGACGACATACGTCCTTACAGTGCCGGCGAGGTGCGCGGCGCGATAAGGGAACTGCTTGACGACAGGCAGTTCAAAGCGGTGATGAGGAGTCTCGTGCCGTGGCTTCCCTACTGCCTTACGCGCCTTTTGTTGCGGCTGGCACTTATCGGCGTGAAGACCCCGCAGGGCTTTCAGGTGCGCGTCATGCGGCCCTTTGCCAAGTTGATAATAAGGCGCCATACCGACGGCGTGAGCTATTTCCCGAATGAAAAAATAACGCGGGACAAGCGCTACACGTTTATCAGCAACCACCGCGACATCATCCTCGACGTATCGATTTTCAACCTCCTGCTCTACGAGACGGGCGCTTCGGGCACGTGCGAGATTGCCATCGGCGACAATCTTC
The DNA here is from genome assembly GCA_021204905.1 of Prevotella sp. GTDB lineage: Bacteria > Bacteroidota > Bacteroidia > Bacteroidales > Bacteroidaceae > Prevotella. The sequence continues at coordinate 14,223 of JAJPYN010000012.1, forward strand.
TTATCTATCCGTGGATTAAACGCCTCGTTCGTCTGAACAAAGCTTTTATCGTGCGCCGCTCCCTTTCGGCACGGGATTTGCTTAAAAGTTCCATACTTATGAGCCGGTACATGCATTTTGCCATCAACGAAAAGCGGGAGAACATCTGGATAGCCCAACGTGAGGGGCGGGCAAAGGACTCGAGCGACCTCACGCAAGAGGGCGTGATAAAGATGCTCACCATCGGTTACGACGGCTCCGCATACGACGCGCTGAAAGAGATGAATATCGTGCCGTTCACCATCAGCTACGAGTTCGACCCCTGCGACCGGCTCAAAGCGCAGGAGTTTCAGCAGAAACGGGACAACCCGAGCTACAAAAAGACGCGGCAGGACGACCTGACGAACATGAAGACAGGTATCTTCGGGTATAAGGGACGTGTGGTCTACCGCGTCTCGAACTGCATTAACGACAGCCTCGAGGAGCTGAAAGGGCTGCCGACTGCGGAGCTGTTGCGCGAGGTAACCCGCCGGATAGACCTGCAGATACACACGGGTTACGAGCTGTTCCCCAACAATTACATCGCCTTCGACCGGCTTAATGGCAACCGCGACAACGAGGCACACTACACGAAAGCCGACGAGAAGCGCTTCGACAACTATTTGCAGGCGCAGCTCGACAAGATAACCATCCCCGATAAAGACACGGATTTCCTCACCGAAAGGATGCTTACCATGTACGCCAACCCGCTGAGGAACTACCGTGCGGCTATTGACAACGACAGCAAAAACTAAGAAAGAAGGAGAACGACAATGAAGAAAATTTTAACAAAGACAACAGGACTATTCACCATTTTATTCCTCGCAACGTTGCTCTTTGCGGCTTGCATGGACGACGATGATAACGGCACGAGCTACACCGACCTGCGCGCCGATTTCGGCATGATAAAGACCAATTCGTCGGCGATGACGGTAGGTTTCACCACCGACGACAACGTGTATAAAGCGCTTGCCGAGCCGAAAGACATCAGCGGCGCACGCCCCGACACCACCTATCGGGCGCTGATTTACTATTACGAAACGGAGCAGTCGTACGTCGAGCTGTACGGCTTCACGCTCATCCCGGTGGTAGCGCCGCGCGACAGTTCGGCGTTTGAGGAGATAAAGACCGACCCCGTGGGCTTGCAGAGCGTGTGGGTGAGCAATAACAACAGCTACATCAACCTGACGCTCAACCTGCTCGGTTCGTCGTCGTCGGATTCGGACTCGCAGATCATCGACATCGTGCGCTCCACCGACGAGGAGCACGGCGGCATAACCAAGCTCACGCTCTATCACGATCAGAACAACGTGCCGGAATATTACACCAGCACGGTTTATCTCAGCATCCCCGTCAAAGGCAATTTCAGCGTCGGCGAGGAGGTAAACCTTGTCGTAAACACTTATTCCGAAGGCACGGTGTCGAAGATATTCACCATTTCGGGCGAGCAAAGTTTGTCGGAGACTACGGAATAGGCCTTACTGGCGGATTAAAGCAAACAATTAGTACAAACAAATTAAACATTAATAAACTATGGCAAAGAAAGCACTTTTAATGATCCTCGACGGTTGGGGTAACGGTGCACACGGAAAGGGCGACGTGATATACAACACCCCCACTCCGTACCTCGATTACATCACCGCCGTGTCCCCGCACTCCCAGTTGAAGGCGTGCGGCGAGGATGTCGGGCTGCCCGACGGACAGATGGGAAACTCCGAAGTAGGTCATCTCAACATCGGCGCGGGACGGATTGTCTACCAGGATTTGGTAAAGATAAACCGCGCCTGCAAGGACGGCAGCATATCAAAGAACCCGCAAGTGGAGGAGGCATTCACCTACGCCAAGCAGACGGGAAAGAAGCTTCACCTGATGGGACTGACCTCCGACGGCGGCGTACACTCCTCTCTCGACCACCTGTTCAAGCTGATTGAGGTGGGCAAAGAATACGGTTTGAAGGGTCAGACCTTCGTTCACTGCTTCATGGACGGGCGCGACACCGACCCGAAATCGGGCAAGGGGTTTATCGCGCAGGTACTCGACAAATGCCGTGAGAACGACGCGAACATAGCAAGCATCGTGGGACGGTTCTACGCGATGGACCGTGACAAGCGGTGGGAGCGTGTCAAAGAGGCATACGACTTGGTAGTTTCGGGCAAGGGCAAGCAGGCGACCGACCTCGTTAAAGCTATGGAGGAGAGCTATGCCGACGGCGTTACCGACGAGTTTATCAAGCCGATTTTCAACGCAAATGCCGACGGGAAGATTAGCGAGGGCGACGTGGTGATATTCATAAACTTCCGCAACGACCGCGCCAAAGAGCTGACCCGCGTGCTCACGCAGGAAGATATGCCCGATGCAGGAATGCATATCATAAAAGGTTTGAAGTATTACTGCATGACGCCGTACGACGCGTCGTTCACCGGCGTAGGCATACTCTTCCCCAAAGAGAACGTGGAGAACACGCTGGGCGAGTACCTTTCTTCATTAGGCAAACGCCAGCTCCACACCGCCGAGACGGAGAAATACGCCCACGTAACATTCTTCTTCAACGGCGGACGGGAGGCGCCTTTCGAGGGCGAGGACCGCATATTGATCCCCTCGCCGAAGGTGGCGACATACGACCTGAAGCCCGAGATGAGCGCCTACGAGGTGAAAGACAAGCTCGTGGAAGCTATCAACACGCAGACCTACGACTTCATTGTGGTCAACTTCGCCAACGGCGATATGGTCGGGCATACGGGGGTCTACTGCGCCATCGCCAAGGCTGTGTGGGCGATAGACCACTGCGTGCACGACGTGATAGAGGCGGCGAAGGCTAACGACTATGAGGCAATCATCATCGCCGACCACGGGAATGCCGACAATGCAATCAACCCCGACGGCAGCCCGAACACCGCTCACTCGCTCAATCCCGTGCCGTTCATCTACGTTACTAACAACAATTCGGCAAGCGTCAGGGACGGGCGGCTGGCTGACGTGGCACCCTCCATACTGCATATCATGGGACTTCCGCAGCCCGCAGATATGACCGGCGAGAACCTTATTACGGACTAATCGCCCCGCACGCGCGGCGCTACAGCTCTTCACGAGAATGCAAGTCAATATCGAACCCTCGTGGAATGAGGTGATAAAAGGTGAGTTTGACAAGGATTACTTTGTCAAACTCACTCAGTTTGTGCGCCGAGAATACGCCTCCGGGACGTGCTATCCGCCTGCCGGGAAGATATTCAACGCCTTTGCGCTCTGCCCTTTTGACAGATTAAAAGTGGTGATAATAGGGCAAGACCCCTACCACGAAGAGGGGCAGGCGGAGGGGCTTTGCTTCTCTGTCAGCGACGGCACGGAACTGCCGCCATCACTTGTGAACATTCTGAAAGAGGTGAAAGACGACACGGGAGCGGTGCCGGAGCTGTCCGCCATAGCACTGGCGCGGGGACGAAAGATGTACAACGGCTCGCTCATTCGTTGGGCGCGGCAGGGCGTGCTCCTGCTCAACGCGACGCTGACAGTGAGGGCGCACCGTGCGGGGTCGCACCAGCGGCAGGGCTGGGAGACGTTCACCGACGCGGTAATATCGGCGGTCTCGCAGCGCAAGAGTAATATTGTATTCATCCTTTGGGGCAACTATGCCCGCAGCAAAAAGGCGCTCATAGATACCGGGAAGCATTTTGTTTTGGAGGCTGTACACCCCTCGCCGCTGTCCGCCAACCGCGGCGGATGGTTCGGCAACCGCCATTTCTCCCTCTGCAACCAATATCTTATATCCAACGGGATTACCCCGATTAATTGGTGATTAACCCTCTTTATGATAGTCGAAATCGGCAATGTGCTCGTTACGACGGAACTGTTTTCGGAGCGGTTCTGCTGTGATTTGTCCGCGTGCAAAGGCGCGTGCTGCATAGAAGGCGATGCCGGCGCACCCGTCAAAACCGACGAGATAGCAGCCCTCGAAGAAGCGGCGGAGACGATTGAAAGCGAGTTATCGCCTGCTGCAAAGGACGTTATCGACAAGCAGGGCGTGGTGTATATCGACCGCGACGGCGACCTCGTAACGAGCATAATCAACGGGCGCGAGTGCGTGTTCAGTTGCAACAAAGACCTTACAACCAAGTCGGACGAAATCACCAACTGCCGCCTTTGCCTGTTGGAACAAGCCTACGGCAAAGGATTAACCAAATTTCCGAAGCCGATGAGCTGCGCCCTCTACCCCCTCCGCGAGAAGCAACTGCCCAACGGGATGACGGCTCTGAACTATAATAAATGGGAAATTTGCCGTGCCGCACGTAAGAAAGGGGCGCGCCTCAACATTCCTCTATATAAGTTTCTGCGCGGTCCGCTAACGAGAAGATTCGGCGAAAAATGGGTCAAAGAGATGGAAGACGTCGCGCGCAACCTGCCCGCAGAGTATCTCGGGAAATAGCTTTATTTGACTATCAGCTTCTTTCCGCCGACAATAACAATACCTTTATACGCCTCGCCAACACGCTGCCCGTTGACGTTATACCTCGCTTCCGACGTGTCAGAACAGCCTGCCGCAAAGACGTTCTCTACTGATGCCGCTATCGCCTCCCTTGCCGCCTCCGGCGTGAAAATATTGTCAAGGTATGCCAGACGGCGGCGGATGTAGTCGTCGATATACGCTTGCTCGTCGTCAAAATCGAGAGTAAGCCCGCTGATATCCGTGTCGCCCGACCATCTTTCTTCCTCTCTTGCCAACGTTCCGGAAGCGCGCAGCATGTCGAAATAATCATTATATCTCGCAGCAAGGTTGTCTTCATCAAACACCGTTTCGCGCAATTGCCAATAGCGCTCTATGGTCTTGTCCACAAAATCGTCAACATCCAAGGTTACAAGACGATGGAACAGATTGAACCCCATATTCTCTGCAAACGTGGTATAATCCCCCATTTCGGGACCGTAAGCGGAGGAATGAACGTTGGCGTTGTCCCAAGTCTGGCCCAGCGTCGTATCGTAATCCCAAGGGACAAGCGTGAACATCGGTTGCCCGTCTTGTATGTCATAACAAGCCCAATACAAGTTTTTGCCCGCGTGGTCGCTGGCTTCCAACACGGTATGGAACACATAACTATCGACGAGGACGGGCATATCAAAATACAGACCCGCATTATTGCGAAACTCGTCGTTACCGCTTTCGGCAACCAAGCGCACCGCCTCATAAAACGGCTGCCAGTCTGTGGGGCACACATCGTCTATCTCCGGATATTTCAATTCAAAGCTGCCCCACGTCCCGGACGTATTGTCGGGAGGGTCAACCGGGCCAAACATCATGGTGTAAGTGTAGCCTACCGCCTTGTAAAGCACGCCGTGAATTTCGTTCGTGTCCTCGTCGAACTTCTCCAACTTCAACTGTTTGCGGTCGATAGCTTCGGTCAGGGAATACAGCCCGAAGTAGCTGTCGTTAATGAAAACCTCCGCAAACTCGGCGTTAATATAATTCTTTGCGGCGGGTTCGTCGGCGGCATAATAGACATTACTGCCTATGTCGCGCCATACTTCGTGCGCCACGTGGTTTCGGATACGTCCTAAATCCACCTGTCCGGCATCCAACAGGTAGCTGTTATCTTTGCGCAAGCCGAGCAGCGACTTGTCTAAATTGTCGCCCGAAGCGTCGAGCAGTTTAATGTGAAAATTATGCTTGTGGCGGTTAGTCCCGTTGGTCGTCCCCCCACGATATTTCGCCTTCATGCTGTACGTTTCAAGCTCGCCCGAAGGTTGCGCCAGCGTGATTGTTCCGGCAGAATAATCGTTGCCGAAGTCGCCTGTCAAACGGATAATCGGGATGTGCGTGAAATCTACCGGCATCCCGCCCGGCATGCCCGTCGAGTCAAAGTCTTCAGGGACGGACATAAGGTATCGCGCCGTATTGCTGTCGTAGAAAGCGGGGCGGCCGTCAACGGTTATTTGCGCATGAGAGACTTGCGCAAGCAACATCAGGAATATGAAAGCAACGAATAACCTTCTCATTAAGAACTATTTTGCGCGTTGCAGTTGTTTCTACTTACGCCTTTGCGCATTGATATCAGCGCGGGCGACGGTTTGCTTCAAGCGCGTTTACGCGTCGATGTTGGCGTAAGTTGCGTTCGCCTCAATAAACTTCCTTCGCGGCTCCACATCGTCGCCCATGAGCATTGAGAACACCTCGTCAGCCTCTGCTGCATTCTCGATTGTAACCTGTTTCAAGAGACGTGTGGCGGGGTTCATTGTTGTCTCCCACAGCTGCTCCGGGTTCATCTCGCCCAGACCTTTGTAGCGTTGCGTGTGGACATTTCCCTCGTCGCCGCCCGCGTATTTATCGATAAACATCTGCCTCTGCCGGTCGTCGTAGCAATATTCCTCCGTCTTTTTATAAATGCATTTATAGAGCGGCGGGGTGGCTATATACAGGTGTCCCTCCTGAATAACGCGCGGCATGAAGCGGTAGAACAGCGTCATGATGAGCGTGTCTATATGGCTGCCGTCCACGTCGGCATCGGTCATGATGATTATCTTGTCATATCTGAGCTTGTCGATGTTTGCCTCGCGCGAGTCCTCGCCGTCCACACCGAAGCGCACGCCGATACTCTGTATGATGTTCATCACCGACTCGGCGTCGAACACCTTATGCCATTGCACTTTCTCCACGTTGAGTATCTTGCCCCTCAAAGGCAGGATGGCTTGCGTGTAACGGTCGCGTCCCTGCTTTGCGCTTCCGCCTGCGGAGTCGCCCTCGACAAGGAATATCTCCGACGTCTTGGGGTCTTTGTTGGAGCAGTCGGCCAGTTTGCCGGGCAAGCCTCCGCCTGACATGAAGCTCTTGCGCTGCACCCTCTCGCGTGCCTTGCGTGCTTCTATGCGTGCCGTAGCGGCGAGGATGACCTTCTCGCAGATAATTTTCGCCTCGTTGGGGTGCTCTTCGAGGTAGTTGCCCAAGGCCTCGCCCACGGCCTGTTGTACGGCGCCGGCTACCTCGGAGTTGCCTAACTTCGTCTTGGTCTGCCCCTCAAACTGCGGCTCGGCCACTTTCACGGAGATCACGGCGGTGATTCCTTCGCGGAAATCCTCGCCCGAAATCTCGATCTTAGCTTTCTCTATCTGCTTGGCGAGCGAGGGTTCCTGCTCGGTGTAGCTCTTCAGCGTGCGCGTTAAGGCGGTGCGGAACCCCTGCAAATGCGTGCCGCCCTCGATGGTGTTGATATTGTTCACGTAGGAATGGATGTTCTCCGAATAGTCCGTGTTGTACATTATCGCCACCTCAATCGGCACGCCCTGCTTCTCCGTTTTGAGGTAAATGACGTCGTCGAAGAGGTGTGTGCGGTGGCGGTCGACATAGCGCACGAACTCCTTAAGGCCGTCCTCAGCGTGGAACACTTCCGTCTTTGTCTTGCCCTCTTCGTCGGGGCGGAGGTCGGTGAGCGTGATTTTTATCCCGGCATTAAGGAACGCCAGCTCCCTCATCCGTCGCGCCACGATGTCCCATTGGAAGGTTGTTGTAATGAAGATCGTGTCGTCGGGCCAGAACTGTTGGCGTGTGCCGCGCTTGTCGGTCGTGCCTGTCACTTTCACGTCGTATAGCGGCTTGCCCTTCTCATATTCCTGTTGATAGATGTTGCCGTCGCGGTAGACCTGCGAAGTCATGTGCTTCGACAAAGCATTGACGCAGCTCACGCCCACGCCGTGCAGACCGCCGGAGACCTTATACGAGTTCTTGTCGAACTTGCCGCCTGCGTGGAGCTGCGTCATCACCACCTCTAACGCCGACTTTTTCATCTTCGGGTGCTCGTCGACAGGTATGCCGCGGCCGTTGTCCTCCACAACAACCGAGCCGTCCGCGCATATTGTTACCTCAATCTCGGTGCAGTAGCCCGCCATCGCCTCGTCGATGGAGTTGTCCACAGTCTCGTTGACAAGGTGGTGAAGGCCTTTCTCGCTGATGTCGCCGATGTACATTGCCGGGCGCTTCCTCACCGCCTCCAAGCCTTCAAGCACCTGAATGCTCTTGCCCGTGTAATCTGTCTGCGCGGCCTCGTCGAATAAATCTCTGTCTTGATTGCCGAATAAATCTTTTTCCATTTTCGTTGCGTTTTACAAGGGCAAAGGTAGCAAATTCCGCTTTAAAGAAACAATTTTTACACAACAAAAATACGCGCGTGCGCGTGCGCGAGGGGAAATAATTGCCCGAAGGTCATCATCGGCTGCTAAGAAACGAAAAAAAAGAGACACTCGCGAGGGAGCATCTCTTTTATTTGCATTTGCCGCAGACAGTCTCAGAGACTGTTGACATGGTGGGCCAGCGAGGATTTCAGGTTGGCCGCCTTGTTGCGGTGGATGATGTTTGTCTTTGCGAGTTTGTCGAGCATCTTCTGCACTTTCGGGTAGAGCTCGGCGGCCACTGCCTTGTCGGTTGTGGCGCGCAACTTGCGCACGGCGTTACGCATCGTTTTCGCGTAGTAGCGGTTGTGGATGGTGCGGGTCTTCGTCTGGCGGAGCCGCTTCATTGCACTTTTGTGGTTTGCCATTGTGTTTGATAGTTTAAAAAGTTGAATATTAGCCTGCGGGTCTTATGCCGGCAAGAGCTGCCCGGGCGGATTACTGCAATCCTTTGCCACCTGTTCAAGCAGAAAATCCGATGGATCAACCTGCTGTATATCGCTTGCGCGAGATGACAAATTTGTAGTCCCTAGGAGAGTCGAACTCCTCTTTAGAGAATGAAAATCTCTCGTCCTAGCCGATAGACGAAGGGACCGAACGGCGCGAACGCGGGTGCAAAGGTAACACAATTAATCGTTCCGGCAAAAAATTGTATTAGGTTTTAAGGTTATAAGGTTATAAGGTTATAAGGTTATAAGGTATGAGGTCGGGGTTAATATTCGACGCTTTCGAGGAAGAGGGCGCGGGCGGGGAGGCTGTCGCCGGCGTTGCATCTGTTGTGCGAAGCGGCGATTTGGGTGAACTCGTCGAGGGTGATTTTGCCGCGTCCGACATCGATGAGGGTGCCTGTTATGGCGCGCACCATACCTCGGAGGAAGCGGTTGGCGGTGATTGCGAAGTACCAATTATTATTGCCTGTTTGCACCCACCGCGCCTCTTTTATTTCGCAGAGGGTGGTCTTCACGTCGGTGTGACTTTTTGCGAAGGCCGCGAAATCGCTCATCGCAAGAAGCGTTTGTGCGGCAAGGTTCATTTTTGCGATGTCGAGGGGGCAAGTGATTAGCAAGGAATAATCTTTCAAAAAGGGGTCTTTCGCGGTGTGGATGTAATAATGATACGTCCGCCATTTGGCCGAGAAACGCGCGTGGAAAGTGCTGTCTACTGCGGTGATTTCGCTTACGGCGATTGCCGGCGGCAGGAGTTTGTTCAGGCGGTAAGTTAAATTGTCAAGGTCGACGGGCGCGTTAAGGTCGGCGGGCGCGTTAAGGTCGAAGTGCGCCGCCATCTGCCGGGCATGCACTCCCGCGTCTGTTCGTCCGGCGCCGACAATCTCCGTTTTTTGCCCTGTGAGCAACGACAAGGCGCGCTCCATCTCGGCCTGCACGGAGGGTGCATCGGGCTGGATCTGAAAGCCGTGGAAAGCCGTGCCGTCGTAGGAGAAGCGGATGAGATAGCGTTGCATAGAAAGGGTTTAGCAGCGATTGAAAGGCGGCTTATTTGAGGCGAAAAAGCAGCTTTATTTGCACAAAAGGGCGGGGCTATTTGCGCGGTCGCGGAGGCTGACGTTTGTCGTGCATCTGCCGGAAGGAATCGCGGTGGAATTGGTTCTCCGCGCGCGTTACTTTCATAATCTTCGAGGCGGGGATAATCTCGAGCATCTTGTTGTGGTAGGTCTGAACAATCTTCTTGAGTTGTATCTCGGCGTTGTCGTGCGCCTTGATTGTCGCCTCGCATTCCTTCTCTGTGGCGGGTTTCTTCGCCTGCGTCTTGCGCTCGGCATCCATGATGTCGATTTGCTTCTGCCGCATCTCGCGATAGACGGGCAGGAACTTCTCCGCCTCTTTCGCCGTGATGCCCGCCTCTTTTATGACATATTTCTCGAGGTTGGCCTCAAACTCTTTCGGACTGAACGCGCCTTTCTCCGGTGTGCCGCCCTTATCCTGCGCCGCGGCAGCCACGACACTCAGACAAAAGAGGAAGCAAAGTATAATCTTTCGCATAAGCATCATTACCAGTCCATATCCGCCAGATAGCGGTAGATATCGTCATTGTCTAACATTATGTAATCCTCGGCGTTGTCGGAGGCGAACAGCATCTCCGTGTCGTCGGCCTTGTTGAGCGAAGCCCCCGCGCCGAGGCTGTGGGTGTAAATCGTGGCGCCGAAGAGTGCCAGACAGAGCGTTGCCGCTATGCCGATGAGGGGTCGCAACAGCCTGTGGTGCAGGCTCACGACCACTGCTGCCGGCTTTTCGCTCTGCGTCGTGCGCGCGAGGATGTCGCCTTTGAGCCGGTCGAAATAGCCGTCGGGCACGGTGAACGGGTTGGTCTTCGGGATGTTATTCAGAGTATTCTCTTGCTCCATATATTGTTTTTCTTTTATGCTTTTTTGACTTTTAGGGCGGCGGAAGGTTTAATCCGTATTATTAAAAAACTCCTCTATCTTCTTCACGGCGTGGTGGTAGCTTGCTTTCAGGGCACCCTCCGACGTGCCGAGAATGCTGCTGATGTCGGAGTATTTCATCTCGTCGAAGTAGCGGAGGTTGAACACGGTGCGCTGCACATCGGGCAAGCGGCTTATGGCTTCCTGCAATTGCGCCTGCGTCGCGTCGCCGTCGAAATAAGTGTCGGCCACGAGCTGGTTGGCAACAGTGGTATCCTCGTCGGCACTGACGGCATCGCGCTTCCGTCTCTTGCGCACGAAATCGAGGGCTTCGTTGATGGCTATACGGCTGAGCCACGTGAATATTTTCGATTTGCCTTCGAAGCTGCCGATATTCATCCACGCCTTGATGAACGCGTTCTGCACCACGTCGTCGGCATCGTCGTGGGAGAGCACGATGCGGCGCACCTGCCAGTAGAGCTTCTCGCTGTATTGGTCTACCAACGCCTCAAAGCCCTTCGTGCGGGTGGTCTCGTCGGCAAGCAGGGCTGTCAGTTCGGCTTCGGTGTACAAAGAGTTAAAGGGAAATCGCCTTCCCGCGGGGCGTTACACAATGGAAATCTTTCGCGCTATCTTGCCGATTTTCACGATGTAGCAACCTTTGGCAAGGTCTAACGTGTAGTATTTGTCGTCGGAATCAACCTTGACGCTCATCACCCCCACGCCGGTAATCTTATATATTTGCAGGGTCTGGCCGGCGGCGCCGCTGACGTGGAGCACGTTATGGTTGATGCTGACGGTGATGCCGTCGAGTTCTATATCTCCCGTCTCGATGATTTCAATCATCCGTTCCGCCCTTGCCACAGCAGGCACAACGGCGGTGAGGGTCAGGGAGAGCATTGCAAGGAGTAAAAATTTCTTCATACGTTTCATCGGTTTACACGCTATCTGCAAAGGTAGGGTTTTGAGACAAAGGCGTGAAGAAAATGTAAGGAAAAGTATTAATTATTAAGACTATTTAACGTCAAACACCATTCCCTCGTTTGTCAGCAGCGTGTTCGGAAAAATTGCGCGGGCCTCGTCGAGGAGGATGCTCTCGTCTTCATACCTCTGACTATAATGCCCTATGATGAGCTGTCCCGCCTGCGCGTCCTTTGCTACTTGCGCCGCCTGTGCCGCCGTCGAATGCGAGTATGTCTCGGCGCGCGAAAGATTGTCGTTGCCGTAGGTCGCTTCGTGGTAAAGAAGATTTACTCCGTGAAGGGTCTTGCCGAGCGAAGGCATATAGCGCGTGTCGCTGCAATAGGCATAGCTGCGCGGGGTTTCTGCGGGTGTGGTAAGCCGTTCGTTGGGAATGACGTTGCCGTCGCTGTCGGTCCAGTCCATGCCGTCGCGGATATTGTTAAGCATACTGACAGGTATGCCGTAGAAATCGGTCATCTCGCGGACGATGTGCCGCCTGCCCTGCTTCTCCCGGAAGAGAAATCCGCAGTCGGGCATACGGTGCTCCAAGGGGATGCTTTCTATGGTCAGACTGCGGTCGGAGTAGATTATTGCGCGGACGGTGGTGTCAACATCGTGGAGCGAAACGTCGAAGCCGAGGTCGCGGGTGAAGAATTTAAGTTGTGCGGGGAGGATGTCGCGCAGCTCTTTCGGGGCGTAGATATGCAGCGGGGCGGTACGTCCCAATAAACCGAACGTGCTGATCATCCCCGTCAGACCGAGACAATGGTCGCCGTGGAGGTGGGAGATGAACACGGCGGTTATCTTGTTGAAATTGATGTGCGTGCGGCGCAAGGCGAGCTGCGTGCCCTCTCCGCAGTCCACCATGAAGAACTTGTTGTTCACTTGCACCACCTGCGACGAGGGGTTGTGGCGCAGTGTGGGCAGGGCGCTGCCGCAGCCGAGGATGTGTACCTTGAACGGTGTCATAGGTTTCCGGCGGCTATTCCGCGCCGAGCGAGTCGGGCTTCTCCGGCACCGGTACGGCGGTTATGCGGCGGAAAGAGTAGATGCCGTTGCGGTTTTCGAGGTCGAGAGAGTCGGCGGTAAGGGAGATGATGTCGAACGTGTCGCGGCTGAGGAGGAGGTGCCCGTTGAATATCCGCCACTCCGTCCATTTGCTCGTCTCCACCTCGACATTGGAGTTTACCGCGCCGTCTTCCGCTATTTCGAAGTCGCGGTCGAGGCTTGTCCAGCGTCCGAGCAAAGAAGTGATGTTCACCACACGCCGCGCGATAAGACCGTAATCCCCTTTCCCGGCGGTTACAGCCATTCTGTCGCCCGCCATCAAACCGCCCGCAACAAGGACGGTATCTTCGTCCTCATCGCCCAAGAGCGCGATGGTGAGGGTGTCGCTCGTGCTCGTGATAAGTTGCAGAGTGTGCATCGTCGTGCCTATGCCGCAAACGCCGTAGAGGGTGGAGTCGTTGTCCTGCCGCCCGTCTTTCTTGCTTTTGCCGTCCTCCGGTTTGCTGTTCGTGCAACATACGCATAGGGCAATCGCCACAAGACATAATAATTTGTACATATCGTTAGGGTTATTTGTTCTCTGTCTTCTTCGCTTCGTCCCAGAGCGCGTCCATCTCCTCGAGCGTCATATCTTTCAGCGCGCGCCCCTGCCGCTTTGCTTGCTCCTCTATATAATTAAAGCGGCGCGTGAACTTTTGGCAGGTCTTCTCGAGCGCCGTATCGGGATTGAGCTTGTAGAGCCGCGCCGCGTTGACTATGGCAAACAGGAAATCGCCCAGCTCCTCGCCGCTTCTCTCCTTGTCGCCCCTGCGCAGTTCCTCCTCAAATTCCCCCAGTTCCTCGTGTACCTTCGCCCAAACGTCCTCCTTTTTCGCCCAGTCGAAGCCGACGTTTGCCGCCTTCTCGGTGATGCGGAACGCCTTTATCATGCTCGGCAACGCCGTCGGCACGCCCGCCAACACGGACTTGTTGCCGTCCTTCTCCTTGAGTTTTATCTGCTCCCAGTTCTGCAATACCGTCTCCGCGCTGTCCGCTTTCTCGTCGCCGTAGATATGCGGATGGCGGAAGATAAGTTTGTCCGTCTCGCGCCGGCACACATCGGCAATATCGAACTCGCCTATCTCGCTGCCCATCAGAGCGTAGAACACGACGTGCTCCAACACATCTCCCAGCTCCTTGCACACGTTCTTCCAGTCCTTTCGCAGCGAGGCATCACATAGTTCATACACTTCTTCTATCGTGTTCGGGCGCAGGCTGTCAAAGGTCTGCTTCCTGTCCCACGGGCATTTCTCGCGCAGTTCGTCGAGCACGTCGAGCAGTCTGCCGAACGCAGAGAGCTTCTCTTCACGGCTGTGTTTCTCCATATACGGGTCTGTCTGGTAGGGTCTGAACATCACTTTTACAGCGCAAAGATATATAATTTCGACTTAGATTGCTTACTTTTGCAACTCATAAATCGCTTGCCGGAAGCAAAAATATGCCGACGGACGAAGCACATAAAAACGCATAGAGATGGAACTGTCAACGAAGTACGACCCGCACGACGTGGAGGCGAAATGGTATAAATACTGGACCGACCACAAACTTTTCGCCAGCCGCCCCGACACAAGAGAGCCTTTCACAATTATAATCCCGCCGCCAAACGTAACGGGTATTCTCCACATGGGACACATGCTCAACAACACCATACAGGACATTCTCGTCCGCAAGGCACGCCTCGAAGGGAAGAACGCTTGTTGGGTGCCGGGCACCGACCACGCATCTATCGCGACGGAGGCAAAGGTGGTGGCGCGCCTCGCAGAGCAGGGAATACGCAAGCGCGACCTCACGAGAGAGCAGTTCTTAGAGCATGCTTGGGACTGGACGCGCGAACACGGGGGCATCATCCTGAAGCAGTTACGGCGGCTCGGAGCCTCGTGCGACTGGGACCGCACGGCATTTACGATGGACGAAAAGCGCTCCGCATCGGTCATGAAAGTGTTCTGCGACCTCTACGACAAGGGACTTATCTACCGCGGACTGCGGATGGTGAACTGGGACCCGAAGGCGCAGACGGTGCTCTCGAGCGAAGAAGTGGTCTATAGAACCGAACAATCGAAGCTCTTTTATTTAAGGTATTATGTTGCCGATGCAGACGTTAACCCGATAGTGCCGACAGGTGTTGAAGGCGAAAAGATATACCGCAACGAGAAAGGATATTATGCCGTGGTAGCCACGACACGCCCGGAGACGATCATGGGCGATACCGCGATGTGCATCAATCCCAAGGACCCGAAGAACGGTTGGTTGCGCGGGCATAAAGTGATTGTACCCTTAGTGGGGCGCGAAGTGCCGGTGATTGAAGACCGCTACGTGGATATCGAGTTCGGTACGGGCTGCTTGAAGGTTACGCCGGCGCACGACATCAACGACTATAACCTCGGGCGTGCGCACAACCTCGATACTATTGACATCTTCAATCCCGACGGCACGATCTCCGAAGCGGCGGGTCTCTACGTGGGACAAGACCGTATGGACGTGCGCAGACAGATTGCCGGAGACCTCGAAAAGGCGGGTCTGATGGAGAAAACGGAGGACTATGAGAACAGCGTAGGTTACTCCGAGCGCAACCCCGACACCGCTGTCGAGCCGCGATTGTGCAAGCAGTGGTTCCTCTCCATGCGCCATTTCGCAGACATCGCCCTGCCTCCCGTGCTCGAAGGACGCATAAAATTCTACCCCGTAAAGTACGTTACGACCTACCGCAACTGGCTGGAGAACATTCAGGACTGGTGCATCAGCCGGCAGCTATGGTGGGGGCACCGCATACCCGCCTATTTCCTGCCTACCGGCGACGAGGACAATGAGAAATATGTTGTGGCGTTATCGATAGACGAAGCGGTGGAGAAAGCCCGCAGGATAAAGGGTTTTGAGAACGTTGAAGCCGGTGATTTGCGGCGCGATGAGGATGCCTTGGACACGTGGTTCTCCTCGTGGCTGTGGCCTCTGTCGCTGTTCGACGCCATCAACGACCCCGGCAACGAAGAGATAAAATACTATTATCCCACGTCCGTACTCGTTACGGGGCCCGACATAATTTTCTTCTGGGTGGCTCGAATGATAATGGCGGGCGAGGAATATCTCGGCGACGTGCCGTTCAGAAACGTGTATTTCACGGGCATCGTGCGCGACAGTCTCGGGCGTAAGATGTCGAAACAGCTCGGCAACTCCCCCGACCCCATCGGCTTAATCGACAAATACGGCGCCGACGGAGTGCGTATGGGCATGCTCCTTTCCGCCCCCGCGGGCAACGATATTTTATTCAAGGAAGAGCTGTGCCAACAAGGAGCGGCGTTCTGCAACAAGATTTGGAACGCGTTCCGCCTCGTGAAAGGCTGGGACGTAACCGACTCCGAGCAGTCGCCGTCCGACAAGAAGACCTGCCGGTGGTTCGAGGCGAAGCTGCGCGAGGCGAACGCGGAGATAGAAGAAATGTACGGCAGGTATCGTCTCAACGAGGCTCTTATGGCGGCATTCAAACTCTTTACCGACGAGTTTTCCGGCTGGTTCCTCGAGATGATCAAACCTGCGTACGGGCAGCCGGTAAACAGGCAGACGCTCTCCGCGACACTCTCGTTCTTCGAAAAACTAATGCAGATTATTCATCCGTTTATGCCGTTCATCACCGAAGAACTTTACCAGCACATCGCCGAGCGGCAAGACGGCGAGTCGATAATGACCTCGCGCCTCGTCTTGGATGCGCCGACGGAGGCTGACAAGGGCATTCTCGCGCAATACGAGGAGGGCAAGCAGATTATTTCCGGCGTTAGGGCGGTGCGGCAGACCAAGAATATCGCGCCGCGCGAGAGGCTGATTCTCGAAGTGGTAATGCAGAACCCGGACGACAGAAACGTAACTAAATGCCGCGCGTTCGGGCCCGTAATAAAGAAGCTCGCGGGGCTTGAAGATGTTCGTTACGTCGTTGCGAAGGGCGACGGCACAAGCTCGTTCCTCGTAGGCACTACGGAATATGCGGTCGAATTGGGCACTCTCGTAGATGTCGCGGCGGAGATAGAAAAGCAGGAAGCGCAGCTCGCCCACCTCGAAAGTTTCCTCACTGCCATACAAAAGAAACTCTCCAACGACCGCTTCGTACAGAACGCGAAGCCCGACGTGGTGGCTCTCGAGCGCAAAAAACTATCCGACACGGAGGAGAAAATCGCCGCCCTGAAAGACTCCCTCGCACAGTTGAAAGGGTAGAAATCAGCCCTCCGCGTCAATCTGGAACTGCTTCTTTTGGAGCACGAAGTTCTTGCCGAGATACTTCTCGCGCACTATCGGGTTGTCGGCAAGCTCCTGCGGATGACCCTTGAACAGGATTTTTCCCTCGAAAAGCATATAGGCGCGGTCGGTGATCGAGAGCGTCTCGTGGACGTTGTGGTCGGTGATGAGGATGCCGATGTTGCGATATTTCAGCCGCCAGACGATGTTTTGAACCTCCTCCACCGATATCGGGTCGACGCCTGCAAAGGGCTCGTCGAGCATGATAAATTTGGGATCAATCGCCAAACAGCGGGCTATCTCCGTGCGCCGGCGCTCTCCGCCCGACAGCTGGTCGCCCTTATTCTTGCGCACCTTGTGGAGTGAGAGCTCCGTCAACAGACTCTCCAACTTCGCCATTTGTTCCTCGCGGCTCAGCTCCGTCATCTCTAACACGGAGAGAATGTTGTCCTCCACGCTCATCTTGCGGAACACGCTCGCCTCCTGCGGCAAATATCCCACGCCGGCGCGGGCACGCTTGTAGACGGGGAAAGAAGTGATCTCGTCATTGTCGATGTAAACTCTGCCGGCATTAGGCACAACGAGGCCGGTGGTCATGTAAAACGACGTCGTCTTGCCCGCACCGTTCGGCCCGAGCAGCCCCACAATCTCGCCCTGCGTTACGGAGAACGAGACATTATTCACCACCGTGCGCTTGCCGTAGCGTTTCACCAAGCCCTCGGCCCGGAGCGTCGATTTCTGCCCGCCGGAAACGGGGTTAACTTCTTCAATAGCGGTCATAATTAACCGCAAAAGTAGCCGTTAGCGGAATAACAGGCAAACAAAAGCCGCTTTTTTACATTGACTTTACAGCCGTTTCTGTTAACTTTGACTATCGTCGAAAGCAGGCTGCAGTCGGGAATAAAGAAATAAAAACCAAGTTATTCTTTCCTTATTCCTCTCGCTTGCACTACCTTTGCAATCGCTTAATCCGAAAAAAGTAGATGCTGCTGTTGCATAGGTTGGAAAAGGCGCTCGCCACGTTCGGGCACTATCTTGTGATAATGGGCAAGGCGTTTGCGCTGCCTGACAAACTGCGTATGTTCGTCAAGCAGTATGTCAAGGAGATGGTGTCGCTCGGCATTGACTCCATCGGCATCGTGCTGCTCATCTCGTTTTTCATCGGCGCGGTGATCTGCATACAGATGAAGCTCAACATCCAGAGTCCGTGGATGCCGCGGTGGGTTACGGGCTACACCACGCGCGAGATAATGCTGTTGGAGTTCTCGTCGAGCATTATGTGCCTTATCCTTGCGGGGAAAGTGGGGTCGAATATCGCGTCGGAAATCGGCACGATGCGCGTTACTCAGCAGATTGACGCGCTCGACATCATGGGCGTCAACTCGGCGAATTACCTTATCCTGCCGAAGATCTTGGGGCTTATAACGATTATGCCGTGCCTCGTCATTTTCTCGTCCCTCTTCGGCATACTCGGCGCGTACGGCACGGCTTACGTCGGTCATATCCTTTTGCCTGACGACCTGACGGCGGGCTTCCAACACGCGTTCAATCAGTGGTTTGTGTGGGCGAGCATCATCAAGAGCCTGTTCTTCGCATACATCATCGCGAGCGTGTCGTCGTTCTTCGGCTACACCGTCGAGGGCGGCTCGGTGGAGGTGGGACGGGCAAGCACCACGGCGGTGGTTACGTCGAGCGTGCTGATACTCTTTTCCGACGTGTTCCTCACGCAGTTGTTGTCATAAGTTTCCTCTCCCGTGATAGAAGTAAAGCATTTATATAAATCGTTCGAGGACAAAGAGGTGTTGACCGACATCAACGCCGTGTTCGACGCCGGCAAGACGAACCTGATCATCGGGCAGAGCGGCTCGGGCAAGACGGTGCTCGTGAAGAACATTGTGGGCTTGCTCACGCCGACGACGGGCAAGGTGCTCTACGACGGACGCGACTTCGTGGCGATGTCGCACAAGGAGCAGATTGCCATGCGGCGCGAGATGGGCATGACATTTCAGTCGTCGGCACTGTTCGATTCGCTCTCCGTCATCGAGAACGTGATGTTTCCCCTCGATATGTTTTCTTCGATGAACCGCCGCGAACGCCGCAACCGCGCGATGGAATGCCTCGAACGGGTGGAACTGAAAGACGCCGCCGACAAATATCCCGGCGAGATCTCGGGCGGTATGCAGAAGCGCGTGGCAATAGCGAGGGCGATAGTGCTCAACCCGAAATACCTCTTCTGCGACGAGCCCAACTCCGGTCTCGACCCCAAGACATCCCTCGTCATCGACGCGCTCCTGTCGTCTATCACAAAGGAGTTCGGCATGACCACCATCATCAACACCCACGACATGAACTCCGTCATGGGCATCGGCGAGAAGATTATTTTTATTTACGCCGGACGCAAAGAATGGGAAGGCACGAAAGACGACGTGATGAGCGCCACCAACGCCCGCCTGAACGACCTCGTCTTTGCCTCCGACCTCTTCAAAAAGGTAAAGAAGGCGCAGGAGAAATAAGCGTCTAAAATAAAACGCAATGTAAGGGCGCACGT
The DNA here is from genome assembly GCA_021204905.1 of Prevotella sp. GTDB lineage: Bacteria > Bacteroidota > Bacteroidia > Bacteroidales > Bacteroidaceae > Prevotella. Next base: position 33,548 of record JAJPYN010000012.1, read on the forward strand.
ACTTTTCGCGCCCTTTTGCTTGCATATTCCTCGCCGTTCCACTACTTTTGCCCTTGCATTCGGTCTTTGTGCCTTGTGCAAGACATATTGGCAAAAGCGCATTTTCGCTTTATTCCGTAGTTGTGAACCTAGACAATTCGCATTGTAAAATGGAATGATGAGAAAATTAGCTTCCTTGGTTTGTATTCGTGCATTATGTGCGGAATACGCCAAGTGGGGTTATTTCTTCCCTTATTTATTTTACAAGGAAGTCTAGGTCCTACAACGACAGATGAGGCAGAATGTTGACCTCACTTTTCTTTTATGCCTTCCCGGAAACGAATCTATCACCGCTTCTGTCGGGTCAACAGCGGCACATTTTGAATTAACTCGCTATGAGGAAAGTTTTATTGTTATTGTTGCTTCTCACGTCTCTTACAGCCGGCGCGAAGAAAAAGGTTGTGGTAAAGAAAGTATCCGTTACTCCGTCAGAAGCAAAGATTTCTGTCGACGGCAATTATGTCGGTGATGGTGTTACCGAGGTTACGATAGGCAAGACAGAGGGGTTTGTCGTGCTGAAGTTTGAGCTCGAAGGGTATGTTACCACCGAAGTGAAACTCTTTGCTTCGGACCAACGCAATGCCGTGTCTTACACTCTGCGGCGTGATGCCTTTTATGACCTTACGGTCGAGAGCGGTGCGGTGAACAAATATTTCGCTGTTACGGTGTCGAAAGATTTGTATACGGAAGACGGAACGGGCAAACGCAATACAGAAAAGGCGTGGAAGATGATCCACCAAGTGTTGCTCAACTATTTCGACGAGATACAGACCACGGATTTCGCTTCGGGATTTGTGCAGACGCCTTGGAAATACAACACCCTTGCCGAAGCGGATAAGGTGATTAGGACGAGGGTATCCGTGAAAGAAAGTAATCTTGGTGGCGATCTCACATTCCAAATAAAGGTGTCATCGGAAGCGGCTCCTTTGCTCGGTTCAAGTCGAGAGGAGGCGTATAGAGAAGTCAACAGAGTGATTAAAGAGATGGAGCCGCTTGTGAGCGAATTCCAAACAAGACTTGGAAAGCGGTAATAAAATGAAAGACAATAAAAAACAGAGTGCTATATGAAAAAATTTTTATTTGCAGCGGCTTTGATGGTATCTGTGGCTGCTAATGCGCAAATCATAGATGAATTTGACACAAACCAATACGGTTGGACTGAATGTTCAGGTCACGATGGAGATGCAATGATTCTCGACGGGAAAATGCATATCGTAGGCAAGAAAACCGGCACATCTTTGTTCTCTGCATTAACAGGTGTAAGCACGGGAGAACCATCGTTCATAGAAACGCATTGTTATGCTCCTATTGATGTTACAAAAGACTTTGAAATCAGCTGTGATGCGAGCATTAAAAATGCACTTTATGGCGGGAGGTTCGGTCTGATTTTAGATTACTACGATGAAGGAAACTTTATCGTATTTATCGTCTCGTCGGAAGGTCAGGCAACATTTCTGCGTTACAAAGAATACAGATTGGTAGGCAGAATAAAGAACAATATAAAACTGAAATACCAAAAGGAAACCGACGTAAAACTAGCAGTGAAGAACACGTACAACAAATTGCAGTTCTACGTGAACGACATGGAAGCTCTTGAATGCAGATACGTAAATCTCACTTCCTCCGGTATAGGCTTCTTTGTTTACAGCAGGGAAACGGTCGATTTCGACAACTTGGTAATTAACCAGTAATAAGTCGGGGAAGAAGAACTGAACATGTTAATTCGTGTGCACATCTCATTCGGGGTGTGCATACTTTTTTATAATAACCAAGCTCGTTTTTTAGTAACGCGCCGCAGGGTTAACGGAATTTTCGGTTGGCGAAATCGACAGTTAACGGATGAAGTTGGTGTACTGCTGAGGCTCTAATATCGGCTCGGGCTCGCCTGCAAGTCCGCGCAAGAGACGCGCCATATTACGCGCAAGCATTCGCATTACCTGCATACCCTCGGCGTCGAGCCGGGCTTCGCCCTCCGTGCGCCCGTAAACAATATTCCAATACGTCGAGCTGACAATCGGGCAATTCATCATTGTCCAAGGCATATTCATTGCCTCAAACGCCGCCGTTGCCCCGCCGCGGCGGCACACCGCCACATTTGCAACTGGCTTGAACCGGAATGCGTCGCCCGCACTAAACAACATCCTCTGCACCAACGCAATACATTGCCCGGCGGGCAAGCCGTAATACACCGGCGAGCCGACTATGAAGCCGTCCGCCAAAACCGCACGCCGCGCAAAGTCGTTCGTTACGTCGTCGTCGAACACACATCCGTTCGCGCCTTCCCGTTTGCAACTTCTGCAAGCGATGCACCCGCGTACAGCCTTCGTGCCGATGTGGAGCGTCTCGGTCTCGATGCCCTCTTTATGCAACTCTGCGGCAACTTCTTCGAGCGCCGAAAACGTATTTCCGCTCTTGTGCGGACTGCAATTAAACAATAATACTTTCGACATAATATAATCCTTCTTTTATAAAATCCGTGCCATAACTATCTCAAATACCACAGTCCGCCGCGCTTTACCATCGGCTGCAACACCTGCTCCTGCGTGCTGTCGCCGTAGGTGATGAGCAGGAACACGTCGGCTGTGTCGTCATCGGCGGACACCTCCACCTTACTCACTTCCGCCTTCGTGATGCCCTGCCGCTCCTTTTGCTGCTGCGCGGCGAACATTTTCAGGTTGTCTATCAGCTCCGTCCGCTCGTCCTCGCCAAGCGTTTCCGTGCGGTATGTGGCGTCGACATACGCGCCGTAATCGCCGCCAAGAAGGTACGCGCAATATTGTTCCGCAACTCCTTTCACTACATCCTCCGTCTTAATCTCTTTCTTGCAAGAGGACAGAAACGCGACGACAACCGCGCATAAAGCAAATTTATAAAGACTCATTTCTGACGAATAAAGACGTTGATAGGGCAGCCGTGCAGGTTCCAATTATCCCTTATCTTGTTCTCGAGGAAGCGTTTGTAGGGCTCTTTGATGTACTGCGGCAGGTTGGCATAGAACACGAACGAGGGTATTTGCGTGCCTTGCAGCTGCGAGCAATACTTTATTTTGACGAACTTCCCTTTCATCATCGGCGGCGGATAAGCCTCTATCAGGGGCAGCATCACCTCGTTCAGCCGCGTCGTGCCTATCCTTGCCTTGCGGTTGAGGTACACTTCTTTCGCCGTCTCGAGCACTTTGAAGATGCGCTGTTTCGTCAGTGCGGAGGCGAAGATGATGGGAAAATCGACGAACGGAGCCATCCTTTCGCGTATGGCATTCTCGAACGTGTCGATTGCCTTCTGGCTTTTCTCCGTCGCCAAGTCCCACTTGTTGACCACCACAACGAGGCTCTTGTTGTTCCGTTGTATAACTTGGAAGATGTTCATGTCCTGCGCTTCGATGCCGCGAGTGGCGTCTAACATCAGTATGCAGACGTCTGAGTTCTCTATGGCGCGTATGGAGCGCATGACGGAATAGAACTCGAGGTCTTCCGTAACCTTGTTTTTCCGCCGTATGCCCGCCGTGTCGACGAGGTAGAAATCGAAGCCGAACTTGTTGTAACGCGTGTAAATGCTGTCGCGCGTGGTGCCCGCAATGTCGGTTACAATGTTGCGCTCCTCGCCGATAAAGGCATTTACGAGGGAGCTCTTGCCGACGTTCGGTCTGCCCACCACTGCGAAGCGCGGCAGGTCTTCTATGTCGTCGGCTTTCTGTTCGCCGAGCTTCGACACAATGTCGTCGAGGAGGTCGCCCGTGCCGCTGCCCGTAACGGAGCTGATGCAGAACGGGTCGCCGAGCCCCAGACGATAGAACTCCGCCGCGTCGTACTGCTGTTCGTTGTTGTCAACCTTATTCGCAACAAGGATAACAGGTAACTTCGCCTGACGTAAGATCTGAGCTACATCGCTGTCAAGGTCGGTCATTCCCGTCGTTACATCCACGAGGAAGAGCACGAGGTCCGCCTCTTCAGTGGCGATGGTTACCTGCCGGCGGATCGCCTCTTCGAAGATGTCGTCGGAGTTGACCACCCATCCGCCCGTGTCGACGATGGAAAATTCCCGTCCGCCCCATTCCACTTTGCCGTACTGACGGTCGCGTGTGGTGCCGGCAATATCGCTCACAATGGCGTGGCGGGTGTTGGTCAGACGGTTGAAGAGCGTGGATTTCCCCACGTTCGGTCGCCCTACGATAGCTACTAAATTCTGCATTATTACGGTTCCCTCCTCTTGTTTTACGGTTTAACAGTATGCCTCGCGCCGCCCGCGACGTGTCATACGGGGTTGTATCCGAAGCGGTCGAGCTCCTGTTGACTGCTGCGCCAGTCCTTCTTCACCTTGACGAACGTGCGCAAATAAATCTTCTTTGCGAAGAACTTTTCCAATGCCTTGCGCGCCTCAGTGCTGACTTTCTTGAGCGCCACACCGTCGTGTCCGATGATGATACCTTTCTGCGAGTCGCGCTCGACGTAGATTGTCGCCTCGATATTTATCAGTTTCGGCTCCTCCTTAAACCGCGTTACGCTCACCTCGACGGAATACGGCACCTCCTTGTCGTAGTATAAAAGTATCTTCTCGCGTATGATTTCGGACACGAAGAAGCGTGCGGGGCGGTCGGTCAGTTGATCCTTGTCGAAGTACGGCGGCGAGTCCGGCAGCAACTCTTTTATACGCCGGAGCAGCATATCCACGCCGAAATTGTTCGCCGCCGAGAGGGGTAAGATTTCGGCAGCGGGCAGCAACAAGTGCCAGCGCTCCACCATTTTGGCGAGCCCCTCCTGCGATGTGAGGTCGATTTTGTTGATTATCAGTATGACGGGAATTGTCATACGGCGCACCTTGTCGAGGAATTCGACGTTCTTTTCGGCACTCTCCACCACGTCCGTAACATATAATAAAATGTCGGCGTCGGCAAGTGCGCTCTCCGAGAAAGCGAGCATCGACTCCTGCAATTTGTATGCGGGCTTCACCACTCCCGGCGTGTCGGAAAAGACGATTTGCGTGTTCTCGTCGGATAGGATGCCCGTTATGCGGTGGCGTGTGGTCTGCGCCTTGAAGGTTACTACGGAGATACGCTCCCCGACGAGGCGGTTCATCAGTGTCGATTTGCCTACGTTCGGGTTGCCTACAATATTGACGAAGCCTGCCTTGTGCATAGGTCTTGCGGGCGTGTGCCTATTCCTTGCGGCGCATGTCGTACCACTCCTGCCGCGTCATCAAGCCTTCTTTATAAAACTCCGCGGGGCTCTTCCGTGCCTCTTCCGCGCCGTCGTAGCCCCAGATGAGGAAACTTGCGCCCCACGAGAAGCCCGCGCCGAACGCTGTAAAGATGAGGTTGTCGCCTTTCTTTAAAAGGGGTTCGTACTCCCAAAGGCAAAGGGGAAGAGTGCCGGCCGACGTGTTCGCCATGTGGTCGATGTTAATCATCACTTTGTCCTCGCTGAGGCTGATGCGGCTTGCTACGGCGGTCTCGATGCGCACGTTAGCCTGATGGGGCACGAGCCAAGTAATATTGTCTTTGGTCAACCCGTTGCGCTTGACGATGGTCTCTACGGCATCGCTCATCTTCGTTACCGCGTGGCGGAACACCTGCCGCCCTTCTTGGTAGACATAATGCAGACGCTTGTCGACGGTCTCGTGCGACGCGGGGCATGCCGAACCGCCGCCCTCCATGCGCAGGTTGCCGTAGCCTTGTCCGTCGACGCGCAGGTAACTGTCCATCAAACCTACCGACTCGGTGGTGGCTTCCATCAGCACCGCCGCAGCGCCGTCGCCGAAGATGGGGCATGTGTTGCGGTCGGTGTAGTCGGTAGCGCTCGACATCTGGTCGCCGCCGACAATGATAATTCTCTTAAACCTGCCGCTGCAAATCATGCTTGCGCCGATCTCCATAGCGTAAAGGAACCCCGCGCACGCAGCTTCCATATCGAAGCCGAACGCGTTGCGAAGACCCGTCTTGCCAATCAAGAGCGAGGCGGTGGAAGGGAAATGATAGTCGGCAGTGGTGGTGGCGCAATATAAAGCCTCCACCGACAGCGGGTCGATAGCGGTTTTGGCAAGCAGCTGTTTGACGGCACGCTCCATCATATACGACGTGCCGGAGCCTTGCTCGGGTTTGAGGATATGGCGCGTCTTCACCCCGATGCGCTCCATGATCCACTCGTCGCTCGTCTCAACCATTGTTGACAACTCTTCGTTGTCGAGGATGTAGTCGGGCACATAGCCCCCCACCCCGGTAATTACGGCATTAATCTTTTCCATCTTCGACTCTCCGGTTTACGATGTTTCTTTTCTTTCAGTACTCAAAAAACGTTAAAAACGCCAAACAAGGACAACCCTACGCATTTGCCGGCGGCCTCTTCCGCGCGGCGGGATGCTTCCCCAAGGGCAATCCTCACGGTGTTTTTCAAGGCGTCGCCGCGGGTTATTCCTCCGTCTCCATGACGATAGCCACCTTCCCGCGATAGTACCCGCAAGTAGGGCAAACGGTGTGGTACACGTAGTAAGCGCCGCAGTTGGGGCATACCGCCAACGTGGGTGCTGTTGCGTGGTCGTGAGTTCTTCTCTTGCGAGTGCGCGTCTTCGACTGTCTTCTTTTAGGATGTGCCATTGTTGCTTATTTGTTTTTGCCTTTTTCTCGAATTAATTATGTCAGGGCGCGGCCTGAACCGCATTTGACGTGCAAAGGTATTGAAACTTGGTTTAAAAACAAAAGAAAAGGCCATTTTTTTAAGTTTTCCCCAGCCTCGCCGCCGATGAGCCGCAAACACAATAAAACCTGCCCCGCGCACGTTTTTATATCTGTATTAATACAAACAGACTTTTTTATGATTGACTACATCAAGGGCGAGCTCGCCGCCCTCACTCCGGCAGCGGCGGTGGTGGAATGCTGCGGCATAGGCTATCTGCTGAACATCTCGCTCAACACCTACACCGCGCTGCAAGGCCAAAAGGACGTGAAGCTCTTTGTCGACGAGCAGCTTGTTACCGGCGGGCGCGACGACGGCCTGACGCTCTACGGCTTCTTCACGCGGCAGGAACGCGAGCTCTACCGCATGCTCCTGTCGGTGAACGGCATCGGCGCAAACACCGCGCGGACCATGCTCTCTGCGCTGACCCCCGCCGAACTGTTCAACGCCATCACCGGCGAGGACCTGCGGCTGCTCAAGAGCGCGAAAGGCGTCGGTCCGAAAGCGGCGCAACGCATCATCCTCGAACTGAAAGACAAGCTGCTGAACAGCTCTCTCGCCGCGGAATTGCAAGGCGCAAACCGTCCTGCGGAAACAGTCGCCGAAGCCAACCGCGAGGTGCGCGACGAGGCTGTCAGCGCGTTGACAATGCTCGGTTTTTCGCCCGCGCCGACGGCAAAGGTCGTCATCGAAATCCTGCGCAACGAACCGGACTTGGCCGTCGAGGAGGTGGTGAAGAAAGCGTTGAAAATGATGTAACACGGCGGCAAAAGAGAGATGAGGAGACGCATTTATCTTATAACGCTGGCGATGCTCGTGCTGAGTATTGCCGCCTTCGCCGTCTCCGCACCAACCCTCTTGCCGGGCAGCCAACCGCCGCCGGGCAACCGTCCGCCGGAAAGGCCATCCGCTGCGCAAACGCCTGATAATCAGGGAGATACCTTACCCGAAAATCCCCACCGGCGCGTACTCGAGCAACCCATCCTTGCCGAGGACGACGAGATCCCCGACTCACTGCTCCATCCCCTTTGGAAAGTGCAGCGCACCATGCCGATCGACGCTTCCGACCTCAGCCGCAACGCCGCCGACCTTCGCCTGCCGCAGAACGTCGAGCCGGTCATCGATTACAACGACACCACAGGCTATTACACCTTCGGCAGCAGGATGGCGGGCACCTATGTGCAGGCTCCGCTGGCGATGACCTACGAGGAGTATGTCAAATGGAGCGAGAAGCAGCTCCTCAGCCGCCTGTTCCGCGAGAAGAACGCCGCGTCGTACGAGAACAACGGCAAGGAACCTTTCGACTTCACCGACATGCATTTCGACCTCGGGCCTGCGGAGAAAATCTTCGGCCCCGGCGGCGTGAGGATCACCACACAGGGTACGGCCGAGCTCAAGTTCGGGGCAACGATGAAAAACGTGCAGAACCCGTCGCTGCCTATCAAGCGCCGCAAAACCACCTCGATTGATTTCGACGAGAAAATCAACTTCAACATGACCGGTAAGGTTGGCGACAAGGTGAACATGGGTTTGAACTACAACACCGACGCCACATTCGACTACGACGCGCAGAACATGAAGCTCAAATACGAGGGCAAGGAGGACGAAATAATCAAGCTCGTCGAAGGCGGAAACATCACCTTCCCGTCGAACTCGTCGCTCATCCCCGGCTCGTCGGCCCTGTTCGGCATACGCACCGATTTGCAGTTCGGCAAGCTCCAGTTGCAGGCCGTCGTCTCGCAGAAGAAATCCTCGTCAACCTCCGTGTCGTCAAAGGGCGGCGTGCAACTCACATCGTTCGACATCGACGTTGCCGACTACGACGAGAACCGCCACTTCTTCCTTTCGCACTATTTCCGCGAGAAGTACGACACGTACATGAAAACCATCCCGAACGTTACGACGGGCATCACCATCAACCGCATCGAGATATGGGTGACGAACACCTCCGGCACAACATCGAATACGCGCAACATCGTGGCCCTTACCGACCTCGGCGAACCGTCGGTCATCTCAAACTCGTCGCTATGGCACGGCGGCGGCGCCCTTGTCCCTTCCAACGCCGCGAACACGGAATATTCGTCGATGACAACAACCTTCTCCGCCGCGCGCGACATCGACCAGACCTCGACCGTACTCGACGCTATTGCCGGTTTCGAGGGCGGCGCGGACTATGAGAAGCTCGAGAAGGCTCGCCTTTTAACCAGTAACGAATACACTCTGAACACGTCGATGGGCTATGTAACGCTGTCGAGTGCGCTGCGGACGGACCAAGTGCTGGCCGTGGCGTATGAGTACACTTACGGCGGCGTAACCTACCAAGTGGGCGAGTTCTCCGGCGACATCACCGACGTTACGCAAGCCCTGTTTGTAAAGGCTCTCCGCAACACCGCCAGCACGCCCGAGCAAGGCAACTGGAAGCTGATGATGCGGAACGTGTACAACCTCGGGGGCACGCTGCAAAAAGAGAAGTTCCGCCTCGACGTGAAGTACCAGAACGACACCACCGGCGTGTACGTAACCTACATCCCCGAGACGCAGGTGAAGAACCAGATGATCATCAAGTTGCTCGGTGCGGACAGGCTTGACAATAATAACAAGACCAATCCCAACGGCTACTTCGATTATGTCGACGGCTACACCGTCCACGGCCAGTATGTTTATTTCCCCGTGGCCGAACCCTTTGGCGACGCGCTGATTAATGCCTTGGTGAAAAACGGGGTGAGCCGCGAGACGGCCGAGAGTTATGCCTTCACGGAACTTTATGAGCAAACGAAGACATCGGCCAAGCAGATTGCCGAGAAGGACAAATACAAGCTCACGGGCCAGTATAAAGGCAGCCGCGACAACGTCATCTCGCTCGGTACAACGGGCGCCATACCGCAAGGGTCGGTGGTGGTTACCGCGGGCGGCGTAACGCTCACCGAAGGCACCGACTACACGGTGGATTACTCCGCGGGCGAGGTAACCATCATCAACCAAAGCATCATCGACGCGGGTACGACGATCAACGCCTCAGTGGAGAGCCAGAGCGACTACGCGCAGATGCGCAAGACGATGATCGGCCTGAATTGGGAGTATGATTTCTCGAAGGATTTCCAGATGAGCGGCACGTTCCAACACCTCTCCGAGCAAGCGCTGACGACGAAGGTAACGATGGGGTCCGAACCGCTGAACAACACCCTTTGGGGCCTTAACATCAACTGGAAAAAGGAGAGCCAGTGGTTGACGAACATTCTCAACTACATCCCTTTCCTGCACGTTACGCAACCCTCGCAAATCTCTTTCCAAGGGGAGTTCGCGCAACTCATCGCCGGCCAGAGCCACGGCACGCAGGACAACGCTTCTTACATCGACGACTTCGAGAACACGAAGACCACCATCGACGTTTCAACGCCTTCTTCGTGGGTACTCTCGAGCGTGCCGTCAATGTTCCAAGAAAGCACCGACAAGACCACCCTGAAAAGCGGTTACAACCGTTCGCTATTAGCGTGGTATAACATCGACCCGCTGTTCACGCGCCGCTCGTCCTCGCTCACGCCGAGCCACATCAAGAGCGACCTCGACCAGCTGTCGAACCACTATGTGCGCGAGGTTTATGTCTCCGAGCTCTACCCCAACCGCGACCAGTCGAGCTACTCCGGCGCGACAAGCACATTGTCCATTTTGAACCTTGCTTATTACCCTAACGAGCGCGGCCCTTACAACTTCGACCCGAACATCCAATACGACGGCACCGTTTACAACCCGGCTTCGCACTGGGGCGGCATGATGCGCATGCTCGACACGAGCGACTTCGAGACGGCCAACGTGGAATACATCGAGTTCTGGATGCTCGACCCGTTTATCTACACGCGCGAAGAGGGTACGGCAAGCCAGTACGGCGGCGACCTGTATTTCAACCTCGGCGAAGTGAGCGAGGATATCCTTCGCGACGGCAAGAAGTTTTATGAAAGCGGCATGCCTGTCGACGGCACAAGCTCGTACACAACGACGCAATGGGGCAAGATACCCAACCAGTCGACCGTAACCTACGCCTTCGCCACATCGTCGGGCTCGCGGCAGCTGCAAGATGTGGGTTTGAACGGCCTCACCGACGAGGAAGAGCGGTCCTTCGCGTCATACCAGGACTTCCTTACGCAGATTCAGGGTAAGGTCAGCGCCGCCGTGTGGGACAGCATTTACAACGACCCCGCCGGCGACGACTATCATTATTTCCGCGGCTCGGACTACGACTCGATGGAGGCCTCGATACTCCGCCGCTACAAGTACATCAACAACCCGCAAGGCAACTCGCCCGACTCCGACACGCGCTCCGAGTCGTACGACACCTCTTACAAGACCACGCCCGATGCCGAGGATATCAATCAGGACTATACCTTAAACGAATACGAAAACTATTACCAGTACGCCGTGTCCATCCGCCCCGAAGATATGGTTGTCGGCACTAACCACATCGTCGACAAGCGCGAATCGTCGGTGAAGTTGCGCAACGGCAACACCGAGACGGCGACATGGTACCAGTTCCGCATCCCCGTGGACGACTGGGATTCGAAGACGGGCAGCATCAGCGATTTCACGTCGATACGCTTCATGCGGATGTTTATGACAGGCTTCGAGAAGCCCATTGTGCTGCGCTTCGGCAGCCTCGACCTTGTGCGCGGCGAGTGGCGCGTGTACGACCAGACGCTCGACGGGGTCTCCGGCACGGGTACGCTCGACGTCTCCGCAGTGAATATTGAGGAGAACAACGATAAGACGCCGGTGAACTACACCCTGCCGCCGGGCATACGCCGCGACACCGACCCGACGCAGCCGCAGCTTGTCGAGAGCAACGAGCAGGCATTGGCCTTGACGCTGACCAACCTGTCTTCGGGCGAGTCGAAATGCGTTTACCAAAACACCACGCTCGACCTCCGTCTTTACAAGCACCTGCAGATGTTCGTTCACGCCAACGCCCTCGACCCCAACACGACGGGCCTCGAGGACAGCCAGCTCACCCTTTTCCTGCGGCTGGGCTCGGACTACAAGAACAATTATTACGAATACGAGGTGCCGCTGACCCTCACCCCCGCGGGCCATTACGACCAGTATTCCACCGCCGGTTGCCAAGCCGTTTGGCCCGAAGAGAACATGATCGACATTCAAACGAGCATCTTCACCTCGTTGAAGAAAGACCGCAACAAGGCTAAGGCGCAAGGGCTGGCCTCTTACAGCACGGAGTTCTCCGTTTACGACGACGACAACCCGCAGAACCGCGTGGCGGTGATGGGCAACCCGAGCTTGGGCGAAGTGAAGGTGATGATTATCGGCGTCAGGAACCGCAGCGGCGACACGAAGAGCGGCGAGGTGTGGGTGAACGAGTTCCGCATGATGGACTACGACAACTCCGGCGGATGGGCCGCGCAGGGCAACCTCAACGTGCAGCTGTCGGACCTCGGCACGGTCAACGCGCAGGGGCGTTACGTCAGTCAGGGCTACGGCGGCCTCGAGGACGGCATTGCCTCGCGCGCGGAGGACGACGAGTCGACTTATTCCGTTACGGCGCAGCTCGAGTTGGGCAAGTTTTTCCCCGACAAAGCCAACGTCTCCATCCCGTTCTACTACTCGATAACGAACGAGCGGTCGAAGCCGAAATACAACCCGATGGACACCGACATGCTCCTCGACGACGCCCTCGAATCCGCCGGCAGCAAGGCCGAGCGCGACTCGATAAAGAACATCGCCATCACGAACACGCGCACGACAAACCTCTCGTTCTCCGGCGTACACGTGGGCATAATGAACAAAAAACACCCCACGCCCATCGACCCGAACAACTTCACCCTGTCGTTCTCGCGGCAGAACACCTACACCACGGGCGAGACGACCGTCTACGAGAAAGAGTTCTCTTGGCAAGGGGTGCTCGACTACTCGTGGACGCCTGTGTATAAAGCCCTCGAGCCTTGGAAAAAGAGCAAGTCGAAATCGAAATGGATGGACATGCTCAAACAATTCTCGCTCAACTGGCTGCCGCAAAACATCTCGTTCTCGTCGGACATCAACCGCACTTACTACGAACTGCAAGAGCGCGACATGGAGGCCACCGACGACTACCAGCTGCCGGTATCGTTCTCGTCGGAGTTCCTCTGGAACCGCGATTTCTCCATCCGCTGGGACATCACCAAGAGCATCCACATGAACTTCTCGTCGGCCACGCACGCGGAGATTGAAGAGCCGTACACGCCTGTAAACAAAGACCTTTACGCCGATTCCTACTCTGCTTGGAAAGACTCTATCTGGACATCGATAAAGAACCTCGGCACGCCGCTCGACTACCAGCAAAACTTCTCCTTGTCGTTCTCCTCGCCGCTCGACCGCCTGCCCATCCTCGATTGGACAAAGTTCGACGCCTCGTACAAGTCCGACTACGCGTGGGTGCGCGGCTCCGAGCTCGAGGACGGCACATCGCTCGGCCACACCATCAGCAACTCGCGCACGATTAACGCCAACGGCTCGCTCAACCTCGAGAAGCTTTACAACCATTTCCCGTTCCTCAAAGCCGCCAACGACCGTTTCAAGAAAGACCCGCCCAAGTCAGCAAGAGGGGCGCAAAACAACCGCCGCGAGAGGAACGCGCAGGCGCAGAAAGATGCCCTGCCGAAGAACAAGAAAGCCTTCGAGAAGGTCGTAACGCTCATGCCCGACACGACAATTATGATCAACCACGCGCGCAAGACCAAGCGCATCGATGTTACCGCGCGCACGGAGGACGGCAAGAGCTTCGCGCTGAAATTCAAGAAGAAAGACCTTAACAACATCGTCATTAAGAACAAGGTCGACTCGGCAACGAACATCACCGTACGCGTGGCGGAGAAAGAGCCGCTCGACGACAAGACTTGGTACAAAAACCTGCAAAGCGCCGCACGCTTTTTGATGATGGTGCGCAGCGTCTCCGTCAGCTACCAGAACAACCAGTCGCTGTCGCTGTCGGGCTTCATGCCGATGGTGGGCGACATCCTCGGCGAGAGGAAAACCGACGGCTATCTTGCGCCGGGCTTGGGCTTCGCGTTCGGCCTCGAGGGTGAGAGTTTCCTCGAAAAAGCGCAAGAAAGAGGTTGGCTCCTTAATGCCGATTCCGTTGCCACGCCCGCGGCCGTTGCTAAGACCGAGGATTTGCAAATAAAGCTCTCGCTCGAGCCCGTCAGAAACCTTAAAATCGACCTTAACGCCTCGCGCACGATGACCACGGCGAAGAGCATCCAGTACATGTACGAAGGCATGCCGACCACCTACACCGGCACGTTCTCGATGACAACGATCTCGCTGCGCAGCGCCTTCGAGGGCATCGGCAACGCCAACAACGGTTACCGCAGCAAGTCGTTCGAACGCTTCTGCAACTCGCTCGACGCCTATCAGCAAAGGGTCGAAGCGCAATATGCCGGGGCGGTCTACCCCGAAGGCACGGAGCTCGCCGGACAACCCTTCGACGCGGAGAAGAACGGCGGCGTGGACAAGTATTCCTCCGACGTGCTCGTGCCCGCCTTCCTCGGCACATACACCGCCAACAACTCGTCGCTGCGCCTCTTCCCGCTGCTGAACAAGATTTTGCCCAACTGGTCGATTAAATACACGGGGTTGTCGAAGTTGACATGGTTTAAAAACCGCTTCAAATCCGTCACCCTCTCGCACGCATACAAATCCGTTTACGCCGTCGGCTCCTACTCGTCCTACTCCACCTTTATGGAATACATGAACGGCCTCGGCTTCGTCAGCAACGCCGTAACGGGCATGCCCACCCCCAGCTCGATGTACAACATTTCCACTGTCAGCATCAACGAGGCTTTCTCGCCCCTCATCGGCGTCGACGTAACGTTTTTCAACAACATGACCGCCAAGCTCGAATACAAGCAAACGCGCGTGCTGGCACTGTCCGTAACGTCCGTGCAAATCAACGAAACTATCTCTAAAGACTGGACCGCCGGCTGGGGCTACAAGATCCAGAACATCGACCTCTTCGGCGGCAAAAACCACAGGAAAGTGAAGACGAAAGGCCGGAACAACGGCGAGGACGACGACGAGGACAGCGGCGCGAAGGCGAAGCAAAACGCCAACGCGAAAGGGCAACTCAACCACGACCTCAACCTGCGGCTCGACCTGTCCTACCGCAAGCAGGCCGCCATCTGCCGCGACATCGCCTCAGTAACATCGACGGCCTCGTCGGGCAACAACGCGTTCAAGCTCTCCTTCTCGGCCGAGTACACCCTGTCGAAGCTCATGACGATGAGTTTCTACTACGACATGCAGAAAAACACGCCGCTGCTGTCGTCAAACTCCTACCCCACCACCACGCAGGATTTCGGCCTGTCGATCAAGTTCTCGCTCAAACGCTAAGCTTTTTTGAAAGAGGTTTTCTTAAAAGGCAAAAAGAATTTTTTAAGACAAAAAGAAAAGCTAAGCACCTGAAAATCAAATACTTAGCTTGTTAGTTTGTTGGACTATCCGGATTCGAACCGAATCAAACAGAACCAAAACCTGTTGTGCTACCATTACACCATAGTCCAATCGTTGTAACTACTCCTCGCTGCAAAAGTAATTGTTTTCCCGCTGACAGCCAAATTATTTCGCCGTTAAGAGGAAATAGCGCTTCTTGCCTTGCTGCACAAGCAGATAGCGGTTGTCGATGAGGTCGCCGGTGTTGAGCTCGCGGTCGAAAGCGGCAAGCTTCTCCTTGTTCACGCTCACGCCGCCGCCCTGCGTCAGTTTGCGCATCTCGCCGCGCGAAGGGAAGATCGGCGCAGCATCGACGCAGAGGTCCACAGCCTTCACGCCGGCCTCGAACAAGCTGCGGTCGACATCGTAGTGCGGCACGCCGTCGAACACGTCAAGCAGCGTCCGCTCGTCCAACTTCAAAAGCGACTCCTTCGTGGCCTTACCGAAAAGGATGTTGCTGGCCTCGATCGCCGTTTTTAAATCCTCTTCGGAATGCACCATCGTCGTTACTTCTTCGGCCAAGCGTTTCTGCAAAATCCGCCGGCCCGGGTCAGCATTATGCTCCTCAGTAAGGCCGTCGATTGTCGCCTTATCGAGGTCGGTGAAAATCTTGATATACCGCGCGGCATCGTCGTCGGAAACATTCAGCCAGAACTGGTAGAAAGCGTAGGGCGTGGTGCGGTTGCGGTCGAGCCACACGTTGCCGCTCTCGGTCTTGCCGAACTTCTTGCCGTCGGCCTTCGTAATCAGCGGGCAGGTCAGCGCAAACGCCTCGCAGTCGGCGCCCAGCGTGCGGCGGATGAGCTCCGTGCCTGTGGTCATATTGCCCCATTGGTCGTTGCCGCCGAGCTGCAGCGTTACGCCGTGCTTTTCGTAAAGATGCAGGAAATCGTAGCCTTGCAGAAGCTGGTAAGTGAATTCCGTGAAAGAGAGGCCGTCGCGCGCCGTACCGTTAAGCCGCTGCTGCACGCTCTCCTTCGCCATCATGTAGTTGACGGTGATGTGCTTGCCGACGGTGCGCGCGAAATCGAGGAAGGTGAAATCCTTCATCCAGTCGTAGTTGTTCACCAGCTCGGCCTTGTTCTTGTCTTTGCTGTCGAAATCGAGGAACTTTGACACCTGCCGTTTAATCGCCTCTTGGTTGTGGTAAAGCGTGTCGCTGTCGAGCAGGTTGCGCTCCTGGCTCTTGCCCGACGGATCGCCGATCATGCCCGTGGCGCCGCCGACAAGCAGATAGGGCTTGTGGCCGCAGCGTTGCAGATGGCGCAGCATCATGATGCCGCAGAGATGGCCGATGTGCAGGGAGTCCGCCGTGGGGTCCGTGCCGAGGTAAGCCGACCTGACGCCTTTCAAAAGATGCTCCTCAGTGCCGGGCATAATCTGCGCGAGCATGCCCCGCCATTTAAGCTCTTCAACAAAATTTTTCATATCCTTTTTTGTATGTTTATTCAATTTAAAACCGCCTTTCAAGGTACGGGGTCGAAGCCCGAGCCGCCCCACGGATGGCAACGCAAGATGCGTTTTATCGCGAGCCACAGGCCTTTCGCCGGCCCGTATTTCGTGATGGCCTCGACAGCGTATTCCGAGCAGGTGGGCGTGAAGCGGCAGGTCGGCGGCGTGAACGGACTGATGCAACGCCGGTAGAAGCGCACGGGCAGGAGGACGATCCACGTCAGGCCTTGCCTTATTGCGCCGCGACATTTTCCGCGATCCGCCATAACAATTTGTCCATTTTTTCGCTCACCTCGCGCGATGAGACGATGTCTTTGCCAATCCAAAGGAAGGCCACGAGCAACTGCCTATCTGCCTGATTTTCAACCGTTTGCAACAACGAAAATTTCTTGTGGCGGTAGGCCTCGCGCAACTGGCGTTTGATGCGGTTGCGGTCGACGGCGCGCTTGAACAACCGTTTGGGCACGCTCACCATCATCTTCACGCCGGGCTCATCAGCCTTTCTTATTTGCAACTGGAATACCGCGCGCAGAGGGTAGACCACGGCGGCATGGTTTTGCCCGGCGAAGAGCTGCTCCACCTCGTTGCGACGGCATATCCGCTCCTCCTTTGTCAGCACGAACGTCGGCATGGCGGCTTGGGGAAAACTAAACGCTGTGGAGGGCTTTCAGATAGGCGGCCAGCGCGCTGGTCATCGACGGGTGCTGCTTCGACGGCGCACTGAAATCCAAGCGCCACCCTTCCTGCGTAACCGTCTTCGCCGTGGCGTTGCCGAACGCGCCGATGCGGATGTCGCCTTGCTCGAAATCGGGGAAATTTTTCTTCAACGCCTTCACGCCGGTGGGACTGAAAAAGAGCAGCATGTCGTAGTTGAAATTCTCTTTCTCCTCCGGCGAGAAATCGTTGCTGACAGTACTGTACATTGTGCATTCGCGATGGCTCACGCCGCACTTGTCGAGCAGCGTGGTGATGTCGCCGTTGTGTACCGAGCTGAGCGGCACGAGGAACTTCTCGCCTTTGTGCTTCGCCACAACGGGGATCAGGTCGTCCACCTTGCCCGTCGTGCCGAAAAAGACCCTGCGCTTGCGGTACTGCACGTACTTCTGGATGTAGAGCGCGATGGTCTCTATCGGGCAGAAATACTTCATCGTCTCGGGGATCGTTACACGCATCTCCTTGGCCAGCGTGAAATAGTTGTCGATGGAATGGCGCGACGTGAAAATCACGGCGGTGTAGTCGAGCAGGTTGATGCGCTGCTGCCGGAAATCCTTCGCCGTAACGCCTTCCACCTTGAAGAAAGGCCTGAACACGCACTTCACGCCGTAAGTCTTCTCGATATCGAAATACGGGGATTTAGACGTTGCCGGGCGCGGCTGCGACACCAAAATCTTTTTAACCTTTGCCATCTCTTACCAAAAATCGCCGCTCTGTCCGCCGAGGAGAGCTAACGCGCTCCAAATCAAAAAGAACGGTACTATTTCGAGGGTGCAAAGGTACGCTAAAAATCCCGAAATGCTGCCTTTTCGAGCGAAAAAGATTTGTCCGGCCTTGTAAATTGCCAGCAAACGGAACAGGGCGAAGACGCCGAGTACATAAGCCAGCACGCTGCGCCAAGCCGTGTCGTAGCAGATGCTGACGACGACCGCGGGCAGGAGAAACAACCCTTCGCACGCAAGCAGGAAACCCTTCGCACCGGCATAACGCTTCGTGCGCTCCGGCCCGAAAAATGTCCAGCCGACCGATTGTTGCAAGCCCGCCTTAACCAAAAGAAAAACGATGACGCCCGCGGCGAGCAAACCGATGAGGCGGTAGCTGCCGACGGCGAATGCGCCGCTGACGGTTTTGTCGATGTAAACAAACAGCAGGAACGCGTAGAACAGGCAGGTCTCGAACGTGAGGAACCACAGGCTCGGCAGGGCGGCACTCGCGCCGTCATCGTCGTCCGAACGGCGTTTGCTGCGGAAGAAATTCTTTGCTCTGACAGCGAGGTATCTCCTCGCCTCGACCACCGCCGGAAGGGTCAGCAGGAAGCAGACGATGAGCGCCGCAACGAGGCCGTTGTCAGTGGCAAGCGACATCGCCGGGATGCCTTGCGAGCCTTGCACTTCGGGCACGCTGTCGACAGGCACAACCGCCGCTTCGGTGAAGAAATTCTTTTTGTAAAACAGTGAGGTGTCAACGGGCGCTGCCTCCTTTATGTTACTGATGATTGGCAGCGACAACGAGTCGAAATTCGCAGCAAGCGTGTCGGGCGAAGCAATAAAGGTGTCGGCAACGTTGTCAATGGTTTTGTTAACAACCTTATCAAAATTTTTACCGGCAGGTTTATCAACAACCTTACCCCCAAATTTGTCAACGGCCTTCCCGCCAACCTGCGCGGAGGGTTCTTCAACGGGCGGCGCGGGAGTGTCAACAACAAGCCCGGCAGTGTCCGGAAAGGCGATTGCTATGCTGTCCGCCCGCCACATCGTTTACAGCGAAAACGCCTGCCGCAGTTTGTCAACAAGGTCGAGCTTCTCCCACGTGAACAGCTCCACGTCGATAGTGCGCTCCTCGTGGTACAAACTCGTAAACGTTTTCTTGACCGTCTCGTTCCGTCTGCCCATATGCCCGTAGGCGGCGGTCTCGAGGTACATCGGCTGCCGGAGCTTCAACTGCCTCTCAATCGCGTTCGGACGAAAGTCGAACATCAGCCGTATCTTGTCGGCGATGGCGCTGTCGGGCATTGTTACGTGCTTCCTGCCGTAGGTATTGACATACACGCTGACGGGTTCCGCCACGCCGATGGCATACGCCAGTTGCACGAGCACCTCGTCCGCCACGCCCGCCGCCACAAGGTTCTTCGCGATGTAACGTGCGAAATATGCTGCGGAGCGGTCCACCTTCGACGGGTCTTTGCCGGAGAACGCGCCGCCGCCGTGCGCACCCTTGCCGCCGTAGGTGTCGACGATAATCTTCCTGCCCGTGAGCCCCGTGTCGCCGTCGGGACCGCCGATAACGAATTTCCCCGTCGGATTGACGTGATAGATTATGTCGTCGCCGAACAGCGCCAGCACCTTCTCGTCGCACTTCGCTTTCACGCGGGGGATAAGGATGTTCAGCACATCGCGCTCTATCCGCGCTCTCATCCGCTCGTCCGCCTCGCTCTGACTAATGTCGTCAGCCCGAACAAACTCGTCGTGCTGCGTGCTGACAACGATGGTGTGGATCTTCTCCGGCACGCCCTCGTCGCTGTATTGCACCGTAACTTGGCTCTTCGCGTCGGGACGGAGGTAGGTCATCTGCGTGCCTTCGGAGCGGATAAGCGCCAGTTCGTGTACGATGAGATGCGCCAGTTCGAGGCAGACGGGCATATAGTTTGCCGTCTCGTTGGTGGCGTATCCGAACATCATCCCCTGGTCGCCGGCGCCCTGCTCCTCAGGCTTGGACCGTTTGACGCCGCGGCAGATATCGCCGCTCTGCTCGTGGATGGCGGTGAGCACGCCGCAGGAGTCGCCGTCGAAGTTATATTCCGATTTGGTGTAACCTATCTTCTTTATTGTCTTGCGGGCGACGGTCTGCAGGTCGATGTACGCCTCCGATGTTACCTCGCCCATTATCACCACCTGCCCCGTGGTGCAGAACGTCTCGATGGCGCAGTGTGCCTGAGGGTCGTAGGCAAGGAACTGGTCGAGTAACGCATCGGAAATCTGGTCGCTCACTTTGTCGGGATGACCTTGCGAGACCGACTCTGATGAAAACAGATATGACATTTTTTGAATTATAAAATTAAACGGCAAGCGACCGGATTTAAGATTGAAAAATCATTATCTTAGTCGCTACTATAACACTAACTAACCTTGCGGTAGGACGAGCAGCTATAAGGGTTCGGTTCGTTTCAATCTTCCGTTTCAATCTTCCGTTTGAGCCTCGTCGCCCTCCTCGGGGAACATCGCCACAGTGATGCAGTCGCCCGAAGCAAGGAACTCTTTCATTAGTGCTATGAGCCGCTCCGTGGTCTCGGATTCTATCAGCTCTCTTGTGCCGGTATGGATATCGACGCCGCACTTCCGCCACTTGTAAATCACGTTCGCCCAATAGGAGTTCTTGTTCTGGTCGTCGTCAAACTTCTTGAGCATTGTCTCCTTCACTTTCTGCAACTTCTCCTCGTCGATAGCGCTCAGTGTCGCCGTTACCTCATTCGCCAGAATCTCCATCGCGATATCTTTCTTCTCGGGCTTCATCGGGCAAACGGACTGCAGCAGATAGATATGCCAGCCGTCGTCAGAGATGCCCGCCATACCGCTTGCCCCGCAGGTGTACGCCGCACCGGCGTCCTCGCGTATCTTTTGCAGATACTCCATCTCGAGGATATCGCCCACCATCTGCAGCTCCACCGACTTCTCCGCAGAGTATTCCATATCTCTGTTTGTCCACACCATAATCGCCATGGCTTTCGGCGTCTCCTGCTTGCGATAGAAAATGTTGTCTATTTTTCCCTTCGCATATCCTATCTCGCGCGGGGAGTTGTCGACTTTCTCCGCCGACGGCAAGGCACCGAGATATTGGCAGACGAGCGGGCGGATGGTCTCCTCGTCGTAGTTGCCGAGGATGGTGAACTCCCAGCCGTTGGCACTTGCCGTTGCCGTCTTCGCCATCTCCAATATGCGGTCGTAGGAGATCAGCGGCAGGTCTTCCGCCACGAGCGGCGCACGGCGGGGATTGTGACCGTAGAGCGTGGCGGAGATGGAATCACTGAAAGCGATGTCGGGGCTAAGGCTCCTGTCCTTCAGCTGCACCTCCAAACGGCGGAGGAGGTTGTCGTATGCCGCCTGGTCTTTATTGATGTCGGTGAAATAGAGATATACCATTTGCAGCATCGTCTCCACGTCTTTCGGCGTGCTGCCGCCCTCAATCTTCATCGCGCGCTCGTCCATTGACAAGTCGGCATTGGCAATCTTGCCGGCGAGTGCCTTTGTCAACTCGCTGTTAGAGAATTGTCCCAGTCCGCTGATGCCTATCGCATCGTCAAAGAGTTTCAGGTTCACGTCGTCGGCGGGATAAGCCGTCCCTCCCTGTCCGCCGACACCATCGAGCGTTACCTTGTCCTTCTCGAAGTCAGTATGTTTGAGTATCACCTTCACGCCGTTAGACAGCATCAGCTCCGTATAATCGAACTTGTCGCTCTTCTCCTCGCTGACAATCTCTCCGGCGGCGGGCAAGGAGGAGATGAGCGGCTCGTCCTTAACGTTGTCGACAAACGGCGTGAGCTCGGCTGTCTGGGCGGCGTGCAAAGCGTCGAGCAGCTCCTCGCGTGTGGGATAGACGACATCGTCCCCCTCCTTGTTAAAGTTAATAACGACAAGGTTTGTATCCGTAGCGCTCACTAACTCCTTTATCATCTCATTCACCGCCTCAACGGGGATCATCGGCACTATCTGTTGGTAGAGTTGGTATTCGTCGTCGATAGACATCAACGGCTCGCCGTCGAGGAAATGCGCGCGGACCTGCTCGGCGAACTCCTCGTTGGTGCGTTTGTCTTTGTTGCTGTAACGCTTGTCGAGCTCGCTGAGATAATTGTCCTTAAAGCGGTTGTATTCCGTCGCGGTGAACCCGTATTCCGCCGCACGAAGCGCCTCCGTATATGCCGCCGTGAGAGCCGCCGCCGTGAGGCTGACATCTTTCGGACTGACAGTAATATCCAGCGCGCCGACAGCCTTCGACAAGAGATAATCGCCGTCGTCGACATAGCCGCGGACAAACGGGCAGTCCGCATCGAGGATCGCCTCGTCGAAACGGTTAGAGAGCATCTCTCCGGCAGCCGACACAAGATACCTGTACAAAAGGTATTCCATACCGCTCTTCAACGAGTCGGGGTATGCCTCGTGCTTGATATACAGGTCGAGGAAACACGTGCGTTGCTCCTTGTCTTTGTCGATGATGATGATCGGCTCGGCGTTATCCGGCACATCAGGACGCTCTATCGCCGCTGCATCGTCCGGATTTGTCATTCCGCCGAACAGATCCTTAATCATTTCTTCGGTGTGGTCGACATCAACATCGCCTATGACAAGAATCCCTTGGTTAGCCGGGTGATACCATTTCTCGTAGTAGGCGCGCAGTTCTTCGGGTTTGAAGTTGTCGACAACATCCATCGTGCCGATAGGGAAGCGGTAGCCGTATTTCGAACCGGGATAAGCGGCGGGCAGGTTACGCTCGATCATCCGGCTCATCGGACTGGTAGACAACCGCCATTCCTCGTGGATGACGCCGCGCTCCTTGTCAATCTCTTCCGGGTCGAGCGTCAAGCCGTCAGCCCAATCGCGCAGGATGAGCAGGCAGGAGTCGAGGGATGCCGTGCGCAGAGTCGGCACGTTATTGATATTATAGACCGTCTCCTCCACCGATGTGTAGGCGTTCAGGTCGCGCCCGAACTCCACGCCGATACTCCGGCAATATTCTATCACGTCGTTGCCCGCGAAATTGTCAGTACCGTTGAAGCACATGTGTTCGAGGAAATGTGCCAAGCCGCGCTGGTTGTCCTCCTCCTCTATCGACCCCACTTTCTGGGCGATGTAGAAGTTGGCGCGGTTCTCGGGCCAGTTGTTGTAGCGGATGTAATAGGTCAGTCCGTTGTCAAGCCGTCCGATGCGGAAGGCGGGGTCAACGGGGATCGGGGGCATCTGTTGCGAAAAGCCCGCCGCGGGCAATAGCAGCAACAACAGTAAGGCAACTGCGCAGCGCTGCAAGAAGGAATTAATGGTCTTCATATTCGTTTCGTTTAATATTGTTTTCAACGTCTGCAAAAGTAGTGCTTTCCCGAGGATAATCCGCTTAAATTGGCCTAAAAAGGCATAAATCGGCGGCCGGTAAGAAACGCAAACGAGAGCACAAGCTTGTTTCTTGCACTCTCGTTTATACTGCCTTTAAGCGTTGAGGCAGACGCCGCGCGAAGGTTTATTTTACTTTCTGGGCGAGGTCCTTGCCGGCCTTGAACTTAACGACGTTCTTAGCAGCGATCTGAATCTTCTTGCCTGTTGCGGGGTTCACGCCCTGGCGTGCCGGTTTGTTCACCACTGCGAACGTGCCGAAGCCGATGAGCTGCACTGCTTCGCCTTTCACTAAGGAGTTCTTCACTGCATCGAGAGTAGCGTCTACCGCCTTCTTTGCTTGTGCGGCTGTCAGTCCTGTGGCTGCTGCTGCCTTAACTAAATCTGTCTTGTTCATAAATCGTTTGTTTTTAAAGGGTTAGAATTATCACTGCACCGCAAAAATAGTGCGAAAAGTTTATACTGCAAATTTTTTAAGGGAAAAATCGCTGTTTTTTGTAATTTCGCACCGCAAAACACAAAAAAGACAATGTTCAGGATACCGATTGTTACCAAATATTTGTTGCTGGCCAACATCGCGGCGTGGCTCCTGTGCGGGGTACTGCAGCTCTCGGCCGGCATCGATCTGAACGGCGCGCTGGGGCTGCATTATGTCCTTGCGCCCGACTTCCGCGCCTACCAGCTCGTAACGTACATGTTCATGCACGGGGGCTTCGTCCATCTGTTTTTCAACATGTTCGCCCTGTGGATGTTCGGCGGCGTGGTGGAGCGGCGGCTCGGCACGAAACGCTACATTATATATTATATGGTGTGCGGCATCGGCGCGGGACTGTTTCAGGAGGCGGCGCAAACGGGCGAGTTCATCGTGCTGTGCCGCGAGCAGATCCCGGCCTTTCATCTCAACGAACTGCTCACCGTGGCGCACAACTCCGCAGCCATCCTCAACCTGTGGACAACGGTGGGAGCTTCCGGCGCGGTGTATGCGCTGCTGCTGGCGTTCGGCATGCTTTTCCCCGAACAACGGATCTTCATCTTCCCCCTGCCCGTGCCAATCAAAGCGCGGTGGTTCGTCTTCTTCTACGCGGCCATCGAACTGGTGTCGGCCATCTCGTCCTCGGGCGACGGCGTGGCGCATGTGGCGCATTTGGGCGGCATGGTGTTCGGCTGGTTCCTCGTACGTTATTTCACAAAGCGCGAGAATGATTTCGGCTTCGTGAGGTATAAGGAAATAAAGCCGAAGATGCGGACGAAGGAGACGGCAGAATGGGATTACAACGCCGCCGAGCGCGACAGGCAGCGGCAGGTGGACGCCATCCTCGACAAGATTCGCAAGAGCGGTTACGACAGTCTGAGCGATGAAGAGAAGCAGAAGTTATTCGACAACAGCAAGTAAAGGCATGGGGCGCGTGTGGCGGAGCATAGGCTTGACGCTCGACATAATTGCCGCGGCGGGGATGATTCTGACAGGCTATTCCTACCTCATCGACCCCGCGCAATGGCCTTACGCGGCGGTGGCGGGCATGTTCTTCCCGTTCTTCGTAGCGGCAACCCTCTTGCTCATCGTCCTCTGGCTCTTCCTTAAACCGCGCCTGTCGCTATTGCCTATTGCGGCGATGGTCGTTTGCTACCAACCCGTGAGGATGTACGTCGGCATCGTGCCGGAGAAGAGCGTGCCCGACGGGGCGATAAAGGTGATGAGCTATAACGTGCTCGATTTCGTAGGGATGGAGAACAACCGCCTGCCTTGGCACGACAACCCGCTCGTTTTCTACCTCATCGACGCCGACGCCGACGTGCTTTGCTTGCAGGAATGCGGCCGCGACCACCTCGCCGCCGACATGAAGACGCTGCTCAAAGAGAAATACCCCTATCAGCATTACGCCGAGCAAGGCAAGGGCGGCACGTCGCTCGCGGTGTACTCGAAGCACCCGATTGTCAGGGTCGACTCCATCGCCTGCGACACGTCGCGCTGCCGGAGCCTCGCCTACACGATAGCGCTGCCGGGCATCGAGGCGATGGTGGTGAACAACCATTTCGAAAGCAACAAGTTCGGCGACGGCGGCAAGAAGGATTTCCGGAAGGTGATGCACGGCAAGATGCAGCGCGACTCCGCAGCCGTGGCGTCGAAATATATCTTCTCGCGGTTTGCGGAAAAGGCCGTACTGCGCAGCGCACAAACGAAGGCTGTGGCGCAATTTCTAAACGAAAGGAAGGATGTGCCGACAATCCTCTGCGGCGACTTCAACGATATGCCGATTTCAGCTAATTACCACCGCATCGCGCGGCTGCTCGACGACTGCTTCCGTGCCGCCGGCTTCGGCTTCGGCTGGACCTATTGCCACGACGGCATGCGCGTGCGTATCGACAACATCTTTTGCTCGCGCCACTTTGTGCCGTACAGCTGCAAAGTCCTTTCCGACCCCGACTATTCAGACCATCGCCCGGTGGTGTGCTACCTCGGTCTGAAAGAATAATTTTTTACCCGAAAGAATAGATTTTAGTTGTGGATTAGCGCCACGGCAAAGGCTGCGATGCCCTCCTGCCGGCCGACGAAACCCATCCGCTCGTTGGTGGTGGCTTTGACGGAAACGCTGTCGACGTCGATGCCGATAACGCCCGCAATAGTTTGCCGCATCTGCTCGATGTAAGGCGCGAGTTTCGGTTGCTCGGCGCAGACTGTCGCGTCGATATTGCCCGCAACGAAGCCCTTGTCTTTAATCAAAGCGACCGTGCGGCGCAGCAGTTCTTTCGAATCAATGCCGGAAAAAGCGGGGTCCGTGTCGGGGAAATGGTAACCGATGTCGCGCAAACTTGCCGCACCTAAAAGCGCGTCGCAAATGGCGTGAAGGAGAACGTCGGCATCGCTGTGGCCGTCGAGCCCTTTGTCAAAATCAATCTTTATGCCTCCGAGCCAAAGACCGCGCCCGGGGACAAGGCGGTGGCTGTCGTAGCCGAAACCAGTGCGGAACGTCATCATTTGCGCGTGAAAAGGTCCTTTATGCCGTCCATATCGAAGGTGAGCGAGAAGCGCAGGGTCTGGTCGAGCGGGTTCGATTTCGCCGTAGCAACGACGTAGGCGGCATCGAGCGCGAACACCTTCATCCTAAAGCCCGCGCCGAAGGTGAAGTACTTGCGGTTACCTTTGTTCTCGGCCTCGTTGTGGTAGCCCGCGCGGATGGAGAACTGGTCGTGATAGCAGTACTCCGCGCCGACGCCCCAGCGTATCTCTTGCAGCTCCTCCTTGAAGCCGTTTGGTGCGTCGCCGAAACTCTTGAAGATGCCGGCGATGGACGACAGGTCGTAATAGTCTTTCTGCACGCGCTGCTGGTAGTCCTCCGTCGTCTCGCCGTCCTTCTGCTTGGGGTAGGTGGGGATGAGCAGCTTCGAGGCGTCGGCGGCGATGGTGAAGCGGTTGTAATCGTCGATAGGTATGGCCAAAGACGCGCCGAGCCGCAGCGTGGTGGGGATAAATTCGGAGTTCTCGTCGCCGCCGAAGGAGATCTTCGAACCGATGTTTGAAATATCGAGGCCGAGCCCGAGCTGGCACTCGCGGTAACCGATGTTGAAATAATTCTGATAGTAGCAAGCGATGTCGGCCGCGAACGCCGAACCGGGCGAGCTGTCGTCGGAATAGGAATAAGTAAGGTCGGAGTAGATCCAGCGCAGCGCCGCGGCAATGGAGAACTTATCCGACAGCATCAGCGAGTAAGCCACGTCGACCGACATCTCGTACGGGTTGATGGTCATATCGCTGTTCACGTCGCCGATGTAAACCTCGCCCATCGAGAAGTAGCGCAACGACGCGGAAATGGCCGAGTAGTCGCCGATGCGGTAATAGCCGGCGAGGTAGGCAAGGTCCATATCGCTGACGAGCTGCCTGAGCCACGGCGTATAGTTCACCGCCACACCCGCGCGGCTGATGCAAAACGGGTATTTCGCGGGGTTCCAGTACTGCGAATTGACATCGGCATCCGTTGCCACGCCGACATCACCCATACCTGCGGCGCGCGCGTCGGGGGCGATGGTCTGCGACGTTACGGCATAGCTCTCGGGGTTGAACATATCCTCTTTCTCCTGCGCCTTAGCTTTAAAAGAAAGGCAGGCGAGGGTTAATGCCGCGAAGAAAAATGCATAATTTCTCATTATTTATTTCATCACTATTAGTTTCTTTGCTTTACTCTTGTAACTGCTCCCGTCGGAGGCGATGCGCACGCGGTAGACATACACGCCTGTCCGCAGCGGCTGGCCGTTGGCGCAAGTCAGGTCCCACGTGTAAGTGTACGCCCCGCTGTTCGTTACGCCGTTGTCGCGGTGCTGCCACAGCTGGCGGCCGCTGGTGTCGAACACGTCGATGACAACATCCATATCGCTGCCGAGGCGGTCGTGCGAGACGATGAAGGTCGTGGTTGTCGATGCGGGGTTTTGCGTGAGCGAGATGTCGAGGATGCCCGGCGTTAAACCCGCCACGACGTTGAAGTTGAGCGTGGTTGTCGACGAATTGTTAAAGATGTCCCACGCGCGGAAACGCAGGCTGTGCGCGCCGGTGCTGAGCTCGGGGATGGAATAGCCGACGGAGCCCGAGGTGTACGAACCGAAATCGTAAACAAACTCGTCGTTGAGGTCGTAGGTGGTCGAGGCATCGTTGTCGACGGCCAGTTGCAGGTTGTGCCCCACGCCCACGCCGGAGGTGTTCAGCCCGTCCTCGTCGTAGATCTGCGCCACGAAATAAGGTGTGGGGTTCACGTCGCCGCCGTCGCTGAACGAGGGGTCGTTGAGGTAACAAAACAGCGAAGGGCCTATGCCGTCGTTGCTCGTATCGTCGGTGCCGGACAGCGTGATGTTCTCGCAATAGCCGTGCGCCGTGAGGGCCGCGTCGGAGGTGTTGGCGAAAAGGGTTATCAGACCGCTCTCGCCGGAATAATTGATATCCATCGGTACGGCGAAGGTGATGGCGAACTGTCCGCTTTCGATATTGTCCGAACCGCTGAACACGGTCTTCGTGCGGTCGGTGTAGGTGAACGCCGTGCTTGCCCCCGACGAGGTGGTGTCGTTCAACCGGCATTTCACCGTCTCCTCAGAGTCGCGCACCGTGATAGCCACCGTGCCGTCGAACGCCTCGTCCGTTACGACATGCCCGGCCACGCGCGCCGTACCGCCGGCCTTAACCTCGACCGTTGCGCTGTCGTTGACGGCCGTGCCGTTGATTGAATCGACAACGATGTTCAGGCGCGGGATGTTAAGCGCTACGGCGGGGTCGCCCAGCAGCGAGTACTGCAACTTGTTCGTGGTGCGGTCCTGCCCCGAGGTGATAAGGTAATTTTTTGTCAGCCGTTGCGCCTCGCCGAGCGTTACGAGATTTTCGCCCGAGGTGTCGAAGATGTTTTTAAGAAAGGCCTCGTTGATGCGTTTGTTGTAGTTGGAATAAACCGTGCGCGTCGTGCCGAAGAACGCGAACGAACCGCCGCCGGCATTAAGCACCGCCGCCTCGCCGATGGTCTCTATCGTGCCGTCGAAAGGCATAATATCGCACGAGGCGGTGATCCACAGCGGCAGGTTGGTGTTGGTGAAATTCTGGAAGTCGAGCAGACTCAGCACATACTCGTGCGAAATGGCCGTTGCCGAGCCGTGCCCGCAGTAGTCGATGAGCAGCGCGCCGGCCTCCTGCTGCGCCTTGACGATGCTCGTTACCTCCGGGTAGGTGTGGCCGGTGGCCGACGAGACGCGCTCGTAGGAGTCCCACATCACTTTCTTGACGAGGAACTGCGGGTGGGCGTCGGCAATGATGTCGGCGGCTTCGTTGGCGGCTTCCATGTGCTCGTTCTCGTTACCGTCGTCGCCGAGGAACATCAGCGTGTTCTGCCATGCGCCGGCATTTTCGTTTTCAACGTATGCTATCGTCTTGTCTACCAATATCTTAGCTTCGTTCTCCGTCGTTACGGGGAAGCGCCCGACAGCCACGTCGAGCAGGTCGGCCGACTGCGGATTGACGCCCTCGCCTTCGTCCAAGAGGCAGAAGAAGCCGTCGTCGACGTAGCACGTGATCTCGTTGTAAGAATCCTCGCTCTCGAAGCACAGCAGATAGTCGTCGGGCGACAGACCCTGCGTCGTGGTGGTGAGCATGCGGTTGTCCCACACGCAGTCGCCGAAGAGCAGGAGGTACTTCGGGAAATCGGCCTCCGTCGCGGCGCGGTCGTAGAGCATTTTCAGGTAGCGGCGGTAAGCATTGGCGTCGGGCGTGCCGCTGGAAAACTCGTTATACAGCTCGTCGGCGGGCACAATCGTAACGCGCATCCCGTCGCGCTCCTCGTGGAAGGCCTTCAACCGCTCGGCTTGCGAGAGCAGCTTCTGCGAAGTAGGAATTATAATTACCATGTCGGCGAAATCGTCGGCGTGATGATTCTGGTTGGTGATGTTGTAAACATACTCCGCGGCGGGGTGCGTGCCGGAAAGGGCGTAGTTCTCGCGCGGCGTGTCGTAGGCGATGCTGATGTAGTCGAGCCGCGCCGCACCGCCCGTCGCAGCGGTAACCGTAACGGTGTTCGTCGCTTTAAGGTTGCTTGTATAAAAACTCTTCGTCGCGGCAGCACCTTTGTCGTAAGTGCCGCAGGTCATCGACAACGTACCGGCCACGCTGTCGTTAAAGGCAACGGTTACAGTCGACGTTTGCCCGACGGTAACATTAATGTAAACCGTGCCCGACGTCGCGCCGGTGTCGTTGGCTAATGAGAAAGTGCGCGAAGAACCGAGGCTGATGCTGTTCGGGTCGACAAGGTTGCGGCCGCCCTGATACCACGCGTAACCGTCCTCCTCGTAGAGCGAATGGTAATCCTCCGGCGCGTGATAGAACTGACTGACAAACGCCGCGCTGTCGAGGGTCGCAACATCGTCATCCGATTCAGTGATGAAGTAATAACCGTAATCGGAATAAGGGTTGCGCGTGCGCGTGAGGCTTGTGTTGCTGTCCCACGACACCGGCCCTTTGGCGTAAAACAGATGCTTGCCGCCGGCGATGCATTGCGCCACTTCGGAAAGGTCGTCCGTCGCCGCAAGGTAGTCCGCAGAGATGGCTTCCGGTTGCAGGTTGCCGCCGTAACCGTAAATCTTAACTTTGCTTAAATCGGAGAAACCCGCGCTCTTGATGACGTCGTTTGTCAGTTCGTAGATGCCCGTTTCGCCGACGCGGATCTTCGCCCAGTTGCCGGTGGCAAGCATCGATGTGGCGGTATAAATCTCGCCGGCCGACGATGCTTTTCGCATGCCTTTGCCTTTCGCTGCGGGCGACGACGTTATTTTCAGCATAAAGCTGACGAGCCACTTGTATTTGCCTTCGCGGAAGGCCAGCGGCACAAGGTGCACTTTCAAGATCGGCTTCTTGCGGTCGAAGACGATATTGTATTCTATTTCAGGCACTTCCGGCAACGCTTCGCCGCAGACGGCGTTGTATTTCTCGATGTCCGACGGCGCCATATCGATGAAGTCGGGGTAGAGCAGCTGCACGGTGTACACCGAGTCGGCCTGGCCGTCGGGCAAGGGCATGTCGTAACCGGCGCTGGGGAGGATGGAATCGATCCTCACGTCGTCGGTGGTGAGATAGACAAACCGCTCGTGAGCATTGGCCGTCGCGGCCCACAGCGGCAGCAGCAAGAAGAGCAAACACTTTCGCATACCGGGTTAATAACGTTGCGGCCGGGGTGTTTATTGCTTTGCGCGGCTTTTTACTATCGCGCGGCGCGGCGGTTTTTTACCGAAAGTTGCTTGATATTTCGCGCGATTGCTTACTTTTGCTTGCTAATAAAAGCGGCTGGGAATGATAAGCAAGGCGGCGGTAAAACTGATACGCTCTCTCGAGGCGAAGAAGCATCGCGCGGCGGAGGGCCTGTTCGTGGCGGAAGGGGCGAAGACGATCCGCGAGTTGCGCACGCTGGCCGAACCGGTGGCGGCGTACTACGGCGACGATGCCGACAAGGCCAGTCTCCAGCAGCATCCGCAGGGCGAGTTAGCCTTGTTTTCCACCGGCATCTTCGACAAGATCAAGCCTGTCTCGAAGCTTTGCCTTATGCTCGACGGCGTGCAGGACCCCGGCAATGTGGGCACGATAATCCGCATCGCCGACTGGTTCGGCATCGACCGCATTGTCTGTTCGCCGTCGACGGCCGACTTCCTTTCGCCGAAGGTGGTGCAGGCGTCGATGGGGTCGATAGCGCGCGTGAGGATTGACTGCTGCGATTTGATTGAAGCGCTCGACCGGCTGCCCGCGGGCTACCCCGTTTACGGCACGCTGCTCGACGGCAAGAATATTTATAATGAACGGCTCACACGCGAGGGCATCATCGTGCTCGGCAACGAGGGCAACGGCATCAGTGCGGCCGTGCGACGGCGGCTGACGAACGCGCTGCTCATCCCGAGCTACCCTCCCGGCCGCGCTACGGCGGACAGTCTGAATGTTGCTGTTGCCGCGGCCATCGTGTGCGCGGAATTTCGAAGGATATGAAAGAGACGTTATTTGTTCGCCGCAGCGTGCGGGAGTGCATGGGTGCGGCGTGGACATTGATGGGCACGAATATCGCGCGGGTGGCGCGGGCGCTGTGGATGCCTGCGGCGGTGCTGGCGTTGACGAGTGCGCTGCTGGCCGTGCTAATTGCATTTAACCGCGGCATGCAGGGCGGTTGGCTGACAATCTTATGGCTGTTCTTGGCCTCGCTGGCGGTGGTTTTGGCATCGATCACGCTCGACGCGGGCATCTTCCGGTTGGTGAACGAGCGGACGATGGGGTTCTGCTTTGCGCGGGCGGTGAAGGCATTCGGCGTGAACCTTGCGATTATCTTAGTTGCTACTGTAATCCTTTGGGCGTTGGCCGCGACGGACTTCCAGTTGTCAGCGTCGGGTACGTTGCAACCGCCGTCCGC
This sequence comes from Prevotella sp., assembly GCA_021204905.1. Taxonomy (GTDB): domain Bacteria; phylum Bacteroidota; class Bacteroidia; order Bacteroidales; family Bacteroidaceae; genus Prevotella. The sequence goes on from JAJPYN010000012.1 coordinate 65,891, forward strand.
TGCGTTGCTGTTTTTCGCCGAAGCGCTTGTGCTTATTGCCGCGATGCTGATTTTCCTTTCGCCGATGATCTTCGCTTTAACCAAGTTTATGGTTGAGCCTCAGACAAAATTAAAGCAGCTTTGGCACGACTATCGAAAGGGTTTGCGCAGCGCGGGCTTCATCATCGCGTTCTATTTGCTTTGCGCTATCGTGTTGATTATCAGCTACTTAGTGATTGCCTCGCCGATGGTTATCGCCTCGAGTGCGGCTGCTGTCTCGGCTGCGGGCGTGGCGATGGGCGACGAGGCGGGTCTGCCGGGCTATTTCCTTGCGCTTTACGCCGCGACGGTGTTTGTTACGAGTTTTGTGGCGATTGTGCTTCGCATCTGGAGCCTGTTCGCCGCGTATTACATGTATGCTTCGATTGAGGCGCGGAACGGCAGGACGGATGAGGCTTGAGGCAAAAAAAGAAGTCTTGAACGCCGTGCTCAAAACTTCCCTGTGGAGGTGCCTACCCGATTCGAACGGGTGTATACGGTTTTGCAGACCGTTGACTAAGCCACTCATCCAAGGCACCGGATTGCCGTTAGCGGCTGCAAAGGTAACATTATTCGCGCATTTGCCAAAATTTAACCCCGCTTTTTTCGGGCGGCTTTAAACCCTGACGACGTTGAAACTGGGACCGAAGAAATTGGACTTGTTCGTGGCGCGGCAGTTCGGCCTGCTGTTTGCCGGTGCGTTTGTCATCTGCCAGTTTGTGCTGATGATGCAGTTTCTTTGGCGCTATGTCGACGAGCTCATCGGCAAGGGCTTGTCGCTGAAAGTGATGGGCCAGTTCTTCTGGTACATGGGGCTGATGCTCGTGCCGCAAGCGATGCCGCTGGCCATATTGCTGTCGTCGCTGATAACATTCGGCAACCTCGGCGAGAGCAGTGAGCTGACGGCGATTAAGGCGGCGGGGGTGTCGCTGATGCGGATGTTCCGTTCGCTGATTATCATCTGCGCCGTAACATGCGTCTGCTCGTTCGTGTTCCAGAATTATGTCGGGCCCGAAGCGAATTTGCGCCTGCGCCAGCTGCTGATTTCGATGAAACAGAAGTCGCCCGAGCTGGAGATTCCCGAAGGCATTTTTTACGACGGCATACCGCGCAGCAACATCTTCGTGCAAAAGAAGGACATGGACACGGGCAAGCTCTACGGCCTGACCATCTACCGCATGACGGGCAGCTACGAGGACCAGGCCATCATCCTCGCCGACTCGGGCATGCTGCAGACCACGGCCGACAAGAAGCACCTGCTGATGACGCTGTGGAACGGCGAGTGGTTCGAGAACATGCAGTCGCAAGAGATGGGCAATAAAGCGTCGGTGCCCTATCGCCGCGAGACCTTTTATAACAAGGAGATCCTCATTGATTTCGACGATGATTTCAGCCTCACCGACGCCACGATGCTCGCCAACGACGCGCGCAGCAAAGGTCTGCCGCAACTCATCGCCGCCATCGACTCGCTGCGGCAACGCCAGGACAGCACCGGGCGCGCGCTCTTTGCCGAGGCGGAGCGGCAGTTCAACCGCCCGAACACCAATGCCGGCAGCTATCCGGCGCGGGGTGCAAGGCAGGGCTTTTCGAATGCACCCAAGGCGAAAAAGAATGAGGCTTTGCGCAACGCCGACGACATCGACAGCGTTTACAACGGTTTGAGCGACGATGCCCGTAAAGCAGTGATTACCAATGTGTTAGGGGTGGTTAATAACAGTAAGGCGGAGCTTGATTTCCGCGGTATGATTGCCAAGGACTACGACACGCTCATCCGCACGCACCGCATGGAGGAGATTGCCAAGTTCACCGTTGCGCTGCAATGCCTGCTGTTCTTTTTCATCGGCGCCCCGCTCGGCGCAATCATCCGCAAGGGCGGTCTGGGCTTGCCGGTGATCATCTCCGTACTGGTGTTTATCATCTATTATATACTCGACAATTCGAGCACCCGCATGGTGAAAATCGGCGAACTGAACCTGTGGATTGGCTGTTTGCTTGCGACGGTTGTGCTGACGCCGCTCGCCGTTTACTTCACTTACAAGGCCAATAACGACAGTGCCGCGCTCGATTTCGACGCGTATAAAAACGTCATCAACCGTTTCCTGATGATTCGCGCGCACCGCCATCTCGCCGTGAAGGAGGTGATCATCGAGGACCCGCACTACACGCAGGACATCGCGCGCCTTGCGACTGTCAGCAGCGACATCGAGGCCTACGCGCGGGCGAACAAGCTGCGGCATTTGCCCAACCCTATCAACGTCTTTTTCACCTATCAGACCGACGACGAGATCGCGCGCATCAGCAACGAGCTGGAAAGCATCATCGACGACCTGCACAACAGTCCCGACAACCGCGTCATCGCCGCGCTCAACCGCTTCCCCATCGTCTCCGTTGCGGCGCACAAACGGCCTTTCGAGCGGCTGTGGCTGAACGTCGTTACCGCAATTATCATCCCCGCCGGCATCTTTTTCTACATCCGCATCGTTGTCTTCCGCCTGCGCCTTGCCCGCGATCTCGGCACCATCCGCCGCACCGCCGCGGCCCTTTCCGCCCTCATCGCGCCGCAGTGAGTTTCTACAAAGAAAATGCGCGGCGTTACGGCTCGGAAATATAAAAATCACTATCTTTGCGCCGTTCAAACGCATTTTAAACACAATGGAAAGATTATCCTCACGCCTCACGCGCCTGTCCCCGTCGGCCACGCTGGCCATGTCGGCAAAGAGCGCGGAGATGAAAGCACAAGGCTTCGACATCATCAACCTCAGCGTCGGCGAGCCCGATTTCTTCACCCCCGACGCGATAAAGGCAGCCGCCAAGCAAGCGATAGACGACAACTGGTCGTATTATTCCCCCGTGCCGGGCTATCCCGATTTAAGGCAAGCCATCGCCTGCAAGCTGCAAAAAGAGAACAACCTCGACTATAACACAAGCGAAATCCTCGTCTCCAACGGCGCTAAACAGAGCGTCTGCAACACCATCATGGCGCTTGTCGACGACGGCGAGGAGGCGGTTATCCCCGCGCCTTACTGGGTGAGCTACCCGCAGATGGTGAAGCTCGCGGGCGGCGTGCCGGTGATTGTGCGTGCAGGCTTCGAGCATAAGTTCAAGATGACGGCGGAGCAACTGGAAGCCGCCATCACGCCGAAGACGCGCCTGCTCATACTCTGCTCGCCGAGCAACCCCACCGGCAGCGTCTATTCCAAGGAGGAACTGAAAGCTCTCGCCGACGTCATCCTCCGCCACGACGACCTTTACGTGATTGCCGACGAGATCTACGAGCACATTATTTATACAGGCAAGCACGAGAGCATCGCGCAGTTTGAAGGGATGAAAGCGCGGACAATCGTTGTCAACGGCGTGTCGAAAGCCTACGCGATGACAGGCTGGCGCATCGGCTATATCGCCGCTCCGGAGTGGATTGTCAAGGGTTGCAACAAGCTGCAAGGGCAGTACACCTCCGGCGCATGCTCCATCTCGCAGAAGGCTGCTGCGGCGGCGTACATGATGGATCAGGCTCCCGTGGAGGAGATGCGAAAGGCTTTCGAGCGCCGGCGCAACCTTATCACCGAACTCACAAGCGAGATCGACGGTTTGGAAGTACACCTTCCGGAGGGCGCGTTCTACCTGTTCCCCAAATGCAGCAGCTTCTTCGGCAAGACCGACGGCACGCGCGTGATTAACAACTCCACCGATTTCGCGATGTACCTGCTCGAGGCGGCCCATGTGGCGACGGTGGCGGGTGATGCTTTCGGCGACCCCGACTGCTTCCGAATGAGTTATGCCACGAGCGACGACAACATCCGCGAGGCCATACGCCGCATTGCCAACAGCCTCGCCCTGTTGCGTTGAGGTAAAGGGCTTGCAAGGGGCTCGTTTCGACAAAAAAGCGCGCTCAACAGTTAAAAGATATTAATCAAAAGAGGCATTACACATATTTTATTTATCTTTGCGTTATCCAAATCGGTGGAGATATTATTAGATAAAGTATAAAAAAACATTTACTTTCAAATCATTATTAACAACTTAAATTTATCAAACAACATTATGGCAGCTACTAAGAAAGCTACACCTAAGAAACAAGGTTTCCAGGGTGTTCGTCATGCAATCATTATCATTATCTGCGCTTTCATCGTGGGTATCTGTTTCTACCTCTTCTTCCTCGGCAATCCCGCCAACTTCGCCAACGGAGATCACGAAGGACACCCGCTGAACATGCTCGGTACGGTGTACAAAGGCGGATGGGTCGTTCCTATCATCCTCGGCTTGCTCTGCACGGTCATCGCAATGTCCGTTGAGCGTATCATCGCTATCTCCGCTTGCTCCGGAAAGGGCAATGTGACGAAGTTTACGGAGAATGTCAAGGCTGCTTTGAAGAACGCCGACATCGCCAAGGCCGAAGAGCTCTGCAACAAGCAGCAAGGTTCTGTGGCTAATGTTGTCCTCGCTGACCTCAAGGCTTACAAGGAGATGGAGAAAGTAACCCTCAAGCTCAAGGAGAAAGTTGCCAATATCAACAACGCTCACGAAGAGGCAACCGCTCTCGAGATGCCGACCTTGACGATGAACCTGCCGATTATCGCGACAATTGTAACTCTCGGTACTCTTACCGCCCTCTTCGGAACCGTGCTCGGTATGATCCGTTCTTTCGCAGCCCTCGCAGCAGGCGGCGGCGCAGACTCTATGGCGCTGTCAACAGGTATTTCTGAGGCACTCGTCAACACCGCATCAGGTATCGCAACATCTTGGGTATCCGTAGTGGCTTACAACTACTTCACCAACAAGATTGACAAGCTCACCTATGCCATGGACGAGATCGGTTACACTATCGCTCATACTTTTGAAGACAAGCACCCGGAAGAAGCTTAATTTAACTACCCCTATCGTTCAATATAACAAATATATTCAGTTATGGGTAAGTTAAAGATAAAGAAAAGCGACGTCTGGATCGACATGACTCCTATGTCGGACGTGATGGTGCTTTTGCTGACGTTCTTTATGTTGACATCAACATTCGTCAAGAACGAGCCGGTGAAAGTGAACCAACCGTCGTCCGTTTCGGAGATTAAAGTGCCGGAGAACGACGTCCTGAACATCGTTGTCAACAAAGAAGGCAGGGTGTTCATGAGCATGGACAATCAGAACGATATGCTCGCGCTGATACAGTCGGTAGACGACCAGTGCAGCTTGGGTCTGACTGCCGCAGAGATGAAGAAGTTCCAGGTGGACCCGATGTGGGGCATCCCGATGCAGAGCCTTAAAGGGTATCTGAACCTCCCGACGGAGAAGATGACAGAGGTGATCACCGGTGCGCAAGCCGGCGTGCCGCTCGACTCTATCGAGGGAGGCAAGTCGGAGTTCCAGCTGTGGGTTACCGAGGCGGTTGCCGTGAACGACGAACTGAAGATTGCTATCAAGGCGGACTCCGACACACCTTACGACAAAATAAGGAAAGTGATGTCCGAGCTGCAGGATATGAATCAGAATCGTTACTACCTTATCACTTCACTTAAAACAGCGTCTGAGGAGGAATAACTATGGCAAAGAAACAAACAAGCAAGCAGAAGAAAATCAACGTCCGTGTAGACTTCACGCCTATGGTGGATATGATGATGCTTCTTATCACGTTCTTTATGCTCTGCACCTCTCTGGCAAAGCCGCAGACGATGGAGCTCAGTATGCCGAGTAACGATAAGAACCTGACCGACGAAGACAAGTCGGTAACCAAGGCCTCCTATACTATCACGATCTACGTGGCCGACCACAACCGCATATTCTATGTGGAGGGCCTGCCGAAGTACGACGACCCCACCTGCCTGAAAGAGACGACGTGGGGAAAGAAAGGTATCCGCGAAGTGCTTATCAAACACCAGACAGAGGACAACACACAGCCTATCCTCCAAGTGATGAAAGCAAAAGCGGAGCTCGACCTCGAAAAGGACAAGACGAACATGGCAGACTCGGTCTACAATCGCAAACTGTCCGAAATCAAACGAGGCGAACTGCCTAACGAGAAGATTCAGACTATGACCATCATCATCAAGGCTACCGACAAGTCGACATATAAGAACGTGATCGACGCTCTCGATGAAATGCAGATATGCAGCGTAGGTAAATACGTCCTCGACCAAGTGAATGCTGACGATAAGGAGCTCCTTAAGAACAAAGGCATCCAGTAATCCGAAGGACGCGAATTTTAACCATTAAAAGAAAGAAGCAATGTCAAAAATTGATTTGATATCCGGCGATTGGTCAGATATGATTTTTGCCGGGCGCAACCAAAGCTACGGCGCCTACGCCCTCCGCAAGGGCACGGGACGACGCAACCTCATTGCTATCATCGCTGTAATCGTGCTTGCTATCCTGTGTCAGATAGGTCTTACTATAAAGAACATCGCTGACGAAGCGGCGGCAAAGAGAGCGGCAATGACTCAGATTGTTGAGCTGACGGCACTCGAACAGCCTAAGAAAGAGGCGAAAGTAGAGCAAAAGCAGATCAAACTTCCCGAGCAGGTGGTAGAGAAGGTGAAGAGCTCAATCAAGTTCACAGCCCCCGTCATCAAGAAAGACGAGGAGGTGAAACCCGAAGAGGAGCTTAAATCACAAGACGAGCTTATGAACACCAAGACGGCAATCGGCTCGTTCGATGTCAAAGGTAACGACGATGCCGGCGGTGAGGTGCTCAAAGCAAAGGAAGTGATTGCACAGCCGGAACCGAAAGAGGAGGAGAACAAAGTGTTCGACGTAGTGGAACAGATGCCTTCCTTCCCCGGAGGACAATCGGCGCTCATGGAGTATCTTAGCAAGAACGTTAAATATCCGGTGGTAGCTCAGGAGAACGGCGTGCAAGGACGTGTCGTCGTGTCGTTCGTCGTAGAGCGCGACGGCTCGGTAACCGATGTAACGGTGGTGAAGTCTGTCGACCCGTCGCTCGACCGCGAGGCACAGCGCGTCATCAGCAGCATGCCGAAGTGGATACCCGGAAAGCAGAACGGACAGGCAGTGCGCGTGAAATATAACGTGCCGGTATCGTTCCGCCTGCAATAAAAACGTTTGAGGTTTGAGAAACCGGAGCTACATAACAGCTATAATCGTAGGATTAACACTGTCTGCCAATGTCCTGGCCTCCTGCTACGGGCAGAAGAACAAAGACGGCAGAACAGATACATATTCGTCAGGGGCAATTTCGTTTGCCTCTGACGAAAGTTTTAGTCCCGTAATCGACGAGGAACGTGAACTCTTCGAGTCAATTTATACGGAAGCCACGCTCACCCCGATTTACACCAGCGAATCGGAAGCGGTGCAGATGTTGCTCGACGGCAAAGTGAGCATGGCAATCACATCACGCGATTACAAAGAGGGCGAACTGGCGCAGCTCAAGCTGAACAAGCAGTACCCCCGAAGCATCAAGTTCGGCTACGACGGACTTGCACTAATCGAGAACAAACAGAACACTGACTCGTGTATCAGTGTCAAAGACATACGCCGCATCTTGACGGGAGAAGTAACGCGATGGAGCGAGATCTACCCCGAGTCAAACAACGGAGAAATAACCGTCGTGTTCGACAACCCCAAGTCGTCAACGGTGCACTACGCCGAAGACTCCATCCTTGGCGGCAAACCCATCACCTCGCCTAACGTGATGGCGGTGAACAAAGTGGAAGAAGTAATCAAATACGTCGAGGAGAACCGCGGCGCGATAGGCATCCTCGGCAGCAACTGGCTCAACGACCAGCGCGACAGCACCAACCTGACGTTCCGCAAGGAGATACGCCCGATGGCGGTCTCAAGCATCTCTCCCGCAACAGTGGCTAATTCATACAAGCCCTACCAATACTATTTCTACAATTCGTCCTATCCCCTCGTGCGTACATTATATATATTGCTCAACGACACGCACATGGGCTTGCCCACAGGCTTCTCCAATTTCATCATCTCGCAGGACAAGGGGCAGCGCGTCATCCTCCGTGCGGGGTTGCTGCCCGCCTACGGCAATCTGACGATAAGACAAGTACACGTAAACGATTAGCATTCAATAAGTTAGAAAAACAATAAGACTATGAAAGCATTAAAATATCTGGCAATAGGAGTACTGTTGACGATAGTCAGCGCTCCTGCAATGGCACAGCTCGACGGTAAAGCTGCCGTAGAGGAAGTGAAGAACATCTTGAAGTCCGGCGCGCCCGACGCAAACAAGCGCATCGCCGACATCGCCAAGCCGTTTAAGAAAGACGCCGTGGTGCTCACAGCTATCGGACGCGAGTATCTCATCGCCGACGACACCGAGAAAGCAACGGAATATGCCAACAACGCCATCTCCAAGAACAAGTCTTACGGCGAGGCATACATCCTGCTCGGCGACATCGCCATCCACAACGACGACGGCGGCAAGGCGGCAGAGATGTTCCAGCAAGCGATGTATATGGACAAGACCAACCCCGAGGGCTACCGGCGTTATGCCAATCTGATGGTCAAGTCGAGCCCCGAAGCCTCGATCGACGCGCTCGAACAGCTGCATAAGAACATCCCCGGCTACCCGATAGACCTCATCGCCGCAGAGGTGAGCGACCGCTCGGGCAACATGCAGCAAGCCATCGAGTACTTCGGCAAGGTGAGCCTCTCCGAAATGAAAGAAGACCAGCTCGCATCATACGCCACCGACCTCTTCCTCACAGGCGATTTCAACAAGTCGCTCGAAGTGGCGCAATACGGCGTGAAGAAAGCCCCGCGCTATGCAGCGTTCAACCGCCTGTCGCTCTACAACTACACCGAGAACAAGGAGTTCGACAAGGCCCTTTATTATGCCGACAAGCTCTTTAACGAAAGCGACTCCGCCAAGTTCTCCGCATTCGACTACCAATATGTCGGCCACGCTAATGTCGGCGCGAAGAACTATGCCGTAGCAATCGAGACTTTCAACAAGATCCTCACGCTCGAGGATGCTAACGACGACGCTAAGCTTGATGCCCTGAAGCAGATCTCAACCGCGTACAGCGACCAAGACGATTACGAGAACGCTATCCCCGCGTATGAGAAATACCTCGCCGCAAACACTAACGCCACGGCGTCCGACTATGCCGCGCTCGGCACGCTCTACACCTACAAGGCAAGCGAGGAGGAAGGTCTGACGCAGGAGGCAACGGTAGCACAGGCTGACAAGGTTTACGCCGACCTCGCAGAGAAGTTCCCCGACGCGCAGGAGTATGCTTATTTCCAGCGCGCACGCCTCGCCGGCATGATCGACCCCGACCTGTCGAAAGGTGCAGCTAAACCCTACTACGACAAGCTCATCGAGGTCATCGAAGCCGACGGCACGCCCGAAGGCACCTCGCTCACGCGCCTCATCCAGGCCTATCAGTACAACATGATCTACTCCCTGCAAGTGCAAGACGACATCGACGCCTCGAAGCGTTACGCCGCCAAGGTCCTCGAATACGACCCCGAGAACGAGCAGGCCAAGCTTGTCCAGACGCTCGAATAAGGCACGAAGCATAATTCTAAGTAGCAACAAAGGATAAGTTCTAAGCAACAAGGGATAATTCTAAGTAAAAACAAAGGGTAACCCTAAGCAACAACAATGGAGAGACGCAATCGCAAGTGCCTCTCCTTTTTTTTACCCTACATTACCAACTACTATTTGTTAACCGACCGATCGCTATGCGTTAACGTACCAACTACTATGCGTTAACGTTGCAATTACTATGCTTTAACCCGGCGGCGAATAAGGCGAAAAGTTGCGGCTGCGAAGGGCGTGTTAGCGGAAAATATCGTACTTTTGCGGCGGTTTCTTTCAAACATTTCGCGACACTATGAGGCACCACCTGTTCATCATCATCTTCCTCGCGTTCGCCGGCCACGCCTTCGCGCAGCAGACGGACCATAATTTCGAGGTGTCGAAAAACCTTGACATCTTCACATCGCTCTACCGCGACCTCGACCAGCTTTATGTCGACACCATCGACGCGGCACAGGCAATAGGCACGGGCATCAACGCGATGCTCTATTCGCTCGACCCCTACACGGTGTTCTACCCCGAGGACGACGTGAAAAGCCTCCGACAGATGATCACGGGCAAGTACGCCGGCATCGGCTCGCTCATCCGCGAGAACCTCAAAGAGGGCTGCTGCATCATCGACCAGCCTTACCGCGGCATGCCGGCCGACGAGGCGGGGCTGAGAAAAGGCGACCGCATCCTTGCCATCGACGACTCGACAATGCTCGGCAAAACCACCGACTACGTGAGCAGCCATCTGCGCGGAGACGCCGGCAGCACGTTCAAACTGAAAATATTCCGTCCGGCCGACGATAAAGAGATGGAAATGAACATCACGCGGCGCTCCATACAGCTGCCCGCCGTGCCCTACTTCGGGATGGTGAGCGACAGCATCGGCTACATCAACCTCGAACAGTTCACCGAAGACTGCGCGAAGGAAGTAAGGCAGGCATTCCTCGAACTGAAAACACGCGGCATGCGCAGCCTCATCTTCGACCTGCGCGACAACGGCGGGGGCAGCGTGGCCGAGGCCGTGGACATCCTCAACCTCTTCATCCCCTCGGGACAAACCATCCTGACGATGAAAGGTAAAACGCCGCGAGCAAACAATGAATATGCCACCGCCGCCGAACCCGTCGACACCATAATGCCCGTCGTCGCGCTCGTCAACGCCAACACCGCAAGCGCCTCCGAGATCACCGCCGGCGTGCTGCAAGACCTCGACCGCGGCGTCATCTTAGGCGAAAAAACATTCGGCAAAGGGCTCGTGCAAACCACCATCGACACGCCTTACAACGGCCAGCTCAAACTCACCACAAGCAAATATTACATCCCCAGCGGACGCTGCATCCAAGCCATCGACTACGGTAAGAAAAACTCTTCGGTCGCGGGCGACACCATCGCAAAAACATTCTTCACGCGCTGTGGACGTATCGTTCGCGAGCGCGGCGGCATCACCCCCGACATCCTCTGCAAAAGCGACACGCTCACCAACCTCGCCTACTACCTCGTCTCGGCGCGCGACTCCTCCGAACTAGTGCTCAGCTTCGTGCTCGACTACATCCAAGCGCACCCGGCCATCGCGCCGCCCGCCACATTCGAGCTCTCCGACAGCGATTTCAACGTGTTCAAAAAACAGGTGTGCGACGCGGGGTTTAAGTACGACCGCCAAACGGGAAAGTACCTCGATATGCTTAAAGACCTCGCGAAATTTGAAGGGTATTTCGACGATGCGAAAGATGAATTCGCCGCGCTTGAAGCCAAACTGACGCACAACCTCGACCGCGACCTCGACATCAACCGCGAGCTGCTCAAACTGCTCATCGGCCGCGACATCATCGGCGCATACTACTTCGACGAGGGCGCCATCGAGTTCTCCCTGCGGCAAGACAGCCAGCTGCAACGCGCCGTCGACATCTTAAACGAAGGCGAATACGACAAAATCCTCCTGCCCGGCTACGACGCTGACACGACAGTACTAACTAAGACAATCTCCGGCGACACTGAACTCAACTCGCCCGACGACAGCCCTGCCCTGCCCGACCCCATCGACGACGAGGATGAAGACGGCGACATAGGTTGAATTTGAATTAAGCCAACGGGCAAGCTAATTAGCCAAACAATAATCGCGCGGCATTAATTTAAACAACAATCGCGCGAGGACAAACAACAATCGCGCGGCAGCAGGCGAGAAATTCAACCCGTTGCCGCGCGCTTCGTTACACCTTAATTCGCTTTTCTTACACCTTAATTAATATATAAGGCTTTCCTGAAATTTAATTCAAGGGCTTCCTTCGCTTCGAAATTAAGGCGTTGCTTGCGTTCGTGAAAGGCGGTTACTTGCGCTGCCCGAGCTCGATGTCGAGGTGATAGAGCGCCGCGTCGCCGCCGAGCTTCATCTTGTCGACGATGCCCGAAGCGGTGGCCTCTTCCTCCACCTGCTCGCGCACGAAAGTCATCAGGAAATCCTGCGACGCCTTGTCGTTCTCTTTCAGCGCAAGGTCGTGCAGCGCGTCGATGAGCTGCGACACGTGGCATTCGTGCTTGTACACATGCTCGAACACGGCCAGCGGTGAGGCCCACTCCTGCGGCACTGCTTCAATCGCGCCCACTTTGGCCTGTCCGCCGCGGCGCAGGATATACCCCGCCATCTCCTCGGCGTGCTCGTTCTCCTCGTTGGCCTGCGCCTTCATCCACTTGGCAAAGCCGTCGTAGCCCTTGCCTGCAAAATAATACGACATCGACAAATAGAGGTTTGCCGACCACATCTCCGCCACAATCTGGGCGTTGACGGCATCTTGTAATTTTGTGCTTATCATACTGTAAATCAGTTGGTTAAATAGTTAAACAATGTTCTTTTAATACTTAGAAATTCACGCCGAAGAGCAGCATAAAGTCGCGGTTGTGCGCCGGGCGGAAGGTGTCGTGCGCGATGTTCGCAAGGCCGAGGTCGTAAGACAGCTCGATGTAAGCCACCGCGTAGGAGAAGCCCACGCCGAAGCGCAAGCCCGCGTCGAACCGGCGGTAACCGTGCCAATAATCATCGTCTTCGGAGTAGGCTTCGTAAGGCATATCATCGAAGTAACCCCTGTCGCGCGAGAACGCCTTATAAGTGGTCTCCGTCGAATAATCCTTGATCCTGCCGCCGATGCCGCAAGCGATGTAACCGCCGAAAAACGGTTGGATGCCGAAGCCGCCGTCAGTGGAATGGATGTACTTTAAAACAAGCGGTATCTCGAGGTAGTTAAGGTTGTATTCGAGCCTGCCGCCGTCGGTATTTTTCTTGCCGCCCTTTGCCAGATAGCCGAAGCCCGTCTCGAGATAGATCGGCGCGGACGATGTCAGGCCGTAGCCCACCGCCAAAGCCAAATGCAGCCGCGCGCGCATGTCGCAAGCATAAGCCTCCTCCTTGGCCGAGACATGCGCGAAATTCACGCCGGCGCGCAGACCGTAATACTTCGCGGGAAACGTCTTGTAGCCGGCACTCATCCGCGGCGTCTGCTCGTAGCCCTGATAGCCCTGCGCGCGCAAAGCGACGACGGCGCAAAGGGCAATAAACAGAAGGATTATCCTTTTCATCTGGCTGTTTAGGGGTTTGTTTCTACGTGCAAATTTAACAATAACTCTTGCAAAACAACCCCTTGGCAGCGCATTTTTTATCTCACGCCGCAGCGTTAAGGACTTTTTAACCATAATTCATCCGCGCAGCTTTCCGAATGCCGGAATTATTCCTATCTTTGCGGCGGAAAATATTGCTAAATTAGACTTTTTAAGCGCTAAAAACAAGAGAATTATGTACAACACAACCACACTCAGAAACGGCCTGCGCATCATCCATCTCCCGGCAACGTCGCAGATCATCTACTGCGGCTACCAGCTCGCTGTCGGCACGCGCGACGAGGCACAAGGACAAGAAGGACTCGCACATTTCTGCGAACACATGGCGTTCAAGGGTACCGAGAGCCGCAACGCCATGCAAGTGATTAATTATATCGAGGGTGTGGGCGGCGAACTGAGCGCATACACAAGCAAAGACACCACAGTCTTCTACGCCGCCGTGCAAAACGAGCACCTCATCCGCGCCGTGAGAATACTCACCGACATCGTCTTCCGCAGCACCTGCCCGCGGGCCGAGCGCGACAAAGAGGTGGAGGTGGTATGCGACGAGATTGACGCCGCCGGCGACTGCCCCGCCGAACTCATTTACGACGAGTTCGAGAACATCATCTTCCGCGACCGGCCCCTCGGACACAGCATCTACGGCACGAAAGAGAACGTCAGGCTCTTCTCCACAAACGCGGTGTACAACTTCGCGCGCACCCATTACACCCCCGCCAACGCCGTGTTCTTCTGCTATGGCGACGTCGATTTTGAAAAATTATGCCGCATGCTGCAAAAAGAAAAAATCGCCGATGGCAGCCGCACGAAAGACAAACCCGCGCAGCCGACAGCACCGCCGCCGTTCCCCGAACGCCAAGTGATAAAAGAGCTCGGCACGCACCAAGCGCACGTGATGATTGGCCGCGAAGCATACGCCACACGCGACCCGCGCCGCCTGCCCCTGAGCATGCTCACCGCCATCCTCGGCGGACCGGCCATGAACGCGCAACTCAACCTCACCCTGCGCGAACGCTTCGCACTCGTCTACACCGTCGAGGCCGCCATCACCACCTACCCCGACACGGGCCTGTGGACAATCTATTTCGGTTGCGACCCCGGCGACATCGACCGCTGCCGGCAGCTCGTCAGAAAGGAGCTCGACCGCCTCATGCAACGCCCCATGTCGCAGAAACGCCTCGACGCGGCAAAGCGCCAGATGAAAGGGCAAGTGGCGCTCGCCTGCGACAACCGCGAGGGGTTCGCACTCGACTTCGGCAAGGAATTCCTCCACTACGGTCGCGAAACCGACATCGACGAGATATGCCGCGAGATTGACGCCATCACGCCCGAAGAGCTCCACGCCGTCGCCCGCGAGATGTTCGACGAGAAGAACCTCACCACCCTGATTTACAAATAGTTACAAGCCCGAAACGGGTGAATAATTATTAATGCCTTGCGAGCGGAGTTTGGGGGCGAAAAAGTTTTATCTTAGTTGCTACTAAGGTTCCAACTCAATAAAGCGCGACGACTACCAGCCTTAGTTGTCGCCTACGTTTCAACGCTAACCGCAAGTTCGTTTCAAGGTTAAGCGCATTTCAACATTTTTGATTATTTCAAAAGCGCAAATGAAAAGGACGTGTCAGAAATAGCCCGGCACGCCCTTTCACACATATAATTATCACGAAAACTTCCTACAAAATGCGGCCGCAGAGACGGAAGTTCATCACGGGATAAACCTTGATTTTACTCAGCGTCTTGATGATGCCGCCGTCGCTCTCGCCCACCTTCACCACCGCGATGCCCGCCGCAAGGATTGTCAAAATAGCTCTTGATTTCATAATACTACAATGTCTTTAATGATTGATAATTCCGTGAAACTAAATCGGCGGCAAAGGTAATTTAAAATGCTTAACGTACTAAATAATCTATGTGAAATCGTGTGCCCGATTGCGCCACAGCCTTGTAAGAAGCAAAAAGAAGGGGAGCGAACCATCACGGCCCGCTCCTCTCAAAAGTAACTCTAAATACTGTACAAAATGTACAAGACTTGCCGGCCGGAGCCGGGGTCATTTCTCTGTGTTCGATAATCGCGGAGGCATCGCGGAGGAGTACCGGAGGAGTCCCAGAGGTGTCCCGGAGGTGTCCCGGAGGTGAGCCTCACGGATTATCGCGGAGGACTACCAGCCGAAGCCGTCGTCGTCATATTCGGGTTCCTGCCAGTTCGTACCTTTGACGTTGCCGTCATCTTCATTGTCGCCGCCGGAGCCACCATTGGCGCCAAAGGCACCATCATAAAGAATCGTCGAGTCAAGCACCACAAGTGTGGACTTCGGACTGAAATATTCTTTCTTTTTCATAATGCAGCCTCCTATCGATTACATCACGACAACCTTCTTGCCGTCGACAACATACACGCCACGTGCCAAGCCTTTCGTTGCTTCGCCCGCGCCGGCTACCTTGATGAGCTTGCCGTCAACGCTATAAACGCGCACACGGCTGTTCTCAGCATTCACGCCGCCGTCAAGTTCCTCAATGGAAGTGGTTGTGCCGTCGTCGAAAATAATGCTCAGCGATTGCGCACTTGTGTTACCGAGCTCCGAAGCATCGAGGTATGCACGGAACCCGCCAACCTTAGCGGTTTTCCCCTCACGCGGACGGTTGAAATATGCTTCGCCATCTTCTCCTCTTGATGCAGGATTGAAGAACTTGTAATAATAGGTATCTTCCTCATTGCTGTCGCCGGAAATTTCGCCGTCGGCTTTCAGCGTCTCGGCGTGGTAAACGGTCTTCAAACCATCGCCCTTGTCGTCGTACATATGATTCAAATTCTTGCTCATTGAAGTGAAGTGAGCCAACACTTTCCACTCATCCGCATAGCTTGTAGCGTTTCCTTCTTCACCATCCTCAGCGCTTGTTTGGCTTGTTGAACCGGCCGTGGGGTCTTCAACGTAAACAAGGTACGGTGTGCCTGCCGTGAGCGTCGGATTTGCGTCCGTATCAACATAGGTGAATGTGAGGTAGAACGTGTAGTCCGGCGTGTCCTCGGTGCTATCATCGCCGTCATCGACGTTCTCTTCATCGTCAAGATCGTTAACCGTCGTCAGCCTCTTGGCATTGTTAGTATCGCCATCAGTGGTGCTACCGTTCTGGGCTTCATAGTCCTCAGCCGACATTAAGCTTGTGAACGTTGCCACCTTCGAAATCACCTTGCGCGCCTCAACGCCTTCATAGCTTGCGTCTTCTTCCGTTGAGGTTGCGCTAAGGTCGTAGTCGCAAGGCAGCGAGAGCGTGTTCCAACCTTTGTAGAGATTTCGATTGTAATACTCCATCTCCGTTACGGAATAAACCGTTGTGTAGGCGCTGTCGTAGTCGTACTGGTCGTCGGCTTGGTACGTTACGCCGGACGGGAGAATGGTATAACCGCCATTGACTGTTAAGTCATCGTCATCATCGCCGTTCCCTGTGTAGGAGAACGTCGAGCCGTCACAACTCCAAATGTTGTAGCCGCCCCAAGTCTGTGGCTCTCTGTGTATGCAGAACGGACCAATCAACTGCAAAGTGACCGGACTGTCATCGCCGCCGTTTTGCAGGTAGGAAAATCCGCCGGAGTATTGCGTGCCGTCCGGGTGGTGAAGCACGCACTTCGTTGCCTTAATGACATACGTGCCTGCGCCGAACCAGATGCCGTTACCGTTCGTAACGTTGGAGAAGCAGCCATAAGTGCCGTCTTCGGGTGCCCAAATCGTGAGGTCCATCGCTTGGAAGTTAATCTGCGAACCCGACGCGCAATCGTTGTAGATGCCGCTCACACCGTCGACATAATTATCAGTTGCATTTTCCAAGTCGTCCGCGCTGCCGGAGATGTAGATGGAGACGTTGCAACCCTCAATCACGGTGCCGGTGGTCTCCGGACCGAAATAGATGCCGCAATACTTGCTGTTTATCGTGATTTGGCCTCTGTTCTGCGTCGTGTAGCTGTAAATGTTGTAATTCGTTTTCCATTCTTCTGTCACGCCGTCAATTTTGAGCGAAGAGCCGTAGAACCAGATGCCGTAATCGCCGTTGATAGTTAAATCGGTGGTCTTTGACGTTGTTTCCGTTGCTTGCCCACTTGACGAAGATTGCTCGGCATACGTGTAGATATGCAGCGTCGAGCCGTAGTTGGCATAAATGCCGTAGGTGCTGCCGGAAACGGAAGATTCGCCGTCGAAGTAAAGGTTAACGGTTACGCCGCGGGGGATGGTGATGCCGGCGTTGAGGTTGCTCTCGCCCTTGCTGGTGTCAATCTTCGTGCCGTCGGCAATGTAGATGTCGTATGTGCCGGTGGCGTTCAGCGGGAACGAGAACGTGTAGCCCGTTGAAGAGCCGTCGCCTTTGACATAGATTGTACCGCCCGTGCGACTAATAATGATGTTATCGCTAGAAGTTGAAACATCAATGGTTTGCACTGCGGGAGCGGTACGCACACCGCGATAGAACTCTATTGAAGTAATCTTCACCGTGCAGGCTGCGCTGGCCTGAATTACGAACTGGCCTACGTGCGTCCAATCGAATTCGTCAACCTCTGTGCCGCTATCGTCCGTGAACGAACCTGCCGCGATAGTCAGCGTTATGATGCCGTCCTCGTTGGAGTCTTTCTGAACGATGTTAACGTTTGTGCCTTCTTCGTCGCCATAGTTCGTGTTGTTAAACAGTGCCTGAACGGTGATCTTGTTTTCGGTTTCGCCTTCTACTTCATCATCATTCGTGCTTGCATCGTCTGCCGGAGTTACTTTGTACGTGATGCGCACCTCATCGAACTGCGCGAGGTTGAAGGCGCCGTCGCCGGTGTTGCCCCAGTCGTGCCAGCCGAGACCGATGGTGGCGTCGCTGTAGCCCGAGGTGAATGTCAGGTCGGCCGTGCCGAGGAAGTCGTCGCCGTCGAGCTCGTTAATAGTGATTACATCGCTGCCGCTGTTCCAGTTCGACGTGGCATAACCGGCGAGGTTCATCTTGTAGCTGTATTCCTCGTCATCATTCGACTTCGGGATAAGTCGCGCGCCGAGCAGCTGGATCTTCGTACCCGAGCTGTTGCCGTTCTGGATATATATTTGGTACATGTGCGAGGCGTAGGTCTGCGAGAAATCGATATAGAGCGTTTGACCCGTGCCGAAATTCTCGCCGTCGCCCGTGCCGAGCGTGTAAGCTGCGGAGGTAACGATGTCGCCTTCCGTGCAATCCTCGTCGCGGAAATATTCAACCACAAGCTGGATGAGCTCGTCGCTCGTGGCAGTGGTCTTGAACGCTACTTCGATGCCTTGATAACCGGAGTAATCCTCAACGTTTGTTCGTGCATTATCGTTGCTTTCATCGTTATAGCCGCCGAGCCACCAACCGTAGCCCGCGTAGGACGAGCCGAAAGTGATGGTGCGGTCGTCTGCAACGTAAGTGTTCGAAGTGGAGCTGTCGGTAGTGAAGTTCGCGCCGCCAATGGTGTGGTCGCTTGTGCAAACGTTCTTCGGCAGGGTGAAAGATGTGTCGAAGTCGCCCCTGATGTCGTCGCCCGTAACAGTCGCTACGATGCTCGCGAACTTCACCACAGCGGGGTAATGGGAATCTTCGCCATCTACATCTGCCGTGTTCGATTTAATTTTGATGTAGGCAATATCGTGATCGGTTACACTACTTGCATCAACGGTGAACGTACACGATGTGCTACCTGCCGAGATACTCGGAAAATCGTAGCTAAGGTGCTGTTCTTCGTTGTTTTCATCTATGTAGCGCGATTCCAGCATCAGGTCAATGTCTGCCGCTTCAGCAAGTGTGATGGTGAAGCTATAGGTGTCTTCATCGCTTGATGTGAAAGTGAACGGAGTGCCGTCTGCGTTCACAATGTAATTCTCGCCGTATTGCTGATTGTAGGTGATTTTAGGCGAATAAGCTACATAACTACCTCCGTAGGTGTAGCTATAGGTGCTGTCAACGGTGTAATAAGCCATTGGCTCTTCCGTTGCCTCGCCACCTTCTTCGGCAGCCTTAATAAGGTAAGCCTCTTCAATAACGCAGGACGAAGGTGTGGTTCCGCCGGAGCCGTTGTCTTGAAGCGCAAGCATAGTTACTTTGCCATGCCCGGTCAAGAATGTTAAGTTATTAGTTCCAGTCGATAGTGAGACATACTCGTTACCTGTATTTGAGATGTCCGTCATGTCTTCATACTCTACCTTGAGTTGCACATTGTTCACTTCGGAGCAAACAATTCTGCAACCGGTGTATTCGCTTACATCAAGCGCACCCGAGGTAGGAATTATGTCAGTCAGCTCGAGCTGAGCATAGTTGCTGGAAAATGTAACGCCTATTTTACCGGTTAATGTCGCGGACATTCCCCACGTTGCGCTTACATCCAAGCCATAGGTTCTCGTCTCGGTGCCTGCGATTGCCGCTGCTGCCGAGAAACACAAAAGTAGTGTTAGAATTAGATGTTTTCTCATTGTGAATGAAGTTGTTAATAGATTTATTCTTGCAGTAAATGTATACGTTTGCTTTTCGGGGTGCGTCAAAACATTTGTTATTCGCAAGTGGCAAAACAAAAAAAAAAAACGATTTGGCAAAGAAAAAGTTTAAAAAAACGGCGAAAAGGGTGAAATCGCGCTCATTTTTAACAATTCTGCGCACTTTTCGTCCCTTTCCGCCCCTGCTCCCTTGGTTTGTTTCTTGCATAATCATTCACCCCTTACACCGTTGTCGCGTACCTATCGGCACGCCGTTCGTTGGGGTGCGCCTGTTCCGACGGTTGAAACCGCCGGTTACTCCTATCGCGTACCTTCGGCACGCCGTCCCTCGCGCATGCGCAATCCTTATGCAACATCTTCGACGTTGGTTTAAATGTGCTTGCGATACCCCACGTAAGCAAGGCTCGTGCAAACGAGAGTACAAGTTTACTTGATACCGAGTGCAGCCGAGACTCGGCAAAGCCAGCGCGGGGCTAACCCTATTGCGACCTCTCCGAGGTCTGAGATTCGTTCTTTCTCCATGGGCTTCGTAAGGACTAAGGCGATTAGTTCCTTCGCGAGTTTTGACAGCGACAAGCCGATTATGTTTAACACCACATCGCGCACATTTTCAAACGTCGGAGACGTTGTAACAGGGTTAGCCCCATACGGAGTGTGGGGTAAGGAGTATGAGCTTCTAACACCGTCGGAGACGTTGCATAAGGACATATAATTGAACAAGGTCATTATTGGTTGCATTCGGACATGTGGTTAGGCGTGCCGGAGATACGCGACATTGCGCATGATTGTCCGCAGTTTATTGCAGTCGCATACCTGCCGGCACGCCGTTGCACTCGTTTGCTACAAAGCTTTTTCAGCAGGGCGGCGTTACCACAGGTCCCAGCCGGTGTCCTTCGCGAGCGCGTCCTGGTCGCTGGTCCAGAGCAGTTCGTCGTCGGGGTTGGTGCTGCCGGCAGCGGTTTCTCCGCCGTTCATGCTCCATGTGGCGAGGACGGTTTCCGCTTCGGCGGTGATGATTTCCGTTGCGGGTTTGATGTACTTTTTCATATTGTCCGGTTTACTTTTTTGTGTCTTTTTCATTTCACGATAACTTTTTTTCCGCCGATGATGTAAATGCCTTTTCGCGAAAGGTTGCTCACGCGGAGACCTTGCAGATTGTAGACGGGCGCGCCGCTGTCGAGGGTTACGCCTGTGATGGCTGTTGTGGTGCCGTCGCCTGTCGCACCGATGTTTTCGTCGCCGCCGAAGACGGGATTGCCGCTGCCGTCGGAGATGACGAAACCTGTGAGGCGCGCCGCCTGTTCGCTGCTTATGGCGCTGCGCGGTATGGCGAGCCATGCGCGGTGGCCTGCGATGTCGAATGCTGCGCCGTTGGAGACGCTGCTGTCCCAATAGAAACCGAGGTTGCCGGCGTTGGGCGAAAGGCTGTGGCCGAAGGAGAATTTGTAGAAATAATAGTCGGTGATATTGCCGTCGACATTAGTGGTTACAGGCGTTGCGCTGCCGTAGAGATAGTTCTCCGTGCCGCCGTCGTAAGCCTCGCCTTCCATCGCCGTGATGCGTGCTTTAAAGACCGTCGGCTCGCTGATTTTCTTCGTGGCGTGAAGCAAAAGCGGCGTGCTGCCGGGCACCTCGTCGCCGGAGGTGAACACCGTCTCGGACGTAACCCTGCCCGTGCCGCGGCCGTCGCTGTCGAGCGTGGTGTAAGAGGTGATGAACGCGCCTTCGAGACCGTCGGGCATGATGAAGGAATGACCGGTGAAGAACGTGGCGTACTGCGCGTCGGTTACGGTGATGTCAATGTCCTCTTCGTCGAGCTCGAAATTGTCGGCGTAGAACCAGAGGTAATCGAAGGTCTGCGTGCCGAACGGGTCGCTGTCGAGCGTCGGGCAGTTCAGCGTCTTCGTCTTAATGCCAATCGTTACCGTCGCGGGCTGTTCGAGCGTGAACGTCAGGGCTGTGCGCCCGGCGGTGGAGGTGGAGGTGTTGTCGTAGTCGACAGGCGCCTCGATGATGCTTGTTTCATCGCCGTCAATCTGTGCGAAAAGCGCGATCTTGTCCTTCAAACCTCCGCCCGCATCGATGGTGGCGCTGAGGCTGTAAACCCCTTTGGGCAAAGGGCGTTTCGATGTCTGCGAGATGACCGTCATGTCGCTGTAATCGCCGTAATAGCAGTTGGCCAAAAGGAAATGTTCGCCGCTGACATTAAACTCCCCGTCGGTATAATCGGCACCGGCCTCGGCGGTGAGCTCGTAGGCGTCCTGATAACCGATATGGCCGGTCGCGTCGTTATCGCCGTAAACCACAAGGAACGGTTTGCCGAGCAGTCGCGCACTGTTCGCCGCGTAGTGCAAATCCCAGCCCGAAGGCACAAGCACGCTCTCGTCTTCGAACAGCGTAAAGCCCTCATTATCAGGGTCTTGACCTTTCGCGCGAGCCTGCGTCATCTGCTCCGTCTGCTCGAAATCGAGGTTGTCGAAATAGCCGTCCGCGACGCCTTCCTCCTCGATGCCCTCGTTGCTGCCGATGGTCTCGCCGGTGAAACCGTCTTTATTGTAGATGCCGCTGTTAACAAATACTAAATTTTTTGTCTGATTTTCGTCGCCGACATAACTATTGTGAAAAATCACAGTAGCGTTTTCGAGCTCGATAGAAGTGGTAAACGTGAGGGAAAACAGGCCCGTGTCGCCCTGCCGCATCCTCACCGCACCGGTGCTGCTCCATCCGCCGAGAGGCTCGTATTCAAAGGTCGTTCCGTTGTAAACATAAACATAAATGTTGTCCCAATACGAGTGGCTGTTGTCGAAATAAACCGTCTGTTGCTTGTTCACAACGCGGCCGAAACGGTTGTAATCGCCGCCGTTAAAAAGTTCTAAATCGTCGGTCTGTTTTGCAATGCCTTCGCCCGACAGTCCGTTGTTGAAAATCACCTTCGGGTTAATGAGCCCGTCCGCGTCGAACGTGAAGGTCCATTTGCCGTCATTGCCTTTCACCATTGGTCGTCCCGGCCATGTGTCGAGGTCGCCGCCGTCGTGCCAGATGTGCGCGTAAACGGTTTGCCACGCCGTGTTGTCCGTCGCGGCATAGTTGTCGTCGAAGGTGATTTTCCACCCCTCCGCCATCGCCAATAGCGGCGAAATAGTTAAAACAAGTAAAAAAGTAATGTGTTTCATGGTAGTAAGAATTGTTGTTTAAATTAGGTCCGGTTCAGTTTTTGTCTGTCTGTCCTTGTGTTGATTGTTTGCCCTTGTGTTGATTGTCTGTCCTTGTGTTGATTGTTTGCCCTTGTGTTGTTTGTGTCGGTTTCGCGCCGCTGCACGAGCCTATTGCCGTGGGCAAATCTAAGTTGGCGGCCGGCGGTTTAATGCGCATTTTTTGCACAAACTGCCGCTTTTTGTGCGTAATCGTTTACGCTTTATTTTTCGCCCCCGCCGTTTTGAACCCCTTTTCCACCGCCGTTCACACGCGGTTTTCCAGCATATAAAAGCGGGTTTACCTCGCGGCGTACATCTGCGCTTTGCGCTCCTTGATGCGCTCGTCGTAGATGTAGTCGTCGTAGTCCATGAGCTTGTCGATAGTGCCGGCAGGGGTGAGCTCGATGATGCGGTTGGCGACGGTCTCGATGAATTCGTGGTCGTGGGACGAGAAGAGCACGATGCCCTTGAAGCCGATGAGATTGTTGTTGAACGCTTGAATGGATTCGAGGTCGAGGTGGTTTGTAGGCGTGTCGAGGATGAGGCAGTTGGCGTTTTGCAGCTGCATCCGCGCTATCATACACCGCATTTTCTCGCCGCCGGAGAGGACGTTGACTTTCTTCTCCACGTCTTCTTGTTTGAACAGCATTCTGCCAAGATAGCTCTTCATCACCACTTCATTGCCCGGTCCGTATTGGCTGAGCCAGTCGACGAGGTTGAGGTCGGAGCGGAAGAAGGCGGTGTTGTCGAGGGGCAGATATGCCGTCGTGATGGTGATGCCCCACTTATACGTGCCGCCGTCGGCCTCGCGGTTGCCGTTGATTATCTCGAACAGGGCGGTCATCGCTTTCGGATTATGGGAAAGAAAGACCGTCTTTTGCCCTTTTTCTATGTTGAACGAAACGTTGTCGAAGAGTATTGTGCCGTCGTCGTCGGTAGCGCGGAGGTCTTTCACTTCGAGGATCTGGTTGCCCGGTTCGCGCTCGGGCGTGAAGATGATGCCGGGATATTTGCGCGTCGACGGCTGGATCTCCTCCACGTTGAGCTTCTCGAGCATCTTCCGTCTCGATGTGGTCTGCTTCGACTTGGCTACGTTGGCGGAGAAGCGGCGGATAAATTCCTCGAGCTCTTTGCGCTTCTCTTCCGCCTTCGCCTTTTGGTTCTGTGCCTGGCGGAGCGCCAATTGGCTCGACTGATACCAGAACGAATAGTTGCCGGCGAACATCGTTACTTTGCCGTAGTCGATATCCACCGTCTGCGTCGACACGGCGTCGAGGAAATGGCGGTCGTGGCTGACGACTAACACCGTCTGTTCAAGGTTGCTTAAATACTCTTCGAGCCACTGCACGGTATCGAGGTCGAGGTCGTTCGTCGGCTCGTCAAGCAGCAGGTTGTCGGGTTTGCCGAAGAGCGCCTTTGCCAACATCACGCGCACCTTCTCGTTGTTCGACAGCTCGCCCATTTTTTTATAATGCAGACCTTCCTGAATGCCGAGGTTTTGCAGCAGTTGCGCCGCATCGCTCTCCGCCGTCCAGCCGTCCATCTCCGCAAAGTGCTCCTCAAGCTCCGCCGCACGATTGCCGTCCGCCTCGCTCATCTCCTCCTTAGCGTAAAGGGCCTCGCGCTCTTTCATGTTCTCCCACAGCGGCTGATGGCCCATAAGCACGGTGTCGAGCACGGCGAAATCGTCGTATTTGAAGTGGTCCTGCTCCAACACCGACATTCTCTCGCCCGGTGCCGTTTCGACGTAGCCCTTATTGCTCTCGAGCTCGCCGCTGATGGCTTTCAGAAGGGTCGATTTACCGGCACCGTTCGCGCCGATTATGCCGTAGATATTGCCTGCGGTGAATTTCAGGTTGACGTCTTTATAAAGTACTCGTTTGCCGAACTGAATGGCGAGGTTTGTTACTGTTATCATCGTTGCGAAGAGTTTTTGTTAATCGCCTGCAAAGGTATAAAAAATCGCCCGGCGGCCGCCGCTTTTGCACGATAATCGATAACTTTGCAGCTCGACGAAAGGCAAAATCATCGTGCGATACAACCCGAAGCTGCATAAATACGACGAATTCACGGTGCGCGGCGAGGCAACGCTGCTCGAGTGGCTCACGGTGAACGCAGCCAAGAGCCGCAGCAAGGCCAAAGCGACGCTCACCGGGCGCGGCGTGAAGGTGAACAATATCATCGTTACGCGCCACGACCACCCTTTGCACGCGGGCGACATCGTTGCCGTAAGCCAGACGAAAGACAACGACCGGTTTAAAAGCCGCTACGTGAAAATCGTGTACGAAGACCAGTGGATAATAGTGATTGAGAAAAATATCGGCATCCTGTCGATGGCGGCAGGACATTCCTCGCTCAACGTGAAAAGCGTGCTCGACAAATACCTGCGCGCCACACGCCAGCACTGCACCTCGCACGTGGTTCACCGCCTCGACCGCGACACCTCCGGACTGATGGTTTACGCCAAAGACATGCAGACCGAACGAACGCTCGAACTCAATTGGCACGACATTGTTTACGACCGCCGTTACGTCGCCGTTGTTAGTGGTACCATCGAACCGCCGACTGGCACCATCTCCTCGTGGCTCACCGAGGACAAAGACTATTTCACACAGTCGAGCCCTGTCGACAACGGCGGCAAATACGCTGTTACGCACTACTTCACGCTCGACCGCAACGACCGTTTCTCGCTTGTCGAGTTCCGCCTCGAGACCGGCCGCAAGAACCAGATCCGCGTGCACTGCGCCGACCTCGGGCACCCCGTCTGCGGCGACGCGAAATACGGCAACGGCGCCGACCCGCTCCATCGACTCGCCCTGCACGCCTTCCTCCTGTGCCTGCGCCATCCCGTAACAGGCGAGAGGCTTGAATTCGAAACGCCCGTGCCGGCCGGTTTTAAGAAAATATTTTCAAAAGAGATAAACGTAAATGACTGAGACCCAGCGTATTACCGAACTGCGCGCCATCCTTCACGAAGCCAACCGCCGCTACTATGTGCTCAACGAGCCGACGTTCAGCGACCAGGATTTCGACTTCATGATGCACGAGCTCGAGGACCTCGAGGCGCGCCACCCCGAGATGGACGACCCCAACTCGCCGACACGCCGCGTGGGCAGCGACCTGCAAACGGAATTCAAGCAGGTGGCTCACCGCTTCCCCATGCTCTCGCTGGCCAACACCTACAACGCGGCCGACGTCGAGACATGGTACGGGCAAGTGAAAAGAGGGCTCGGCGGCGAGGACTTCGAGGTGTGCTGCGAGATGAAATACGACGGCCTGTCCATCTCGCTCACCTACCGCCACGGCGCACTCGTCAGGGCTGTAACGCGCGGCAACGGCATCAAGGGCGACGATGTTACGGAAAACGTGCGCACGATAAAAAGCATACCGCTCCAACTGCCCCCCGGCGACTGGCCCGAACTGTTCGAAGTGCGCGGCGAAGTGCTAATGCCCTGGGACAGCTTCAACCGCATCAACAGCGAGCGCGAAGAGCAAGGCGAACAACCCTTCGCCAACCCCCGCAACGCCGCGGCGGGCACGCTGAAATCACTGTCCTCGCGCGTGGTGGCCGAGCGCCGGCTCGACGCTTATCTCTATTATCTGCTCGGCGACAGCCTGCCCCACGACGGGCATTTCGAGAACCTCCTCGCGTGCCGACGATGGGGGTTTAAGATGTCCGAAGGCATGCGCAAAGCGAAGACCCTCGACGACATAATGCAGTTCATCAACTATTGGAGCGACAAACGAAAGGATTTGCCTGTCGCAACGGACGGCATCGTGTTGAAAGTCAATTCGTTACGCCAACAAAAGCTGCTCGGCGCAACAGCCAAATCGCCGCGCTGGGCCATCGCTTACAAGTACAAAGCCGAGCGCGAGACAACACGCCTCATCAGCGTCAGCTACCAAGTGGGCCGCACAGGCATCATCACCCCCGTGGCAAACATGGAGCCGGTCCGTCTCGCGGGAACCACCGTGCGCCGCGCCACACTCAACAACGAGGCGTTCATCCGCAGCTTCGACCTTCACATCGGCGATTACGTCTTCGTCGAGAAAGGCGGCGAGATCATCCCGAAAATCGTGGGCGTCGACATCGAACACCGTCCCGCCACAGCCACGCCCGTCGTCTTCACGAAGGTATGCCCCGACTGCGGCACGCCCCTCATCCACACCGACGGCCACGCGCTCCATTACTGCCCCAACGACGACTGCCCCACGCAGATGAAAAGCCGCCTCGAACTGTTCGTCACGCGCCAGGCAATGAACATCGTCGGGCTCGGCAAAGAAATCGTCGACGACCTCTACGAACAAGGCCTCGTGCGCAACATCGCCGACTTCTACGACCTCCGCCTTAGCGACCTCTGGGGCGACGACGTCACGCGCAGCCGCCTCGGACTGGCAAGCAACATCATCTACGCCATCCGCGAGTCGAAAAAACGGCCGTTTCCCAACGTGCTCTACGCCCTCGGCATACGCTTCATCGGCGAGGTCTCCGCGCGCTTGCTCGCAAAGCATTTCAAGACAATCGCCGCACTGATGAGCGCCACCGAAGACGACCTGCTCGCCGTCAACGGCATAGGCAAAATTATGGCGCGCAGCATCGTCGATTATTTCAAAAACGAAGAAAACATCAGCGTCATAAACCGCCTCGAAAAAGCGGGCTTGAATATGGCGATGAGCCGGGACGAACTCGCTGCACACCCGCCCGTGCTCGAAGGCAAAACAATAGTTATAACAGGCGTCTTCCGATTGCACAACCGCAAGGAATACACCGACCTTATCGAGCGCTACGGAGGTAAAAGTTCGTCAACCGTCTCAACGAAAACATCCTTCATCCTCGCAGGCGAAAGCGTCGGCCCGGCAAAGATGCAAAAGGCCGCGAAACTCGGCGTAAAGATCATTTCCGAAGACGAATTCCTCAAACTCATCGACGAGGGTTTAAACGAACTAAATGCCGATGGTTTAAACGAAGGCGACGGCAGTTTAAACGAACCAAACGCTGATAACGGCGAAATCGAAGCCGCAGAGGTGGGCCGGAGCGATAGTAGCAACCAAGATAATCCTCCGAAGCGCCAAACTTCGTTCGACATCAGCCGGATAAAGGAGGGCGACCTCTTCGGATAAAAATTTTTAACCCCAAAAAACAGCAAGATGGTCATAGGCATCGACGTGGGAATATCCACAACAAAAATCGTAGGCTTCAGCCGCCAAGAGCAAATCGTCGGCCCCATCCGCATCAAAGCGGACGACCCCGTAACATCGCTCTACGGCGCGTTCGGCAAGTTCCTTCACACCAACAACGTCGGCCTCGCGGATGTCGAGCGCGTCATGGTAACGGGCGTGGGCTCGGGTTACATCGCGGGCAACATCTACGGTCTGCCCACGGCAATGGTCGACGAGTTCATCGCCGACGGCTTCGGCGCACGCTATGATGTCAAGCTCGACAAGATGATCGTCGTCAGCATGGGCACGGGCACATCCATCGTCCTCTGCGACGGCCGCGACATCAGGCGCTTGGGCGGTCTCGGCCTCGGCGGCGGCACGCTCATCGGCCTGTCACGCATCATGCTTAAAACAGGCGACATCGCGCAGATCCTCGAGCTCGCGTCGAAAGGCGATCTGAAAAATATCGACCTGTCCATCGGCGACATATCGCCCCGCCCCGTGCCCTCGCTGACGATGGACGCCACAGCCTCGCTCTTCGGCAACGCCGCGTCCGACGCCAAACCCGAGGACATCGCGCTGGGCATCATCTGGATGGTGCTGCAAACCATCGGCTCGGCAACAATCCTATCGTCGACAGGCACGGGCATCACCGACTACGTGATGATCGGCAACCTGTCGCTACTGCCGCAATGCCGCCAGCTGTTCCCCGTCCTCGAGAAGCTCTTCGGCGTGCATTTCCACATCCCGGCGCACAGCGAATTTTCCACGGCCATCGGTGCCGCGCTGTATTTCTACGAGAATCAATGAACCGCCTCTTCGAGTTATATAAAACGCATTTCGGAGCCTATCCGCAAAAGGCCGAGAAGATTGCCGCGGCGGGCAGCAACAGGCAGTATTTCCGGCTCTCGGGCGAGGCAGGCAATGCCGTCGGCACCATCGGCACGTCGGCGGAAGAGAACCGCGCCTTCATCGGCCTCGCGCGCTATTTCCGCAGCCACCGCCAGCCCGTACCCGAGGTGTACGCCGTGAGCGGCGACGGCATGTGCTATTTGCAGCAAGACCTCGGCGCACTGTCGCTCTATGATGCGCTGAAAAACGGTCGCGCTGCGGGCAATTATAGCGAGGAAGAAAAGGCGTTGTTACGGCGCGTCGTGCAACTGTTGCCCGCGTTTCAGACCTGCGACGGCGGGCTCGATTACAGCGTCTGCCCCATCGCCGCGTTCGACCGCGAGAGCGTGTTTTTCGACCTTAATTATTTCAAATATTGCTTCCTGAAACCCTCGGGCGCGGACTTCGACGAGCGCAGTCTGGAAAGGGCGTTTGAGCAATTTGCAACTGACCTTTGCAGCGAACGCCTCGCCGGGTTCATGTACCGCGATTTTCAGGCGCGAAACATCATGCTTGCCGGCGGCGAACCCTACTTCATCGATTTCCAAGGCGGGCGGCGCGGACCGCTTTACTACGACCTCGCATCGTTTCTCTGGCAGGCCTCCGCGCGCTACGGCAGCGATTTAAGGCGCGAATTGGCGGAGGTTTATTACGCCGAACTTCATGCCTTGCGCAACGACATTCCTTCGCGCGAAACGTTTATGTCGCGGTTGAAAACATTCGCGCTGTTCCGCACGCTGCAAGTGCTCGGCGCGTACGGCTTCCGCGGCTGGTATGAGCGCAAAGCTTATTTCACATCGAGCATCCCCGCGGCGATTGCTAACCTGCGCGAACTGTTAAATTCGTCGGCGTGCAACGAGGGTTATCTTTGCGAGGTGTTGGAAAAATTAACATCCTTGCCGGCATTTCTTCCGAAGGCAAAAAGCACGAAACTGTCAGTAAGGATTATGTCTTTCGCCTACAAGAACGGCATCCCCGGCGACAGCAGCGGCAACGGCGGAGGGTATGTTTTCGATTGCCGCGCGGCGAACAACCCCGGCCGTTACCCCGAGTTCCGCACGATGACGGGCCGCGACGAACCTGTGATCCGCTTCATCGAGGACGACGGCGAGCTGCCGCGCTTTCTCGAAAATATTTACCCCATCGCCGAGGCGCACGTGGCACGCTGGCTCGAGCGCGGCTTCACCGACCTGCTCATCTGCTTCGGTTGCACGGGCGGCCGCCATCGCTCGGTTTATGCTGCCGAACATCTTGCGCGGCGGTTGAACGAAAAATTCGGGGTCGAAATAAAGCTTTGCCATCGCGAGCAAGGCATAGAAACGGTGCTGCCCGCCGCACAGGGCGAAGGCCGATGAACGCGCTGATTTTCGCAGCCGGACTGGGCACGCGCCTGAGACCGCTCACCGACACTATGCCGAAAGCGCTGGTGCCTGTCGCCGGCGAGCCGTTGCTCGAGATAATCCTTCGCAAGATCAGCGGTTGCGGCTTCAACAACATCGTGGTCAACGCGCACCATTTCGCCGAACAAATCGGGCAGTTTTTAAACGGTCGCCGCGTGAAAATCAGTTACGAGCCGACCCTCCTCGACACCGGCGGCGGCTTGCGCAAGGCCTTTACCTTTTTCGGCAACGGCGACCCTGTGCTTGTGCACAATGTTGATATTTTAAGCAATGCCGACCTGCCGCGCTTGTATGCCTCGCTCGACGGCGACAGCGACGTGTGCCTGCTTGTGTCGCGGCGCGAGACCACCCGCTACTTGCTCTTCGACAGCGACATGCGCCTTGCCGGTTGGACGAACACCGCGACGGGTGAGGTGCGCTCGCCTCACGCTAACCTGCGCGTTGAAAATTGCACGAGGCTCGCCTTCTCCGGCATCCATGTCGCCTCGCAGCGCATACGGCCGCTGATGGCGCGCTGGCCCGAGCAGTTCCCCCTCATCGATTTCTACGTGCGCCACTGCAACACCCTGCGGATAAAGGGCGTTACGCAGGACTGCCTCCGACTGCTCGATGTGGGCAAGACAGCAGTACTTGCTACGGCAGCAGCGTTTTTGAAAGAGCTGAACGACGGCAAGAACGGGGGTTAGGTTCGTTTCAACTTTCGGCGTAAATTTCGATTAAACCCTGCATTAAACCGTTAAACCTTCGATTAAACCCTGCATTAAACCATTAAACCCTCGATTAAACCTTGCATTAAACCATTAAACCTCAGATTAAACCCTGCGTTAAACCGTTAAACCTCAGATTAAACCCTCAGATTAAACCTTGCATAAAAATTCAATATAAATTCACCACGATGCAAAAGATTATCATTCTCGATTTCGGCAGTCAGACCACGCAGCTCATCGGCCGTCGCGTGCGCGAGCTCAACACGTTTTGCGAGATACTGCCTTACAACAAATATCCGCAGGACGACAGCGACGTCATCGGCGTCATCCTTTCCGGCAGTCCCTACTCGGTGTACGCTCAGGAGGCGTTCCGGCCGGACCTGTCGCCTTTCGCCGGGCGCAAACCCGTGCTGGGCATCTGCTACGGCGCGCAGTACATCGCTTACACGGGCGGCGGCACGGTGGAGCAGGCCGGCACGCGCGAATACGGCAGGCAGAGGCTGCGCGCCACCGACCTTTCCGACCCGCTGATGAGCGGCATAGGCAGCGGCTCGCAGGTGTGGATGAGTCATGGCGACACCATCACGCGGCTGCCGGCGGGGGCGAGGGCCATTGCATCGACCGACGAGGTGGCGAACGCGGCGTACTGCATCCCGGCTTATAACGGCGGCAAAGGCATCTGGGCGGTGCAATTTCACCCCGAGGTGTACCACACCACCGACGGCACTTTGCTGCTTCGTAACTTCGTCGCGGGCATCTGCGGCAGCAGTCAGGACTGGTCGCCGTCGTCGTTCATCGCGTCCGCCATCGACGAGATCCGCGCGCAGGTGGGCGGCGACAGGGTGATCCTCGGGCTGTCGGGCGGCGTCGACTCGAGCGTTACGGCGGTGCTGCTCCATCGCGCCATAGGCAGCCAGCTGACGTGCATCTTCGTCGACCACGGCATGCTTCGCAAAAACGAGTTCCGCGACGTGATGCGCGACTACGCCGGGCTCGGTCTTAACGTGAAGGGTGTCGACGCTTCAGAGAAATTTTTAACTGACCTTGAAGGCGTCGTCGAGCCTGAACAAAAGCGCAAGATTATCGGTCGCGACTTCGTGGAAGTGTTCAACGACGAGGCTTCGAAAATCACCGACGCGAAATGGCTCGCGCAGGGTACGATTTACCCCGACCGCATCGAGAGCCTTAACATCACCGGCAAAGTCATCAAAAGCCATCACAACGTCGGCGGCCTGCCCGAAGAGATGAACCTCAAACTGTGCGAACCGCTGAAATGGCTGTTCAAGGACGAGGTCAGGCGCGTGGGACGGCGGCTCGGCATGCCCGAACATTTAATAATGCGCCATCCCTTTCCCGGACCGGGCCTCGCGGTGAGAATTTTGGGCGAGATAACGCGCGAGAAAATCCGCACGCTGCAAGAGGCCGACGACATCTTCATCCGCCGTCTGCGCGAGTATAAGACGGAGGTTACGGCCGAGGATGCGCGGCGCGTCTACGGGGCAACGGCGGCCGACACGTCGAAGGGTTTGCCGCGCGAAGCAAGCCTCTACGACCTCGTCTGGCAGGCCGGCGCGATACTCCTCTCCACCGTGCGCAGCGTGGGCGTGATGGGCGACGAGCGCACCTACGAGAACCCCGTGGCCCTGCGCGCCGTAACCAGCACCGACGCGATGACCGCCGACTGGGCGCAACTGCCATACGACTTCCTCGCCGGGGTGTCGACAGAGATAATAAACAAAGTGAAAGGCGTCAACCGCGTCTGCTACGACATCTCCTCCAAGCCCCCCGCAACCAT
>JAJPYN010000015.1 GCA_021204905.1 Prevotella sp.
ACAATTATTTTTCACCCGATTTGCATTTTTAACAATTGCTTGACTTAGGTCAAGGGCAACGGGCAAAAAAGAGTGCGGCACGTTTCCATGCTGCACCCCTTAATTGTTTGTTTCGACTAATTTTACTTCGCCGAATGCGAGACGTACATTGCGCCGCCCGCCTCTATGAGACTGCCGTAGCTGGTCTTATAGCAGATGATTGTCAGCTCGTCGCCCTCGTTCACGCCGAGCGTGCCGAACTGTCCGCTCTCGCCGCCGACACCTGTCGACACGCCGTAGACATACACTTCGCCCGTACTGTCGACGAGTGCGAAGTTGCCGTAAGTGTCGAGGTCGAACTTCGTGTTGTCCTCTGTGGAGCGGCTCACCGTACCCGTCAGGCGGTAGTAAGTATCGCTGTCGTCGGACAGGTTGCGGAAGTCGGCGACGCTGATTGCCGTAACGGTCTTGCTCTCCTCTGCGTAGGCGGAGGTCATCTCGATAGTTTCGCCGTACTCATCGCGCTTGCCTACGAGCGTAATAATGTCGCCCTCGGAGAGCCCGAGTTCGGCAAAGCCGTCCATATTATATACGTAAGTCGTTGCCGAGAAGTCAGTTACATAGAAGCGTCCGCGCTCCGCATTCTCAATGGAAGATATGTAGCCGGTGATGCGGTATTGGGTATCGCTCACCTCTGCGGCATTAAATTCCGCGATGCTGACGGGCATTATCGAGCCTGCTTGCGTAAGAACGGTCTGGCAGGAGTACTCCGTTCCGTTCGCCGTAGTGTAGAATACGATTGTCGTGTTGCGGTCCCCGCCGTCGTTGCGAGCCACGTTGAACGTGATTGTTACGTTGTCGCTCGCCGACACGATAGACGCTATCGACAGCCAATCCTTTGCGTCGTCGGGTATGTCGACCGTTACTCCGTCGCCGCTGCACGCGAGGTTTACGGTGAACTCACCGCCCTCGAGAGGCATGTTGCCGTCCTCCGGATCGACGGAAGAGACGGAGATCAGCGACTTCGTTACACTGATAAAGGTGGCGTCAACCAACTCTACGACAGTGCCGTAGGTGCTGCGCGGTCCCTCCACAGTTACCTCGTCGCCCACTTCGATGCCGAAAGAGGACCACGAATACGAGCCGGAAGCGTCGACAGTACCGTAGATATAGAGGTCGTCGTCGGTAGTTCCGTCGTTCATATAGAAGTTTCCGTACTCGGTGTTAGCTATTGCCGTAACCGTACCCGTTACGCGATAGGTCTTGCTGTTGACACCTGCAAAGACCTCCGCAATCGTTACCTCCTCGATAGAAGCCACGCCCTGGATCACTTCGAGTATCTGTTCCTTGCCGCCCGAGTGTAGGTAGAGCGTCGCGGAACGTGCGTCGAGCGTCGCGTCGGCGGAGAAAGTGACGGAGCTGCTGCCCGCCGTGCCGCTTGTCTGACTTATGCCGAGCCAGTCCGGAACGTCGGCGGTATCAATCTCCCAGTCGTATTTTGCATTGACCGTAATGGCGGTCGAGCCGCCGTCGACGGGCAGTGCGATGTACGACGAGGATACCTGCACCTCGTCGAGAAGGGTGATGTCACCGTTTTCGGAGCACGCTGTGATTAAGGTCAACACGGCGAGCAGGGACGGAAGAATATATTTCAGTTTCATATTGTTGTCTCCCTTTGATTAGTTGAATATATACTTGATACCGATAGAAGCATACCAGCACTGGTCGACGGAGTGGTAGGGCACGAACGTTACGGTATTGCCGTTGATTGCCGTCGGTGTGGAGAAGGTGGCATAGCCGTCAGCGTCGACACCCTCATATTTCAGGATACGCGCGTCGCTGCCTATCTCCGGGTTGAGGTATTTCATCACTCCCCAGTTGGAATTGAATATGTTGAGGAAGTTCTTAATATCGAGGCTGAGCTGTATGGTGTGCTTTGTCTTGGCGATATTGAAGTCAAAATCGTGCTTGTAAGACAAGTCTACGCGGTGTACCCACGGCGAATAGACGCTGTACGCCTCAGCATATTCGCCCTGATGAGAGCTGAGATAGCCGTTAGCGTGGACATAATCCATGAAGCGTGTCTTGTCGTCTTCCGACACGAAACGGAACTCGCCCGAAGCCACCTGCGCGTCTGTCGGGATGTAAATAGCGTCGTAGTTGTAGCCGTCACCGTTCATATCGTTGGTCGTCATGAAGGAATAGTTGTATCCTCCGCGCCACGTTTCATAGATGATACTGTAGTGGTTGTGCCCTTTGTCGTGAGCTGTGATGGATGCCACGAAGCGATCCGGAGTAACATATTGTGAGTTGTGGAGTTTGATGTTGTTCGGTCCCTCGTAGGTCGGCACGTAGGTGAAGGCGCTCTCCGCCGCACTGCCCGGCATGCCCGTCAGCTCTTTCGAGGCGGTGTGAGTGTAGGCTGCCATAACGCTGAGCCACTCCCACGGCTGGGCATTGAGGGTAACGTTGGCGGTCCAACCGTAGCCCTTGTGGGTGTTCTCCAATACGAATGCCGACGTGTTAGTGCGGAAGCCCTCAGGATAAATGGGACGATTGTCGACGCCGTTGAACCGTGCAAAGCCGCCCACAGACGGGATGCTCCAGTCTGAAATGGTAACTCCGTTGACGGTCTTGTTGAATATTCCCTCTACCGTAACCGTGAACGGGAACGACACGGGGACTACATAGTCGAGCGCGATAGACGTCTTCCATACCTGCGGCATCTTGAATTTGGGGTCTACGGCGGATATTGACGACGGCACGGCACCATCTTCTGCCTTGATGGTCGACGGGTAGCCGAGCTCCAACAGTTTGTTGTAGAGGGCGGAGGTTGTTGCCTTGCCGTTAGCGTCGGTTACCAAGCCGCCGGCGAACTCACTCATAGAGAAGCCTTTAGATGCTGCTTCGGAAGCGTTGATTTGTGCGTTATACTGCACCATACCGCTGTTTGTCGGCATGTTGGTGAAGAACACGAGGGGCAGACGACCGGAGAAGAGACCCGTGCCGCCGCGCAGTTTGAGGCTCTTGTCGCCGAGGATGTCCCAAGTGAAACCGACGCGCGGGGAGACGATGAGGCTCGATTTAGGCCATTTGCCGGTATCGATATGCCGTCCGTCATAGTCGAGGTCGTAGATCGCCTGG
The DNA here is from genome assembly GCA_021204905.1 of Prevotella sp. GTDB lineage: Bacteria > Bacteroidota > Bacteroidia > Bacteroidales > Bacteroidaceae > Prevotella. The sequence continues at coordinate 3,124 of JAJPYN010000015.1, forward strand.
TTGGTCATCAGGTCGCTGTTCTTAAAGAACAAGCCGTCGAAACGTATGCCGTAGGTCAGTTTGAAACGAGTATTGATGTTCCATTCGTCCTGCGCGTAGATGCCCGCTTTATTGAATTGGACGCGTGCGGCGGGGTCGCTCTCGCCGTTGTAGCCATACGTCAGGTTGACGATTTCCGGCGTCGCGCCGTTCAAGAAGTCGTCGAGGCTGCTGTAACGATAGTATCCCGTGCCGTTGCGCATATACATATTGTCCGCCATCTGGTGCTCGAAACTGATGCCGCCGACAATCTTGTGGTTGCCGAGATAGTAGGTTACGTCGTCCTTGAAGTTGTAGACGGTGTTGTGTACGGCATTGTTCCACGAGAAGAGCTCGTAGCCGAGGGAGATGTAGTTCTGATTGTCTTTGAGGATATCGATAAACGGAAACTCGTCGGAATCCGTGGCGCGGACGTCGTCGAGCTTGGAAAACGTGAAGAGGAACTGGTTCGACAGGTTCTCCGTAAAGCGGCTGTTGAGGTCGACGGAGAGGGTGTGCACGAGGTTGTCGATGGCATACATCGAGTTGGCATACGACATCGAGTACTGCGAGGTGCGGGATCCCGACATACGTGTGCCGCCGTCCATCGACGTTGCATTCGGTGCGTTCCACATCCGGTTCTTGGTGTAGTTGTAGCGCACGGCAAGGTGGTGCATCGTGTTAATGTTCCAATCGACACGCGCCAACAGCTTGTAGTTGCTCTCGTCGGCGGGGAACGACGTGTACGAACCCGTGTTGTAGCCGTATTTGCTCTTAACGTAGTCGGATACCGTCTGCAGGTCGGACAGCGTGGTACGCGAGAGATAGCTGTCCGCGTCGGCAACTCCGTTCTCCGATCCGCGCCATCTGTTCGCCACCGTAGGTGTCTTCGTCATCTCTCCGTTGACAAAGAAGAAGAGCTTGTCTTTAAGGATCGGTCCGCCGAAAGTCAAGCCGTAAGTGGTCTGGCGATCGGTTTCGCGGGCGCCGGAGATCTGCTCTTTCTCTACGGCATCGCCGCGCATGTTCTCGTTCTTGTGATAGATGTACGCCGTTCCCTTAAACGTGTTGGTACCTGATTTTGTGATGGCGTTCACTCCGCCGCCGATGAAGTTGGTCTGCCGGACATCGTATGGGGAGATCACAACCTGCAATTCCTCGATGGCGTCGATAGAAATCGGGTTGCCTCCGCCGGGCAGGTCGTCGCTCAGACCGAAGTTATTGTTGAAGTTGGCGCCGTCTACGGTGAAGTTGGCGGTACGTCCGTCGGCACCGGCAAAGCTCATTTCGTTGCCGCCGTAGGGGGACAGACGCGTAAACTCCGTTATGCTGCGGTTCACCGTAGGCATATTTACTATCTGCTGATTGGAGATGTTTGTCGACGCGCCCGTCTTCTCCGTGGTGAACTTCGTCGCAGTTGCACTCACGACAACTTCCCCGAGTTGGTGCGCGTCTTCCGAGAGATTGGTGTTCAGATTGTACGTTTCCGCCAGTTGGAGAGTAACGCCTTCCACCACCTGTGTCTCGAAACCGATGTAGCTGATTTTCACCTCGTAAGGTCCGCCGACACGCATACCGTTGATGGTGTACATACCTTTGGCATTCGTTATCGCCGTGTAGCGCGTGCCGGAAGGTGTGTGGACGGCCTCCACCGTAGCGCCGATTACGTCCTCGCCGTCGGCAACTACCTTGCCCGCCAGTGAGGAAGTGGTAACCTGAGCCGTTGCTGATGACACCGTAAAGAGCATCATAGCAATAAGTAAATGCAATGTTTTGTGCATGATTGTTGTTTGTAAAATTTAATTAGTATTCGGGGCGCAAAGCCCGTTTTTTATGCATTGTTAATCAATTCCGGGTGCAAATTTAACCTTTCTTTGTTTCCGAAACGTTACGCGCGCGTTAATACTGTATGACAATGCGAATAAGTTGATTTATATCGTCTTTTTGCTCCTGTTGGCAAGGCTGTACATCGACACGGCCATCACCCCCGCCGTCTCCGTGCGCAGGCGGAACGTGCCCAGCGCCACCGACATGAAGCCGTTCGCCACGGCAGCCTTCACCTCATTGACGGAGAAGTCGCCCTCGGGACCAATCATAATTGTAACATCCTCATTACCAGCGAGTTGCGCCAGTTCGTCAGGCAGTTCGCTGCGGTCGATTTCTTCGTGGCAATGGCAAATAAATTTCTTGCCCTTTAAGGGTAAAGCGATAAATTCTTCGAAGGGCATGATGTCGTTCACAACAGGCACAAAAGGCTTTCGGCTCTGCTTCACCGCCGCGGCCACAACGCTGTTTATCCGCTCCATCCTCACCTTCCGCCGCTCGGAATATTTGCAATTGAGAAAGGTCAGGCAGTCGAAACCGATCTCCGTGATTTTCTCCACCATCCATTCGATGCGGTCGGCATTCTTCGTGGGCGCCGCGGCAAGGTGCAACCGCCCTTTCCAGCCTTTTGTCTGCGGCATCGTCGACAAAATTTTATACTTGCAAATTCTCTGCTCCACCAGCGTCAGGCAAGCCCTGTGAAAACTGCCCCGTCCGTCGATGAGCACCACCTCGTCGCCCGCGCGCAAACGCAAAACCTTAAACGCATGTTGCGCCTCCGACGACGGCAATTCATCACCGTCCGCAGCATCGGGCACAAGGAAATACCGTTCTTCTTTCATACGCGCCGCTTATCGCGATAAGCCAAAGCAAAACCGACACCCACCACAAGGGCGAAGGCCGAGAAAATGAACCAGCACGCTTGCCAGTTGCCCAGCAGATAGCCGCCTTGCCACGTGCAGAAATGATTAATCACCGCACCGGCGGACAGCGTGCCTATCGTCGCCCCGAGCCCGTTGGTCATCAGCATAAACAGCCCCTGCGCCGACGCCTTAACCGACGGGTCGCACTCCGCATCGACGAAGATGCCGCCCGAGACATTGAAGAAATCGAACGCCACGCCGTAGACAATGCACGAAAGGATGAACAGCAGCACGCCCGGCATCGTCGGACTGCCCGCACCGAAAAAGCCGAAACGGAACACCCACGCGAACATCGACATGAGCATCACGCCGCGGATGCCGAAGCGCCTTAGAAAGAACGGGATGAGCAATATACACAAGGCTTCGCTCACCTGCGACAGCGACGTGAGCATCGTGGCGTTGTTCGCCGCAAACGACCCCGCAATCACAGCGTCGGCACTGCCCTTAAAACTCGTGATAAAAGGCCCGGCATAACTGTTTGTAACCTGCAACGACATGCCCAGCAGCATCGAGAAAACGAAGAACAGCGCCATCTTCTTCCTTTTGAAAAGCTTGAATGCGTTAAGCCCCAGCGCCTCGACAAACGACCGCCCCGCCGACTTCTCCAGCTTGCATTCCGGCAGCGAGAAGCAGTAAAGAAACAGCACGATGCTCAGCAAACCCGAGACAAGGAACTGCCAATGCGTGTATTGGAACTTGTACGCGCTCTGGCCCAAGGTGAAGAAAAAGTGCCCGTTATCCAGCGTGGCGCAATTCACAATCCACATCGTGATGATGAACCCCACCGTACCGAACACGCGGATGGGCGGGAAATCCTTCACCGTGTCGTAACCGCTCTTCTTCAAAATGGTGAAAGCCGTGGTGTTCGATAGCGCCAGCGTCGGCATGTAAAACGCAACGCTCAACGTGTAAACGGCAATAAACAGTCCCTTGTCAGCAATCTCGTTACCGAAGCCGGCACGCTGCCCCATCCACCATAAGCCGCCCATAAACAGCCCGGCAAACAGATGGCACAAACCCAACAACCGCTGCGGCTGGATGTACTTGTCGCCAATGATGCCCATCAGCGTCGGCATAAAAATCGAAACAATGCCCTGAATGGCGTAAAACCAAGCAATCGCGGTGCCCAGCCCGGCCGAACCGAGATAGTTCCCCATGCAAGTAAGATAAGCTCCCCACACCGCGAACTCCAAGAAGTTCATCAGTGTAAGCCTCGCCTTTATGTACATATCCGAAAAAATAAGAAGTGTTAATTCGCGCGGCAAAGGTAGCGCAAACTATGTAAACCTGCAAAAAAATGAAAACTTTTGAAACGCAGCATAATTTCGACGTGCCATAGTTCAAACCGGCCCCGGGCAAAACAACCAAATGAAAGGTGCGCAAAAAAATTGCGGGCTGTCTCGCGACAACCCGTAATCCAAGAAAAATTAACCTTAATAATCTAATACCATGAAAAACACGGCACAAATGTATCAAAAAGTCTCCTTTCTGTCATAAAATTTCTTTCGCAGCGTCAAATATTTTGCGAATTTGTAACATCTTTTAACCGTTCGCCGCTCCATTTTAAGAACCGTTTACAAACCACGCCCTCGATTTTCTCCTTCTCCTCGCGCACGGCGAAGGGCACGCTGAGCGTTACCTCGAACAGGCCCGACACGGGGTTGTACTCCGTCGTAACTAATTGAGGCTCAAACCATTGGCAAAGGGCGTCGTACTCCGCAACAGCCATCGAATCGGGCCGCGCGGTAAGGTCGGCGACGCTGAAATCGGGCACGTCAATGTCGCTCAGCGGCCGCCAATCGGGCGAATAAAACCTCACGACGCTCTTCTTTGCCGGCGCATTATACAGGTCGATGACGCAGACGATGCTGTCGCCATCCTCGCGCGGCAGGCGGACAAGCTGCATGGTTCGCGCCGACGACAGCCTGAACCGCCCGTAATCGGCCGCGAGCGTGTCGACGGAGCTCTCGCCGTGAAGCATATTTGCGACAGGCGCGGGCTCGGCCGACAAATAACTATTGAGCATCTCCTGCCGCTGCTCCGGCGTGAGGTAGGGCGTCATCGCGCGCGGCATCGCCAGCCACAACGTCCCGGCATCCTGCGCGCGAACGGTCGTCGCGGCGAGCAAAATCATTAACAAAAACAGGTATCGTCTCATCGTTCTAAAAAGAATTATCTCATTTAAAAGAATTATCTCAGTTAAAAGGTTTTCTCATCGACCTTGAAAAATTTGTTTCATTATCTTAGTTGCTACTGCAATCCCGGCTCAACAAGCCTTTGCTTCAACGTCGTTGTAAGTGTTCGGTTCGTTTCAACTTTTTTCGCACGAAGCTTTTTATTTCGAAGCTTTTTATTTAAAGGTTGTTTTGCTGAACGGCGGCCGGCTTATATCACAAAACTCGCCTGCGAGGAATTTATGGTAGGCTACGATTGCAATCATTGCGGCGTTGTCGGTGGTGTATCCGAACTTCGGGATGTAGACGGTCCAGCCTTTCTCTTGCGCCGCCGTGCGGAATGCGTTTCTCAGCCCGTTGTTCGCCGACACTCCTCCCGCCACTGCCACGTGCTTTATTCCCGTTTGTTCGACGGCAAGACACAGTTTTTTCATCAGTATGTCGACCACAGTGAACTCCACCGATGCGGCAATGTCCTCCTTGTGATGCTCGATGAAGTCGGGTTCTTCCGCCGTCCGCCGCCGCATATCATAGAGGAACGAGGTTTTCATTCCCGAGAAACTGTAGTCCAATCCGGGAATGTTCGGTTCGGCGAACTTATATGCGTGCGGGTTGCCCTGGCGTGCCAGACGGTCTATCACGGGTCCGCCGGGATAGCCCAAGCCCATCACTTTGGCGCATTTGTCTATCGCCTCTCCCGCCGCGTCGTCTATTGTCTGCCCGAGCACCTCCATATCGTTCCACGCGCGGACCAAGACAATCTGCGAGTTGCCGCCGCTGACAAGGAGACAGAGGAAGGGGTATGGCGGCGGCGTATTGTCGATTCCGTCCTCCCTGATAAAGTGTGCCATGACGTGTCCCTGCAGATGGTTGACATCGATGAGCGGTATACCGAGCGCCGTGGCGAACCCTTTGGCGAAGCTCACGCCGACGAGCAGCGAGCCGAGCAGTCCCGGTCCGAGCGTTACGGCGACGGCGGAGAGTTGCTCCTTTGTTACTCCAGAGAGTCTTAGCGCTTGGTCTACGACGGGCACGATGTTCTGCTGATGTGCCCTCGATGCCAGCTCCGGCACGACGCCGCCATACGCCCTATGCACGTCCTGCGAGGCGGTAACGTTGCTCAGCAGTACGTCGTCCCTCATCACCGCCACCGACGTGTCGTCGCAGCTCGACTCTATGGCAAGAATGTAAACGGGTTGTTGGTATGTCATAGTTCAGTAAGTCAATATTTCCACTCCGCTTTCTGTCATAACAAACGTATGCTCCCACTGCGCCGACGGTTTCTCGTCCCACGTTATGACCTCCCATCCGTAGGGGTCTTCGCTGTCAATAAATACTTTATAGGAGCCCATATTTATCATCGGTTCGATGGTGAACACCATGCCCGGTACGAGTAGCATGCCGGTGCCGCGTTGTCCGAAGTGGCAGACGTTTGGCTCTTCGTGGAACTTCAAGCCGACGCCGTGTCCGCACAGATCCCTCACTACGCCGTAGCCGAAACGTTTTGCGTGCTTCTCAATGGCGTGTCCGATGTCGCCGACAAAGGCGTAGGGCTTCGCCGCCTCCATCCCTATCTCGAGGCATTCGCGTGCCACGCGGACGAGCTGCTCTTTCTCCGGCGTGGTCTTGCCCCCGATGATGAACATCCGCGAAGCGTCGGCATAATATCCGTCGAGGATGGTCGTGAAGTCGACGTTCACGATGTCGCCCTCCTCAAGCACGTCTTCTTCTTTCGGTATTCCGTGGCACACCACCTCGTTGATGCTCGTGCATACCGACTTGGGAAAGCCCTCATAGCCCAGACAGGCGGGTATCGCGCCGTGCTGCCGGCATACTTCCGTGCAGATATCGTCTATTTCTTGCGTGTTCATTCCGGGATGTATTTTAGAGGCGACGGTGTCGAGCACGAGCGTGTTTACCACTCCCGCGCGCCGTATGCCTTCTATCTGTTCCGGCGTCTTTATCAGGTCGCGTGTCGGCACGAGCTTCCCTTTGTTCTCCCAATACATTATCTTGCGGTCCATCTCGGTGATGTTGTCAGGGTCAATGTGCCATCGTTTCTTTCTCAACATTATCATTCGGTGTGTTTACTTGTCAAAATATTTCGGTTTCCTCTTGCGTGCCTCCTCGATGGGCACAAGCGTAGAGTTGCTTACTTGGTATGTTTCCCTGAGCCGTTTGTATCGTAAGTCGAGCTCTTCGGCAAGGAGTTTTTTCTCTTTCGGGTTCATTATTCTTGTAGCGATGACGGCATTCTGCGCCGCGTCGATAGCCCGGATGACGATGCCCCTATAGAGCGGTGCAATCTTCAGCGCCACATACAGCTCCGACGTCGTTGCTCCTCCTACGATAATCGGGATGTCCATCCCCGCCGCCTCCATCTCGCGCGCCACGACCGCCATCTCTTCGAGCGAGGGCGTTATTAGGCCGCTGAGGCATACCATATCGGCGTGTTCGCTCGCGATAGTTTCTATTATTTTCTCCGGCGGCACCATCACGCCGAGGTCGATGATGTGGAAATTGTTGCACGCCATCACCACTGCTACGATGTTCTTGCCGATGTCGTGCACGTCGCCTTTCACCGTGGCGATGACCACCTTTCCCGCGTGTGTGCTGCCCGACATCTTTTGCGCCTCGATATGCGGCTGGAGGATTGACACCGCCTGTTTCATTGTCCGCGCCGTCTTCACCACCTGCGGGAGGAACATCTTGCCTTCGCCGAAGAGCCGTCCCACCTCGTTCATACCCGCCATGAGCGGACCTTCAATGATATCTACGGCGTGCGGATAGACGGTCAGCGCCTCGCTCAGATCCTCTTCCAAATATTCCGCCGTCCCCTTGCGAAGAGCATATTGCAACCTGTTCTCCAAGCTCTCGCTCCGCCACGCATCGGTCTTTATAATGACTTTATCCTCCGTTTTGCTCCGCTCTTCCTTAATGCGCACCGCCTCATCGATTAGCTCCTCCGCCGCTCCCGCCCGGCGGTTGAGCACCACGTCCTCTAATAAAGAGAGCAACTTCGGGGGAATGTCGGCATACGTAACGCGCGTTGCGGGATTGACGATGCCGAAGTCCATACCCGCGCGGACGGCGTGATAGAGGAACACGGCGTGCATTGCCTCGCGGATATAATCGTTGCCGCGGAAGGCGAAACTCAGATTGCTGACGCCGCCGCTCACATGCGAGCCCGGACAATTCGTTCGTATCCATTTTGTTGCGCGTATGAAATCGAGAGCGTAAGCATTATGTTCTTCCATGCCGGTTGCAATAGAAAGGATGTTCGAATCGAAGATAATGTCTGCCGGACTGAACCCCGCCTCCTCGGTTAATATCTTGTATGCCCGCGCCGCAATCGCCGTCTTGCGCTCGTAAGTTACCGCCTGTCCCTCCTCGTCGAAGCACATCACGACGACCGCCGCGCCGAGACGCTTTATCCGCCGCGCACGCTCTATAAAACTCGCCTCGCCCTCCTTGAGCGATATGGAGTTGACTATTGATTTGCCCTGCACGCATTTCAGCGCCGCCTCTATCACGTCCCACCGCGACGAGTCTATCATCAGCGGCACGCGGGCAATATCGGGCTCGGCGGCGATCAGGTTGACGAAGTGCGTCATTTCCGCCTTTGCATCAAGCAGTCCGTTGTCGAAATTGAGGTCGAGGATGAGTGCGCCGTCGTCTACTTGCCGTTTCGCTACCGCCAACGCCTCGTCGTATTTCTTTTCGTTTATAAGTCTCAGGAAGCGCCGGCTGCCCGCCACATTGCATCTCTCGCCGACATTTGAAAATGTATTCTCCTGCGGTACGAACGCCTCCAAGCCCGACAGATGCAACTGCCGGTATCGTGGATGTGGCTGGTGAGGCTGCTTTCCCCGTGCCATCTCCGCGTAACGGCGGATAAACTCGTCGTCGGTGCCGCAACAGCCGCCAATGATATTGACCAGGCTTTCAGTGAGATAAGTCTCTATCTCGGGGCACATCGTGTCCGCCGTCTCGTCGTATTGCCCGGTCTCGTCAGGCAGTCCGGCGTTCGGATGGGCGCTGATATAATAAGGTGCACGCAGCGCAAGTTGCTTCAGAAAGGGCTTCATCTGCCGCGCTCCCAAGCCGCAATTAAGCCCGACGGAGAAAATATCGTAAGAAGAAAGGCTCGCAAGAAAGGCTTCAAGTGTCTGTCCGGAGAGCGTCCTGCCCGACATATCGCTCACCGTTACGCTCACCATTATCGGCAGCCGCTTGCCTTTCTCCTCCATAACGCTCTGTGCGGCGGCGACGGCGGCTTTGCAGTTGAGCGTGTCGAACACCGTTTCTATTAATATAATGTCCGCGTCGCCGTCGATGAGAGCGTCTGTTTCTTCGCTGTAAGCCGCGAAAAGTTCATCGTAGGAAATATCTCTTGCCGTAGGGTCGTCCGCATCGGGCGAGAGCGATGCGGTCTTGTTTGTCGGTCCGACGCTGCCGGCGACAAATCGCGGTCGGTCGGTTGTGGAGAACTCGTCGGCACAGCGGCGGGCAAGTCGTGCGCCCGTCAGCGCCATCTCGCGGCATCTGTCGGCAAGTCCGTAGTCAGCCTGTGAGATGCGTTGCGAGGAGAATGTATTAGTGGTGATTATGTCGGCGCCCGCCGAGAGGTAACGGCGGTGGATGTCGGCGATGATGTCCGGGCGCGTCAGATTGAGGCTGTCGGTGTTACCCGTCGTGATGTTGTAGCTGCCGACAAGCGTCCCGATAGCCCCGTCGAGCACCAATATCCTCTCGCGTACGATGCTTTCCAACACGCTCCTCACGTCTGATGCCGGATTAATAATGCTTTCTTGCACGGTCCAACTCCCTCTTGTCCTCTTTCTCTTTCAGACTCTGCCGCTTGTCATACATCTTCTTTCCCCTGCACAGCGCGATGTCCATCTTTGCCCGTCCGTTGCCGTCGATGAACACGAGCGTGGGAACGATAGTAAATCCCGGTGCTTTCGTCGCCTCCTCCAAGCGGCGTATCTCGCGGCGGTTGAGCAGGAGTTTGCGGTCGCGCTTCGCCTCATGGTTGGCGAAAGAGCCGTAGAAATAAGGCGAGATGTTCATCCCTCTGACCCATATCTCGCCGTTGACGATGTAGCAATAAGTGTCGGCGAGCGACGCCTTGCCCGAACGGATTGACTTTATCTCCGTCCCCGTCAGCACGATGCCCGCAGTATATTGGTCGACAAAGAAATATTCAAACGAAGCTTTCTTGTTCCTTATCTGCACGACGCTCTTCTTGCGTATCTCCTGCGCCTCCTTGTTCATAGTGCCGTTACTCGTCGGTTACCTCCACAAAACGGTCGAGCCGGTTGTCGATATAGCACGCCGCCAGAGCCGTGAACATCTCTTCGTTCTCTACGAAATTATCGTCGAATTTGTCGAAAGCGGGGTACTGCTCATACAGCGCCATAAACTCCTCGTCTGTCATGTCGCGCTCTATCTCTGCGTGAAACTTATTGTAAAGTTTGTGCGCCTTCTGTATGAGCGCCGCCAAAGCGTCCATCCCCCATCCCCGCAATGCCCGCGCAAAGGGATTGACGAAGATGAACGCGCCGTAGCCGTTGTGTATCAGTTGGATAAAGCCGCCCTCAGTCAGCTCCTCGCGCAGTATCTTATATGCCAAAAGAGTAATCTGGTCGGCATTCAACTGCGCCATTGTCTCCGCAGTAAGCCCTCCGCCAACTGCACCGCTCACCGCCGTTGCCACCGCCTCGAAATATGCCGTCATCCCCCTCGCAGCAGCATCTTTCAAAACCCTTTCCGAAATCTCAGCCTTCGCCATAACGCGTGCAAAGTTAACGCACACGCTGTGAATAAACAAAAAAATCACTATATTTGCCGACGCAAAACCGCGCTGCGAAAGGCCTTCGTTGCTACTGACACTAAAATGTTAAAATAAGCGCGATTTTTCTAAGAATTGTGATAAAATAGTGTCGCTATATGCCAAAATAGTGCCATACTACCTTATATTATGTAGATAAATTTGCACCAATTTAATAAAGGTTTTGCAAAACGAAGATAACAAACGACTAAAAGAGGCTTTCCTGAGGGAGTGGCTGATACGGACAATGCTCGTTGAAACGGCGGCTTGACGCGGCGGAACAGGCAATGCTGCCTGACAGTTTGCCATGCGGCGGGGCGCGGCGGAGACGGCGGACGGAACTCGTTGACACTACGAAACTCAATCAAAATATATAATTAAAAATTCTATTCAACATTTGTTTAACTAAATGCCATTAAAATGGGAAAAATTAAAAACTTCAAGCTCGCGCTCATCACGCTTCTGATGATGGCGTCCGCTACGGCAATGGCACAGGTTACCGTTACAGGTACCGTGAACGACGACCAAGGCGAACCCGTTCTGGGAGCGACAGTGCGTGAGGTAGGGGGAGCAGCCCAGAATGGCGCCGTTACCGATATCGATGGTAATTTCTCCATCACGGTAAGCAGCAGCCAGGCGACACTGCTCGTTACCTACGTTGGCTTCCAGGAGCAGGAGGTCAAGTTAGCAGGGCGCACCAATGTGGTCATCGACCTCAAGCAGGACGCGCTGATGCTCGATGAGATGGTAGTGGTAGGTTACGGTGTTCAGAAGAAGAAACTCGTAACGGGCGCCACCGTCGAAGTCAAAGGCGAAGACATTCAGAAGCTCAACACCACACAGGTGCTCGGAGCCCTGCAAAGTCAGACGCCGGGTGTGAACATCACCGCAACGTCAGGTCAGCCGGGCGACGGATTTAAGGTAGCCATTCGCGGTGCAGGTACCAACAGCGACACGAAGCCTATCTACGTCATCGACGGTGTGGCAGGCGGCGACATCAACACCCTCAACCCCGCCGACATCGAGAGCATCGACGTGTTGAAGGATGCCGCATCCGCAGCCATCTACGGTTCTAACGGCGCAAACGGCGTTGTCATCATCACCACCAAGCAAGGCAAAGCCGGCAAGGTGGAGATCTCCTACGACGGCAACGTCGGCTGGCAGAACGTCTACAAGATGCCGCAGCTCCTCAACGCACAGCAGTACATGCAAATCATGGATGTCGTGCAGTTCAACTCCACGGGTACAACCTACAACTGGTCTGACTACATCACCGATCCCGACTTGCTCGCTTCGTATCTCGACGGCAGCAACCCCGGCACGAACTGGCTCGAGGAGCAGCGTAAGAAGAACGCCCTGACCACCAGCCACGCGCTGAACATCACGGGCGGAAGCGACCGCAGCAAGTTCTCCATCGGTCTCGGCTATCAGTATCAGGACGGTATCTTCAGCGAAGTGGCAAGGTCCGACTACCGCCGCTTCACTCTCCGCGTCAACTCCGAGCACGTCATCTATCGCTCCGACAGCGGTATGGACGTGGTAACCGTAGGTGAAAACATCTACTGGATGCACAAGGAGAATGCCGGTATCAACAACGGTAACCAGTACTGGAACTCAACGTCTAACGCCCTCCGCGCTATGCCGCTCGTTCCGGCTTACGGCTCGATGGTCGACGGCAAGTATGTCAACGACGGCTCGCTCTTCGACGGCGACGACATCGAAGCTCTGGGCTTGGGCAAATTCAGCTCGTTCGCTTCCAACCCGCTCTACACTCTCGTTAACGGGTCGAGTGCAAACAACAAGAGCCAGAGCTACAGCCTCAGCGCAGTAGGCTACGTTACTATCCAGCCGATTAAGGGTCTTATCTATCGCGGACAGCTCAACTACAGCCAGAGCTCCTATTCGTACCGCGCTTTCTCGCCGACTTACTACATGAATGCTTACGACAGCAATTCAACGGAGCAGGTAACTCAGCAAGTAGGTCTCGGCTGGGGATGGGGAACAACCAATACCCTTAACTATAAGTTCGACGTGGTAAAGGATCATCACTTCGATGTCCTCGTCGGTGCAGAGTACGGGCAGTCGAAGCCTGACTTCGGACAGTCCCTCACCGCCACCACCTACGGCAACACCATCTTCCACACGATGTACCAGGCTTACGTCGGTCTTACTCCGGCATCCGTTTACCAGAGCGCATCCGTCAGCGGTTATCCTTACGGCGACAGCCGCTCGATGTCATACTTCGGACGTATCAACTACGACTACAACGAGACCTACATGTTGACCGCTATCATACGTGCCGACGGTTCGTCGAACTTCGCGCCGGGTCATCGCTGGGGCTACTTCCCCTCGGTATCCGCAGGCTGGGTTGTTACCAACGAAAAGTTCATGCAGCCCGCACAGAGCTGGCTCGACTTCTTGAAGATTCGTGTCGGCTGGGGACAGAACGGTAACAAGAACATCACCGACAGCTTCGCTTATCTGGCTACCTTCGCATATAGCGACTATGCCAACTATTCATTCAACAACACGAAGGATACCTACACCTCCGGTGCCGCTCCTACACGTCTTGCCAACGAAGACCTGACATGGGAGACCTCCGAGCAGACTGACATAGGTTTCGACGCACGCTTCCTTAACGGACGGCTCGGCTTGACCTTCGACTGGTACTATAAGAAGACTAAGGACTTGCTCCTCTCCGTACCTACTTACGCCACCACCGGTTTCTCCACAGTATGGAAGAACGCGGGTTCGGTACGTAACAAGGGTGTCGAGCTCGCCATCGACTGGCACGACACGGCAGGTAAGGACTTCCAGTACAACATCGGATGGAACATGGCTGTCAACAGCAACATGGTAACCGAAATCAACGGTGCGGACTTCATCGAAGGCGGTAACGACCTCCTCGCACAGAGCACCGGTACGATGGCACGTATGGAAGTAGGTCACCCGATCGGCTACTTCTACGGCTACAAGACCGAAGGCGTCATCCAGAACCAGGAAGACCTTGATGCTTACCTTAACAAGTACTTCGGCGGCGACGCTTCCAAGACAGCACAAGGCGTGGACATCGCTCCGGGCGATTTGAAGTTTGTCGATGTCAACGGCGACGGCAGCATCACCACCGACGATAAGACCGATATAGGTAACCCGCACCCGAAAGTTACGATGGGTCTCAACATCGGCTTGGCATGGAAAGGCTTCGACCTGAACATCACAGGCTATGCAGCACTCGGACAAGACGTGGCTCGCTCATATCGTAAGTTCACCGACGGTAAGGCTGAGAACTACACCACTGAGGTTTACAGCTATTGGAACGGCGAAGGAACGTCCAACCGCTATCCCGCATTGGTTCCCGGCAATACCGGCGTCAACTGGCAGTACATCTCCGACATCTATGTAGAGAATGCAAGCTACTTCCGTCTGCAGAACCTCACGATAGGCTACGACTTCAAGCGTATCCTCCCGCGCTGCCCGTTCCAGCAGCTCCGGCTCTACTTCGCCGCACAGAACCTCTTCACCATCACCGGCTACGACGGTATGGATCCTGAGTGCGGTCTGGCTATCAACTCCGACGAGCCCTGGGTAACCGGCGTCGACGTAGGTAACTACCCGCAAGCGCGTACATATATGATTGGAGTTAATATTAAGTTCTAAATGAAAGGAGTTAACGACAATGAAAAATAAATTATTTATATTCGCGGCAGCACTGCTGACCCTCGGGTTCACCGCCTGCTCTCTCGACGTGGAGGACGTAACCGAGATGTCAACCGACAACTTCCCGCAAACAACGGATGATGCCGATGCTACTCTCGCGGCTATCTACTACGGTCTTAATTCTGTAAATGCTAATCCGCAGGAGACATTCCTCTACTACGCGATGTTGGCATCCGACGATCAGTACGGCGGCGGCGGCGACAACGATAAGGATATGCAGGCGTTCGATTTCATCACGCGCAACGGCGAGGATCAAACCAACGACTTCTACGAGGATCATTATTCGAGCATCAACCGCGCCAACACGCTTATTAAGTCTCTCGAGTCTATTGATATGGACGAAGAAGACAGGGCGCAGTATATGGGCGAGGCGCTCTTCATGCGCGCGTTCTACCACTATGAGCTCGCTTCAATGTACGGCAACATTCCGCTTATGACCGAGCCCAGCGGCGACGCACCGGATATGAGCGAACAAACCGAAGGCGATCTGTGGGGACAAATCCTGCAAGACCTCTATACGGCAGCTACAACGATGCCCGCAGTGAACCAACACAACAGCGGACACGCCGACAAGTATTGCGCAGAGGCAATGCTCGGACGCGCATGGCTCTTCTACACTGGCATGTACGGAAACGTTCCTCATGATGATAATGGCAAACTTTTAGCAAAGGCGACCATTGAAGACCTCACAAGCACGAATTACAGCCCGCTCGAGTCGGTGGAAATGCCTAATGGCGAAATTTTGAAAAAGCAGGATGTCATCGACTGCTTGAAGGATTGCTACAACAACTCCGGATACAGTCTCGTGAAGGACTACCGCACGTTGTGGCCCTACACCAACAGCCTCACTGTTGAGGACTACTGCTACACGAAGGGCCAGGGCCTTGTTTGGTGCCAGGATTATGAGAACGGCAGCAGCAACGCCGACGACACCGAGATTATGTTCGCAACGAAGTTCAACAAGATGGCTTCGTGGAGTACCACTATCGGCTACGGCAACGGCTACGCCCTCCACTTCGCTACACGTATCCAGGCAAGCCTGGGCGACACGTTCCCCTTCGGTACGGGCTGGGGTGCCGGTCCGGTGGCTTCGAACCTTGCCAGCGACTGGAAGGCTGCCGAGCCTAACGACCCGCGCTACGAGGCAACGATACAGGATCCTCACGAGCTGCCCGACTATGAGGTTGACGGCGTACACGCCGCACAAGGCTACGTGTTCGGTTCGAACGGAGACTCCTTCGTTCAGGAGACGGACTACTTCGGCAAGAAGATCGGCGCCATCATCTGTATGGATAACATCTACGGCGACGGCAACGACACGTTCTCCACTTCCATGTGGGGCTCCGACGGTATCCTTAACAACTCCTTCCAGACGAACAATTTCAACGACCTTATCCACATCCGTTATGCCGACGTGCTGCTGATGCTCTCCGAGCTGACTGAGGACGCCACATATATGAATGAGGTACGCGCACGCGTAGGCTTGCCCGCAGTAAGCTATTCCTTGGCTGCTCTGCAGAACGAGCGCCGTTGGGAGTTCGCAACGGAAGGCATTCGTTGGAACGACATCCGCCGCTGGCACATCGCCGCAGAAGCTTTGGACAAGCAGATCGACCAGCCTTGCTACCACAACGGCACGGAGACTACGAACACTGAGCACAACGGCGGCTACTCCTCTCGTTATAACGCTACGGCAGGTTTCCACATGATACCGCAGACGCAGGTTTCTCTCGGATATATCGAGCAGAACGAGGGCTGGTCGGCTGCCGACGCTACATATCAGGGATGGTAAGTATAACATTTAATATAAATACGTTTATATGAAAAAGATATTAATTTCGACGATAGTAGCCTTGGGACTGTTGGCATCTTGCGACCCCGCAACCGATGACATCTCCGCTCCCAAAGGCAATATCACTTCCGAGCAGTTGGCAGCGGGCTTCGTCACCGTTCAGTACGCTGACGCAGACCATACCACACCGCAGGAAGACGGTAACTATTTCACGTTCACTACCAATCCGGCATGTATGGTGGAAATCTATCAGATCAACGATGAGGACGGCAGTGAGACCCAACTCGGCTACGGCTCGGCAGGCAGTTTCAAACTCGCTCCGAAGCGCGGCAGCGACACCACGCAGACCGTTTGGCTCCGCACCCTGAACTACGACGCTACGGAAGTTACGGCATCCAAGACCTACACCGTTGAAGTGGCTTCTGAACTAACGACTGAGGTTCGTTATCTTGCCAGCGACGACTACGGCAGCAAGACTTGGAAATGGGATACCGACTGGCGCGAAGACCAAGGCTCGTGGGGTAACGCAGGTTACTCCGCAGGCAGCGGCGACGGCGGCTGGGAAGGCGGCATCTGGTGGGCTTGCTACCCCGACGACCTGACAGGACAGCTCGACCACGCAGCCGACAGCTACGGCGAGAGCTATGCAAGCGTTGACTGCTACATGGTCTTCGACGAGGACGGCACTATCAAGCGCTATGATGCTGACGGCAACTCAATAGGCGGCACCGCACGCTACACCGTTACCGACTATACGGGCGAATTCCACATCACTTCGGCTGACAACGCGGCAGAGAACTTCGCACTCGGCTACCTCGACACCGAGGGCACTGAAGACGGCGGTATCCTCTGGCCTTACGTCATCAATGCCGGCGGCGCGTATGCCAACCACTTCGAGATTGTGAAACTCGACGCGGGACATCTCCGCCTCGTTTATCCTTACTCCTCCGACGGCACCGCAGGCAACTGGGCAGAGTGCACATGGTGGGCATTCAAGAGTACCTCCGACGCTGTGGCTTCGCTGACCGACTTCGGCACGAAAGCTTGGACATGGGATACCGACTGGCGCGACGACCAAGGCGCTTGGGGTAACGCAGGTTACTCCGCAGGCAGCGGCGAGGACGGCTGGACAAGCGGCATCTGGTGGGCTTGCTACCCCGACGACCTGACAGGACAGCTCAACCATACCGGTGATGCTCCCGCAACAGGCGAGGAGAGCGTAGACGCCTACATGACCTTTGATTGGAATACCAACACGGTAACCTCTTACGCAGCAGACGGCACACCGCTCCGCAGCGCAGGATACGAGATTACCGACTGGGGCGGCGGCGAGTACACCATCACGTCCGCTGACGGCGCGGCAGAAGGCTACGCTATGGGCTACCTCGAGACAAGCGGCGCAGGTATCCTCTTCCCGTGGGTCATCAATGCCGGCGGCGTGAACGCAACTCACTTCGAGATTGTGAAACTCACCACCGACCAACTGCAGCTCGTCTACCCGTACTCCTCCGACGGCAGCGCGGGCAACTGGGCAGAGTGCACATGGTGGGCATTCAAGGCAAAATAAATCCATAGATAAAGATTCTCAAAACGAGGCCCCGACAATCGCAATGGTTGCCGGGGTCTTTTGTTCGGCGCAAACAAGCAGCTGCCCGCGGCAAAAATGCGCCCTTGCCCTATTATATATATTATATATGTATGAAAATATTTTCATACAATATAAATATAGAATTATTTTTTTATCCCCCCGCAGCGGCGTTGTTTATGTTGCACAAAAAAGCCCCGGCAGCTATGGGAAAACTGTCGGAACCTTTATCTCAAATCAACATTTGGTTTGGCTTACTTGGCTTTAAACGCCCACCAAGTTGCTTCCGACCAGCTGGTCACCTCTGCATCAGGATCGGCAGGATATGGATAAATCAGCTTCATGTGGTCGGAGTCGAGTTGCATAATTTCGTAATGAGTAACAGCTACGCCTTTGCCGTCGCTGCTGTAGTTGCATGCATTGATTTGGAACGGGAAGAGAATTGAACCTTCGTCGGTCGTGAGATAACCGAGTGCCCAATCGTCAACATCGCCGGCGACAGAGGGGATGTTACGTTCGCCGGTATAGCCGGACACGCTGAAATGTCCCGAATGAATTTGGTTGCCGTCCGCGTCGAAGCACTTCACATAACCGTCTTCGTCAAACGTCATGTAAGCGTCCACGCTCTCCTCGCCTGTCGCTATACCAGTGTCGGAGTGGTTAAGCTGACCGACAAGGTCGTCAGGGTAGCAAGCCCACCAGATGCCGTTATAGTCATTAACGAAGGTGTCGCCCTTGCCGGGAGTATATCCCATGTTACCCCAAGCTGCGGGAGTACCCTCATACAAATAGCCATCGACATCCCATTTCCATATTTTAGAACCGTAGTCGTCGCTGGCAAGATAACGCACTTCTTGTGTCAGCTCGCCAGAGACGTAAACGGTGTAGGTCTTGGATGCCGTAACTTCCGTAGCGTCGTAGTTCAGGGTGCGGAGCCAAACGGTCTGCGTGGTGTCGCTGCCGCGCTTCGGAGCGAGTTTGAAACTGCCTGCCGAGCCGTAGCCGAGTTGGGTCTCACTGCCGTCCTCATCGTTGATCTGATAGATTTCCACCATACATGCCGGATTGGTAGTGAACGTGAAATAGTTACCGTCTTCCTGCGGTGTGGTGTGGTCTGCGTCAGCGTACTGGTATCATGTGGAAACCTGCCGTAGCGTTATAACGAGAGGAGTAGCCGCCGTTGTGCTCAGTGTTCTTAGTAGCCGTGCCGTTGTGGTAGCAAGAAACCATCTCGCACGAGGATAGTTTGCGTGCCGATAGGTACGCGACATAATAAATAACGCTTTGCGAGCGGAGCTTGGCTTAAAAAAGATTATCTTAGTTGCCCGATAAATCGGTCATCATCGGCTGCACTCGGCAAAACAAGTAAACTTGATTGCTCTCGTTTGCACGATAATTTTCTACTATAATTCCAACTCAATTAAGCGGTTGGGAACACCAGCCTTAATTGTCGGGTTCGTTTCAATAGTTTCGACTAACTATAAAGTGCTGTCGCGTACCTTTGAACGCTTATTCACCCATCACCTATTAAAACGTCGAAGAAAGAGCTTCTATTTCAGCTGTTTATAGCAATGCCAAACGCGGTAGAAGGCGGTGAAATTGGCGAGGACGGCGATGATTGCCACGGCGATGCAGATAGGGATGACATTGCCGAGAATGCCTGTGAGCATTGCTCCTGCGGCAAGCAATACCACGCGCTCGGGACGTTGCAAGATGCCTACTTTGCAGTCGAGGCCCAACGCTTCGGCACGCGCGCGGACGTAGCTCACCATAATGCTGCCGATGAGCGCGAGGAGCGTGATGATGCCCCACAGCCCGTCGCCGCTACTAAACAGCCACACCGCGATGCCCGAGAGCGACACGAGCTCGCTGTAACGGTCGAGCGTCGAGTCCCAGAACGCACCGAAGCGCGACGACAGGTTGCCCACACGCGCGAGGCGGCCGTCCATCATATCGAACAGTCCGGCGAGGAGCAGCACCAGTCCGCCCCACCCTATCCACGCCAGCGGTCGCGCCGCCCATGCCGCAGCCACGAACAGCCCCGCCGCCGCGCAGTTGCCGACGAAGCCCGTGAACGTTACAACATTCGGCGTGATGTGAGCGCGGAGCATGCCTTTAATGAGCGGGTTGATGACGCGGTAGATTGCCTTTTGAAGAAATTCCCGATAGTCCATTTTGCCAAAGTCTTTTTATGAAAAACTGCCGCTTTAATCGCCTTCACCCTCCGCATTGTCGCCGTCGATATGGCGGAAATCGTGATAGACAAACGAGCGTTGCAGCATATAATTCCAAAACAGCGCCACGAGAAACGAGGTGAGCAGCATCGCCGTATACACGCGCAAACCGACGATCTCCTTGAAGAACGCCGTGCCGGCCGTGTTGAGCGCGATGCTCCCGGCCCACATCAGGAAATAGCGCAAAACGACATCAATCTTCCGCGCCGTGTTGCCCCGAAACGCGAAGTTATAGTTGACAATGCAATTCACCATCCCGCCAGTCAGCGCACCGAAGAATGTC
This sequence comes from Prevotella sp., assembly GCA_021204905.1. Lineage (GTDB taxonomy): Bacteria > Bacteroidota > Bacteroidia > Bacteroidales > Bacteroidaceae > Prevotella. The sequence goes on from JAJPYN010000015.1 coordinate 23,507, forward strand.
GCCATTAAGTAGTTGTGATCCAGCACTTTATCGATGAAAAGACGCATCGCATAGTCGCAGCCCGTGGCAAACACCGCGGAACCTTGCGCCTTGCAAAACGTGAAAATCTCCTTCTTCAACGATAGCGACATAAGCAATCAAAACAGCCCTCGCAACGACGCGGGGGAAAGGGGTAACCGACTCATACGGCGCAAAAATAAACAAAATTTTCATAATCGCAAACATTCCGCGAAATCAATCGCCGACAAGCCCCGCCCTGTCCGCCGCCTTAACGCATAGCAATAGCCGCCTCATTGCATAGTGAACACAGCCTTAACGCATAGTAATAGCACCCT
>JAJPYN010000006.1 GCA_021204905.1 Prevotella sp.
CTTTACAAGAAATAGGCACTACACTACAACCTATCGGATGCCTGTTTCAAGGGGATTATAACAGCATTATAACAGCATTATAAGGGCATTATAAGGGCATTATAAGGGCATTATAACGACCTTTAATACAATAAAATGCACGACAAGGAATATGCCGCGCATTATTATTCAGTCTCTTTGCGAGAGGCTTATCCGATATGTCGGGAGAGGGTTACCGGATAAAGCGGAGGGTTACCGGATAAAGCGGAGGGTTATTTGATAGATGGGGGGGTGTTTGATATGGCGGGTTGTCTGATATGCGGGGTTATTTGACGACGACCTTGGAGACCTTACCGTTCTGGCGGATGATGTTCAGGCCTTTCTGCGGTGCGGCGAGGCGTTTGCCGTCGAGGGAGTAGTATTCCGCCGCGTCGCTGTCGAACACTTTCACTACGGGCGCCTCGTGTATGCCGCTTGTCTCGGCGTATTCCTGCCGGTCGAAGACCCACGATATGCGGCGGGCATAATACTCGCCGTCGCCTTCGATGTAGTGCCATGCCATGCCGCAGAGGTAGCGTCCGTCGGAAGAGATGCCGGTGCTGTAGTTCCAGTCGTCCTCGTCGTAGGCGGCGAACTCCGGCACCTCCGGGTAGACGTTAGCCATATAGTCAGGTGCGTCCATGTCGGGTGTCCAGATGACGGCGCGCCGGAGCTGCATGCCGGAGCTCTGTATGGCGATCACCGTGCCGTCCTCCGCGATGCCGTTTGCCGAGCAGTTGATTGATGTTTCGCCCTCTTGCGTCTCACCCGTTGCCCTGTTGTAGCGCGCGATGTGATAGAGCTTCTTGCCGCTTTCGTCGGTGGTGGAAGAGGCATTGTAAACCACATAGTTACCGCTGTGGCTCAGTGCCGCGGGCGAGCGCGAATAAATCTTGTCGAACACGTACTCCCCGCTTTCTTCGTCGAGCGTCCAGCGTATCTTTTTCGAGCCGCCCGTCCAGTTTATCACATAGCCGATGATGGTCTTACCGTCGTCCGTGATGTACGATGCCACGGAGCCCTCGCCCGGTTCGAAGCCGAGTTCTTCGGTAGTGGGTTCGTAGAGATACGTAACCTCTCCGTCTTTGTAAACGAACGCGCGTTGCTTCCAGCCGTTGATGATGACGGAGCCGACGATGATCTTGCCGTCGGTGGTGGCGGCCTTGCCTATCGCGTCGTCGTCGAGGGTGATGGTCTCGCCGGTGATGGGGTTATGCCCTATGACGCCAATATCGCCCCAGCCGATCATCATTCCGTCGTTGGTTACGGCGTCGAACTCTGACCAAACGTTGTAGTAGTAATAATCGCCCGTGGCGGTGTCGAGCAATGCCGAGCCCTCGCCCGAGCCGAGCCAGCACGACACGTACCGCCCGTTCGGCGATATGCCCACAGCCCAGAGGATGGTCTCCGGTCCGAGCGTGTACATTGTGAAGCCGTGTTCAGCGCGCAACGTTACGGCGAAGAATGCAGCGAGCAGGGTGATTACGATTTTTCTCATACTCATCCTTAAATCAAAAGACAAAATTATCTTTAAACCAACAGGTGCAAGCAGCCGGCGGGGCTATTTCACGATGACCTTCGACACCTTGTTGCCTTGGCGGATGATGTTAAGGCCTTTCTGCGGTGAGGAGAGGCGCTTGCCGTCGAGGGAGTAGAACTCCTGCGTGCTGCTGTCGATGACCTCCACCGGCGCCGCCTCGTGAATGCCCGTTACGTATGCCTCACGGTCGAAGAGCCACGATATGCGCCGTGCATAGTCCTCGCCGTCGCCCTCGATATAGTGCCATGCCATGCCGCAGATATATCTGCCGTCGGAGGAGATGCACGTGCCGTAGTTCCAGTCGTCGGCATCATACGCGGCGAACTCCTTCACGTCGGGATAGAGGTCGGCCATGTATTCGGGGTTGTCCATGTCGGTTGTCCAGAGCATCGCCTTGCGGTTTTGCGAGTCGGCGTCGCCCGTGTGGACAAGCATCGTGCCGTCGTTAGCGATACGCGTGGCGGAGCAGGACATTTTGAGCGTGGATTTAGTGAGCTCGCCTGTCTCCATGTCGTAGCGTCCGACGTAGGGTGTGCCGCCGGGCATCGTGCCGTCGTTGTCGACGAAGTTGATGGCGATATAGCGTCCGTTATGGCTCATGGCCGTTACGCCGTCGGTGTAGTATTCGCGGTCGCCGGAGAACTCGCCCTCGTGATGGCCCGCGCATACCGGGTCGACCTCATATTCGCCATTGGCGTTAAGATGCCACAGGACCATGGCCTGCCCTAAGTACCAGTCCTCGACATAGCCCGCGATGAGGCTGCCGTCGTCGCTGATGTCCATTGCCACCATGCCTTGGAACTCGAAGCCGAGATCATCCGCAGACGGTTTCGGCAGGGAATGCACCTTCTTGTCCTTCGCGGAATAATAGCCGCCGTTGCCCACGATGATCGTGCCGTCGGTGGTCGCGCCCTTGCCGAGCATATTGCCGCTGAGCGTCTCGCCTGTGATGGGGTTATATCCGAAGCCTTCGCCGTAGCCAATCATCATACCGTCGTTAGTAACGGCGCAATACTCCGACGAGCCTTCGCTGACATAGTAAGTGTCGGTGTAAGTGTCGAGCAATGCCGAACCCACGCCGGAGCCGAGCCAGCACGACATATAGCGACCGTCGGGAGAGAGGCCGATAGCCCACAGCGACGTGTCCGCCCCGCGCGTGTACATCGTAAAACCGTTATCGGCAAGCGCCGCCATACTAATCACAGCGGTCACTGCCGATAAGAAAATTTTCCTGTACATAGCCATATACAGTAATTGCGGTTTAAAGTTTATTTCACAACGACCTTCTTGCCGCCGTTGATATAAAGGCCTTTTGTCGGAGTAGCGACGCGCTGGCCGGCAACGTTGTAGTAAACGTCGGTTGCGGTCTCTGCTGCGGTAACGGCCTTAATGCCGGTGGACTCTTCGGAGGGGTCGCCGCCGATGTCCTCATACGGGATGAACATCTGATAGGAAGCGACGGAACCGCTGCCCGAAGAGTAGCAATACTCGCCGTAGATGTCCCGGATGAGGTGGACGATGACAAGCACTTGGTCGTACTCGTCAGCGGCGTTGGGAAGCATAGTCAGCCGTGTGCGGTCCTTGCCCGTGAAATCAACGGTGAGCACTTTTCCGTCAATACTTATCAAGTCGGTGATATCCTCTTGGTAGTAGTTGCCGTTCTCGTCCTCCTTGTCGCCGTAGCCGAGCGTGCCGCAAGCGGTCTGGTTCTCGTTGTCCATCGGCAGCAGCTCTTGCGTGAATTCAATGTTCACGATGCCGTCCGTGTCGCCTTCATCCCACCATGAATAGAACGTCTTGGGCCAAGCGATGAGGGAATTGCCGTCCTCGTCCTGGTCGCCGCCGACAACCTCGGTGGGCACGGACGGAGCGACAAACTCAAGCACGAGTGTGCCGTCGCCGTTATACTTTGTGCCATCGCCCGCTGCTGCTAGACCCTCGATGGTGAGCGTTACCTTGTCGCCGGCTTCAATCAGACCGTAGCTCAGCCAGTCTTTGAGGATGTACTTGGTGGTAACGTTGTAGTAACCGGTGGAAGCGACAAAGTAAGGCGTTACCTCTACGGAGAGATCATCAGCATCGGGTGCGGCGAGCGTAACCTTGTCGAACGTTACGTCCATGTCGAATTTGAACGCGATGTAGCCGTAGTAGTTGATGTCGAGCTTGTAGCCCTCGTCCTCACCGGGATACTGCCACGTCAATGTCGGTGCGGTGTTTTCCGCAACCATCGACAAACTGAGTGTCCAGTCCGACTCATACGATACCAATTTGAAATAGTAGGTCTCGTTTGCGGTAACCGTTACCGAGAATTTTGACTCGCCGTCGCCATATACGTAACCTAACTCTGCGACCTCCGTTTCTGCCGTTTCGTCCGTGTATTGTATAAGTCCCGGCGTTCCCTTGGAGCTGATTACCAACGTGCCCGACGAAGTGGGTGTAACCTTGAAGTAGAAGCTGAAGTTGTAGCCGCTTTGCTCGTACTCATCGGGGACGGACATTTCCACCCAATCGATGGCGCGCGCCGTGTTTGAAACGAACAGTGTGCAGAGGAGCATACCAAGACCGAGCATCTTGCCCGCAGGAGTAAAAATCTTTCTCATAATGTGTTTTGTTTTGAATTAATAATTAATGTTGTGATATAAATTTCTTCTTTTGCGTCAAATTCTCATCGCGGTGATACACCGAGCGTGCAAATGTAGGAATTAGTTACAGAATGACAAAATTTTGCGGCGAAAAATGACAAATTGAAAGAAAAAGGGAGGCACATCATCGCGACGCACCTCCCGAACAATTTAGTTTAATACTTAACTTAAAACCGTAAGAATCTTGTCCTTACTTTCTTATTTCTGCAGGATCTTCTTGACGCTGCCGTCAGCATACTTGACGATGTTCACGCCATTGACCGGAGCGGTAACCTTCTGGCCGGAGATGGTGTAGACCTCTGCACCGTCAGCAATTGCAGCCTGAACTGCGCTGATGCCGGTTTCAGTGCCGCCGTTCTCATC
>JAJPYN010000004.1 GCA_021204905.1 Prevotella sp.
TTGTCAATTGCCCCGGCGCGGGCAAGCGGAAACTAAGGTCGGGGAATCGCGGGCAAGGAAGAATTAAGGTCGGGAAAAAACGGAGAGGGCCGGCGAACTGCCTACTTTTTTGAATATTACATGCTTAGTTTCTCAAGCTGCCGGGCCCTCTCCTTTTTCATTGCGCGCCGAGTTTCGCCAACCTTTTCAGCGTCAGGGATTCCCTTTTCCCATTGAAGAAAACGTCGAGCGCATCGCCGAAAATATCGTTCGGCCGGATGCTGTCGAACAGCGTCATGCACGACCAGACCTTGAACGCGTCGGTTACGCCGAAAATGCTCTTCACCGACATCGGGCTTTTCTCAAGCAACTCGCACGTCGCCTCGCGCAGCCGTCCGCCTAAAAAGGCATCATTCAAAAAGGCGCGCGCCTCGGCCACGTCGTCAAACCCGTAGAAATCGGAGTTGTAACTGTGGCCGATGCCTTTGAGCATTGGGAAAACATACCACACCCAGCGTGTGCGCCGCCGTCCGCCGCGAATCTCTTCAACCGCAGCCTCGTAACCGTTGTAGCGCGATGCCTGCGCCTCTTTGAATCGATTAAAATCGTAGTCCTCCATATTGATTTAATTGATTGGTTTTCAATGTATTAAAGTTGCTAAAGACCGCCGTTTTATTCCGAATGCTTAATGCGCCGCAACGCCGTTACCGCGCGCTCGTCACCCAGCCGGGCCGCACGTTTGAACCACCGCGCAGCCTCGCGCCGGTCGCTCTCCTCCACCCCCATGCCTTGAAGATAGCACAGGGCGAGGCTGTATTGCGCAAACGCATAATTCCGCGCCGCAGCCTTGCGAAACCACGTCATCGCCTGCGCCGCATCGCGCGACACGCCTTTGCCGTCGAGGTAGCAGTTGCCCAAGCGGTACATCGCCTCCGCGTGCCCTTGCGCCGCAGCTTTCATCCACCACGCCACCGCCGCCGCATAGTCGCGTGCCACACCCTCGCCGGCGAAATAGCACGCGCCGAGGTTGAACTGTTCCGTCGCCGACTCCGCGCGCACGCCCTTGCCCGAGAGCGCGGCATCAACGTTAAATATTAAAGGGATATCCTCGCGAAGAGCCGCCGATTTCTTTTTTCGCGCGCGCAAGGAAAAAAGGCAAGCGAGTACAACCGCCGCAAGCGCGAGGGCAATCAGGCAAATCCACATGTTGCAGTCCGGCATTTTTTCAAACCCGCCTCGGCTCAACAGCGGGCAACACTTCTCTTAAAATTGCTTTCAAGCACAAACAAAAAAGCGAAATCGCCCTCGGCGTTGGTCACCGCCATGTTCGATGTTCCTTTTTCCGTAACGTTGGCACCGATAAGGGGTTCGTGTCCCCCCCTCGAGGACCCTGCCCGTTACAACAGCAGTCTGCGCCGAGACGCCGGCACGAGGCATAAAAAGTTAAATTTTACGACAAAATTCAATTGAATGCAATTGAAACGAAGGCGAGGGGAAACCTTTTGCGCCGTTGCCGATAGCCTGAGCCGATGTTGTAGTTGTCAATTGCCCCGGCGCGGGCAAGCGGAGCCATCATCCCTTCATCAACAGCCGGGACTTTGACTCCTCGAAAAAAATGAATTTGAAAAAACGCTGCCCAACGGCACGGCAAAACCCCGGCCGCCGGGGCGGGATAATTCGCGCAAGCAACTGTCAATCAGCCGATTGGAACTCGCGCAAGAAACGGACATCGTTCTCGGAGAACATTCGCAGGTCCGACACGCGGTATTTCAAATTGGCAATGCGCTCCACGCCCATGCCGAAGGCGTAACCGGTGTAAACGGCGGGGTCGATGCCGCAAGCGGCAAGCACGTTCGGGTCCACCATGCCGCAACCGAGAATCTCCACCCAGCCGGTGTGCTTGCAGAACGCGCAACCCTTGCCGCCGCAGATGTGGCAACTGATGTCCATCTCCGCCGACGGTTCGGTGAACGGGAAGTAGCTCGGGCGCAGGCGAATCTTCGTTTCTTCGCCGAACATCTCGCGCGCGAAAATCAATAATGCTTGCTTTAAGTCGCTGAAACTCACGTCTTTATCGACGTAAAGGCCCTCCACCTGATGGAAGAAGCAATGCGCGCGGGCCGAGATCGCTTCGTTGCGGTACACGCGGCCGGGGCACAGCACGCGCACGGGCGGCTGGTGGGTCGACAGGTAATGGCTCTGGTCGTTCGACGTGTGCGAGCGCAGCAGGACATTCTTCGTAACATCCGACTCGTGCTCGCGGACAAAGAACGTGTCCTGCATGTCGCGCGCGGGGTGGTCGGCAGCGAAGTTAAGGTTTGTAAAAATGTTCAGGTCGTCGTCGATCTCGGGGCCGCCGGCGAGCGAGAACCCCATACGTTGGAAAATCGAGATAATCTTGTTTTGCACAAGTGTCAGCGGATGGCGCGTTCCCAATTGCACGGGGTAGGCCGAGCGCGTCAGGTCGATCTGTCCGTCGCTCTTGTCGCCGCTTTCCGCCTGCGCCTTCAGCGCGTTAATCTTCTCCTGAATTGCCGTTTTCAGCTCGTTAAGCTTCTGCCCGACGACCCTTTTTTCTTCCGCCGGCACGCTGCGAAACTCCTCCATCAGTCCCGCCAGCACGCCCTTTCGCGAGAGGTATTTCACGCGCAACGCCTCGGCTTCCTGCGCCGTCCGCGCCTCGAATGCCGCCGTTTCTGCCAGCAGCGCGCTTATCTTTTCCAAAATCATAGCCTTGCCTTTTTTTCGTTGCCGCAAAGGTAGCGCAAAAAGCGACAAGCACAAAGCAATGCCGCGAAATTTGCATAGTAAAAAGCGCTGCGCATTTCACGCGTTTTAATAAAAGTTTATAATTTTGCGGCGAAAAAGCGCGATGCTGATGAAAAGCCTGTTTTTGATTGTTGCAACGTGCGCGCTGTGCCTTGCGATGGCGTGCTGCACGGGGCGTACTGTGCCGGCGGAGGAGCCTTCCGGCGCGGAGGAGGCTGCGGATGAGGCGCGCATCGATTCGTTTATTTACGATGTCGAGGAAGATGTCTCCGCACCCATGCCCGCCGCTGCCGACGAGCTTTTCGACGATTTCATTTTCAACTTCGCCTCCAGCGCGCGCCTTCAGATGAGCCGCATCGCCTTCCCGCTTGTCCATCGCCGCGGCACGCGCACCGACACTATCAGCAGCGGCAAATGGGAGATGAACCGTTTCTTCATGGACCGCGATTTCTACACGCTCATCCTCGACGACGAGATGCAGGCCGAGAACACGGAAGACACCGCTGTCAGCCGCGCCGCCGTGGAGAAAATCTACCTTGAAAGCGGCTACATCACGCGCTACGATTTCGAGCGTAAGGCCGGCAAATGGATGATGACGGCGGTGTGCGACACGACATGGCACGGTACGGCAGCCGGCGATTTCCTCGCGTTCTATGCGCGCTTCGCCGTCGACACGCTGTTTCAGGAGGCGAGCATCCAAAACCCGCTGGCGTTCACCGGCCCCGACCCCGACGACGATTTCGCCGAGATGGAAGGGCTGATTATGGCGGAGCAATGGGCAAGTTTCGCGCCGGACCTGCCGCGCGGCACGATGTACTGCGTCATCCACGGTGCGCCGCCGCGCAGCACGCAGAAGAAAGTGTTCGTCATCCGCGGCATCGCCAACGGCCTCGAGACATCGATGGTGTTCCGCAAACGCGAGGGCAAATGGAAGTTGACGAAGCTGTCGATTTAAGCCGTTTTTTAAGCCATGACCGACGAGGCGCAATATAATCTTCTTTCGCATAACACCTTCGGAATCAGCGTGTTATGCCGCCGCTTCGTCGAGATAGACAATGCTGAAGAGGCAAAGGAATTCCTGCCTGAAATATCGCGCGAAAGGCTGTTGTTTCTCGGCGGCGGCAGCAATATTTTGTTCACGAAAGACTTCGACGGCACGGTGGTGCGCTCGGCCGTTCGCGGCATTAAGGCGGAGGCGGAGGGGCGAGACGTGATGCTCCATTGCGGCAGCGGCGAAAGGTGGGACGACGTGGCGGCGTTCGCGGTGAACCATCATTTCTACGGTGCGGAGAACCTGTCGCACATCCCCGGCGACACGGGTGCGGCGGCGGTGCAAAACATCGGGGCTTACGGTGCGGAGATCGGGCCGCTGGTGGAGAGCGTTACGGCGGTCGAGACGGCGAGCGGAAAGCTTGTAAACATTGGTCGCGGCGAGTGCGAATACGCCTATCGCAGCAGCCGTTTCAAGCGCGACTGGCGCGGGCGTTTTTTCATCACGGGCGTAACGCTCAGGCTCAGCCGCGAGTACCGTCCGCAGCTCGATTACGGCAACATCCGCGGGGCGCTGGAGGCAAGGAAAATCGACTTCCCCACGGCGGAGCAGTTGCGCGAGACGATCATCGCCATCCGCGACGCGAAATTGCCCGACCCGACGAAGCTGGGCAATGCCGGTTCGTTTTTCATGAACCCCGTTGTGGCGCAAGACTTTGCTGACGAATTGCTGCGCGAAAATCCGGGCATGCCTGTGTTTGCTGCGGCTGACGGGCGGGCGAAGTTGTCGGCGGGCTGGATGATTGAGGCGTGCGGCTGGAAGGGCAAGCGGCTCGGCAGGGCGGGCGTTTACGCGAAGCAGGCGTTGGCACTGGTTAACTGCGGCGGGGCTTCGGGCGAAGAGATTCTTGCGCTTGCGAGGGCTGTTCAGCGCAACGTGCGGGAGCGTTTCGGCGTGGAGCTTGTTCCCGAGGTCAACATTTTTTAGCCAAACCTAATTTTTCAGCTAAGCCTGATTTTTAGCGCAAGCCTTTTCTTGCGAGCGAAGTTCGGCATCGGCAAAGTTTATCTTAGTTGCTACTGTAATGCTGCTCAATTGTGCGGCAGCATCGTTTTTGTCAGCGTTTGGTTCGTTTCAACGTTTGTGCTTGTTTTTTACCGGGGTTTGAGCAATCATTTAAATCCGTTAATGCGCGTTAATCTCTTGGAAACGGGCTTGTTTTGTACTATCTTTGCACGTTGATTTTGCGGCACACAATTTTTTAAAAAGAAACCCCTCATTAGCGTGGCGAAGAAAAGGAAGAAATACAATCGGCGGCGGCGTTCGTTCCAGGCTGTTACGCTGTGCATCAGTACGGCGATGGTGCTTGTGCTTGTCGGCGTGGTTGTGCTGAGCGTGCTTACGGCGCGGAATTTGTCGGCGTATGTTCAGGAGAATTTTGTGGTAACGATGACGCTGGAGGACGAGATGACGAGTGCCGAATGCGCGCAGTTGCAGAAGTTGATGCGCGGCAAAAGATACGTGAAAGGCGTGGAGTTTATCAGTAAGGAGCAGGCTTTGGCGGAGCAGACGGCGGCGATGGGCACGGACCCGACGGAGTTTATCGGCGTGAACCCGTTTATGGCATCGATCGAGCTGCGGTTGTGGGCGGCGTATGCGAACAGCGACTCGCTGCGGTGGATTCAGAAGGACATCGAACGGTGCGCGAAGGTGAGTGAGGTAACCTACCAGCGCGATTTGATGGACTCGGTGAACAGCAACCTGCGGAAGACGAACATTGTGCTGCTGGCGCTGGCGTTCTTGCTGACGTGCATCTCGTTTACATTGATTAACAATACCGTTCGCTTGGGCGTTTATGCGCGGCGGTTTAACATTCACACGATGAAGCTTGTGGGCGCGTCGTGGGGCTTCATCCGTGCGCCGTTTGTAAGGCAGGGCGTGCTTACCGGCGCGCTGTCCGCGATTATTGCCGACGGTGTGCTCGCGGCCTGTGTTTACACGATGTTCCGCTATGAACCCAACATCCGCACGATCCTGACGTGGGACATCCTTGCGGCCACGGGCGTGTTTGTTTTCGTGTTCGGCCTGCTGCTGACGTGGCTGTGCACGCACGTTTGCGTAACGCGCTTTCTGCGGATGAAGGCGGGTCAATTGTACAACATTTAGAAATATATTTTAACAAGCGTTTTGAAAAAAGAGAATTTTGCATTCAGGAAAGCGAACTACGTGCTGATGGCGGTGAGCATGATTGTGGTCATTGCGGGTTTCGTGCTGATGAGCGGCGGGGAGTCGACCCCCGAGGCTTACGACGCGTCGATTTTCAGCACGTTGCGCGTCAAGGTGGCTCCGGTGGTGGCATTTATCGGTTTTGTGATGATGATTTTCGCGATAATGTACAGTCCGAAGAAGGGCCGGGGCGAGAATGAAAAGGATTAGGTTTTTGCCGGTGCTGACGGCGGAAATCGCGTTTTATTAACAAATTTTTGCGATGGACTGGATTCAGGCGTTGTTGCTGGGGATTGTACAGGGACTGACGGAATATTTGCCCGTGTCGAGCTCGGGCCATTTGGAGTTGGGCAAGGCGCTGCTCGGCGCGGAGGCGGGCGGCTTGCGGTTCGATATAATCGTGCATGTGGCGACGGTGCTGTCGACGCTGGCGGTGCTGTGGAAAGAGATTGCTTGGCTGTTTCGCGGGCTGTTCCGCTGGCAATGGAACGACGAGACGCGCTACATTGCGGCGATAATCATTTCGATGATACCCGTCGCTGTCGTCGGCGTGTTTTTCAAAGATGCGGTGGAGGCGCTTTACAGCGGTTGCGTGGTGCGCGTAACGGGTATCTGCCTGATTATTACGGCGTTACTGCTGGCGTTGGCGCATTATTTCCCCGACGGTTTCTCGCGCAAGCCTGCCGAAAAGGTGTCGCCGCTGAACGCGCTAGTCATCGGCATCGCGCAAGCCTGTGCGGTGTTGCCGGGACTGAGCCGCTCGGGCAGCACCATCGCAACGGGTCTGCTGCTCGGCGTGGACAGGCGGCGCATGGCGCAGTTCTCATTCATAATGGTCATCCCGCCGATTCTGGGCGAGGCGCTGCTTGACTTCAAGGACCTTGCCGCGCCGGGTGCTGCGGCGGAGGAAGCGTTACCCGTGGCGTCAGCTATAATTGGTTTCGCGGCGGCGTTCGTGTTCGGCTGCCTTGCGTGCAAATGGATGATTGCATTAGTGAAAAAATGCAGGTTGATCTGGTTCGCGGCGTACTGCCTCATTGTTGGCTGCGCGGCGCTGGTTTGTTCGTAAACAAAGGGCGGGATGGACATCCGCGAAGGTGAAATAATTTGCATCAACAAGCCTTACGGGATGACGAGTTTCGCCGCCCTTGCGTTCGTGCGCACACGCCTGTCGCGAGCCTTGGGCGTGAAGCGCGTGAAAATCGGGCATGCCGGCACGCTCGACCCGTTGGCCACAGGCGTGCTCGTCCTTTGCACGGGTAAGGCTACGAAGCGCATCGGCGAGCTGCAAAACGAGGGCAAGGAATACACGGCGACGCTGCAGTTCGGTGCGACGACGGCCTCGTTCGACATGGAGCATCCCGAGAGCGAACGGTTTCCCACTGACGGCGTGAACGAGGACAGTTTGCGCGAGGTACTGAAAAGCTTTACAGGCGAGATAATGCAAGTGCCGCCGGCGTTCTCGGCGTGTTACATCGGCGGCGAGCGCGCTTACGACCTTGCGAGGCGAGGCGAGGCGGAGGAACCTGCTGCGAAGCGCGTGAGGATTGACTCTATCGAGCTGCTTGCTTTCGACGACGATGCCAAGCGCGCAACTATCCGCGTGGCTTGCGGCAAAGGCACTTACATCCGCGCACTGGCTCGAGATATTGGCCGCGCACTGGGCTCCGGCGCGTATCTGACGCAGCTCACACGCACCCGCGCGGGCAACGTCCGGATTGAGGATTGCCTGACGCTCGACGAGTTTCCCGCGTGGCTTTCAAAGCAGACATTAAAGCCTTACAACACTGATTAACAACAACTTACGATTTTTTTGAAACGAATAAATTCATGAAGCTTTCACAATTCAAATTCAACCTGCCGAAATCGCAGGTGGCGCTATATCCGAACAGCCTCGAGCGCAAATTCAAGAACGAGGACGGCACGGAGGAGACATACCGTTTGACGCGGCGCGACGAGGCGCGAATGATGGTGCTTCACAAAAAGTCGGGCGCCATCGACATGTTCCGCAAGTCGAAAGGCAAAGCGGTGAAAGGCGATTTCCTGCAATTCAAAGACCTGATCAACTATTTCGGCGACGGCGACTGCTTCATAATGAACGACACGAAGGTGTTCCCCGCGCGGCTCTACGGCACGAAGGAGAAGACGGAGGCGAGCATCGAGGTGTTCCTTCTGCGCGAGCTGAACAGCGAGGTGAGGCTGTGGGATGTGTACGTCGAACCGGCGCGCAAGATACGCATCGGCAACAAGCTGTTTTTCGACGATGCCGGCACGATGGTGGCCGAAGTGATCGACAACACCACCTCGCGCGGCCGCACCCTGCGGTTCCTTCACGAATGCCCTCACGACGAGTTCCGCCGCGAGCTGTTTGCCTTGGGCGAGGCGCCGCTGCCGCATTACATCCTCGAGGCGCGCGGTAATTTTCACGCCACGCCGGAGGATGCCGAGGATTTCCAGACCGTTTTCGCCAAGAACGAAGGGGCCGTTACCGCGCCGTCGACAGGCCTGCATTTCAGTCGCGAGCTAATGAAACGCATGGAGATTAAGGGCATCGACAGCGCGTTCATCACGCTCCATTGCGGCTTGGGCAGCTTCCAAAACATTGAGGTTGAGGACCTTACGAAGCACAAGACCGATTCCGAGCGCCTCATAATCACGCCCAAAGCCTGCGACATCGCCAACCGCGCGAAGAGCTCGGGCCACAAGGTGCTCGTCGTCGGCGCAAGCGTCTTGAAAGGCACGGAAACCAGCGTGGGCACTGACGGTTTGCTCAAACCATACGATGGTTGGACAAACAAATTCATCTTCCCGCCTTACGACTTTTCGCTGGCCGAAAATATGCTCGTCAATTTCTACCATCCTTACTCGATAATGCTAATGGCTACTTGCGCGTTCGGCGGTTACGAGAAGGTGATGGAGGCCTACCGGCTCGCCGTCGACAACGGTTACAAGTTCGGTTGCTTCGGCGACAGTCTGCTCATTCTTAACGATTAGCGCGATGGTGTGTTACCTGTCGCTCGGCACAAATCTCGGCGACCGCGAGAGCAACCTGCGCCGCGCCGTGAGCCTGATAAACCGTCGGGCAGGCCGCGTGCTGCGGCAATCGAATTATATCGAAACAGACCCTCAGGGCTTTGTCTCGCCGAATAAATTTCTCAACGCTTGTCTCGCCGTTGACACTAATCTTTCGCCCGGCGAACTGCTCGCTGCCACGCAAGCCATCGAGCGCGAGATGGGGCGCACGCAGAAGAGCACCGGCGGCGGATATTCCGACCGGATCATCGACATCGACATCCTGCTCTACGGCAACGAGCGCATCCGCCGCGACGACCTCGTGGTGCCCCACCCGCGAATGCGCGAGCGCGAGTTTGTGATGCGGCCGCTGAGCGAAATTCTTGAATAAAAAACATTTGCATTATGAAAGCATCTACCCGTTGCGCCAATTTCATTAAAGCCCATGCCGGCGATGCCGCGGCCGTCGTGCTGTTCATCGCCATCGCCTTTGCCTATTTCCTGCCCGCCGACATCGAGGGCCGCATCCTCTACCGCCACGACTCCTCCGCCGGGCGCGGTGCGGGGCAGGAGCAACAGGAATATTTCGAGCGCACGGGCGAGCGCACACGCTGGACAAACGCGCTGTTCTCGGGCATGCCCACCTACCAGACCGCGCCGAGCTACGACAGTACGACCCTGCTGGCGTGGCTGACGAACGCCTATCACCTGTGGCTGCCGGAGAACGTGTGGTATGTCTTCGTTTATCTGCTGGGCTTCTACATCCTCTTGCGCGCCTTCGATTTCCGCAAGGAACTGGCTGTGCTCGGCTCAATCATCTGGGCGTTTTCGAGCTATTTCTTCATCATCATCGCCGCCGGACACATCTGGAAAGTGATGGCGCTGGCCTATCTGCCGCCGATGATTGCGGGCATGGTGTACGCCTTCGGGCGCGGGAAAATGCTGCGCGGCTTCGTGCTCACGGCGGTGTTCTCGGCGTTCGAAGTGAATGCCAACCACGTGCAGATGACGTATTATTTCCTGTTCGTAATCCTGTTTATGCTCATCGCCTATCTCGTCGATGCAATAAGAAAACGCCGCCTCGCGCAGTTCGCTAAGGCCGTCGCGGTGTGCGCCGCAGGAGCTGTCATCGGCATCTGCATCAACATGAGCAACCTTTATCACACGTGGCAATACGGCAAGGAAAGCATGCGCGGCGGTAGCGAATTAGTAAGCAAAAATACGGACACACACACCGCTACGGGGCTCGACCGCGACTACATCACGCAATGGAGTTACGGCATCGGCGAGACATGGACGCTGCTTGTGCCGAATGCGAAGGGCGGCGCGTCGTTGCCGTTGTCGATGAGCGACCGCGCAATGAAAAAGGCCGACCCGGACTTCGTGCCTGTCTACCAGCAGATGGGGCAATACTGGGGCGAGCAACCCGGCACCAGCGGCCCGGTGTATGTCGGCGCGTTCGTACTGATGCTGGCAGTATTGGCAATGTTCATCGTCCGCAGCCCGCTGAAATGGGCGTTCTTCGCAGCGGCAATCCTGTCGATACTGCTTGCGTGGGGCAAAAATTTCATGCCCTTCACGGATTTCTTCATCGACAACATACCGATGTACTCGAAATTCCGGACGGTGGCGAGCATCCTCGTCATTGCCGAATTCGCCATTCCGATGCTGGCGGTGATGGCGCTGAAGCGCATCTTCGACGAACCTGAAATTTTAAAGAAAAAGGAGCGGTGGGTCATCGTCTCGTTCGCGCTGACCGCCGGCGTCTGCATCCTCTTCGCTATATGGCCGTCGCTGTTTTTCCCCGATGTCATCTCCTCGTCCGAGCGCGCGGCGATGCAAGGCATTCCCGCCGAATATCTCGCGCCGCTGACGAAGAACCTCGAGGCGATGCGCCGCAGCGTGTTCACGTTCGACTGCTGGCGGAGCGCGATAATCATCTTCATCGGCATCGAACTGCTGTTCCTTTATCGCGCGAAACGCCTGTCGCTGCGGGTAACGGCGTGCCTCGTAACGCTCCTCTGCCTGCTCGACATGTGGGCGGTGAACAAGCGTTACCTCAACGACGGGATGTTCGTGCCGAAAAGCCAGCGCGAGCAGCCGCAACCCATGACCGACACCGACCGCCAAATCCTCGCTGACAAGACGCTCGACTACCGCGTGCTCAACCTTGCCACAAACACGTTTAACGAGAACGAGACAAGCTACTACCACAAGAGCATCGGCGGCTATCACGCTGCGAAATTAGGGCGCTATCAAGACGTCATCGACCGCTACATCCGCCCAGAAATGAGCAGCCTCATGCCAGCAATTTACTCCGCCGGCGGCAACATGTCCGAAGTGCCGGGCGACACGCTCTTCCCGATACTTAACGCGTTGAATACCAAGTACTTAATCCTTCCTTTGCAAGACGGACAAACGCTCCCGCTGATGAACCCCTACGCCAACGGCAACGCATGGTTTGTTGATGGCGTGCGCTACGTCGGCAGTGCGGCGGACGAGATTTCGCAAATCGGCGGGATCGACCTGCGGCGCGAGGCAGTGGCTGACAAATCGTTTGCCGTCGTGCTCGGCGAAGAAACAAAGGCAATTACTTCAAAATCAACCGACACCTTAAACTTGCCGGAAGATACTTTAAACACTGTAACTCTCACAAGTTACGAACCCAACGAACTTGTTTACAGCATTCGCTCCGCAGCGGGCGGCATCGTCGTCTTTTCGGAGATCTATTATCCCGGTTGGACGGCGACCGTCGACGGCAACAGCGCGCCGCTGGCTCGAGCCGATTACATCCTGCGGGCGATGCGCGTCCCGGTGGGCGACCACGAGGTTGTTTTAACATTCAAACCGCAGTCGATCCGCGCCACCGAGACCATTGCCTACACGGGTTATGCGCTGCTCATCCTCGTGCTCGCCGGCGGCATTTTCTTCAAAATAAGGCGCAAGAAAAACTGACGCGATGGAGTTTCGGACGAAGGTTGACATAAGGCCCGCGGCGTGGAAAATCGAACCCTGCGAAAGAATGCTGTTCGCCGGCAGCTGCTTCGCGGCAAACATCGGCGCGCGCTTCCGGCAAGAGATGTTCCGCGCGGCGGTCAACCCCTTCGGCGTGATGTACAACCCCGTGTCAGTGCTCCACACCATTGAGAAAATCATCGCAAACCCGCCCGCGATATGGGGTGGAAAACAGCCGGCGGTAACCGTCATCTCGCTCGGCACAAACCGCGTGTACATCGACCGCGCGACAGGCCTCGTGGCGGACAATTGCCAGAAGCGCCCCGCAGCCGATTTCATCGAGAAAGACCTCAGCATCGACGAGTGTTACGCCGCGCTCGAGAAAGTGTTGCAGCTGCTCGGCGGACGCCTCATCCTCACCGTCAGCCCCATCCGCTACAAGAAATACGGCTTCCACGCCAGCCGCCTCGCGAAGGCCGTGCTGCTCCTTGCCGCAGAGAAGCTCGCGAGGGCCTTCCCGCACCAAGCCGAATATTTCCCGTCCTACGAGATCATCGCCGACGAACTGCGCGACTACCGCTTCTACGAACCCGACATGCTGCACCCCTCGCGGCAGGCGGTCGACTACATTTTCACGCGCTTCGCCGAAGCATATTTCTCCGAAAAAACCGCCGCTTTTTTGAGCGAATGGAAACCGCTGAAAGAAGCCCTCGCACACCGGCCCTTCGCGCCCGAAAGTCCCGAATACGCTGCGTTTTTAACGAAGACCAAACAGGCCGTCGAAGCCTTGCGAAAGAAATATCCGGACATGCCGGAAACCGACATAACTCATTGATTATGAAGTACTTAATAAGTCAAATAAGCGACATCATCGGCGCCCGCCGCATCGGTACGGCTGACAGCAGCATCCGCTTTCTGCTCACCGACTCGCGCTCGCTGTGCTTCCTCGACGAGACCCTTTTCTTCGCCATCAAAACCTGCAAGGGCGACGGCGCAAATTACATCCCCGACCTGATGGCGCGCGGCGTGAGGAATTTCGTTGTGTCAAGCGTGCCGGAAAAGGCTCCGGCGAAAGATGTTAACTATTTGATTGTCAATGATGTACGCCTCGCATTACAGCAACTCGCAGCCCGCCATCGCCGCCGCTTTAACATCCCCGTTGTCGGCATCACCGGCTCGAACGGCAAGACCATCGTCAAGGAATGGCTCTACCAGCTCCTCGCGCCCGGCAAAACTGTGGCACGAAGCCCGCGCAGCTATAACTCGCAAATTGGCGTGCCCCTCTCGCTGTGGCTCATCGACGAGACGAGCGACATCGCACTCATCGAGGCGGGCATCTCCGAACCGGGCGAGATGGCGGCGCTGCAAACGGCCATTGCACCGACAATCGGCGTGTTCACGTTCCTCGGCGAGGCGCACCAAGAGCATTTCCCGTCGCTGCAAAGGAAATGCAACGAGAAGCTGTCGCTCTTCCGCGAAGCCGAAATAATTGTGGCGTGCACCGACGACCTTGTGGTAAGGCGCGGGCTGGCGGCGGCGCAGCTGAAAGGGCGGTTGCTGGCGTGGTCGAAGAGCGATAAGACGGCGGCAATGTTCGTTTCAAGCATTGAGAAAAACGGCGGCGCGACGGTTGTGAAATATCTTTACGGCGGTCGCGAAAGCCAATATACACTGCCCTTCACCGACAACGCCGCCATAGACAACTCCATCACTTGCGCGCTCACGGCGTTGCAACTCGGCTTAACCCTTGACGACCTTCGCGAACGCATGCCGCGCCTCGAACCGGTGGAGATGCGCCTGAATGTTGTCAACGGCAAACGCGGCATCACCATCATCAACGACTCGTATAATTCCGACGTTAACTCGCTCGCCATCGCGCTCGATTTCATGCACCGCCGCAGCGACAGCACGCGTCGCAAGAATACGGTGGTGCTCAGCGACATCCTGCAAACGGGCAAGGACAACGACAGCCTCTACCGCAGCGTGGGCGGCCTGCTCGCGGCGAACGGCACCGACCGCTTCATCGGCATCGGCGAGGCGCTCTGTTCGGCGGCGGATTGCATCCCCGTTAAAGAGAAATTTTTCTTCCACAGCGTGCCCGAATTCCTTGTAAGCAAAGTGTTCCGCGGCATGCACGACGAGGTGGCGTTGCTCAAAGGGGCGCGCTCCTTCGGCTTCGAACGCATCGGCGACCTGTTGGCCGAGAAGGTGCACGAAACGAAGCTCGAAGTGAACCTCAGCGCGATGGCGGACAACCTGAATTTCTTCCGCTCGCAGCTGCGGCCCGAAACGAAAATCACGTGCATGATCAAGGCCGAAGCGTACGGTGCGGGCGCAACGGAGGTGGCGAAGACGCTGCAAGAAAACCGCGCCGATTACCTTGCCGTGGCCGTCGCCGACGAGGGGGCAGCACTGCGAAGAAAGGGCATCACGTGCA
This sequence comes from Prevotella sp., assembly GCA_021204905.1. GTDB lineage: Bacteria > Bacteroidota > Bacteroidia > Bacteroidales > Bacteroidaceae > Prevotella. The sequence continues at coordinate 14,370 of JAJPYN010000004.1, forward strand.
GCATCATCGTGATGAACCCCGAGATGACCTCGTTCAAAACGCTGTTCGACTACGACCTCGAACCCGAAGTGTATTCGTTCCGCCTGCTCGACGCCCTTGTTGCCGGTGCGCGCCGCGAAGGAATAAAAAGCTTCCCGTGCCACATCAAGCTCGACACGGGCATGTGCCGCCTCGGCTTCGACCCCGACCGCGACATCGACGAGCTCATCCGCCGCTTGAAAGGCAGCAACGAGATTATTCCGCGCAGCGTGTTCAGCCATTTCGCCGGTGCCGACGAAGGCAGCTGCGACGCTTTTACGCGCGAACAGTTCCGGCGCTTCGACATCGCCAGCCGGCGCTTGCAAGAGGCTTTCGACCACAAGATCCTGCGACACATCTGCAACTCCGCCGCCATCCTCGCCTACCCCGAATTCCAGCTCGACATGTGCAGGCTCGGCATCGGCCTTTACGGTGTTAACCCGCTGAACGGCAATATGTTAAGTAATGTATCGACACTCAAAACGGTCATCCTGCAAATCCGCGACGTGCCGGCCGGCGAGAGCATCGGTTACGGCCGCAACACCATCGTCAATCGCGACAGCCGCATCGCCGCGCTGCCCATCGGTTACGCCGACGGCCTCGACCGCCGCTTGGGCAACCGCCGGGGCTTCTGCATCATCAACTCGCGCCGCGCCGAATACGTCGGAAACATCTGCATGGACGTGTGCATGGCCGACGTTACCGACATCGATTGCAAGGAGGGCGACGAGGCGGAAATCTTCGGCGCGACCCTGCCCGTTACGACGCTCGCAGCGACGCTGAAAACCATCCCTTACGAGATCCTCACGGGCGTTTCAGCGAGGGTTAAACGCGTGTATTTCAAGGAGTAAGCTTCACTTTAAAACGACATAAATCATGGAGAATGTGATAGTGGAAAAACGCCCCGACGTGCTCGAATGCGACGTGGTGCGCTTCCAGAACAACAAGGACAAATGGGTGGCGTTCATCGGCCTGCTCGACGGCCGCCCTTACGAGATTTTCACCGGCCTGCAAGACGACGACGAGGGCATCGTGCTGCCGAAGAACGTCATGTCCGGCAAAATCATCCGTTGCGACTGCGGCGACGGCGGCCACCGCTACGATTTCCAGTTCGAGAACAAGCGCGGCTATAAGACCACCGTCGAAGGGCTCAGCGAGAAGTTCAACCCCGAATATTGGAACTACGCCAAGCTCATCTCCGGCGTGCTGCGCTACGGCATGCCCATCGAGAACGTCATCAAGCTGGTCGGTTCGCTGCAACTCAAAGACGACAGCATCAACACGTGGACGCAGGGCGTGGTGAGGGCTTTGAAAAAATATGTTGTTGGAGAAAACGCAGATAATAATAAATGACGCGCGGTTCTTCGCACGCCACGGCGCATTGCCGCAGGAGCAGCTCACGGGCGGATGGTTCGTGCTGAACGTGCGCATCGACTGCCCTTTTGCGCGCGCCATCGACGAAGACAACCTCGAAGCAACCCTTTCCTACGCCGACGTTTATGCCGTTCTCAAGCGCGAGATGGCTGTTCCGGGCAAGCTGCTCGAGCATGTCGCGGGCCGAATAGCAAAAGCCCTTTTCGCCGAGTTTCCGCTTATCGAGCGCGTTGACATCGAGCTGACGAAAGAGACCCCCCCGATGGGCGGCGATACGCGCGGCGCGGCGGTGCGCATTGTTGCCGCGAGCGACAAAGATGGCGTGTGAGGCTGCGGTTTAACGGATTATTGCTTATTTTTGCAACGGAAACGATTTTTCACGAATGAAGCGCAGAGGCAAAAAAGACAGTAGTAGTTGCTACTATAAAACGTTCGCAATCAGCCGCTTGGCAGCCGCAGCCTTGGTTGTTTGGTTCGCGGTCAACAGCCTGCCCTCGCTCGCGGCGGACAAGTTCACGCTGGTCATCGACGCGGGTCATGGCGGTCATGATGCCGGTGCGGTAGGCGCCGTTTCGAAAGAGAAGAACATCAACCTTGCCGTAGCGTTGCTTTTCGGGAAATATGTCGAGAAAAATTGCCCTGACGTGAAAGTTATTTACACGCGCACCACCGACACGTTCGTTACCCTTCAAGGGCGCGCCGACATCGCCAACAAAGCCAAGGCCGACCTGTTCGTCTCGGTGCATACCAACGCCGTGGCGAAGGGCAACACCGTCAAGGGTTTCGAGGTTTACACCTTAGGCATGCACCGCGCCGCCGACAACCTTGCCGTTGCCAAGCGCGAGAATTCGGTCATCACGCTCGAGGACAATTACCAGTCGCGCTATCAGGGGTTCGACCCGAACTCGTCGGAATCGTACATCATGTTCGAGTATATGCAGGATAAAAATATGGAGAATTCGGTCAACTTCGCGCGGCTCATCGAGAAGAGCGTTTGCGCCTCGGCCGACCGAATAAACAAAGGCGTTCACCAAGCGGGCTTCCTCGTTTTGCGCGAGACATCGATGCCGTCGGTCTTGGTCGAACTCGGCTTCATCTCCACGCCCGAAGAGGAGCGACAGCTGAACACCTCCGCCGTGCAGGACAAGATTGCGCGCGGCATGCTCGAGGCCTTTCAGAGTTACCGCTCCGGCGCAAAGGAAGTAGCCCCGGCACCTGCGCCCGCAACGACTATTATCGCCGACGAAACGCCAGCCGCTATTACTTCGACGCAGACTTCAACCGGCGGCAAAGGCCCTGTGTTTAAAGTGCAGATCTTCGTAACGAGCAAGTCGGTGAAAAGCGGCGACGCACGCTTCAAAGGCCTCAGTTCCATCGACCATTACAAGGAGGACGGCCTGTTTAAATACACCGTCGGCGCGTCGAACGATTACAACGAGATTGCCCGTCTGCGCAAGCAAATCCTCGACAAGTTCCCCGAAGCGTTCATCGTCGCCTTCAAAGGCAGCAAACGCGTCGACATCAACCAAGCCATCGCCGAATGGAAAAACTCTAAATAAAAAAGCCACGAAAAAATACCGCTCATGAAGAAAGAAGTGAAAATCGCCATCACGGCCGTCATCGCCCTCATCGTGCTTTACATCGGCCTCAACTTCCTCAAAGGCATCAGCATGTTCTCCGACAACTGCGAGTACTACCTCACCTTCCGCAACATCGACGGCGTGGCGAAAAACTGCCCCGTCTACGCCGAAGGCATCGCCATCGGGCAAATCGACAACATCATCTACGATTATTCCCACAAAACGCCGACGCGCCTCGTGGCATTGATTAAAAAGAAGATGACCATCCCCGAGGGCACCGTCGCGGAGATACGCACCGACCTGATGGGCAACACGCAGGTGAGCCTCATCCTCGGCGACGGCAATAACGACGTCATCAAGCCCGGCGGCACCATCCTCGGCGACGAGAGCGAAGGGATGATGGACAAGATGAAAGGCATGATTCCGACGGTTGAAGACATGCTGCCGAAAATCGATTCCATCATCACGAACCTTAACACGCTCGCGGCCGACCCCGCGCTGAACGAGGCGCTCGCCAACACCGCCGCGGCCACCGCCAACCTTAACGCGTCGTCGGCGCAACTCAACACGCTCATCGCCGGTCTTAACACCACGTTGCCGCCGCTCATGGCCCGTGCCGACAGCCTCCTGACGCATAGCGACGACGTGATGCAGACGCTCGACGCCGCCGACCTCGCCGCAACAATGCAGCAAATAGACGCCACGCTCAACGAGCTGCATGCCGCCGTTGCAGCGCTTAATTCCGCCGACGGCACGCTGGGCAAGCTGATGAACGACCCCGCCATCTACGACAACCTCGCCGCGACGCTGGCCGACGCCGACTCGCTCGTTACCGACCTGAAAGCCAACCCGAAACGCTACGTCCACTTCTCCGTCTTCGGCGGAAAAAACAAATAGCGCGCTTTGGAGTTTATGCCGATTTTCATACTTTTGTAGGCGATGGCAACATCTGCGCCCGACCTCTGGAACGACTGTCTTCGCGAGATTAAAGCACAACTCTCCGAGACGCAATACGCGAATTTCTTCGAACCCGTGGCCTTCGAGAGCTTCGATAAAAAGTCGCGCACGCTCATCTTGCAGGTGCCGAACCACTCGCTCATCGAATACCTCGAAGGCAGCTTCCTCCAACTGCTTAACGACGTGCTCGCCCCGCGCTTCGGCCAAATCCGCCTGCAATACCGCGTGATGGAGACGGCAAGGAAAAAGAAAACCGTCATCGACACCGCGCCGGCGCCGTCGAAAGAGATCACCATCGCCACAAACCTTAATCCCCATTACACGTTCGAGACGTTCATCGAAGGCACAAGCAACCGCCTCGCACGCTCCGTAGGCCTGTCCGTGGCCGAGCACCCGCGCAAGACAAACTTCAACCCGATGTTCGTCTACGGACCCTCAGGCTGCGGCAAAACGCACCTGATCAACGCCGTGGGAAACAGCACCTGCAAAATCTACCCGCGCAAGAAAGTGCTCTACGTCCCCGCCAACGAGTTCCTACGGCAATACACCAACAGCATCCGCCGCAACGAGTTTAACGATTTCATGGCGTTCTACCAGCAAATAGACACGCTCATCGTCGACGACGTGCAGGAATGGGAGAAAAGCGTTAAGACCACCGCCGCGTTCTTCCATATCTTCAACCATCTCTTCATGAACGGCCGGCGCATCATCCTCGCCGCCGACCGCACCCCCGCCGAACTGAAAAACATGGACGAGCGCATGCTCACACGCTTCAGCTGCGGCATCATCACCGAGCTCGAGAAGCCTAACAAGCAACTTTGTTACGACATCCTCGTGGCAAAAATACGGCGCGACGGCCTCGACATACCCGACGACGTGGTCGACTACATCGCCGAAAACGCCAACGGCACCGTGCGCGACCTCGAAGGCGTCATCAACTCGCTGCTGGCAAACTCCATTTATCTAAACAGCAAAATCGACATCGCCCTCGCAGAAAAAGCCGTAAGCCAAATACGCCGCACCAAACCGCAAAAAACAGACATCGACAACGTCGTGAAAACCGTCTGCGAGCACTTCGGCATCGAACCGAGCGACATCGCAGGCAAGTCGCACAAACACGAGCACGTCCTCGCGCGGCAAATCACGATGTACTTCGCCATGCACCTCGCCAAAATGAACGTCAACCTCATCGGCCGCACCGTCGGCAACCGCAACCACGCCACCGTCGCCTACGCCATCAAACAGGTGTCGACAGCCATCGAGAACGACCCCGATTTCGCCAAGGAAATGAAAACAATTGAAAGCAAAATCGCCGCGGCAAACTGACGAATTAGCAAGTGAAATAATAGCAACTGACAATCCCCGGCGGGCCGTTCCAACCCGCTTTTTTCGTACCTGAAAACCGCACGCAATGGTCTGCAATCTGAAATATCTCCGCGAACAGTTCAACGCCTTCAACAGCCTTTACTTTGGCGGCGAATTGCCCGTGCCGCACCTGCGCATCGGTTCGTCGCGCCGTATGCTCGGCAGCGTCAGGTACCGCCGCGAACGCCGCACACAAACCATTGAAAATCAAGGTATTACATTAACCATTAGCAACTGCTACGACCTGCCGCAAAGCGAACTCGACGACACCATCATCCACGAAATGATTCACCTCGCCATCATCGTCAGCGGCGCGAAGGACACCTCAACGCACGGCAAAATTTTTCGCCGCACAGCCGCCGAAATCAACCGCCGCTTCGGGCGCAACATCACCGTCTCGCACAAGGGTCCGCTCGTCCGCGCACAAGAGAAATCGCGCGGCGCCATCATCGCCGTCTGCCGCTTCCGCGACGGCACCACCTGCCTCATGCGACCCTCGCGCACGCGCCTGTTCCGCCTCCGCGCCGCCATCCTCGCCGCACGCGAGATCAGCTCCGTCGCGTGGTACCTTTCCGCCAACCCTTTTTTCGAAACCTTTCCGCGCGCGATGAAGCCGAAATTCTACCGCATCGCCGGCGACACCCTCGCGCGCGAACTGGCCGGCGCCATCGAGCTCGACGTCTCCGCCACGCGCGTAAGAAAGAAAATCAAAAGTTAATCCATCCGCGATTTATAGTCGGCGTAACCGAACTCGCGCAACGTCTCGATCCGCCCGTCCGCGCGCAGCATTACGATCGCGGGATGCGCCACGCCGTTGAACATTGTCGTCTTCACGGTGGTGTAATGCAGCATGTCTTCGAACACGATTCTGTCGCCGGGTTTAAGCTCTTTCTCAAACCGCCACGCGCCCATAAAATCGCCCGCGAGGCACGAGTTGCCGCCAAGCCTGTAAACGCGTTCGCCGCACTTGCCGTTATGCCCCGCCAAGGTCTCCGCGCCGCGCACCGCCGGCCAGTAAGGCATCTCGAGGCAGTCGGGCATGTGGCACGTGAAGCTCACATCGAGCACCGCCGTGCGGATTCCTTTGTCCTCAACGATGTCCTCCACCGTCGCCACAAGCACGCCCGTCTGCCACGCGAAGGCGCTGCCCGGCTCAATTATAACGCGCAGGTTCGGGTAACGGGAGCGGAAATCGTTCATCAAACGAACGAACAAATCGATGTCGTAACCCTCGCGTGTGAGCAGATGGCCGCCGCCGAGATTGAGCCATTCCGCTTGCCGCAGCCACGGCGCAAACCGCTCCTCAATCTTCGCCAGCGTGCGCTGCAACACGTCGGCGCCGCTCTCGCAATGGCAGTGGCAATGCAGGCCCGACACGCCCTCCGGCAGTTCGCGCGGCATCTTGTCAGCAGTTATTCCGAACCGCGAACCCGCCGCGCAAGGATTGTAAAGCGCAGTGCCCACCTCGCAATATTCGGGGTTGATCCTCAGGCCGAATTTCAGTTGCGGATTAGCTTTGGCGGCAAGCGGATAAAGGCGCGAATACTGCGACAACGAGTTGAAGGTCAGGTGGCTCGAACGAACAGCGATGGCTGCGATGTCGCGCGCGGGGTAAACCGTCGCAAAGGTGTGCGCCAAAGCGCCGAACTCCTCCACCGCCAACCGCGCCTCCGCCAGCGAACTAGCCGTTACCGACGAGATATATTCCTTGAAAATCGGGAACGTCTTCCATAGCGCAAACGCCTTGAACGCCAAGATTGCCTCGACGCCCGCGCTGCGCGAAACATCCTTTATCAACTGCAAGTTACGCCGGAGCAACCGCTCGTCAATCACATACGCCGGCGACTGCACCCGCGACAAAATTTCATTCTCCATCAGCTCGCTTTTCGTTTGTTGAACACCATTAGCAAAGGTACGCCGCGCGCGCCGAAACGCCAAATAAAACGCCCGTTTTCGTTGCCTTGCGCGCCGCCGCAGATTTGGTTTTCGCCGCGAAATTGCCTATCTTTGCAGCAAAACCTTAAAACCTATGGCAAAAGAAAAAACAGCGGGCAAAAAACGCATCAACAAAGCCGCAATGCAGCAGCTCCTGCAAGATTATTTTAACAAAAACGGGCAGAAAACGGTCAACACCAAGACGCTCTTCCGCGACCTGAAACTCACCACCCATCCGCAGCGCATGCTCGCCATGGACGTGCTCGAAGCGATGGAGTGGGACGACTTCATCATCAAACCCGCGCCGGGCGTCTACCGCCTGAGCGACAGCGCGATGCAAACGGCGGAAGGCACGTTCGTCCGCAAGAGCAACGGCCGCAACTCGTTCCGCCCCGACGACGGCGGCAAACCCCTTTTAGTTACTGAGCGCAACTCGCTTTTCGCAATGAACGGCGACCGTGTGCGCGTGTCGATTATGGCGCGGCGGCGCGACCACACGAAAGAGGCGCAGGTGGTCGAAATAATTAAGCGCGCGAAAGAGACCTTCGTCGGCAAACTGCGCGTGGACGAAGACGTGGCGTTCCTCATCACGCAGGACGACCTCATTCCTTTCAACATCATCATCCCGAGAAAAAAGCTCAAAGGCGGACGCTCCGACGATAAAGCTGTGGTGAAAATCACGTCGTGGCCCGACGAACAATCGAAAATCATGACCGGCGAAGTGGTCGACATCCTCGGCAAAACGGGCGAGAACAACGCCGAGATGCACGCCATCCTCGCGCAGTACGGCCTGCCGTACACCTACCCGAAAAACGTCGAGGACGCCGCAAACGAAATAACGGGCGAGATCACTGCCGACGACCTCCGCGGCCGCGAGGATTTCCGCGAGATATTCACTTGCACCATCGACCCGGCCGACGCCAAAGACTTCGACGACGCGCTGTCCATCCGCAAAAAAGACGGCCTCTGGGAAGTGGGCGTGCACATCGCCGACGTGTCGCATTACGTTACCGAAAACTCCATTATCGACAAGGAAGCCCGGCAGCGCGCCACGTCCGTCTACCTCGTCGACCGCACCATCCCGATGCTGCCCGAGCGCCTCTGCAACTTCGTTTGTTCGCTGCGGCCCGACGAAGAAAAACTCACCTACAGCGTCGTCTTTCTGCTCGACGAAGATGCCGAGATCCGCAGCCGGCGCATTGTGCATACGGTGATAAAAAGCAACCGCCGCTACGCCTACGAGGAGGTGCAGAAAATACTCGAACAGTCGGGCGCTCTCGGCGACGAACCCGCGCATCCCAAGGGCGAATATGCCGCCGAGCTGTGCCAACTGTGGAAACTCGCGAAACGCCTGCGGGAGAAGAGGTTTGCCGCCGGCGCGGTGAAGTTCGAAAGCGAAGAAATGAAGTTCGACCTCGACGAAAAAGGCAAACCAGTAGGCTGCCATTTCAAAGTGCTGCAAGAAGCCAACAACCTCATCGAAGAGTTCATGCTCCTGGCCAACAGAACCGTTGCCGAGAGCGTGGGCAAGGTGCGTAAAGGAGTGAAAGCCAAGACGTTACCTTACCGCATCCACGACAACCCCGACGCGCAAAAGCTCGACGGCCTGCGCGAGTTCATCAAGAAATTCGGCTACAAGATGAAGTCGACATCGACAAAGGGCGAAACGGCGCGCTCGCTGAACAAACTCATGGACGACTGCGCCGGCAAACGCGAGCAGAAGCTCATTCAGATGGTGGCGTTGCGCGCGATGATGAAGGCGAAATATTCGGTTTACAACATCGGGCATTTCGGCCTCGCCTTCGATTATTACACGCATTTCACCTCGCCCATCCGCCGCTACCCCGACACGATGGTCCACCGCCTGCTCACACGCTACGAGCAGGGTGCGCCGTCGGCCAACAAGGACTATTACGAAGACCTCTGCAAGCACTCGTCGGACATGGAGCAAATCGCTGCTAACGCCGAGCGCGACTCCATTAAATACAAGGCTGTCGAGTTTATGCAGGACAAGATCGGACAGGCGTTCGAGGCGCACATCTCCGGCATCACGTCGTACGGCATCTACTGCGAGATCGACGAGAACCACTGCGAGGGGCTCGTGGCAATGCGCAACCTGAACGACGATTATTACGAGTACGACGACAAGAACTACTGCCTTCGCGGACGCCGGCGCGGCAACAAATACCAGCTCGGCGACCCCGTCAGGATACGCGTCGAGAAGGCTAACCTTGAAAGGAAGCAGCTCGATTTTGTCTTAGCTTAAACCATTGATTTTCAAGGTATTAAGTCGAAAGCAAGCTAATGAGAAAGTTGACCGTAACGGAGATGCACCGCCTGTCGCCGGACGAGTTTCGGGCGTCGCGCAAGTTGCCGCTGGTAATCGTTCTCGACGATGTCCGCTCGCAGTATAATGTCGGTTCGGTCTTCCGCACAGCCGACGCTTTCGCCATCGAGAAAATCATCCTTTGCGGCATCACGGCCGTGCCTCCGACAGCGGAAATCCACAAGACGGCGCTCGGCGCGGAGGACAGCGTGGCGTGGGATTATTGCGCGTCGGCGGCGGACGCGGTGAGGGCTCTTCGCGCCAGTGGCTACTGCGTGTTTGCTGCGGAACAATGCGACGAAAGCACCATCCTTCCCGCGGGCGAAATCGCGGCCGGAAGGAAGTACGCGGCGGTGCTCGGCAACGAGGTGAAAGGCGTGCGGCAGGAGGTCATTGACGCTTGCGACGGGTGCATCGAGATCCCGCAGTTCGGCACCAAGCACTCGCTCAACATCTCCGTCGCGGCGGGCATCGTGATGTGGGAGTTTCTCCGGCGGCTGCGGCTTTAACACAACATTTTCGCGCCGCAAACAACTTTCAGGTTTGTTATTGCGCCGTGTTAAAGATGAAAAATAAATCGTGCTTTTTGCGACAAAATGAAAGTTAATTTGTAATTTTGCAGCTCGAAATGAAAGAATAAGTTTGTTTTTGGGTTCAAAATGTAAGTTTGCCCCTTGCGCTTTTTTACGCTGCGGGCGCGAAAACGAGAGATTTATGGAGACAACGAAAAACTTTGGTTTGTATAACCCGGCCTATGAGCACGACTCGTGCGGCGTGGGCATGGTGGTGAATATTCACGGCGGCAAGAGCCACGAGCTGGTGGACAACGCCCTGCGCGTGCTGGAAAACATGGAGCACCGCGGTGCCGAGACGCGCGACAAAACGGGCGACGGCGCGGGCATCCTCATCCAGATTCCGCACGAGTTCATCCTTTTGCAAGGCATCCCCGTACCCGAGAAAGGGCGCTACGGCACAGGCATCGTGTTCCTGCCGAAAGACGAGAAGCGGCAGGCCGAAATCCTTTCCGTGATGATCGAGGAAATCGAGCGCGAAGGCCTGAATTTAATGCACCTGCGCAACGTGCCGGTGAACCCCGAGGTACTCGGCGAAGGAGCACACCGCACCGAACCCGACGTGAAGCAGATGTTCATCACGGGCGCGGCCGACGACGATAATGCCGGCAGCACGCTCAGCCGCACCCTTTACAAAATCCGCAAGCGCATCGAGCGGCGCATCAGCGACGAGGATTTCTACATCTGTTCGCTGTCGAACAAGAGCATTATTTACAAAGGTATGCTCACGTCGGGCCAGCTGCGGCGGTATTACAAAGACCTCTCCAACGACTATTTCACCAGCGGCCTGGCCATTGTCCACTCGCGCTTTTCAACAAACACGTTCCCGAAATGGAAGCTCGCGCAACCGTTCCGCTACCTCTGCCACAACGGCGAGATCAACACCGTGCGCGGCAACCGGGCGTGGATGAAGGCGCGCGAAGCCGTACTCTCCTCGCCGGCGCTGGGCGACATCAAGGACATCGCGCCCATCCTGCAAGAAGACATGAGCGACTCCGCCTCGCTCGACAACGTGTTCGAATTCCTCGTCATGAGCGGCATGTCGCTACCGCAAGCGATGGCCATCCTCGTGCCGGAATCGTTCAACGACAAGAACCCGATTTCGGAAGATTTAAAGGCCTTCTACGAATATTATTCCATCCTGATGGAACCCTGGGACGGCCCCGCCGCACTGCTCTTCTCCGACGGGCGCTTCGCGGGCGGAATGCTCGATCGCAACGGTCTGCGCCCCAGCCGCTACACCATCACGAAACAAGGTATGATGGTTGTCGCCAGCGAGGTCGGCGTGATGGATTTCGAACCCGGCGACATCGTGGCGAAAGGTCGTTTGCAACCGGGCAAAATCCTGCTTGTCGACACGCAAGAAAGCCGCATTTACTACGACGGCGAGATCAAGGAACAGCTCGCTAAGGAGCACCCTTACCGCCAGTGGCTCTCGGCCAACCGCATCCAGCTCGAGAAGCTCCGCAGCGGCCGCAAGGTGGACAACACCGTGCCCGATTACGACCGCAAACTCATCAATTTCGGCTTCGGACGCGAGGACATCAACAACACCATCATTCCGATGTGCACCACCGGCCAGGAACCCTCCGCGGCAATGGGCAACGACACGCCGCTCGCTGTCATCTCCGACCGCCCGCAAATCCTTTTCGACTATTTCCGCCAGCAGTTCGCGCAAGTGACGAACCCCGCCATCGACCCCATCCGCGAGGAGCTTGTCATGTCGCTCATCGAGTACATCGGGCGCGTCGGCAGCGGCATCCTCACCCCCGACGAGTCGAACTGCAAAATGGTGCGCCTGCCGCAACCGGTTTTAACGAACACCGAGCTCGACATCCTTTGCAACATTCGTTATAAAGGCTTCAAAACCATCAAGTTACCGATGCTCTTCGACCCTGCGAAAGGCGAAAGCGCGTTGCGGGCGGCGCTCGATTCGCTGTGCAAACAAGCCGCGCAAAGCGTCGATAACGGCGTGAACTACATCATCCTCTCCGACCGCGATGTCGACGCCGCACACGCTGCCATACCGTCGTTGCTGGCCGTGAGCGCGGTCCACCATTTCCTCATCGACGCGGGCAAGCGCGTGCAGACGGCCCTCATCGTCGAGTCCGGCGAAATAAAAGAGGTGATGCACGCCGCACTGCTGCTCGGCTACGGCGCCAGCGCCATCTGCCCGTACATGGCCTTCGCCCTGCTCGACCGCCTCGTGAAAGACCATAAAATCGCCGAAGAATATTCCACGGCGGAGAAAAATTACATCCGCGCCATCGACAAAGGCCTTAAAAAGATTATGTCGAAAATGGGCATATCCACCATCCGCAGCTATCGCGGCGCGAAAATATTCGAGTCCATCGGCCTGTCAGAAGGCTTGCTGAAAAAATATTTCGGCACCGACCAATCCACCGTCGGAGGCATCGGCCTGCACGACATCGCGCGCGACGCGGCACGTTTCCACGAGATGGCATACAAGCCCGACGATGCGCCGACGCTAATAAACAAAGGGCTTTTCTCGTTCCGCAAGGACGGCATACGCCACGCATGGACGCCCGAAGCCATCACCACGCTGCAACTAGCCACGCGCCTCGCTTCGTACAAGAAATTCAAGGAGTGGGAGCAGATTATTGACAACCAAGAAAAGCCTATTTTCCTGCGCGATTTCATGGGCTTGAAATTCGCGAAGAAGCCAGTGCCTATTGACGAAGTGGAGAGTGTCGAAAGCATCGTGAAGCACTTCGTAACGGGCGGCATGTCGTTCGGCGCGCTCTCCATCGAAGCCCACGAAGCATTGGCCGTGGCGATGAACAAGATCGGCGGACGAAGCAACACCGGCGAAGGCGGCGAGGACAACACGCGCTACCACACCGAGCGCGACGGCGTGAGCCTCTCGTCGAAAACCAAGCAGATCGCCTCGGGCCGCTTCGGCGTAACGGCGGAATACCTCGTGAATGCTGAGGAGATACAAATCAAAGTGGCACAAGGCGCAAAGCCCGGCGAAGGCGGCCAGCTGCCCGGGTTCAAGGTGAACAACATCATCGCCAAAACGCGCAACTCCATCCCCGGCATTACGCTCATCTCGCCGCCGCCCCACCATGATATTTACTCCATCGAGGACCTCGCGCAACTCATTTTCGACCTGAAAAACATCAACCCGCAAGCGGCCGTGTCCGTAAAGCTCGTGGCCGAAAGCGGCGTGGGTACAGTCGCGGCGGGCGTGGCGAAAGCGAAGGCCGACCTCATCGTCATCTCCGGCGCGGAAGGCGGCACGGGCGCATCACCGGCCTCGTCGATGCGGTTCGCCGGCGTGGAGGCTGAGATTGGTCTGTCGGAGACGCAGCAGACACTCGTCAAAAACGGCCTGCGCGGACAGGTAAGGTTGCAAGTGGACGGCCAGCTGAAAACAGCGCGCGACGTGGTTTTAATGGCAATGCTCGGCGCCGATGAGTTCGGTTTCGGCACACTGCCGCTCATCGTGCTCGGCTGCGTGATGATGCGCAAATGCAACACGAACACGTGCCCCGTCGGCGTGGCGACACAAGACGAAAAACTGCGCGGGCATTTCCGCGGCAAGGCCGAATACGTCGAAAATTTCTTCCTGTTCCTTGCCGAGCATGTCCGCGAATACCTCGCCGCACTGGGCGTAAAGAAACTTAAAGACATCATCGGCCGGACCGATTTAATCGAAATTTTGCCCGCCGAACAAGGCAGTAAACAAGGCACGATCGACTTCTCGCGACTGCTCTTCATGGAAAGCACGACGGGCCCGCGCTGCTGGGATCGAAGCGGTTTCACGAAGGTGGAAGGCGTCAAGGACGAGCTCATCATCAAAGCCGCGCGCGAGGCCTTAGCCAGCAAAGAGGAGATCACGCTCGACTACGCCATAAAGAACACCGACCGCGCAGCAGGCACAATGCTCTCGGGCATCATCGCGCGCAAATACGGCGAGCAAGGGCTGCCCGACGGCACGATAAACATCAAGTTCAAAGGGTCGGCAGGACAATCGTTCGGCGCGTTCGCTGTCAAAGGCGTCTACCTCAAACTCGAAGGCGAATGCAACGATTACTTCGGCAAAGGGCTCTCGGGCGGACGAATCTCCATCCAGCCGCCGGCACGCTCCGGACAGCATTTCGTCGCCGAAGACAACATAATCGCCGGAAACACAGGCCTTTACGGCGCGACAACGGGCGAGCTGTATGTCAACGGCCGCGTTGGCGAGCGCTTCGCAGTGCGCAACTCCGGAGCCATCGCCGTGATTGAGGGTGCGGGCGACCATTGCTGCGAATACATGACCGGCGGACGCGTCGTCGTACTCGGTGCCACAGGCCGCAATTTCGCCGCGGGCATGTCAGGAGGCGTGGCGTACGTCTGGGACAAAGACCATAATTTCGACTATTTCTGCAACATGGACCAAGTGGAAATCGACCTCGTCGAAGAGGCGGCCTACCGCAAGGAACTGCACGAGCTCGTGCGACAGCATTACCTCTACACCGGGTCCGCCCTCGCGCGCCGCATGCTCGACGATTGGAACAAATACATCGACGATTTCATCCAAGTGGTGCCCATCGAATACAAGCGCGTGCTCGAAGAAGAAAAGATGCGCAAACTGCAAGACAAGATTGCCAATATGCAAATGATAAACTATTAAAAACGAGACGATTAACGATATGGGAAAGCTTAAAGCATTCATGGAAATTCCGCGTCTCGAAGCGGGTTACCGCCCCGTGCACGACCGCGTGAAAGACTTCAGCGAAGTGGAGCAAACGCTCAACACCAAACAGCGCAAAGAGCAAGCGGCAAGGTGCATGGACTGCGGCGTGCCCTTCTGCCACTGGGCCTGCCCGCTGGGGAATAAAGCGCCGGAATGGAACGACGCCCTCTGCAAAGGCGAATGGGAACTGGCCTACCGCCTGCTCAACGCCACAAACGATTTCCCCGAATTCACCGGCCGCATCTGCCCCGCGCTATGCGAAAAAGCGTGCGTGCTGAACCTTACCCTTCACGAACCCACCACCAACCGCGAGAACGAAGCGGCCATAACGGAAGCGGCGTGGCGCGAAGGATACATCACGCAAGGCAACTACAAACGCAACGGCAAATCGGTCGCAGTAATCGGTGCCGGACCCGCGGGATTAGTTGCCGCCAACCGCCTTAATAAAAAGGGCTACAACGTAACGGTGTTCGACCGCAACGAAGCTGCCGGCGGCCTGCTGCGATACGGCATCCCGAACTTCAAACTTAACAAAACAATCATCGACCGGCGAATAAACATGCTCTGCCGCGAAGGCATCAAATTTGTTTATAACACCGACATCGACCTTAGCAAACTCGCGTCAACGAACAAGCTGCCCGGGCAAGACGATTTCGACGCGTACATCGTGGCAACAGGCACGCCCCAAGCACGCGACCTGCCCATCCCCGGACGCAACCTGAAAGGCATCTATTTCGCCCTCGACATGCTCGCGCAACAAAACCGCATCCTCGCCGGCGCCGACTTCCCCAAAGACGAAATTGTCAGCGCAAAAGACAAGGACGTGCTCGTCATCGGAGGCGGCGACACCGGCAGCGACTGCATCGGCACATCGCATAGGCAAGGCTGCAAAACAGTAACGCAAATCGAGATTATGCCCAAGCCTGTCGACGGCCCCGACGACCCGCAAAACCCCTGGCCCAACTGGCCGCGAACGCTCAAGACAACATCGTCGCACGAAGAGGGTTGCCTCCGCCGCTGGAACATCAATTCGCTCGAATTCCTCGGCAAAGACGGCCGCTTGACAGGAGTAAAGGTGCAGCCGATTGACTGGAAACCCAACCCCGACGGCGGACGGCCCTTGATGGTGGCCGCAGGCAAAGAAGAAATCATCAAATGCGACCTCGTCCTCCTCGCCCTCGGCTTCATCAAACCGCAGCAGCCCGTCTTCCCCAAGAACGTCGTCGTGGCAGGCGATGCCGCAGCGGGCCCCTCCCTCGTCGTGCGTGCCATGGCCTCCGGACGCGATGCAGCAATGGAGATTGATAAAATGCTTCGCTGAGAAATAGCTGCTTTTGACGCTAATCCGGTTACAACGGAAAAAACAAAGCCCGCAACGTAAACTTGTATTAAGGAATTGCGCTGCGGGCATTTTTGTTGCCCTTTTACGGTCAATCAGACTTAATAATTCTATTGTCAATGTCGGCTTTGGGGGATTAGAATGAATGCATGTGAATACGCGCTGATTGTTGTATAAGCATTTGGCGATATTCATTCTGTTGGCGACGACCACCACCCGTAAAAATTAAACGCCTGCCATTCACGACCTTCATAGGGTACAATTAATTGCGCCTTATTTACATCCATCTCATCAACTATAATATTGCTTACATAGTTACTCACCGTTACTTGTACTGTCTCTGGTGCGTTCTCGTCAGCAAAATAGTTGATAATTCCCTTCAAGCGAACCGGACTTTCGCTGTAATCATTAAACTGCCAAGCGGCTCCTTTCTTAAGTTTTGTCTCTGCCTTGGTCTTCGGATCTATATATGTTTGAAGCCGATGAGAAACTGCACCCACGTCCCTTACAATATTCCTTATGTTTCCAAAGAAATATACACTGTAAGCTGATTGTGGCGCAATGGTTACAATCTTTTGCTCCACAATAGTTGTCGACGAACCTTGCGTCTGATTGCTCCCTACATCAATGCCGCTCATCAATGCGCCCAATCCGCCGCCGACACCCATCGCGCGAGCCACGCCGCCTAAATTAACATTAGTTCCCGAACCTTGTGATGTAGAGGTAGTAGTTATGGCATTGGAGAATAAACACGTGGGAACATCATTCAAATAGGCGAATGAAGTCTCCTTGTTAAGATAAATAATATGATTCGTCTTGTTGCGAATTATGAGTTCTCTGTTGATGATTAAAACCACTACATTGTCGTCCTCGTACCGCTGATTTGCATCTTCGGAGAAAATACAATATGTTCCCTTTCTGCCCGCGAATGCGGAAATTGCAGTCATACTTAGCACGACAGTGCAAATCAAAATTAATGTTTTATGTTTCATTGTTAAATAAATTAGATGTTTGATTATTTACATTTTACCAGTCCCGATACCTGAAATGGAGACAATAAAAAACGTGGACTGATAGCTTCGTCTACGTCCTCAAGGTATCGCCAAACACCGCATATTCATAAACAAGTATAAGTCCACGCCGATACGCGTGAACGTTTAACTGTTACTCTTGAATATTAGTGAAATTGGCGATTTCAGAGGGCAAGAATAAAGCTAACGCTTTCTATTTTAATGTCCTTTTTTATTCTACATAGGCGCAATTTTTTTGTTTCATTCTGCAAAGATAGGGCATTATCCGAGAATGATTTAGCGTAAACGCCGGATAAATTCAAATATGACATAAGAAAAGCAATTCTTATTCGCTTGCGAGGGAAACGCATTGCCGGTATAACAAGCCGCTATCATTTGCATTTAACGATTATTTCGGCTAATTTTGCGACTTGAACAAAACGATAACGAAGAAATGACCATCGAGGAACAAATCATAGAAACCGCGCTCAAAGCAGTCAGCAGCCTCTACGGTACGGAGCTGCCCGCCGGCACGTTGCAAGTGCAGAAAACGCGCCCCGACTACGAAGGCCACCTGACCATCGTCGTCTTCCCGCTGCTGAAAATATCGCGCAAATCGCCCGAAGCAACGGCCGAAGAGCTCGGCAGCTATCTCCTCCGCGAGAGCAAAATCGTCAGCGCGTACAACGTCGTGAAAGGTTTTCTCAACCTCAGCATCGCGCCTGAAGCATGGGCCGTTTTACTCGCCGACATCAATAGCGACAGGCAGTTCGGCACAACCGCCGCAACGGAAAACAGTCCGCTCGTGATGATTGAATATTCGTCGCCGAACACGAACAAACCGCTGCACCTCGGACACGTGCGCAACAACCTGCTGGGCTGGTCGCTCGCAAAAATCCTCGCCGCAAACGGCAACCGCGTGGTGAAGACGAACATCGTGAACGACCGCGGCATTCACATCTGCAAATCGATGCTGGCGTGGCTGAAATTCGGCAACGGCGAGACGCCGGAATCGTCGGGCAAGAAAGGCGACCACCTCATCGGCGACTACTACGTGGCGTTCGACAAGCACTATCGCGAAGAGGTGGCGGCGCTCGTGGCCAAAGGCATGGACGAAGAGACGGCGAAGGCGGAGGCACCGCTGATGAAAGAGGCGCGCGCGATGCTCGTCAAATGGGAGCACGGCGACGAGGAAGTAAGGCGGCTATGGGCGAAGATGAACGAGTGGGTTTATGCCGGTTTCGACGAGACATACCGCATGCTCGGCGTCAGTTTCGACAAGATTTACTACGAGTCGGAGACCTATCTGGAAGGGCGCGAAAAGGTGATTGAAGGTCTGCAAAAAGGGTTGTTCTACCGCCGCGACGACGGTTCCGTCTGGGCCGATCTGCGCTCCGACGGCCTCGACGAGAAACTGCTTTTGCGCTCCGACGGCACCTCGGTCTACATGACGCAGGACATCGGCACGGCCAAGCTGCGCTACGAGGATTACCCCATCGACAAGATGATTTACGTCGTGGGCAACGAGCAGAATTACCATTTCCAAGTGCTCGCCATTTTGCTCGATAAACTCGGGTTCAAATGGGGCAAAACGCTGACGCACTTCTCCTACGGCATGGTCGAGCTGCCCGCCGGACGGATGAAAAGCCGCGAAGGAACGGTGGTCGATGCCGACGAACTGATGGCCGAAATGATACGCCGCGCGCGCGAAACAGCCGATGAAACCGGTAAATTTGGCGACATGAGCGAGGGCGAAAAGCAGGAAGTGGCGCGAGTTGTAGGGCTCGGCGCGTTGAAATATTTCATCCTGAAAGTGGACGCACGCAAAAACATGCTCTTCAACCCCGAAGAAAGCATCGATTTCAACGGAAATACCGGGCCTTTTATTCAATACACCCACGCGCGGATCCGCTCCATCCTGCGCAAGGCGGCTGCCGCAGGCATCACAGTTCCCGACACGCCCGGCACAACTTATCAGCCCAACGAAAAAGAGATCGAGCTCATCCGCAAAATCAGCGAATACCCCGCCGCCGTCGCGCAAGCCGGCAAGGATTATTCGCCGTCGGTCATCGCCAACTATGCCTACGACCTGACCAAGACTTTCAACCAGTTCTACCACGATTATTCCGTGCTCAACGCCGCCGGCGACGACGAGAAAACATTCCGGCTCGTGCTGGCGGAAAATGTTGGGAAAACCATCAAAAGCGCAATGGATCTGCTCGGCATAGAGGTGCCGGAGAGGATGTAAGGAAATAGTTGTAACTTATTAAAAACCAATAATTTGCAAACCGCAGTCAATCCTCCGGACTATCGTTCCGACACCGTCCTGCCGCTGCCGCCGGAGGTGAGGGCCAACGCGTGGGCGGTGGATGCCTCGTGCCCCGGCAACCCCGGTCCTACCGAGTACCGCTGCATCGACCTTGCGACAGGCGAGCAGGTATTCCATTTCGGCACCATCCTCGCCACAAACAACATCGGCGAATTCCTTGCCGTCGTTCACGCCCTCGCACTAATGAATCAGCGCGGCATCAACGACAAAACCATCTACACCGACTCGCGCAACGCCATCACGTGGGTGAACAAAAAGCAGTGCAAGACGCGCCTAGAACAGTCTGTGCGCACGCGCGAAGCCTTCGATCTCATACGCCGCGCAGAGAAGTGGTTGCGGCAGCACGCCATAACCGTCCCCATCATCAAATGGGAGACAAAAGCGTGGGGTGAGATACCCGCGGACTTCGGCAGGAAAAACGCCTGATACATCGGAAAAATCGGGCTTTTTGGACGATTATTACACAAAAGCAGATAAATGTGCAAAATAAGCAATAAAATCATTCAAAACATGCGGAAAAATCGGGCTTTTTTGAAGATTTAGCAAGCAACAAACCCTACAACCTGACGCCGACAAACAACCGACATCGAAACAAGAACCTTAAGCGATATGAAGAAGATTCTGACCCTCATCCTGTCCTTCGCCGCGACAATCGTCCTTGCGCAAGGTTTTTCGAACCCCGTCATCCCCGGCTTCCACCCCGACCTTTTCTTCGACGACGGCAAGTGTTATTTCCTCTCGTCCGAGATGCAACTCAGCGAAATCGACCCCGCCACAAGCACGCTCCTGTCCGAGCCGCGCACGTTCTGGTACGGCACCGACGGCACGGAGTTCATCTCGCTCGGGTACGCCGAAACGCGCTTCCTCAGTTCCGAGACGGCGGGAGGCTTCACGGACGTGTACATCGGGATGTTCGCCGAAGGTCCAATAAACAATGGCTCTGTCGCCGATTTCGATTGGTTCGAATACGAAAGTTTGGAATAAAATAAATCTCAAAACGCGCGTAAGTTTATGGAAGACAGCACCCTCTCCAAAACAATCAGTTGCCTGCGCTTCCCGCTGATAACGGCCATCGTGATGGTACACTTCGACATTTCGGACGGCTTCGTCTTCCGTGGCACTACTTATGGGGGGGGAGCGGCGAATGGTACCACGCGCTAATCTATCTGTTCAGCGACATTCTCCCTTCCGTCGGCGTGCCCTTGTTCTTTTTCTTTTCCGGATTTTTGCTCTTCTACAATTCGGAATGGAACGCCGCGACGTTTAAGCGAAAACTGCGGACAAGGGCGCGCACGCTGCTGCTGCCGTATCTTTTATGGAACACCATCGCCATCGCTTTCGCAAGCCTCAGGCTACTCCCCTGCCTCGCGAAGTTCTCGCCTTACGAAAGTTTTAGCGGACTCAACCTATCGCTTTCCGCCATTGCCTACACGTTTTGGGACAGAAACCGGGGGCTGTTCGCTAATCGGGCGGAAGTACCGGGGGATTTCAGCAACAATATTTACCCCATCGACGTGCCGCTGTGGTTTGTGCGCGACTTAATGCTAATAATTGTCTTTGCGCCGGTGATTTATTGGCTGGTGAAAAAAGCGGGGTGCCTCGTGCCGGTTGCCTTGAGCGCGGCATGGTTTTTCTCCGTTCATTGCAACTTGGGCTACCCACACCCGCTGATTGCCGCAACGTTTTTCTTCTCGTGGGGCGCGTATTACAGCATTCACAAAACAGACTTCACCGCATTGTTCCACAAATTGCCGCTCCTGCCTTTGTTGTATGTCGCGGTAATCGCCGTTGACATCATCACGCGGGAACATAATTACAACGCCTACATCCACAACGCCGGCACACTCACGGGCATCGTTTCAGCAATCATCATCACCGCCGCCCTATTAGAGAAAGGCACAATCCGCGTGAACAGTTTTCTCGCCGGAGCCGCCTTCTTTGTCTTTGCTCTGCACGGCATAATAATAAAAACTGTGGGGATGATGGTTTTCGCGCCGTTCCGCTGCGGTTCGCCCTACTTCCTAATCGCGTTCTATTTCTTCGTGCCCGCCCTGACAATCTTAATCTGCCTGGGCCTGTATAAACTGCTGACGAGATACTGCCCGGCCCTCGCCTCGCTGCTCACCGGCGGACGCTGAACCGGCCCTTAGCGCGGGCGGATTTTTCCGGCACATTGTTCGCTCGTGCGGCGCGAAAAGTGTATCTTTGCCGAAAGTAGCGACATCGAAAAAAAGAGTTTTTGCATGGATTACATTGTTTCAGCGCGGAAATATCGTCCGCTGACGTTCGACACGGTGGTAGGGCAAGCGACGCTCACCACAACGCTGAAAAACGCGATAAAATCGGGGAAATTGGCGCATGCCTACCTCTTTTGCGGACCGCGCGGCGTGGGCAAAACCACCTGCGCACGCATCTTCGCGCGAACCATCAACTGCGAGCATCCCGCCCCCGACGGCGAGGCTTGCGGCGAATGCGAGAGTTGCCGCGCATTCCTCGAACAGCGGTCGTACAACATCTTCGAGCTCGACGCGGCAAGCAACAATTCCGTCGACGACATCCGCCAACTGATGGAGCAAACGCGCATCCCGCCGCAAGTGGGACGGTACAAAGTGTTCATCATCGACGAGGTGCACATGCTCTCCGCCGCCGCCTTCAACGCCTTTCTTAAAACGCTCGAAGAACCGCCCGCGCACGTCATTTTCATCCTCGCCACAACGGAGAAGCACAAGCTGCTGCCGACAATCATCTCGCGCTGCCAGATCTACGATTTCGAGCGCATCTCCGTAACGAGCATCATCAACCACCTGCGCATGGTGGCCGAAAAAGAAAGCATCGCCTACGAAGAAGAAGCCCTCGCCGTCATCGCCGAGAAAGCCGACGGGGCCATGCGCGACGCACTGTCCATCTTCGATCAAGTGGCCGGCTTCTGCCAAGGAAACATCACCTACGCCGCCACCATCGACGACCTAAACGTGCTCGACATCGACAATTATTTCCGCATCATCGACCTCGCCCTCGACAACAAAACGCCCGATTTAATGGTGCTTTTGAACGATGTCATCAACCGCGGCTTCGACCCCGGCAATCTCTGTCAAGGCCTCGCACGCCACGTCCGCAACGTGATGATGGCCAAGGACAAACTCACCGCACCGCTGCTCGAGATGTCCGCCGCACAAAAAAACCGCTGCACCGAACAAGCCGCGCGATGCCCCGCGAAATTCCTCTATGCCGCGCTCAAATTGCTCAACACGTGCGAGGTGAATTATCGCCAAACCACCAATAAACGCTTGCTCGTCGAGCTAACGCTGATCCAAATCGCACAAATCACGCAAGACGACGAGCCGCCGGCCGGGCATCGCCCTGAGAAGCTGAAAAACATATTCCAAACGTCCGCGGCGAAGGTCGAAGCAAATGTTAAATCTGCCGCAGGAAAAGTCGACGCAAATGTTAAATTTAACGTCGAAAGCAACGATGAAATCGGCGAAAATAGTGTTAAATCGGTAACTGGCTCAAATGTTAAAACGACCGCTGAAACGAACCCGACACTTGAAACTGCGAACGGCGAACCGAACGGCGGAGAAAGTTCGGTAGTAGCAACTAAGACTGTCAAAAATTCCGCGAAGGTCGCTCAGCCTTCAAATGAAGCTCAGCCTAAAAACAATGCTCAGCCTTCAAACGCCGGTAAACCCGCAACAAAAACCTCGCGCTTCGGACCGACATTCTCCGCCCTCGCCGACGAGCCCGACGACGCAGCCGACAGCGAGCCCGACGCCGGAAACGATGCCGCCAACGACGCGCCGTTCAACCAAGAATCGCTCGACGACGAATGGCTCCGCCTCTGCCAAAAAATGCTGCTCACGCCCGAAACAAAAGGCCTCGCCGCGCGAATTAAAAACCTGCGGCCAACCATCACAAACTTCCCCAACGCCGAAATCGTCATCGAAAACAGCCTCTTCCTCGACGAACTCGCAAAATACAAATCGCAACTGCAAACCGCTCTAAAACAGCAACTTAGCAACCAATCGCTCACCCTCCAACTGCGCCTCGCCGAGCCCGAAGAAATCAAACCCCTGCTCTCCAAACCCGAAATCGCCGCGCAAATGAGAAAGAGCAATCCCGCAATGGAACTGCTCTTCAACAATTTTAACCTCGAAATATCGTAAGCCCTGCCTCGCCGCGCGCTCGCGGTCCCAAGCAAAAACAAATCCGATATTCAAAGTCTGCACACATCTTAGCCAACTGTGCAAAAATCGCCCGCGCTAAACCATCAACGGCCTCCGCGCGAACTTGCCGTTGGCATCTCCCTCATAAAATAACAGCAATTCATGCTTCATAAATATGAGAATTTGTAATTCGCAGCGCAAATTTAATGCGAAATCGTTATCATTCCAAACATTTTACTAAAAATTTTTCGATTTATCGCGATTTTTTCTTTCAATCTCACTTTTTAGCATAAAATTTGCCCAAAAACCAGCATTTGGAGAAAGGTGTTGAAACGAACCGAACGCTGACAAAAACGGAGCTGCCGCTCAACTGAGCAGCATTACAGTAGCAACTAAGATAAAGTTTTCCGGCGCCAAACTCCGCTCGCGCGGCGCTCAACCGATGGCGGTCAAAATCTGCTCGGCGTGCGCGCCGACCTTGATTTCTTTCGGTGTGATGATGCGCTCGATGATGCCGTTCCCGTCGCAGCCCGGCACGGCCGGAGCCTTGTCGCCAATCTTCATCATCGTATCAAAAACTTTTGTGGTTTTTCAATTGTGATTTTTAGGTATTGCCCTGAAAATCAAATACTTAACATTTTCGCATTTTTAGAAATCGTGACCTCGATGGGATTCAAACCCATGACCTTCAGAACCGGAATCTGACGCTCTATTCAGCTAAGCTACGAGGCCTTTGTTTGCGCGTGCAAAGGTAACACAAACGGACGGAAAGCGCAAGCATTTTGCAGTTTTGTCTTCCCGTCCGGTGGTGAAATTTTGATGAGTTTTTTACGATAACCCTTCGATTTGTCCGTTGACGATGTCGATGATTTCGGCTTGCGGGCGGCGCGGCAGACCGGGCATGCGCATGATGTCTCCGGCGATGGCCACGAGCATTTCCGCGCCGGCATTAATCACAAGGTCGCGGATGGTGAACGTGAAGTTTTTCGGTACGCCGAAGAGTTTCGCGTGGTCGGAGAACGAATATTGCGTCTTGGCGATGCAGACGGGATAACGCGCCATGCCGAGCTCCTCCGCGCGCGCGATCATCTTCTCGGCGACCTTTGTGAAAACGGTTCGGCCCGCGCCGTAATAGCCTTCGCTCACTTTCGTGATTTTGTCCTTGATACTGTCGCTTTCGTCGTAAAGGAACCGCAGCGGCAGGCTGGGTTGGGCATCGATGGTTTGCGCGACAAGTTCGGCCAGTTTCACCGCTCCGCTGCCGCCTTCGGAAAAGGCATTGTTCTCTGCAAAACCGACGCCGAGCGAGGCGCAATGGTCGGCCACAAGCTGCATCTCTTCGTCGGTGTCGAAGGCGTAACGGTTGAAGCAAACGACGACGGTCTGCCCGAATTTCCGCAGGTTTTCGATGTGGCGGTCGAGGTTCTCAAACCCTGCTGCGAGCCCTTCCGCATTCGGCTTTTTGATGTCGTCCTGCGCCACGCCGCCGTGCAGTTTCAGCCCTTGCGTTGTGGCCACAAGCACGGTGAGCGCCGGTTGCAAACCTGCTTTGCGGCATTTGATATCGAAGAATTTCTCCGCACCGAGATCAGCGCCGAAGCCGGCCTCCGTG
Source organism: Prevotella sp. (assembly GCA_021204905.1). Lineage (GTDB taxonomy): Bacteria > Bacteroidota > Bacteroidia > Bacteroidales > Bacteroidaceae > Prevotella. The sequence goes on from JAJPYN010000004.1 coordinate 39,655, forward strand.
ATGCAATAATCGCCGAACGTGAGCGCCGTTTTCGTGGCGATAACCGTATTGCAACCGTGCGCGATGTTGGCGAAGGGTCCGCCATGTATGAACGCCGGCGTGTTCTCGGTTGTTTGCACAAGGTTCGGGTTTATCGCATCGCGCAGCAGCACGCAGATCGCACCCTCGACGTGCATGTCTTTCACGCGGAATTCCGTGCCGTCGGTCTTGATGCCGAGCAGAATATTTCCTATCCGCCGGCGCAGGTCATCCTCGTCGTTCGCAAGGCACAGGATGGCCATAATCTCGCTCGCGGGCGTGATGTCGAAACCGCTTTCGGCAAGCACGCCGTCGGTCTTCGCGCCGCAGCCCGTGATGATGCGCCTCAGGTTGCGGTCGTTCACGTCAAGCACGCGCCGCCACAACGTCTCTTTCAGCGCAAAACCCTCCTCGCGATGCTGGTAGATATAGTTGTCCAACAACGCCGCAATCATATTGTGCGCAGTGGTTATCGCGTGAAAATCGCCAGTGAAATGCAGGTTGATCTTGTCCATCGGCAGCACCTGCGCATAGCCCCCGCCGGCCGCACCGCCTTTCATGCCGAAGCACGGTCCGAGCGACGGTTCGCGCAGCGCCAGCACAGCCTTCTTGCCGATTTTGTTCAAGCCCAGCGCAAGCCCTATCGAGACGGTCGTCTTGCCGATGCCGGCCTTCGTGGGCGTGATGGCGGTAACCAGCACGAGCTTGTGATTTTTCACTTTCTCCTCGTCGATGAGCGTGTAAGGCACCTTCGCGATGTATTTCCCGTAAGGCTCGAGCACATCCTCGCCAATGCCCGCCTGCGCGGCAACGTCGGCGATAGGCAGCAAACGGGCCTCGCGCGCAATCTCAATGTCTGTTTTCATAATTGTCGGTAGTAAAAGATTTTGTCGCAAAGATATGCAAAAGAAATGCATTCCGAAAAATGATTGATAAGAAAAAGAATTAGCATAAAAGTTGAAACAAATTTAAGGTTAATCCGAAAGTTGAAACTAAAATGTTCCTGATGTTGAAACGCAGGCGACACTCATTACTGTTGTGCTTGCCGCATCGTTGAGCCGGCATTACAGTAGCAATTATCGTGCAAGCGAGAGCAATCAAGTTTACTTGTTTTGCCGAGTGCAGCCAATGATGTCCTTGGACAACTAAGATAATCGCTGCGAAGCCCGAAATTCGCTCGCAAAATCGGCGGGATTGTTTGCCAAATAGCCGCGATTGCATTACTTTTGCCCTTCGCCGCTCGAAAAAGTTTTACCCGAGCCGAAAATGAATTATGCCAACAACAAGCCCTTCCAACCGCCGCGCGAAAAGCCCGCAACCCATTGACAGCAGTTACGCGCACCTCCAACCGCAGGCCGTCGACATCGAGAAAATCGTGCTCGGCGCACTAATGATCGACAGCGACGCCTTCGCCCTCGTCAGCGACACCCTGCGACCCGAGACGTTCTACGACCCGCGCCATCAGCACATCTATGAAGCCATCACCGCCCTTGCCGCCGGCGAACGACCCATCGACATCATGACCGTTACCGAAGAGCTCAAACGCCTCGGCTACCTCGACAGCATCGGCGGCGAGATGTACATCCTCGAGCTATCGTCGCTCGTGGCCAGTTCCGCGCATGTCGAATACCACGCCGTCATCCTCAAACAGAAGTTCCTCGCGCGCCAGCTCATCAGCTTCGCAAGCAACATCGAGACAAAAGCCTTCGGCGAGATGACCGACGTGGACGACCTTATGCAAGAGGCCGAGAGCGAGCTTTTCGAACTGTCGCAAAAAAATATGCGGCAGGAATATCTACCCATCAGCACCATCCTCAACCGCGCCGTCGACATCCTGCAAAAAGCCGCGCAAAACACGACGGGACTGACAGGCGTCGCCGCGGGGTTCAGCGCCATCGACCAGATTACCAACGGTTGGCAAAACTCCGACCTTATCATCATCGCCGGCCGCCCCGCCATGGGCAAGACATCGTTCGCGCTCACCCTCGCGAAATATTCCGCCGTCGACTGCCAAAAGCCCACAGCCTTCTTCACGCTCGAGATGAGCGACACGCAGCTGGCCAACCGCCTGATGTCGAACGTCTTCGAAATCGAAGGCCGCAAGATGCAGTCCGGACAGCTCGACCCCGACGAGTGGCAACGCTTCGACAAGAACATCGAGCGACTGCGCCAAGCGCCTTTGTACATTGACGAAACGGCGTCGCTCTCCGTCTTCGAACTGCGCACCAAAGCCCGCCGCCTCGTGCGCGAACGCGGGGTGGAAATCATCTTCATTGACTACCTGCAACTGATGACCGCCAGCGGCATGAAATTCGGCAACCGCCAAGAAGAGGTTTCCGCCATTTCAAAGTCGTTGAAGAGCCTTGCAAAAGAGCTTAACATCCCGATTATCGCCTTGTCGCAACTCAACCGCGGCCTCGAATCGCGCGAAGGCAACGAGGGCAAACGGCCGCAACTGTCGGACCTGCGCGAATCGGGCGCCATCGAGCAAGACGCCGACCTTGTGCTGTTTGTCCACCGGCCCGAATACTACCGCATCTACGACGACGGCAAAGGCAACGACCTGCGCGGCAAAGCGGAGATCATCATCGCCAAGCACCGCAAAGGCGCAACGGGGCTCGTAACGCTCAGATTCCGAGGCGAATACACGCGCTTCGAAGAGGATAGCCGCGACGAACTGCCCGCCGGCGACGGCGAAATCGTGGGTTCGCGCCTGAACAATCTGCAAGCCGGCCCTTACGCCGCACCCGACTACCCCGACGACCCGCTCGGCCACGCTTCCGGCGACGTGCCCTACTAATCAAGCAACAAAATTATGTGGTTTTCCGCCCTGCTCCTGCCGCTGGCCGCAATCGCAATCGTGCTGTGGCAAAACAGGCGGGCGGCGGCTCTGTGCAAGGCAATCCGGCGCGAAGATGTCGAAAATTTCGACCGCAAATTCGCCGGCAGGTACGTCTCGTTTGAAAGAAAAACCGCATTACTCGGACAATTTTCAAACCTTCGCCGCAAGGCCGGAAAAATGATGCACTGGCGATGGTGCTTGTTGCCTTCGAAAAGGGAAGCCATCGCAAAATTCATGCTTGACGTTGATGCCTTACCGACGCGCATTGACAAACATAACAAACTGATTATCAATGGTTTAATAGCCGACAACACAACCTTTTTCGACACTTGTCTCGACTTCCCGCTCGACCGTCAGCAGCGCCGCGCGATTGTCTCCGAAGAAGCGAATTGCCTCGTGGTGAGCAGTGCCGGCAGCGGTAAAACGGCGTCGATTGTCGGCCGCGTGAAATACCTCGTCAACGTTAAGAAAACCGACCCGCGCAGCATCCTGCTCATCAGTTTCACGAACAAAGCTGCGGCGGAACTCACTGCCCGCACGGACGGCATGCGCGGCTGCACGTTTCACAAGCTCGCACTCGACATCATCGGCATGCACACCGGCCGCAAGCCGTCCATCTGCGACGACACCGAAATGCTCGTTGGCAAATGCTTCCGCGAGCGGCTTGGCGACAATGATTTTTGCGCCGATGTAGTCGAATATTTCGCCGACATTTTTCCGAACGCCGAACCCGTTTCCGCCGCGCGCGACACCCGCAACGAACGACGTTTCCGCGCGTTTTTGCCCGACATGGACGGCAACCCGGTGTTCGTTCGCAGCAAGCAGGAGCAGACCATTTGCTTCGTGCTCTCGTCGCTCGGCGTTGCTTTCCGCTACGAAGAACCTTACGCCTTCCCTTTGGCCGACGCGACGCACTCGCAATACCGCCCCGATTTCTCGATTTACTTCGAGCAGAACGGCGTCCGGCAGCGCATCTACCTCGAACATTTCGGCGTGGACGAGCACGGTGCTGTGCCGCGCTGGTTCGCCGACGACGCTGGCATCAGTTATGCCGAGGCACAACAAAAATACCGCAGCGGCATCGAGTGGAAAAAGGCCGTTCATAGGAAGTACGGCACGACGATGCTCGCCACGACAAGCGCCGATTTCCGTTTCTCCGACATCCGCAAAACGCTCAAGGGGCAACTGACGGCGGCGGGCGTACCGTTGCGCGAGAAAACGCCGGGCGAGCTGCTGCGGATGATTGTGCCGCCGGAGAGTGCGGAGGAACGCTCGCTCATCCGCCTCATCTCAACGTTCATCTCGCTGCTTAAATCGAGTTGCCAAACCCTCGACGGCGTTTTAAAACAAGCCGCAAAAGCGCGCGACCGCCACAGCGAATTTATGATTCAGCGCATTTTCCGTCCGATGCTCGAGCAATACACCGCTGCGTTGCGCGCCGCCGGACAGCTCGATTTCGCCGACATCATCGCGCAAGCCACAGACATTTGCCGCACCGACAAGCCTGTCGCATTCAGCCACATCATCGTCGACGAATTCCAAGACATCTCGCTCGACCGCTACCGGTTTCTGCTCGCCCTTCGCGCCGGCAACCCTCCCGCGACGCTCTTCTGCGTGGGCGACGACTGGCAATCGATTTTCCGTTTCACGGGCAGCGATATGGCGCTTTTCAACCGTTTCGAAGACTATTTCGGGCCGACGGAAATCAACAAACTCGAGACCACTTACCGCTTCGGCGAGCCGCTCATCGGCCGGTCGTCGGCGTTCATCCTGCGCAATGCCGCGCAAATTCCGAAGGCCATCACCGCGCCCGAAGACCGCCGCACCGACCTCGCTTTCGTTGCCGTCAATTTGAACGATTATTGCGACGTTGTCGAAGAGATTATCTCGTCGGTTCCGCCGGAAAAATCGGTGCTTTTGCTCGGCCGCTACACCTTCGACGACAACCTTATAGCGAAGAAATTCAAGTACGCCGACAAGCGCGAGCGGCGCTTCTATTCGATTGCCGGCCGCAGCGTTGAATTCCTCACTGCGCACAAGGCGAAAGGGCTCGAGGCCGATGTTGTTTTGCTGCTCAAATGCGACGGCGGCGTCTACGGTTTTCCCGCGCAGATTGCCGACGATGCCGCGCTGCGATACGTGCTCACCGCTGCCGACGATTTCCCTTACGGCGAGGAGCGGCGGCTGTTTTACGTGGCCGTTACGCGCGCGAGGATTAAGACGTGGGTGCTGTTCGACGCGCGCAACCCGTCGCTGTTCGTTCGCGAATTTGCCGATTGCAGAGAGGTTGTTTCGCCGGGCAAAAAGCAAGTGCCGACGGTCGATTTAGCCAAAAAGCAAATGCCGAAAGAAAGAACGTCGTTGGTTAATGATTGGTACAAATATGCCGCGCGCCATCAAATTCGCCGCGCAAAATCGCCTGATGCACCTTTAATTAAACCTTCAAACAAGCCTTTGAACGCGGGCAAACGTTGGACGAAGAGCGAGGAGGAACAATTATTGGCGATGTGGCGCGAGGGCAGGCGAATGAAAGAAATTGCATTTGAATTAGATCGAACGAGTTGGGCCATCAGAAGCCGCTTAAACCGTTTGGGCTTGCTGCCGCCATCGCAGCGCAGGCAATAAACCGGCGGTTGTCGCGTTATTTTTTTGTACCGCGAAAGCGATTGTTGCAACTCATTTTTTACGATGCGGAGACGTGTGAAATATTTGTGCGGCGCGATGCTGCTCGGCTTGGTTTTGCTGTCGTCGTGCGCGGCGGACAAGCATTTCAAACAGGGCGAGAAATACCTTGCTTTGGGCGAATATTTCGATGCTGCGGCGGAGTATAAAAAGTCGTATTCGTCCGTGCCGCCGAAGGAGAAGAAGCGTCGTGGCGAGCGCGCGGCGAAGATGGCTTATTGCTATTCGCGGTCGCTGCAGACGCAGAAATCGGTTGCGGCTTACAGGAACGCCATTCGCTACGATGCTGCGACGACCACCGACAGTTTGGCCTTCGCGCGCGAGTTGCTTAAAAACGGCGAATATAAGGTTGCGGCGGGGCAGTTTCGCGAGTTAATGGATTCGCTGCCCGACGATGAGCTGGTGAAAAACGGTTTGCTCTCGGCCCTCACCGCGCCAATGGCAAAAGAGCGCGGCAGCGGTTACACGGTGAAAAAGGCCGACATCTTCAATTCGCGGCGCGCCGATTTCAGTCCGATGCTTTACGGCGACGAGTGCGACCAGCTTTATTTTTCTTCGACGCGCAACGAGGCGCAGGGCGATGAATTGTCGGGCATCACCGGTACGAAACCCGCAGATATTTTTGTTTCAACGAAGGACGAGCGCGGCAATTGGACCAAGCCCGAACCGGTGGAAGGGGCACTGAACACTGAGGATGACGAGGGCGTGTGCTGCTTCTCCGTCGACGGCAGGGACATGTATCTGACGCGCTGCACCGTCGACCCGGAATACCCGCGCTACGCACAGATTGCCGTGAGCACGCGTGCCGATGCGGCGTGGGGTGCGGCGACGGACCTGACGCTGATTGCCGACACGCTCACCTGTTGCGCCCACCCTGCCGTGTCGCCCGACGGCGAATGGCTCTATTTCGTCTCAGATATGCCGGGCGGCTACGGCGGACTGGACATCTGGCGCGTGCGGCTCACGGCGGCGGGCATGGGCGGCGTGGAGAACCTCGGTCCGGCGATTAACACTTCCGGCAACGAGATGTTCCCCACGTTTCGTCCCAACGGCGAGTTTTATTTCTCTTCCGACGGTCATCCCGGCCTCGGCGGCTTGGACATTTTCATAGCTCACATCGGCGACGACGGCCAATACCATCTCGAGCATCCGGGCTATCCGCTCAATTCGCAGGGCGACGATTTCGGCATGACATTCGAGGGTTATCACAACCGCGGGTATTTCTCGTCGAACCGCAACGACGGGCGCGGATGGGATCATATTTATTGGTTCGAAAATCCGGAGATCGTGCAGACTGTGACGGGCTGGGTTTACGAGCAGGACGGCTACGAACTGAACAATGCGGAAGTGTACATCGTGGCCACCGACGGCACAAACCAGAAAATCGGCGTGCGCGGCGACGGGTCGTTCACGATGGAGGTTTTTCCCGATGTCGATTACCTGTTTCTCGCCACGTGCAAAGGTTATCTGAACCACAAAGAGGAGCTGCACGTCGAGGAAAGCAGGGAGTCCGTCGACCATGTGTTGCAATTCGCGCTGCCGTCAATCTCCGCGCCGGTGGTCATCGACAACGTGTTCTACGATTTCGATAAAGCCACGCTGCGCGATGAGTCCGTTGCCGCGCTCGACCGTCTCGTAACAATGCTCAACGATAACCCGAACATCACCATCGAACTGTCAGCGCACACTGACAACCGCGGCAGTGATGCCTACAACCAAAAATTGTCGCAGCGGCGTGCCGAATCGTGCGTCAACTACCTCATCGAACACGGCATCGCGCGCGACCGTCTCACACCCGTCGGCTACGGCGAGCAACGGCCGAAAATCGTGCGCCGCAAACTGACCGAGAAAATCCCGTGGCTGGCCGAGGGCGACACGCTCACAGAGGCGTTCATCAACCGGCTCGACGAGGAGCGAAAGGAGATTTGCCACCAGCTCAACCGCCGCACGGAATTCCTCGTTCTCCGCACCACCTACGGCCTGTTCGACGAGAACGGTGCGCTGCGCGAAGAAGCTTTGCCGAAGAAACCCGCCGAGGATGATTTTTCTTCGGACGACTACTATGACATTGAAATAGAATGAGTTATGCCGCCGGCTTTGCCTCCTGATTTTGAGAAATACACGCTGCAGCTGTTCGGCGAAGAGCGGTTCGCGCGGTATAAAGGCTCGTTCGAAGAGGTGCGCCCCGTCTCAATCAGGCTCAACCCGTTCAAACCGGGCAAAAAGGTGGTTGGCGAGGCGGTGCCGTGGTGCGACGGCGGCGTCTGGATGAGCGCGCGCGAAGAATTCACGCTCGACCCGCTGCTCCACGCCGGTTGCTACTATGTGCAAGACGCCGCGGGAATGTTCCTCGACCTCATCCTGCGGCAACTGGTACGCGAGCCTGTAACGATGCTCGACCTCTGCGCCGCACCGGGCGGAAAAGCCACGCTCGCACGCGCCGCATTGCCCGACGGAAGCAGGCTTTTTTGCAACGAACCCGACCGCCAGAGAATGAATATTCTTGCAGAAAACATCATAAAACAAGGCCATCCCGACGTCGTCGTAACAAACAATTTCGCCCGGGATTTCCGTCGCTCGGGAATGCTTTTCGACGTGATTCTTGCCGATGTGCCGTGCTCCGGCGAAGGGATGTTCCGCAGGGACGAAAACGCAATCGGCGAATGGAGCGTCGGCGGCGTGATGCGTTGCGCGGAACTGCAAAAAACCATCGTGGCCGACATCTGGCCGTGCCTGAAACCCGGCGGACTGCTCGTCTATTCCACCTGCACCTTCAACGCGCGCGAGAACGAAGAGAATGTCCGTTGGATCGCGCAACAGCTTGGCGCTGAATTAGTTAGCATCGAAATCGAAAACGATTGGGGCATCACAAAATCATTGGTCAGCGGGTTCAATCAGCCCGTCTACCGCTTCATCCCCGGCCTGACGCGCAGCGAAGGAATGTTCTGGGCGGTGATGCGGAAAACGGGCGGCGAGACGGCGAAAACAAAGAAGCTAAACAGTATTCTGCGCGTGGTGCACGACGGCAGGAACATCGTTCAAACTGCTGACAGCAAGCGACCGCCGCACGCCGTAGCGCTACTTTACAACCTGCCCGAAAACCGTTACCCGCGCACCGAGATCACGCGCGAAACGGCACTCGATTACCTCCGCCGCGAAGCCATCCGCCTCGACAGCAACGTGCCCCGCGGCTTCGTCATCGTCTGCTTCGAAGGTCATCCGCTCGGCTTCGTCAAAAACCTCGGCACGCGAGCAAACAACCTTTATCCACAGGCGTGGCGAATAAGAAACAAGTAAAATTTATATTTATGCAGAAAAACACCCTCCCGCGCGAGATCACAATCATCGCCGCCGTAGCTGAAAACAACGCCATCGGGCGCAACGGCAAACTCATCTACCGCCTGCCGAACGACATGCGCCGATTCCGCGCGCTCACCACCGGACACACAGTGATAATGGGCCGCCGCACGTTTGAATCGCTACCGAAAGGTGCACTGCCCGACCGCCGCAACATCGTCCTCTCACGCACCGCCACATTCCCCGGTTGCGAGGTGTTCGACAGCTTGAAAGAGGCGTTGCGGCATTGCGCAGAAAATGAAAAAATATTCATTATCGGCGGCGCAGAGGTGTATCGCGCAGCCCTGCCCCTCGCCGCGAAAATGAGCCTCACACTCGTGCATGACACGCCGGAGGCAGACACGTTTTTCCCCGATTTTTCCGATGATTGGGAAGAAATTTCGCGCGAGGATTTCCCTGCCGACGACAAGCATGCCAAGCCTTATTCCTTCGTCGAATTTATGAGGAAGAGGCATTGAGAAATTGCATAAACATTCATCCGGGTACGTTCAAAAAAAATCGCCCGGTTTGTTTCAACATTAAGGTTCGCAACTATTGAAACGAACGCGACGAGGACAACTCCCCACTGCGGAAATTGCCCTCGTTAGTATTACAGTAGCAACTAAGACTTTCGCGCTATTCGCTGTCGGTCGTTGCGTCGTCAACGGTTGTGTCGGACGAGTCTTTCGAGAGGTCGAAGCCCACTTGCAGACCGTCGTAGTTCGACGCGAGGCTCGTGATGGCGCTGATGGCCGAGCTGCCGCTGACCTTGCCGAGCGTTTGCAAGATGGTCAGGATTTTACTCTCGTCGAACAGCAGCGACATGCCCGCCGCGTCCTTCTTCGTGTAACCGGTGATGTTAATCAGGATTTTCAGCGTGATGGTCTGGCTGTCCTCGTCGAACGTGTACTTGCCGCTGCACTTCGTACCCTTAATCTTCGCCGAAAAAGTGCCGTCGTCCTTGAACGTGAACGAGGTGTTGCTTGCGGTGATGCCCAGCTGGGAATAGCATGAGGCGAGCTTGTCCTTGCATGTCGTGGCCGCCACTTCGCCGCCCGCCGTGGCAAGGAGCGATTCGCTGGTGAATGCCACGCCCGGCTCGGCGTAATTCCATGTGCCGATGAGCGATTCGGCCGTCATTTTGTTCTTGCCGATGACGTCCTCGACGATGTTCGTCAGGGTGCTGCCCGACGTGGCAGACGAGATGAGCGTGCTAAGGATGCCGCTCTTCGACGAGGTGGAATCTGCCTTCGCGGCGGTTTGCTCAGGCGATTCGCTGCACGAAGCCATAGCCAACGCGGGCACAACGGCGAGAGCGCATAATAGTGTGATGTAAATCCGTTTCATAATTCTATTTTTTTGATGATTGTTCATTCAATTTCCTATCGATTATTTCATTCGATTTCTTTATGCATATTTATTCACTTTCGTCGGTTTTGCCCGATTTTTCCGAATGTATTTTATTCAAAAGCACCTTGTTTTTCCTTTAACAAAAAGGAGACCTTCACCGGATCTCCTCGCCACTTTTGCGCTCCCTCTAGGGCTTGAACCTAGGACCCCCTGATTAACAGTCAGATGCTCTAACCAACTGAGCTAAGGAAGCTTTCCGCCCGGCACGCGGCCGAAGCGAGTGCAAAAGTATATCAAAAAAACAGCATCGCCAAACTTTTGCGCGCTTTTTTCATTTCACACGGCGTCAGTCGTTGCCGCGAAGAACCTCCACAATCTTCTGCTCGATTTCATCGCAGAGCTCGGGGTTGTCTTTCAGGAGCTGCTTCGTGGCGTCGCGTCCCTGTGCGAGGCGGCTGTCGCCATAGGAGAACCACGAACCGGACTTCTTGATGATGCCGCGCTCTACGCCGAGGTCGAGGATTTCGCCCACGCGGCTGATGCCTTCTCCGAAGCTTATTTCGAATTCAGCTTTGCGGAAGGGCGGCGCGACTTTGTTTTTCACTACTTTGACGCGCACCTGATTGCCTACTGCCTCGTCGCCGTCTTTGAGTGTGGTTACTTTGCGGATGTCGAGTCGCACGGACGAGTAGAATTTGAGTGCATTGCCGCCGGTGGTTGTCTCGGGGTTGCCGAACATGATGCCGATTTTCTCGCGCAGCTGGTTGATGAAGATGCAGGTGGTGTTCGTTTTCGAGATGGTCGATGTGAGTTTGCGCAGGGCTTGGCTCATCAACCGCGCTTGCAGACCCACCTTGTTTTCGCCCATCTCGCCGTCGATTTCGGCCTTGGGCGTGAGTGCAGCAACGGAGTCGACAACGACAATGTCAATTGCTGCGGAGGAGATGAGCTGGTCGACGATTTGCAGCGCTTGCTCGCCGTTGTCGGGTTGCGAGATGTAGAGGCTGCCGACGTCGACGCCGAGTTTTTCGGCATAAAAGCGGTCGAACGCGTGCTCGGCATCGATGAACGCAGCAATGCCGCCGAGTTTCTGGCATTCGGCGATGGCGTGGATGGCGAGCGTTGTTTTGCCTGACGATTCGGGCCCGTAGATCTCGATGATTCGTCCGCGGGGATAGCCGCCGACGCCCAGCGCAATGTTCAGCGCGAGGCTGCCTGTGGGTATGACGTCCACTTTCTCAATGTTCTCGTCGCCGAGTTTCATTATCGATCCTTTGCCGAAATCCTTTTCGATTTTCGACATTGCGGCTTCGAGGGCTTTCAGTTTCGCCTCTTGTGCGGCGGGGTTTTCTTCGTTTTTCTTTATCATAATTTATTACATTTTGTTTTATAATTCGATGTCGCCGTCGAACACCTCGTGCCACGGCAGGCCTTGTTTGTTAAGCTGAGAGAGGAACGGGTCGGGGTCGAATTCCTCAACGTTCCACACGCCGGGCTTGCGCCAGATGCCTTTGAGGAACATCATCGCGCCGGTCATCGCGGGAACGCCTGTGGTGTAGCTCACGCCCTGCATGCCCGTTTCGCGATATGCCGCTTGGTGACTGCAATTGTTATAAATATAATATGTGTGTTCGCGGCCGTTTTTCAAGCCACGTATGCGGCAGCCGATGGATGTCTCGCCGTCGTAGTTCTCGCCGAGGTCCTGCGGGTTGGGCAGCACGGCTTTGAGGAATTGCAGCGGCACGATTTTCACCTTGATTTTCTCTCCGTTGTCGGCGCGTGCGGCTTCGTATTCGATCTCGTCGATGCGGCTCATGCCGAGGTTTTGGATGCAGTCGAGGTAGGTGAGATATTGCTGTCCGAAGGTCATCCAGAAGCGTGCGCGGCGGATGGTGGGGTAGTTTTTCACGAGCGACTCGAGCTCCTCGTGGTGCATTAGGTAGCTCTCGCGCGGACCGATGTTCGGGTAGGTGATGGGTTGATGAATTTCGAGCGGTTCGGTTTCGATCCATTGCCCGTCTTCGTAATAAAGGCCTTTCTGCGTTATCTCGCGGATGTTGATTTCGGGGTTGAAGTTCGTGGCGAAGGCTTTGTGATGGTTACCGGCGTTGCAATCGACGATGTCGAGATGGGTTATGCTGTCGAAATGATGCTTTGCCGCGTACGCCGTGAAAATGCCGGACACGCCGGGGTCGAAACCGCAGCCGAGGATGGCCGTGAGCCCCGCTTTTTCGAAGCGCTCCTTGAACGCCCATTGCCAGCTGTACTCGAAATGCGCCTCGTCGCGCGGTTCGTAGTTGGCCGTGTCGAGGTAGTTGACGCCGCACGCGAGGCAGGCCTCCATGATGGTCAGGTCTTGGTAGGGCAGGGCGAGGTTGACGCATATTTCGGGTTTGAATTTGGCGAACAACGCCTTCAATTGCTCGACATCGTCAGCATCGACTGCGGCAGTGGTTATTGGCAGTTCGTAGCCTTTGCCGCGAATGGCCGACGCGAGCTCGTCGCACTTTGCTTTTCTTCGGCTTGCGATTATCAGTTCCGGAAAAACATCGGCGTTTTGCGCCATTTTGAACGCTGCGACCGTGGCCACGCCGCCGGCTCCGATCATTAATATTTTGCTCATTCGAAAGGGGATTTTGGTTGGTTTGTTTGCAAAGATAGGACAATTTTCAAGCAAACGGGAACAAAAGAATATTTATTTTGCGCTATGGCGGCCGTGTTTTGCAAACCGCTCTTTACATTTCCGCGGCGGCGGCTGAAAATATCGTTTCAAAAGGCTTTTCGGGCGGTCTTTTGCGGCGGAAAGGCTTGTGCGAACGGTCGGAAAGGTCGTAATTTTGCAAGGCTCTTGCGAGGCGGGGGCGGTGTTAAATTGATAAACGAAGGAAACTAAAACCTTTTTGCTCGTATGTCGGTTTATGTCATATTGATGATTGCGGTGTTCATCGTGGGCTATGTGTTCATCGCGCTGGAGAGTTTCACGAAGGTGAACAAGGGTGCGATAGCGCTGGTGATGTGCATCGCCGTGTGGGCATTGTATTCCATCGGCTGTTCGGCGGGCGGCATCACGACGGGCTTGGAGCTCGGGCAAGGCGGTTTTTCTTCGTTTTCGGAGCTGTCGAAAATCATCGAGGCATACCTCGGCGAGGCGGGCACGACGCTGTTTTTCCTTATGGGCGCGATGACGATTGTCGAGATGGTGGACCAGCACGGCGGCCTGAATTTCGTGAGCGACATCATCAAGACGCGGCATAAGCGCAAACTGCTGTGGCGCGTGGCGTTCATGACGGCGCTGCTCTCGGCCGTACTCGACAACCTGACCACCTCGATTGTGATGGTGATGATCCTCCGCAAGCTCGTGCCCGACATCAAGGACCGCATCTGGTACGATGTCTGCATCATCATCGCGGCCAATTCCGGCGGCGCTTTTTCGCCCATCGGCGACGTTACGACCATCATGCTTTGGAACGGCAAACAAATCACCGCGCTGGGCGTGATAAGCCAAATTATTTTGCCGTCGATGGTCTCGTTCATCGTGCCGACAGCCATACTGCAAACACACCTCTCGGGTTCGTTCGTGCTCGATACCACGAAGGCCGAGCGCAAGGCCCACCGCCCGACCATCCTCACGCAATACCACCGCCGCATCGTCTTCGCTATCGGCGTGGGCGGTTTGTGCCTCGTGCCGCTGTTCCACCTGCTGACCAACCTGCCGCCGTTCATGGGTATCCTCTGCGTGCTCGGCGTGCTGTGGCTCACGACGGAGATTTTCTACCGCACCATCGACGAGCGCGACCCGATGGCTATGCGCGTGTCGAATATGCTGTCGCGAATTGATATGTCGACAATCCTGTTCTTCCTCGGCATCCTGATGACCGTCTCGGCGCTCGGGCAGATTAACCTGCTGACCACCATCGGCGGCTGGCTCGACACGCTCACGCACGGCATCGGCGTCTTCCAGCATTATGTCGTAACCGGTCTCATCGGTATCTTCTCCGCCATCGTCGACAATGTGCCGCTCGTGGCAGCGTCGATGGGCATGTACGACATCAACCCGCTCGTGGAAGACTTCGCCACCGACGGCGTGTTCTGGCAACTGCTGGCCTACTGCGCGGGCGTGGGCGGCTCGATGCTCATCATCGGTTCGGCGGCGGGCGTAGTGGTGATGGGGCTCGAAAACATCAGTTTCGGCTGGTATCTGAAAAACGTAACGTGGAAAGCCTTCGCGGGATTCATCGCCGGCATGATTGTTTATTTCCCCATCCACGTGTTCATCCTGCCGCTGCTGAGATAGCGCGTTTTTCCCGCGGCAAAGGGCTGTTTTTCAATTAAATGGCTTAAATTTGTCGTGTGAAACGCTTTTTCTTCGCTTTAACATTGTTCGCCTTGCCCTTGGCGATGACGGCGCAGCAAAACGATTGGCAGTTCTATTTTGAGCAGCTCCTCGACGAGATGCAGGACGACACCGGCGACGAGGAACTGGAGGAATTGTCCGAAGCGCTCAGCGCCGCCGCGGCCGACCCGATCAACCTCAATGCCGTAACGCGCGAGGAGCTCGAAGAACTGCTGTTCCTGAGCAACACCCAAGTGGAGGCCATCGTCGAATATGTGCACCGCTACGGGCCGCTGATGACGAAGGGCGAGCTGATGATGATCCCCGTGCTCGACGAGACGCGGCGCAACCTGCTCTCGTGCCTGACATTCCTCGGCGAGGGCGTGCCGAAAGAGATCGATTTCCTCGACAGCCTGAAGATGCAAGAGGCGCGTGAGGCCTACCGCAAAACGTTCTCGAAAGTGAAGAACCGCGGCGAGGCGGCGGCGTACATCAAGATCCCGTTCTACGAGCGGCGCGGCGACAAAAAGGGTTATTACGGCTATCAATACAAGGATTGGCTGCGCGTCAACTATAAGATCACCAACCGGTTGAAAATCGGCGCGATAGCCTCGCAGGACGCCGGCGAACCCTTCTTCGCCAACAAAAACGGTTGGGGCTGGGACTATTACACGGGCTTCATCCAACTGCAAAAAACAGGCATCCTGAAAAACCTTGTCGTCGGCCATTACCGCCTGAAAACGGGGCTCGGCCTGATCCTGAACAACAACCTTTCCTTCGGCAAAACATTCGGGCTCGCCGCAGCGCAAACGTCCGCCACGGTCATCCATCCGCACAACTCGCGCTCCGAAGCGAACTATCTGCAAGGCGCCGCACTGACGCTCGCAATAACGAAAAACGCCGATGTAACGCTCTTCGGGTCGTACCGCAAAATCGACGCCACGCTCACCAGCGACTCCGCCGCCATCCAGACCATCGTTACCACCGGTTACCACCGCACGCTCAGCGAGCTCGAACGCAAGCACAACGCCTCGCAGACCGCCGCGGGCATCTACCTCCGTTACAACATCGGCCGGTTTAATTTCGGGCTCACCGGCGTGTTCAACCATTACAGTCTGCCGTTGCGACCCTACCGCGCAACATCCACATACTCAACACTTTACAGATATTTCGCCGCCGCCGGCAACGATTTTTGGAACATCAGCGTCAACTACGGTTACAAGCTCGGCAGCCGCCTGCGCATCGAGGGCGAGACGGCCACGGGCGACTGCGGCATGGTGGCCACGATCAACACCGCGTCGTGGCTCGTCAGCAGCAAGCTCACGCTCTCGGCCATCTACCGCTACTACCCCGCGCAGTTCTACGCCACGATGGGCAAGAGTTTCTCCGAAGGCGGCGCGAACCAAGACGAGAACGGCATCTACATCGGCGCGACATGGACGCCGAGCGACCGCCTGTCGGTCAATGCCTACACCGATTACGCCTATTTCAATTGGCCGAAATACCTCGCGCTCGGGCCCAGCCGCTCGTTCGACGAATATGTTCAGGCCTCGTACCAACTGACGCCGACATCGACGCTCACGGCGCGCTATCGCGTAAAATTCCGGCAAAGAAATTCGGACGTCGCGCGCGAGCTGATTTACAAAGACGAGCATCGCCTGCGGATGATTTACAACGTCGACATCAACAGCCTCTCGCTGCGCAGCCAGGCCGACATGTCATACTGCTCGTACAAAGAAAAAAGCGCCGGTTTCATGTTCTACGAAACTGCAAAATACTCGATGAAACCGTGCATTTTCGCACTTGGCGCAGGATATTTTAACACTAAGGATTACGACTCGCGCATCTACGCCTACGAGCAGTCGCTGCCCTACAATTTCTCGTCGCTGTCGTTTTACGGCAACGGCCTGCGGCTGCATTGCATGATTGAGGCAAGGATGTTCAACCGCCTGTCGCTCATCGGCAAACTCGGGTTCACGCACTATTTCGACCGCGACGAAATCGGCACGTCGTACCAAACAATTTACTCCTCGTCGCAGACCGACCTTGAGCTGATGGTGCGCTGCCGTTTGTGAGCGTCAGTTCACGCGGTAAGCTAGGCCGTCGTGCATCTCGAGGAAGGTGATGAGGTCGTGGCCGGGGTTGATGCCCGTGTTCTTCGCGCGGAGATGCAGCGTGGAGTGCGTTTGCGGGTCGCGCACCTTGAAGACGAGCGACGTCGAACCTTTTTCCTTTCCGATCGCGGCGAGCAAAGCGCTTACATCGTCGCTGCTGACATCTTCGGGCAGGGCGATGGTGAGTTGCCTGACCTCCTTTTCTTTCACGTCGTGGAGATAACTGATGCGGCCGATTTTAAAGTCGAACCTCGCCGAATTGTTGCGCCATGCCTCGCACGTGCCGGCGATGAACAGCAATGCGCCTTCTACGAAATAACCTTTCCATTGCGGCCAATCGTTGAACAGGCGCAGCTCGCCCTGCCCTTCGTAATCCTCGATTTTGACTATGCCGAACTGCTTGCCCGTTTTCGTCAGACCGGTGCTCACCTCGGTAACGATGCCGCCCATGGTGATGTCGCGGCGCGCGAGGATGGTTACGGCGTCATCGAACTCGGAGGGATGGGTGTTGCACATGCCGCGCAGCACAACGCTGTATTCGTCGAGCGGGTGGGCGGAGAGGTAGATGCCGACAAGCTCGCGCTCCTTGTTAAGGCGTTCGAGGACGCTCCAGCGCGCGAAGTTCGCCGGCGGCGCGGGGAATGCGATGAAATCGGACATGCCGTCGAACCCGAAGAGTGACGATGACGCCTCTATGGCCGACCGCTGATAGGTTTGTGCGAAGCGGATGAGCGCGTCGAGGAAAGCCTCGTCTTTGCCCGGCATTGGCGAAAGATATTGCTCGCGGTCGATGCCGAAGCAGTCTAATGCGCCGCTCAATGCCAGCGACTCGACGCCTTTGCGGTTGACAACGGAGATGTTAACGCGCTGCATGAAATCGCGCAGGTCTTTAAACGGCCCGTTCTTCTGCCGCTCCTCGATGATTGCATCCGCCGCGAGCGCGCCCATGCCTTTTATTGCCGCCAGTCCGAAGCGTATCTCGCCGCGCGCGTTAACGCCGAAATTGGCGAAACTCTCGTTCACGTCGGGCCCGAGCGTGGCGATGTTCATTGCGCGGCATTCGTCCATGAGCTTCGTGATCTCCGAAATATCGCTTTTGCGACGCGTCATAATGGCCGCCATGAACTCGGCGGGGTAGTGCGCTTTGAGGTAGGCCGTCTGGTAGGACACCCACGAATAGCAGGCGGCGTGCGACTTGTTGAAAGCGTATTCGGCGAACTTCTCCCAGTCGGCCCATATTTTCTCCAACACCTTGGGATCGTGGCCGTTACGCTTACCGCCCTCGATGAATTTCGGTTTCATCTGGTCGACAATCTTCTTCTTTTTCTTACCCATCGCCTTCCTGAGCGCATCGCTCTCGCCGCGCGTGAAATCGGCCAGCAGGCGCGACAGGAGCATCACCTGCTCTTGGTAGACCGTGATGCCGTAGGTCTCTTTCAGGTAGGTCTCCATCACGGGCAGGTCGTAAACGATTTCCTCATCGCCGTTTTTGCGCGCAATGAACTGCGGGATGTATTCCATCGGGCCGGGGCGGTAGAGCGCGTTCATGGCTATAAGGTCCTCAAACACAGTGGGTTGCAGCTGCCGCAGATATTTCTGCATGCCGGGCGACTCGAACTGGAACGTGCCGATGGTTTGTCCGCGCTGGTATAGCTTGTAGGTCTCTTCGTCGTCGATGGGGATGTTGTTGATGTCGATGTCAATGCCGCGCGAGAGCTTCACGTTTTTCACCGCTTCCTTCAATTCGGACAGGGTTTTCAAGCCGAGGAAGTCCATTTTTATCAAACCGGTGGACTCGATTAATTCGCCGACATATTGCGTCAGAGTGGTTTTCGTGTTGGGGAAATCGGGGTCGTCGGCGGTGGAGACGGGCACATGGTCGGTGATGGGGTCGCGGCAGATGATGAACCCGCAGGCGTGGATGCCGGTGCCGCGGACGGTGCCTTCGAGCTTGCGCGCGTAGAGGATGGTGTTGCTGATGCGCTTGTCGGGACTGACGGCGGCCTCGCGCAGCACGGGCACGTAGCGCAACACATTGTCGAGCGTGATTTTCTCTTTGTTGGGCAGGCGTTTCGGTATGGCTTTGCACCACGCGTTGGCCGTTTCGCGCGGCACTTTCTCGAGCCTTGCCACGTCGCGCAGCGCGTTTTTTGCTTGCATCGTGCTGAACGTGATGATGTGCGCGCAGTTGTCCGCGCCGTATTTTTTCATCACATATTGCAAAACTCTGCCGCGGCCGTCGTCGTCGAAATCGGTGTCGATATCGGGCAGCGAGATGCGGTCGGGGTTAAGGAAACGCTCGAACAGCAGGCCGTATTTAAACGGGTCGAGGCGCGTGATGCCGAGGCAATACGCCACGACGCTGCCCGCCGCGGACCCTCGTCCGGGACCCACCCACACGCCGAGTTCGTTGCGCGCGGCGTTGATGAAATCCTGCACGATGAGGAAGTAGCCGGGGAAACCCATCGTCTTCATCACGTGCAGCTCGAAGCGCAGGCGTTCGTCCACCTCGCTCGACAAGGGTTCGCCGTAAATCTTTTTCGCGCCGGCATAAGCGAGGGTGGCGAGGTAGTCGGCTTCGAACTTGATGCGATAGAGCTTCTCGTAGCCGCCGAGCCGGTCGATTCGCGCATGTGCCTCGTCTTCGGGCAAAGGGTTCCCGCCGTTCTCATCGGTGGTGAACTCGCGGAAGAGGTCGTCTTCGCTAAACTTCTTGCGCCATTCTTCTTCGGTGCCGAAGCTCTCGGGGATGGGGAAATTCGGCATTATCGGCGCGTGGTTGATGTCGTAAATCTCAACCTTGTCGAGCACCTCGCAGGTGTTGGCGAGCGCTTCGGGCACGTCGGCGAAAAGGGCGCTCATCTCCTGCCGCGTCTTAAACCATTCTTGTTTGGAATAGCGCATGCGGCGGGGGTCGGCGAGGTCGCGCTCGGTGCTGACGCAGATGAGGTGGTCGTGCGCTTCGGCATCGTCCTCGTTGACGAAATGGCAGTCGTTGGTGCAAACGAGTTTTATGCCGTACTCCTTCGCCAGCTCGATGAGCACCTTGTTCACCTGTTGCTGGCGCGGGTAGGTCTCGCGGTTGGCCTCCTGCAAGGGGTCGGTTACGGGGTGGCGCTGCAATTCGAGGTAGTAATCGTCGCCCCAGACGCTCTTGTGCCATTCGACGGCCTTGCGCGCGCCTTCGATATCGCCGTCGAGAATTTTTGAAGCTACTTCACCGGCGAGACAGGCCGAGCAAACAATGAGCCCTTCGCGGTAGGTTTCGAGGTCGGCCCGGTCTGTCCGTGCGGTGTAATATCTGCCGTCCACCCACGCTCGCGAGACGAGTTTCAACAGGTTGTGATAGCCCGTCTCGTTCTTCGCAAGCACCACGAGGTGATAGCCGCGGCCGTCGCCTTTGTCTTGCTCCTTATGCTCCTTTCCGCGCCGCGCGACGTACATTTCGCACCCGAAAATCGGTTTGAACGGCGCGAGGCCTTGCTTTGCGCGTTTGCCGTTCAGCTCGGCGCAATAGTCGAAAAATTCTTTCACGCCGAACATGTTGCCGTGGTCGGTGATGGCCATACCGCGCATGCCGTCGGCTACGGCTTTGTCCACGAGCTTTGGTATGGGCGACAGGCCGTCGAGGATGGAGTAATAAGTGTGAACGTGAAGGTGAACGAAGTCTTGCATAATCGTTTGATTGTCAGCGGGTTAGAGGTTTACTGTAACCTTCTCGCCGGTGTAATGAACCGTTTGGCCGTCGGCATCGGGGTCGTATGGCTGCGCCTTGTCTTTGCTTACCGGCACGATAATGAAGTCGCGCTCGGTGAGCATGCCGGGGAACTCGCCCTCGCACTGGCCTATCGTGAGCGTCTTGGTCGCCTCGTCGTAGGTGAACGGTATCTTCTCGTAGCGTCCGGCCTCATAACCGTAGTTGACGGCCTCGTCTTCGTAGAGCGTGAAACTGCCGTCGGCGCCCTGATAGACATAAAGTCTTATCTCGCTGTTCGGCACCTCGCAGGTGTATTCAATCTTCGGGCCGAAAGGAATGATCGAGCCCGCGCGAACGTAAATCGGGATGTGCTCATAGGGTGCGGCCACCGTTTGCGTCTCGCCGCCGTTGGAGGCAATTTTTCCGCTGAAGAAATCGTACCACACGGCGTCTTTCGGGAAGTAAACCTCGCGGCTGCGTGCCTTATACGTATAGACGGGGTTTATCAGGAATGCCGGTCCGAACATGAACTGGTGGCCTATTTCATACGTGGCGGTGTCGTAACCGAAGTCCATCACGAGCGGGCGCATTATGGTGTAATCGTTGAAATAAACATCGGCCGCGAGCGAGTAGATATAAGGCATCAGACGGTAGCGGAGCTCCATACAACTGCGTATCGTTTCGTAGGTAGGACTGCCCTCGGGCGCGATGTTCCACGGCTCGCGATAGGGGAATTGTCCGTGCGAACGGTAGATGGGAGCCCACATGCCGAACTCGTGCCACCTGACATTCAGCTCGCGCCAATCGCGCAGATCCTCGTTCTCAACCCCCGTTGCGTCGTACAGCCTCTGCGCCGCCTCGTAACGTTTCTCCACTGAGAAGCCGCCGATATCTTGGCTCCAATACGGCACGCCGGAGATGGAGAAGTTGAGTCCCGCCGCAATTTGTGTCTTCATATCCTCCCAGCGGGTGCCGATGTCGCCGCTCCACGTGGCGGTGGAATAGCGTTGTTCGGAAGCGAAACCGTTGCGGGTAAGGAGGAAGACACGCTTGTTCTCCGGCGAGAAGTTGTTGCCGAAGCCCCGCTGATCCCATTTCGCATTCGCCTCGAGCCATTTAGAATCGTGGTCGAGACCCGCCGTCTCATAGCCGCGCTGACCGTCGTAGATTGCCTCCGCGTTGACAATGGAGTAGGCGTTGAAGTATTCGTCGGACGAGCCGAGTGCCGTCGGACCGCTGAGCATCTTACGGTAATCGGTGTCCGTGCAGTCGCGAATGTTCGGCTCGGAGGCATCCATCCACCACGCGTCAATGCCGATCACGCCGAGGTTCTCATACATCTGCCGCCAGAAAATCTTGCGGGCGTCGGCGTTGTAAGCGTCGTAGAAGGAGTACATATACCCTATCCAGTCGTAGATGGAATCGCGGAGCGACTGCTGATAGATCATACCTTTGTCGTTCAACTCCTTGAAGTTGTCGGGTTTGAGATAGTACTTGGGCCAGCAGGAAATCATTATCTTCGCGTTGTTGGCATGTATGGTGTCAATCATTCCCTTCGGGTCGGAGAAGCGGTCAGGGTCAAACGTGAACGCGCCCCACTCGTCGTCGCGCCAGTAGTTCCAGTCCATTACGATGTTGTCGATAGGCAGATTTCTGTCGCGGAAACCTTGCAGTGCGTCGAGTATCTCGCTCTGTGTCTTATAGCGTTCGCGGCTCTGCCAGTAGCCGAAAAGCCACTCCGGCATAATCTGCGCCTTGCCTGTCAGCGTGCGGTAACCGGAAATCACGTCGTCGGCATCGCTGCCCAAGATGAAGTAATAGTCCATTTGCTTGGCCATCTCGCTCCAGAATGACAGCTTGCCCTGTTCCTTCGCGTCGACCGGGGCGTAGGCTCTCACGCCGCAATAAGCCTCGCCGCCGTCGGGTGTCCACTCCAAACGGAACTTATACGCTCTGTCCTTTTCGAGGTTGAGACTTGTCTTCCTTGCGTTGGGGTTCCACGATGAGCGCCATATTGTTTGTTCGTTCGAGCCGGTTCCCGCCACATCTTCGGTGTAGATATCCTGCCCGTCGATGTATATCTTCTGATAGCCGGAATAGTAGTGGTAGAGCTTGTATTCGCCCGTCTCGTGCGGGATGATGGTGCCCTCGTAGACCACTTGTGCCGAGTCGAGAGGGAAGTCGGGCAGGTTCTTAATTGTTTTTATGTCCTCAAAGTAGATAGACTTCTCCGGCCGGACAAGCGTCTCGTGTCCCGGCGAAGAGTAGGTGCCGGTCAATGCGCCCTCATTGCCGTCCTTGTCAATCAGCGTGAACAAGTCGCCGAGCTGTTGGTATTCTTCGGGGTTGCCGAAACGGCAGAGGGAGTAAGTGTCAAAGAGTACGCCGTAGTGCTTGGAGGAGACGACGAACGGGATGCTCACTTTCGTGTTGTATTGGTAGAGCTCCTCGTTCTTGCCTTTGTAGTTCCATTCGTCCGCCTGGTGCTGTCCCAGTCCGAAGAACGCCTCGTCGTCGGGACTCTCGAATACGTTACGCCACGTCCAGCCCTTATACAGTTGGTCGGTGCCGTCGGCTTTCGTGCGCGTTACCTCGTATGGTGCGAACGTCTTGCCGCCGCCCTCCTGTTCCTGCAATACCGTGTTGCCGTCCTTGTCGAAGAAACTTACCTCGCCCGTAGAGACAAGCACTTGCGCCGTCAACTCGGAGGTGGAGAGGGTTACGGTGTCGCCCTTTTCCTCTACATCAAACGAAGTCTTGACATCGCGGTCGACAATAATGAGGCTCTGCGGGTCGGCAAATTTCTTCTCCGCAGTGGCGCTCACACGGATGATATTCTCTCCTTCTACTTGCAGACGCACAAGTTTCGGAGCGTTCTCTACGCTGTCGTTCTCAGCCAAATGGATGATTACGCCTCTGTCGTAACGCTCGACGGGGCCGGTGTTGCAGCCCGCCATCAGCAGCAAGCACAACGCCGCCGCGAAAATCGATTTTTTCTTCATAAAATTATTGTTTTTGATTAGTGTAACTATTTAGAAATCAATTAGTTCGAAGTTGCCCGCAGCCTTGCTCCCCGCGTCGCCGAAGTAGTCGGCAGAATGGCTCGTTATCATGTTCATCTCCACCGGCACGTTCGTGTAAACCACCTCGTGAAGGTCGTTGCCGCCGGAGTCGAGCGCCGTAATTGTCATCTTCAACTCGTCGGTGTCCTCGTGCGGGAACGTGAACACGTCGAAGGTCTGGCCGGCCTCGTGCGAGACGACATCGCGGTATTCGGTCTGCCGCGAGTTGACGCAACCGTAGCCCGTCGTGCCGTCGAGCGTCGAGCTGCCCCCCGTGTAATAAAACTTCATCTGCGCCACGTCGTCGGGGATCTCGCCCTCGATGGTGAAACGGTACATCGCCACGCGACGGCTGACATCGGCGTCAAGCTCAATATTTACAAGCGTTTCGAGGCTGTCGGCGTAATAAACATCGACATTGTTCGTGTAAAACCAGAACGTGTCCGTAACCTTGTTGCTCGGGAACTTCACGCCGTCAACGGAGGTCGTCGTCGCATTACCGTCGCAGCTGTGAAGCAGAAGAAGAATCTCGTAAGCGCCCTCGTCGTCAAGCTCGAACTGCACCGTACCGAACGCGTCGGCCGTGGCCTGTTGGTTGACCGTCTTCACGCGCGAGCCGCCTTGGTAAACAGCAACATTAATCCTGTCGCCAAGCTCGCCGACCGACGCCGCCGCACGACGTTTCGCCGCGGCAAACGTGCTGCCCCCGCCATAGTTCGCCACGTCCAAATTCGCCACGCGCAGCGTCACCCACAGCCCTTCCTGAGGCTCTTCAACAGCGTCCCCGTCCGTGCCGTCGCCAGCGATGTAATCATCAAGATTCAACTTCTCGCACGAAGCGGCAAGCAGCCCGGCAGCGACAAAAACCAATAACCTGCGAAACGACATAATATTAATTTAATTGCTTGAAAACCAGTGTGTTACGCCGCCGGAAAGAGACCCCTTTTCCGCCGTGCGCACCATTGTACAAATGTACTGAAATTCGCACGCCGCGAAAAATATTTCATCATATTTTTTGACCACATTATTCTATTCGCGCGCGCGAGGGCCCGTTTCGAAATAATTGTTTACCTTTGCAGCGGATTACTTCGCGTTATGACAAAGCAAACACTGCTGATTTACAATTCGTTGACACGCCGCAAGGAGCGTTTCGAGCCCCTCCGCGAGCCGAACGTGGGGATGTACGTGTGCGGCCCGACGGTCTACGGCGACGCCCACCTCGGCCATGCCCGCCCGGCAATCACCTTCGACATCGTGTTCCGCTATTTGAAACACCTCGGTTACAAGGTGCGCTACGTGAGGAACATCACCGATGTAGGGCATTTGGAATACGACTCCGACGACGGCGAGGACAAGATTGCGAAGAAAGCGCGCTTGGAACAGGTGGAGCCGATGGAGGTGGCAAACTATTACACCCGCCGTTTCAACGACGCGATGAACCGTCTCGGAGTGCTGCCCCCCTCAATCGAGCCGCACGCCACGGGGCATATCATTGAGCAGCAAGAGCTTGTGCAACAAATCCTTGACAACGGTTATGCATACGTCTCCAACGGTTCGGTCTATTTCGACATCAATGCATATAACCGCGACTACAAATACGGCATTCTCTCCGGGCGCAGCCTTGAGAACACCAAAGATGCTTCGCGCGACCTTGCGGGCGTAGGCGAGAAACACAACCAAGCCGACTTTGCGCTGTGGAAAAAGGCACAGAAAGAGCATATCATGCGGTGGCGCAGTCCGTGGGGCGAGGGCTTCCCCGGTTGGCACTGCGAGTGTACGGCGATGGGAAGGAAATATCTCGGCGAGACATTCGATATTCACGGTGGCGGCATGGATCTGCTCTTCCCCCACCATGAATGCGAAATAGCACAAGCGCAGGCGGCAATGGGACATCAAGCGGTGAAGTATTGGATGCACAACAATATGATCACCATCAACGGGAAAAAGATGGGCAAGTCATACAACAACTTCATCACGCTCGATGAATTCTTTACCGGCAGCCACCCGTTGCTGACGAAAGCCTTCGCGCCGATGACCATCCGCTTCTTCATCCTCTCCGCCCACTACCGCGGCACGCTCGACTTCTCCAACGACGCACTCGAGGCCGCCGAGAAAGGTTTCGCGCGACTGATGCAGGGAATGAAAGGATTGAAACGCATTCAGGCCGCGAAAGGATCGAACCCCGACATCGAGCAGTTCGTGAAAGCCCTGCCGCAGAGGCTCTACGACGCGATGAACGACGATTTCCAGACACCCGTCGTCATCAGCCTGCTCTTCGAAGCCTGCCGCGTCATCAACCAGCTCGCCGAGCATAAGGGCAAGATTTCCGAAACCGACCTTGAAAATTTATCCTCAACAATGCACCTTTTTGTCGAAGACATCCTCGGCCTGAAAGAAAGCTCTTCGGAAGGCAATGCCTCGCGCGAGAAAGCCTTCGGCAAAGCGGTCGATATGCTGCTCGAGATGCGCCGCCAAGCGAAGGAAAACAAGGACTGGGCCGCGAGCGACAGCATACGCCGGCAACTCACCGACGCGGGCTTCATCATAAAAGACACCCCCGACGGCACGCAGTGGGAACTGCCTTAAATCCCCGCGAATTTTAAAATGCTTGCAACGGTTGGTTAAAGCAATTGCGACGGCGATTTAAACTAACCGAATACCGACAACTGCGAATTGCCCCCGATTTTTTAAGCCGGAGCCTTAGTAGCAACTAAGATAATGGTTTGCGGCGCAAAAAGTCAGGTCGCAAACCAATTAATTAATACTCGTCGTTGGCGTAGAAATCGGCGAAGAGGGCGCGCGGGAAGGCGAAGATTTCCTCATCCTTGAAGAAGCGTTTCAGCTCCACGGCAGCCGTCTCGGGCGCATCGCTGGCGTGCACGATATTCTCCTGAAAGCTCATCGAATAATCGCCGCGGATGGTGCCGGGCAGCGCCTTGCGGCCGTTGGTTACGCCGGCGAGGGTGCGCACCACTTCAATAGCCTCCACGCCTTCGAGCGCCATAGCCACGACGGGTGTGGCCATCATCGCGTCTTTAATGCGCTGGAAGAACGGTTTTTCGGCGAGGTGGGCGTAATGCTCGGAGAGCAGGGCATCGTCGAGTTGCATCATTTTCAGTCCGACGACGCGCAGGCCTTTGCGCTCGAAGCGCGAGATGATTTCGCCGATGAGGTTGCGTTTCACGGTGCAGGGTTTGAGCAGCACCAAAGTTTTTTCCGTGTTCATAATAGTTCGGGTTTTTATTTAATAATTGGTTTTCGCAGCGAGTTCGCAGATTTTCACGACGACCGCCATCGCCTTCTCCATCACCTGCACCGAGACGAACTCGTGGGGGCCGTGGAAGTTGACGCCGCCGGCGAAGATGTTCGGGCAGGGCAGGCCGCGGAAGGACAGTTGCGCGCCGTCGGTACCGCCGCGGATGGGTTGCACTTTCGGCGGAATGGCGAGCTGTTCGAAGGCGGTGAGGACAAGGTCGACGGTGTGGCGGTTGGCGTCGATGATTTCCTTCATGTTGGCGTATTGGTCGTAGATGTCGGCCTCGACGGTGCCGGCGCCGTACTTGGCGTTGAGCGTGTCGATGCAGCTTTGCATGAAGGCTTTTCTGGAAAGGAACTTCTCGCGGTTGTGGTCGCGGATGATGAAGTACATTCGCGCCTGTTCGGTGGACGAATTTTGACTGACGAGGTGGTAGAACCCTTCGTAACCCTCGGTTGTCTCGGGCAGCTCGCTCTCGGGCATCATCGCCAGCAGTTCGGCCGCGACGCGCGAGGCGTTGAGCATCTTGCCTTTGGCGTACCCGGTGTGGACGCTCACGCCTTTTATCACAATCTTCGCGCCGGCAGCGTTGAAGTTCTCGTATTCGAGTTCGCCGAGGTCGCCGCCGTCCATCGTGTACGCCCACGCGCAACCGAATTTCTTGACGTCGAAATGGTGCGCGCCCTCGCCGATCTCCTCGTCGGGGTTGAACGCGATGCGCACCGGTCCGTGCTTTATTTCCGGGTGGTCGCGCAGGAAGCACACCGCCTGAACGATCTCCGCGATGCCCGCCTTATCGTCGGCGCCGAGCAGCGTCGTGCCGTCAGAGACAATCAGGTCTTCGCCAATGTGCGCAAGGAGTTCGGGGAATTTTTTCGGAGAAGAAACGATGCCTTCGGAGAGGGTGATGTCGCCGCCGTCGTAGTTTTTTATGATGCGCGCGCGGACATTTGCGCCGGAGCAGTCGGGCGACGTGTCATAATGCGCGATGAAGCCTATCGCCGGCACGGTTCTGTCGTCGATATTGCCTTTGAGCGTGGCGTAAATGTACCCTTTTTCGTCAAGCTCGACATCGGCAAGCCCTTCGGCAAGGAGCTCGTCGCGGAGGCAGCGCGCAAAGGCGAGTTGCTTGTCCGGCGTCGACGGCGTGGTGGCGGCATCTTCGGCCGATTGCGTGTCGAAGCGCGTGTAGTTGATGAAGCGTTCTGTAAGGTTCATAATCGGAATTCAGGTTGCTTGTTTTGCGTTATACAAAGGTAGGAAAATCCTTCGGCACGGAAAACTTTTCGCGATATTTCTTCGTTGCCGCGGCGGTCAGAAACGTATGGCGGCGGCACCGGAAAAGAGCAGCGTGTGCAGGGTGGCGGGGCGGCGCACGGGCGAGGGCAGCGCGGCGTAATCGATGCCGGCCTTAAACGCGAAGTGCGGTTTGGCGCGGTAGCTGATGTTCACGCCGGCCATAGCGCTCAGTCCGCCGTTTCTGCCGCTGTCGAGGATGTTGCTTTTGTTGCGCGGATAATGCGAAAAACCCGCCAGAAGTCTTGCGCCGAGAGCTATGCGCGGGTGAAGCGGGCAGGCGAAGTAGCAACCGGCATTAAGCGAATAAAAGCGCGAGGTGGCATCGGGCAAGGTCTCGCTCTCGTCGTTGTAAGTGATGTCCGCGATGGATGCCTGTCCGCCGATGCCGACAAAACGGTTGAAGAAATATGCGCCGTTGATGCCCGCCACCGCACCGTTCTCCGACCGCAGCGACGGGTTCGATGCCGGACTGAAATGCTTTAAAGGCACGTAGAATCCGGCGAAGGTCTCGACGAAATGCGGGCGGCTGCTGTCGGCGGTGATGACATAGCGGCTTGCGTCGTAGCTCTTTGCGTGCGACGGGAAAATTTTGTCGGAGAGCCAACAGGCAAACTCCGCGCCGGCGATGCCTATGCCCGCGCCGACAAGGATGTCGCTCAACCAATGTTTATTGTGCATCATCCTCATCACGCCTGTTGCCGTGGCGACGGTGTACGCCGAGTAGCCCACCCACGGACTCAGGTCGCCGTATTCCTTATAGAGCATTGTCGCGGCCATGAACGCGCCGGCGGTGTGGGTGGAGGGCATGCTATGGCGGTTGCTGCCGTCGGGCCGCTCCACGTTGCACGCTATCTTCAGACCGTTTGAAAGCAGATTTACCACGCCGAAAGAGATGACGTTTGCCGTAAGCCGTTTGCCCCAAGTGCTGCGCCCTTCGACGCCCGCGAATTTCAGGATGTAGGACACCACGAGCGGCGAGTATTGCAGATAGTCGTCGAACGATGCCTTATAGTGCGGCGTGTAGTCGTTGCGCAGCGAGCGGAAATGCTTGTCGGGCCCTTTCACGAGCAGTCCCGCCACAATGAGCGGCGCGCTGATTGCCGCCGTCTGCACCCACCGGTTGGTCAGTATGCGCTCTGATTTCGGGATATAAACCGTTGCGGCGGAGGCTTCGTTTTCATTATTTTCCGACGAAGAATTTAAAATAAGCGCATTGTCGTCGAGGATGCCCACGCGTATGTAGTCTTTCAGCCGGAACACGGCGTTGCCGGCACCGTTCTGCGCGTCGGAGATGAAGAGTATGGTTTGTCTGCCGTCTTTCAGCTTGGCTCCGAAGCACATCCCTTCGTAG
This sequence comes from Prevotella sp., assembly GCA_021204905.1. Taxonomy (GTDB): domain Bacteria; phylum Bacteroidota; class Bacteroidia; order Bacteroidales; family Bacteroidaceae; genus Prevotella. The sequence continues at coordinate 68,995 of JAJPYN010000004.1, forward strand.
TTGGCGAGGTTCCGGCGCGTGAGATTGAGGCGCGTGGACCACTGAGCTTGCAGCGTCTTGGTGCTGTCTTCGGGCGAGAAAAGGTAAATGCGGCTGTCGACGCGGTCGCCGATATTGTTCCTTGTCGCCATCACCTCGCGCTCCAAGACGAGCAGTCTGCCGTCGTCAAGGGCAAGGATTTCCGGCACGCCCGCCACGATTTTCCGGTGCAGCTTGCCGGGTTTCGGCACGTCGGTTTGATAGAAATACTGCCGCACGGGAAGAAGATTCATGTCGAAAGACTGCAGCCTGAGCCGCGCCGGGACGGGACTTTTGACCGTAGGCAACATACCGTCGGAGCGCAGAGAATTTTCCGTACACGTCAGGAAAAGGGAGTCGGCACGGGAGTAACAGAGCGCTTCAAACCCGTAGTTGCCGTAAATGTTGTTTAGCGAAAACTCCTCCGGCACTGCCAGCGACCTGCCCGTCTGCTGTCCGTCGAGCGTGTATTCGATTATCGCCTGGTCGTCTTCGGCGGAGATAAACACCGTGTTGCTGTCGGGGAAGAAGGCTATGCCCTCGGCATCGCGGCTCGGGTTCGTATTTCCGTGAAAGGCAATCAGTTCCACGTTCTCCACGCGTCCCGTCGTCTCGTTCTGCACGATACGGAACTCATAAAACCCGTCCGTGTCCTGCTTGTCGCTCACTACGGCATAGCGATTGTCGCCGAGGGGCGTGATGCCGCTGTAGTTCGCCGCGGGTATGTCCCATTTTTTCAGCTTCTGCCCGCGCAGGAGTTCTATCTGTGGAAAAGCGTTTTGCGTCCCCGACAGCAGTAATATAATAAGGAGTAAGCCCGTTTTTGCGCAGTGAAGCATCGTCGTCGTGTCTTTCATCTCATAGCTAATGCTTTGTTCTCCGCCGCCTCCATCAGCTCCCTCTCGCCCGGACGCTTGTCGTTCAAGCCGCAGAGATGGAGTATGCCGTGCACGATGACGCGGTGCAACTCCTCGTCGTAAGGTCGGCTGAACAGCTCGGCATTGCTCCTGACAGTGTCGAGCGAGATGACTATGTCGCCGTTTATCGTGTCGCCGTCGGAATAGTCGAAGGTGATGATATCCGTGTAGTAATCGTGCCGGAGATACTCGCGGTTGACCTCAAGGATCTTGTTGTCGTCGCAGAAAAGATAGCCCGCGTCGCCGATGCGTTTGCCATAGCTCTCTGCCACGCGGCGCAGCCACGCCGTCGTCGCACGTTTCTTGATGTCTGGGAATTTTACACCTTCGGCATTATATGTGATCATTCTTCCGACTGAATATTAGCCTTCGCCCTTAAACCGGTGCTTGTCAATTCTTCAAAATCCTTGTCGGCGAAGAACAGGAGCGTGTCGATGCCGCCGTGTTCGCGGTTCCAACGCGCCTGCATTTGTTCGTAGAGAAAGTCCTCCGCGTTACGTGCCCCTTTGATGATACACTGTGCGCCCAGTTCGCGGGCGAAGTCTGCGGTCAGACCGTGATTGGCTTCGACGGTTACTCTCTTTTCGTCGCGGTAAATCCGCCGTATGCTTTCCACTCGCTCCTCCAACGTGGCGGCATACGTCTTTTCCTCGTTTATGCTCACGCCGATGACGATTTCGTCGAACAGCTCCAACGCTCTATCGACGATATTGGCGTGTCCCGGGTGGAACGGATCGAAACTGCCGGCGAACACCGCCTTACGCGAAGAGTGTCGGTTCATTGGCATTGGCATTATTGATGTTGCGTCCGAAGTGCTTGAAAGCCAGCTCCGTCGCCACCCGTCCGCGCGGCGTGCGTTTGATGAAACCCTCCATTATGAGGAACGGCTCGTACACTTCTTCTATCGTCCCGCTATCTTCGCCGATGGCTGTGGCAATGGTTGTGATGCCGACAGGACCGCCGGAGAACTTGTCGATGATACTCAGCAGGATCTTGTTGTCTATCTCGTCGAGACCGTAACTGTCGATGTTGAGTGCCGTGAGCGCCACGTTGGCAATCTTGAAGTCAATCTTTCCGTTGCCCTTCACCTGTGCGAAGTCGCGCACGCGCCGCAGGAGGGCGTTGGCAATACGGGGCGTACCGCGCGAGCGACGGCTGATTTCGCCGGCCGCATCGTCGTCAATCGCCACGCCCATTATCTTTGCCGAGCGGTGGATAATGGTCTTCAGGGTTGCCGGTTCGTAATATTCGAGGTGCATGTTGATGCCGAAACGCGCGCGCAACGGGGCGGTCAGCATGCCGCTGCGAGTAGTGGCGCCGACGAGCGTGAACGGGTTGAGGTCAATCTGGATGCTGCGTGCCGACGGACCTTTGTCTATCATTATGTCGATGCGATAGTCCTCCATAGCGGAATAGAGGTACTCTTCGACGACGGGATTCAGCCGGTGTATCTCGTCGATAAACAGCACGTCGTTGGTCTCAAGGGATGTTAGGATGCCCGCCAAGTCGCCCGGCTTGTCGAGTACAGGTCCGCTCGTGATCTTCATTCCCACCCCTAACTCGTTGGCAATGATTGCCGAGAGCGTCGTCTTGCCCAAGCCCGGCGGGCCGTGGAGCAGGGTATGGTCGAGGGGCTCGCCGCGGTATTTAGCCGCCTCGACAAAGACGCGGAGGTTGCTGACGAGCTGTTTCTGCCCGCTAAAATCGTCGAAGCGCAACGGACGAAGCGCCGTCTCGAAGTCCTTGTCCGCAGCGGTGCTCCGGTCGTGTATGTCAAATTCGTCTCTCATTCTTATTGTTGCATTGCGGACAAAGTCCCTTTACGACGTAACTGATGCTTTGCGCGGCGAACCCGGCGGGCAACCTGACGGCGGGCGTGTGTATCTGTTTCAGGCAGAACGTGCGTTTGCAACGGCTGCAATAGAAATGGATATGCCCGTCGCGAAACGCGGTTTGGTCGCTATCGGCGCATAGTGCGTATTTCGTTGCGCCCGAGCCGTCGTCGACCGCATGGATAAGTCCTTGCGAGAGGAAGAGCGACAGCGTGCGCGAGATAGTCGACTTGTCTACGGTCGGCAGGTAACGTTCGAGGTCGGGCAATGATACCATCTCGTCGCCGCGAAACAACTGCCGGAGCACCAGCAGACGCGTGGCGGTCGGCTTGATGTCGTGTTGCTCAAGACGGTCGGTATAGAATGCCTCGTCGCCCATCACTCTTTTCGTCCCTCCAAGACGTCCAGCGCACACTCGACGACACGGCTCGCGGTGTTCAATATCTTGAAATACGCAGTCATATCCCACAGGTCGCGGGCGATGAGCGCCTTGAGTTGCAGCGACAACATCGGGATAGTCGCCTCACGTTCAGCATCGTCGCGGGGTGTCACTTTCATCGTGTCGGCATCGGCGAAGATATTGTCAAGCATGCTTGCGGGCACCGTGAAGCGTGCCTCGAAGTCGTCCGCGTCCCGGTATTCCGCCTTTAACGCTTTCCGATTCTCGTCGGTATATTTCAGCGAAGCGTTGATGACGAGCCCCCGTGCCGCAAGTTGACGATGGTAAGACGTGTACTGCGTCGTGTCGAGCGGCACGAAACAGTCGGGCATGATGCCGCCGCCGCCATACACCGTGCGGTGTTCTACCAAAGTCTGATATTTCAGCGAGTCGGCGAAATGAATACTGTCGGCGCTGTACAACTCGCCGTGGCGGAACCGCTTCTCTATGTCCTGACCGTAGTCCTCCGCGTCGCCTTTCTCGTAAGGCTTCTGTATGCAGCGTCCCGAAGGGGTGTAGTAGTGCGCCACGGTGAGACGTATCATCGAACCGTCATCAAACTCTATCGGCCTCTGTACCAGGCCCTTGCCGAACGAGCGTCGCCCTACTATCACGCCGCGGTCCTGGTCTTGCAGCGCGCCGGACAATATCTCGGCTGCCGAGGCGGAATATTCGTTGACCAGCACGGCGACTTTCCCGTCGCGCAGACGTCCCTTGCCGTCGGCGCAGAAATCCTGTCGCGGCGTGGTGCGCCCTTCGGTATAGACTATCAGCGCGTCCTTGTCGAGGAACTCGTTGGCTATCTGCACCGCGCTTTGCAGGAAGCCGCCGCCGTTCTCCTGCAGGTCGATGATGAGGTCTTTCATGCCGTGCTGCCGCAAGGAATCCACGCATTGAATGAACTCGTCGTAGGTGGTCATGCCGAAGCTGCCGAGCCGGACGTAGCCGATACGCGGGGTTATCATATACGCCGCGTCCACTGTGGTAACGGGAATCTTATCCCGCTTCACCTTGAAAGTGAGGGTGTCGGCAATCCCGCGCCGCACTATCTTCAGGTCTACCGTGGTGCCTTTCTTGCCGCGCAGACGGCTCATGATGTCCTCGCGGCTCATTTTCACGCCGGCAATGGCAGTGTCGTTGACGCTCACAATACGGTCGCCGGCGAGGATGCCCGCCTTTTCCGAGGGACCGTCGGACACCGTCTGTATGACGAGAAGCGTGTCCTGCGCCATGTTGAACTGCACTCCGATGCCCTCAAAGGAGCCTTGCAGCGGCTCGGTGAAGCTCTTTGTCTCCTTCGCGGTGGTGTAGGAGGAGTGCGGGTCGAGCTCTTTGAGCATGCCGCGTATGGCATCCTCCACAAGTTTTTCTTCGTCGACGGAATCGACATAAAGGCTTTTCACCGCAGCTTCGGCCACCTGCAATTTGCCGATGGCGCCGGTGTTAAAAGTGAGTTTTTGTGCTGCGGCGCACAGCGATACCGACAACGATAAGATAAGAAATATTGTTTTGCGCATTTTATTCTACGGTTATTTTGTCCTCTTCGATAAGGTCTTCCTCCACGACAAGGTTGTCTATGATAAATTTCTGCCGCTCCATGGTGTTCTTGCCCATATAGAATTCCAGCAGTTGTGCCACTTGGTCGGTCTTGTGGAGCGTTACCTGCTCCAGCCGGATGTCGGGTCCGATGAAGCCGGAGAACTCCTCTGGGGAGATCTCGCCCAAACCTTTGAACCGCGTTATCTCCGCATCGGGCGCCAGCGACCGTATCGCCTCCTGCCGCTCTTCCTCGCTATAACAGTATCTCGTAATAAAATCCTTAGCCTTCTCGCCGCGTTCCGACAGCTTCTCGTCTTCGGCTTTAATGACTTTCTTGTCCTTTATCTTCGCCCGGCGGTTGCGCACGCGGAACAGCGGAGTCTGCAACACGTAGACGTGCCCTTTCTTTATCAGGTCGGGAAAGAATTGCAGGAAGAACGTGATAGCCAGCAGACGGATGTGCATGCCGTCAACATCGGCATCAGTCGCGATTATGACTTTGTTGTATCTGAGCGTGTCGAGACCGTCCTCAATGTCGAGTGCGGCTTGCAGCAGATTAAACTCCTCGTTCTCGTAGACCACGCGTTTTGTCAGCCCGAACGAGTTGAGCGGTTTGCCGCGCAGGGAGAAGACGGCTTGCGTGTTGACGTCGCGGCTCTTGGTGATGGAGCCGGAAGCCGAGTCGCCCTCTGTGATGAAGATGCACGACTCCTCCTTGCGGGGGTTCTTCACGTCGGAGTAGTGTATGCGGCAATCGCGGAGTTTCTTGTTGTGCATGTCGGCTTTCTTCGCCCGCTCGCGTGCCAATTTCGTTACGCCCGCTATGGCCTTCCGCTCCCGCTCGCTCGCTTTGATTTTGTTCTCCAGCGCCTCCGCCATGTCGGGATGTCGGTAGAGATAGTTGTCCACCTCGCGTTTGATGAAGTCGCTCACAAACTTGTTGATGCCCTCTCCTCCGGGGCTCATCGTCAGGCTCCCGAGTTTAATCTTCGTCTGGCTCTCGAATATCGGCTCCTCCACGTTGATGGCGATTGCCGCGACAATACCGTTGCGGATGTCTCCGGGCTCGTATTTGTTAAAATGTTCCTTGATGGTGCGGGCTATATGCTCCTTGAACGCGCTCTGATGTGTGCCGCCCTGCGTGGTGTGTTGACCGTTGACAAACGAGTGGTACTCCTCTCCGTATTGGTTGGTGTGGGTGAATGCAATCTCAATATCTTCACCTTTGAGATGTACAATGGGGTATAACGGTTCGGCGGTCATCGCGTCGCGCAGGAGGTCTTCCAAGCCGTTGCGCGAGATGATGGGATGTCCGTTGTATGTGATGGTAAGGCCCGAGTTGAGATAGGTGTAGTTTCGCAGCATCGTCTCCACGATCTCGGCTTGGAAGGCGTAATTGTGGAACAGGCTGCTGTCGGGCTCGAAGGCGATGAACGTGCCCGTCTTGTCCGTCGTCGCTAAAGTTGTGTCGCTCTGCAGGATACCTTTCTCGAACACTACGGTACGCACCTGCCCGTCGCGATACGACCTCACCTCGAAGCGCGACGACAGGAAATTGACCGCCTTGACGCCCACGCCGTTCATGCCGACCGACTTTTTGAACGCCTTAGAGTCGTATTTGCCGCCCGTGTTCAGTTTGCTCACCGCCTCGACGAGCTTGCCCTGCGGGATGCCACGGCCGTAGTCGCGCACCGTTACACGTCTGTCGTCGGTTATCGCGACCTCAATTCGCTTGCCCGCTTTCATACGGAACTCGTCGATGGAATTGTCGATCGTCTCTTTCAAGAGCACATAAATGCCGTCCTCCGGCAGTGTCCCGTCGCCCAAGCGGCCGATGTACATGCCGGGGCGCATGCGGATATGCTCCACGTCGGAGAGGGTGCGTATGTTGGCGTCGCCGTATTCGGGCAGCTGCTCGAAAATCTCTTTATCCTGATTTGAATTTGATGCCATTTATCCTGAATTATCGCAAACGAACGGGCTTGCCTGACCTTGTCTTAGTCCTCCGCCGGGCAACAACCCCTCGCAACTATTCAATCGGTTTCTTATAGCAGCGGCGCCGCTTGTGATGGGTGCAGTCCAGCCCGCTCCACATGCTTTGCACATCGCGGTTGGTCTCCATCTCCACCTGCGTCTCGCCCCATTCCCAACCGTACTTGATATACCTCGGGATAAGGTCGGAGAAAAGCAACGCGTTCGCGCCCTTCTTCTGGTAGTCGGGGTGGATGCCCACAAGCAGCAGGTCCACAATCTTCGTCTTATGAAATTTTATCGCCCTTAAAACATGCCACCACCCGAACGGCAGCAGCCTGCCCCGACGGCATTTCTGCAAAGCGCGTGTCAGCGACGGGATCGAGATGCCGATGCCGACAAGCTTGTTGTCCTGCGTGGTGTCCTCGATGAGCGTAACGATGCTGTAATCGACAAACGAAAGGTACATCTCGATGTATTGGTCGATTTGCCGCTGCGACAACTCGCTGTAACCGTAAAGGTCCTTGTAACAAAGGTTTATGAGGTCGAAAATCTTCTGCCCGTAGCCGCCGCTGAACACCTCTTTCCGGCTGTGCAGTTTCTTCACGCGCAAGCCGTAACGCCGCGCCACAACCTCCGCCGCCAGCGCGTATTTCTTCGGCACTCCGACGGGCACAATCAACTTGCATTCAACATAATCGATGTCCTTCGTCCAACCGCCGAGCCGCGCCATGTGCTGCGGATAGTAAGGGTAGTTGTAAATCGTAGCCATCGTGCCGAGCTGGTTGAAGCCTTCGATGAGCATGCCCTCGGGATCCATGTCCGTAAAGCCCAGCGGCCCGACAATCTGCGTCATGCCCTTCGATTTGCCCCACGCCGCCACGGTGTCGAGCAGCGCGCGCGAAACATGAATGTCGTCGATGAAATCAATCCAACCGAACCGCACGTCCTTCCGGCCCCACTTGGCATTGGCCTTATGGTTGATGATTGCCGCAACGCGCCCCACAGCCTTGCCCTTCTTGTAAGCAATGAAATACTCCGCCTCGCAGAAATCGAACGCCGCATTCTTGTCCTTGCGCAACGTGTTCATCTCGTCGAAAAACAAGTTCGGCGCATCATACGCGTTGCCCGAATACAAATCGTAATGCACGTCGATGAAACGGCCCAGATCCCTCTTTGTCGCCACGCGGCGGATTTCTATCGCTGACATATCAACTTCTCTTACAAGCCGCAAAATAAACGAAAATTTGGCAAACGGCAAAGCACCGCGCACAATAAATCTACACGCAGCCAATTCGGCCCGCGCAATAAAAAACGTGCGAATATTTTTTGCGAAGGAGAAATTTCTTCCTACCTTTGCAACCGCAAGCGCTCCCCGCAAGGCCACGCGCACGGCGGCACAAGACTTACTATTTCAGGATTAGGATTTCGGAACACCCACCGGAGTTCTTTATTTTTTTCATCCTTTGATAAACGCCCCCCGCCTGCCGGAAATTGAAATAATTAATTAGAAAACAATAATTTAAACAACCGCAAATTATGGGATACATGTCGCAAGAAGGCTACGACAAACTCGTGGCCGAACTTCACAGACTGGAAGCCGTCGAACGCCCGAAAGCCTCAGCAGCCATTGCCGAAGCGCGCGACAAGGGCGACCTTAGCGAAAACTCCGAGTACGACGCCGCAAAAGAGGCGCAAGCACACCTCGAAGCGCGCATCTGCCAAATGAAAATGGAAATAGCCACAGCAAAAGTGGTCGACACCTCGCGACTGAGCAACGACGCCGTGCAAATCCTTTCAAGCGTGGCACTAACCAACACCGACAACGGCGCGAAAATGAACTACACCATCGTCAGCGAAAGCGAGGCTAACCTGCGCGAAGGCAAGATTTCCATCAAAACGCCAATAGCCAAAGGCCTGCTCAACAAAAAAGTGGGCGACGAAGCACACATCAAACTGCCCAACGGCTCCGTCATCAACCTCCGCGTCGACGCCATCTCTGTCGGCTGAAACAAAGCTTTAAAAACCAACAGCTATGACAATCTTCAGCAAAATCGCAACCGGCGAACTGCCAAGCTATAAATGCGCCGAAAGCAAGGATTTCTACGCCTTCCTCGACATCAACCCCGTCGCAAAAGGCCACACCCTCGTCATCCCGCGACGCGAAATCGATTACATCTTCGACATGGACGACGACTCCCTCGCTGCCTTCCAACTCTTCGCAAAACGCGTCGCAACAGCCATCAAGCGCGCCATACCCTGCATCAAAGTGGGACAAGCAGTGCTCGGCCTCGAAGTGCCCCACGCGCACATCCACCTCGTGCCCATGCAAAGCGAGCGCGACATGAACTTCGGCCACGAGAAGCTCCGCCTGCCCGACACAGAGATGCAAGCCATCGCCGACGCCATCCTCGCAGAGTTCAACAGCCTTTAATCCCGCACCCTTTTCGCGAGTTAAATAGCCTCTCCTGCGCAGCCTTTTCCGCGAGCTAAACCGCCCCGGCAATGGCGATTAAAACCTCCTTTTATTTGGCTGTTACACGTCGAAACCATACCTTTGCACCGCTCTTTGAAAGATAATTATGCGCCCGGATGGCGGAATCGGTAGACGCGCCGGTCTCAAACACCGGTAGGGAAACCTGTGCCGGTTCGACCCCGGCTCCGGGTACGTTTTTGCCGGCTAAGTGCTTGAAAATCAACGCTTAGCCGGTTTTATTATGCCTGATTTGTTCCCAATTTGTTCCCACACATCCCGATTGTAACTCCCGGTGAATGCCGGTAAAAACGATTAAACCCCCGGCCGATTTTCAACGCATGCAATCTATTCCTGCTCCTGCCTCTATGACGAAACAACTTGTTGCTAATCAGTTTTATGTAACATAACCAACAGGGCGGTTGAAAAAGGGACAAAGAGCAAACGAAATTCTCCAAATCATTGATTTTTAAGCTTTTATAAGAATTTTCATTTTCTCTTTGTTACTTCAATTTCTGCTTTTTGTTTGTTTTTTTTGTTATTTTTGTCCCCGGATTGCACCTCGAATGACAGATGGGGAAAAAGAGAAAATAGTCAGTAATAAGTAATAGTCCTCCGCTTTTGCTGATAGTCGTAAGAAACAGACGGGGGACAAAAAGAACGATGAAAGGACAAAGCGGTGAGGAAAAACGTCAGTCAAAAAGAACCGGTAAGGTTGAGAGAGAAGCCGTTGACAAACGGTTGTAAGAGCTTGTACCTCGACATCTATCGCAGGGGGAAGCGGCACAAGGAATATTTGAGGCTGTACCTCATAGACGCGAAGACGGCTGCCGAGCGCGAGCAAAACCGCCAGACGTTGGCGACGGCACAAGCGGTGAGGGCGAAGCGCCAGATAGAGTTGCAGAACGGGGAATATTCGTTTGCGGATCAAGGGAGACTGGACATACCTTTTATTGAATACTATAAAGGCATGTATGAAGAACGTGAGCGCAATTCGGACAAAGGCACGCATAAGGTATGGCGAGGATGTTTGAAATATATCAGATTGTATTGCGATGAAAAGACGACGTTCCGTGATGTTACGCCCGAGTTCGTCCAAGGCTTCAAGAACTTTCTTAACACTACCGACAAGTATATACATTCCAACGCCACGGGCTATTCATATAAGGAAGGAGAGCTATTGTCGGCCAACTCCAAATTGACTTACTTCTCTTGTTTCCGCGCTTGTATAAATCATGCGTACAACGAGCAGATTTTACAGCGCAACCCTCTGCGGGGAGTGGAAACCTTTCCCAAGCCCGAGGTGAAGCGCGAATATCTGACGTTGAAGGAAATTAAGCTGTTGGATTCCACTCCATGCAGACACCCTTGGCTGAAACGGTCTTTTCTCTTCTCGTGCATGACCGGTCTGCGGAAGAGCGACGTTGAGCGGCTTACGTGGGGAGACGTACAAAAGCAGGGGAAGTTCACGCGGATTATATTCAGGCAGAAGAAGACGGGCGGACAGGAATATTTGGACATCACCCCTCAAGCGGAGAAGTATATGGGCGAGCGCGGTGCCGACGATGAAGCCGTCTTCTACGATTTCGGTCATAGTGTCTACACGAATTTGATATTGCAGCGTTGGTGCTGTGATGCCGGAATACATAAGAAGCTTACGTTTCATTGCGCCCGTCATTCTTTTGCGATACTGATGCTCGACCTCGGCGCGGACATTTACACCGTTTCAAAGTTGTTGGGCCATAGGGAACTGTCGACCACGCAGATATACGCCAAGGTGCTCGACCGCAAGAAGCAGGAGGCGGTATCGCTTATTCCGGAGATAGGGCAACATTGACTTTTTCCCCCCCCTAAAAAGCGGTTTAGTTTAACGAGGGTATATATATAATAGAACATAAAATCACAATACATTTGTAATAGGCTTGAACGTCCCTAAATATTATATCTTTTACGATATCCATGAGTAAAGTATAGAACATATACAAATGTATGTAAAATAAATATTTTCCAAACGAGATTAGGTTTTGCCACAAAAAGAAAGTAACTTTGTGGCAAAATATTGTTTTATGAGTGCAAACAGTTCATATAAATCAATATGCGACATTGTGGAACGTGCCAAGCCCGGAACGGTATTTATACCCGATGATTTCGTTACGTGCGGTACTCCTGATGCAGTTCGTTCAGGGTTAAGCCGCATACACCGCAACGGGAAATTACGTCGTTTGGCAAAGGGCATATACTACGTACCGGTCTATGACAAGTGGGACGGCACATTGAGTGAACCTGCATTGGAGGACGTTGCCATGAAAATTGCACAAAGGGATAATGCCCGGATTATCCCCACGGGGATGTATGCACTTAATAGGTTGGGGCTGTCAACACAAGTGCCGACCAACATCATTTACATAACCGACGGTTCCGCCCGAAAGGTCAGATGTGGTGAGGGGAAAAGTATTACATTCCGCCATAGCAATGATTTGGGCAATTTCGCCTTTCAGTCCGAATTGATGCAATTGGCAGTGCTTGCCATGCGGGAAATTGGCGAAAAAATAATAACCGAGGAGCAAAAGGGGCAAATTAAGAGTTTGATAACAGAACATGTCTCTGAGCAAGACTTCAAACACGATATAGTGCTTGCTCCGACATGGATAAAAACCATATTGCAACGATGAAATTCATAGATTTATCACAAGAAGATCGCGTGGATATACTCACGCGTGTTTCTAACGATTTAAACATACGGCAACGAGAAGTCATAGAAAAGGATTGGTGGGTAACGGCGGTTCTCCGTGCAATGTTTAGCTTGCCGTATGCAAATAATCTGTCTTTCAAAGGCGGGACATCACTGAGCAAGTGTTGGCATTTGATAGAACGTTTCTCGGAAGATATTGATATCGGCATTAACCGGGAATATCTCGGTTTCAGCGGTTCGTTATCAAGAACACAAATCAGTGACAAACTACGCCGTGCCGCATGTTCTTTTGTAAGAGAGAAAATGCAATATGATTTAGCGGGACAATTGGAGAAAGACGGCATATCACGCGATAGGTTCAAAATAGATGTCGATATAACGCCTGTTACTACCACCGACCCGGAGATTATCAACATAAATTACGATTCAGCCCTGACAGTCTCCATCGCCGGCCAGACCGGATTGTATATACTTCCCAAGGTGAAAGTTGAGGTTAGCGGCAGGTCAATGAGCGAGCCTGTGAGTGATGTCGAAATCTGTTCTATGATTGATAGTGTCTATCCGAAAGCACCTTTTGCGGAACCCGGGTTTATGGTACATGCCGTTCTTCCCGAGCGTACATTCCTTGAAAAGATATTCCTGCTACATGAAGAGTTTGCCAAACCAAAAGATTTAATACGTGTGGAACGCATGTCAAGACACATGTATGACATTGGTCAGATGCTGAAAACACCTATTGCAGAGATGGCTCTCCGCGATGAACAACTCTACCGCCAAGTAGTGGAACATCGCCGCACTTTCATCAGGTTACGCGGTTTTAACTATGACACTCTCTATCCGAACACGCTTAATATTGTTCCACCTGCTTCTATTATAGAACAATGGAGATCAGACTATGAGATTATGCGTTTGAACATGATATATGGCGAATCTGTTTCATTCGATGAACTGGTAAACAATCTCAAAGATTTGAATAATAGGATAAAAGAATTGTGACGATATATATATGTTTGCCTTTGAATGCCATATTTCATATGCGTATTGCACTTTTTACAATCGCTGGCAAAGATATTTCAAGTATACGACTATAAGAACGTACCGGGTTTTATGAGTCTGTTCAATGGAGAATGTGCGATGTAAGGGTATTCTTGTTGTTAGGATCGCAGACATCGTACATTCCTAATATTTTAAGAGAAAAAGTAAAATATAGAGATTTATTTGACTTTTCCAGATTTTTCATAACTTTGCCTTACGTTTCGCGACATTTGCATGTCCGAGACATAAGACATATTGGCAAAAGCGCATTTTCGCTTTATTCCATAAGTGTGAAATCGGACACTTCACAAACAAGTAGTATCGGGATAAAGAGAAAGAGGCTCCTTGGATTGTATTCGTGCATTTCTATGCAGAATACGCCAAGTGGGGTTGTTCCTTTTTCCTTATAGATATTACCGGGAGTCCGAACCCAACACTTATATTAAGGCAGGAATGTTGACCTCACTTTTCTTTTATGCCTTCACCGAAACAAAACTGAAACCGCCCCTGCCGGGTCAACAAGGGCAACGGAACTTTAACAATAAACAATTATGAAGAAAACATCTTTGCTCAAAGCGATGTTCATCTCGTTGCTCCTCTCGTCATTGCCTTCGTCCTCCTTTGCGTATGACTTCTCCGCAGATAATGATGACGGCGTAACCATTTACTACAACATCACCTCATCAACTGACCGAACTGTGGAGGTAACGGGTTTAGGCAATTATGAGTATTCAGGTGATGTCGTAATTCCCTCAACCGTGAAGTATGACAACACTACCTATCTTGTTACAAGTATAGGCGAGTCGGCATTCAGTGTTTCGAGCCTTACCTCAGTTGAGATCCCGAGCAGCGTTACAAGTATAGGAAGTGATGCATTCTATTATTGTGAGAGCCTTACTTCAATTGAGATACCGAGCAGTGTTACGAGTATAGGAGGTGGTGCATTCTTTTATTGTTCGAGCCTTACTTCAATTGAGATACCAAGTAGTGTTACAAGTATAGGAAGTTCTGCATTCTTTTATTGTTCGAGCCTTACCTCAATTGAGATACCGAGTGGAGTTACAAGCATAGGTAGTTATGCATTC
>JAJPYN010000002.1 GCA_021204905.1 Prevotella sp.
GTCGAGGAAGTAGCCGGTTTGGTTTATGGTAAATTCGCCGGTCTCGCTACTGGAATTGTAAGTGGTGTCGGGCAGGCACACCGGCGCGGCGGTGTTGAGCGAATAAATCGTTTTGATGGCCGTGCAGCCAAGGAAGAGGTTGCCGGGAATGCTCTCCACGTTTTCGCCAATTACCACTGTTTCGAGGCTGCTGTTGGATTCGAAGACGGTGTTGTCGCTGATGTAGTAGTAGGCGGTCGGGTTATACTCGGTTACAGGCATATATGCCGCACCGCGAAAATGCTCGGCAATCGTGCAGTTTGTTGCGTTGTAGAACATCGTTTTCAGCTTGGAGCAGCCTTCAAATGCTTCGTTGTAAATTTCTTTCAGCCCCTTGCCGATGGTTACCTTTTCGAGGCTCTCGCAAAAGCCGAACGCCACGCTGCCAATATACGTTACGGCGTCGGGAACGGTTATCTCCGTGAGCCCCGCCCAGTCAAACGAGCCGGCACCGATAGTTTCGAGCGATTCGGGAAATGTTATGGTTTCAAGTTTGCTGCACCATTCAAAAGCGTTTCCGCCGATAGTCTTCAAGCCATCGTTCAGCGTTAAGTTTGCGAGGTTTGAGCACATCCCAAAACTTTCTTGCCCGATAGTCTCAATAGTACTCGGGATTGTTACCGTTGTGAGCGCGCTGCAACTCATAAATGCTCTGTCGCTAATGGTTTTCAGCGTGGACGGGAACGATTCGACAGAAGTAAGTTTGGTGCAACTGGCAAAGGCGTATTCACCCGTGCTTGTCAGGCCTTCGTTAAAGGTGATTGAGGCCAGCGAGGAGCAGTTGGCGAACGAACGATCGCCGATTGTCGTTACATTGCCCGGCAGCGTGAGCGAGGTAAGGCCGGAATTGTAGAAAGCATAGTCGCCAATTGCCGTTATGTCGCTGCCGATATTGATGGTTTGGAGCTTTGCCGCTTGGTAAAACGCGTAGTCGCCCACCTTCGTTGTTACGCCGTCGTTGGAGGGTATGTCGTAGGATGTGGCGGTGTTGGCGTTGGGGTAATAAACCACCGTCGATTTGTCCTTCGAGAACATCACGCCGTCGATGGAACAATAATTCGGGTTGTCGCCGCTGACAGTGATGCTTGTTACTGCGGACGAGGCCAATGCGAGCGTGCCTATTTCGGTTAGCGTACTCGGGATGTCGAACGTGGTGATGCCCGTGCCTGCAAAGGCATAATCGCCGATGCTTGTTACGCTTGCCGGAATCGTGAGTGAGCTTGTCAACCCGCAACCGTAATACGCGTAGTCGCCGATGGTTGTTACTCCGCTCGGGATGGTTATCGAACTGATTTGCACGCCGCGGAAAGCATAGTCGCCGATGGATGTGATATAGTTTGTGTCGTCGTACAAGATCGCGGTGATCTCGTTTGTCATATCGTTCAAATCGAACGCGTGGTCGCCGATGCGCGTAACGCAATACTTCGTGGCGTTGTCGCTGTCCGCATCCTCGCTGTTCGTAACGAATGCCGGGATCTTGATGACGCCCGAGTATTCCGACCAGTATCTGCTCTGGTCGCTTGCGCGCATGCCGACGTAAGTGATTTCAACAGCTTGATAGCTAACACCCTCTATTTCAATGGTTTGCGGGGTCGAAGTGGCGTTGCCCTCGCCGTCGGTCTCGTAGAGGTAGTTGCAATAAAGGCGGGCGTGGCCTTCTACCGTTGTGGTCTCGCCGTTCTCACCAGTCGTATCGTAGTTGAAAGAAAACTGAGGCGTCTGGAAATCGCACGTCGTGATGTAGCTCGAACTGTCATCGTCGGCCGCAGCGGGCATAACGCACAAGCACGCCATGGCAGCGAGCAGCAGTTGTTTGTCGGGTAAATACTTCATAATTGTAAATTGTGATTTATCGTCCGCGTCGTCAAGGCAGTTGGAGACTTTAGCGCGGCTGTGTTTGCAAATATAGCGCTTTTTAACTCTCCCCCCCGTGAAATTTATTAAATTTTATTAATCGCAACGTTGCCGGCGCATTTTTAACAATTAGGAGATTATAAGGTTGTAAGGTTATAAGGTTATAAGGTTGATATTGTGAGGTTAAACCTGAAACCCTAATTGCTTTTTTCGCCCTAATTTGCCTACCTTTGCGGCGTTATGAAATTGAGGAGGCTGATTTTTATGTCGATTTTCACATGGCTGTGCGCGCTGTGCGGCTGCAAAGGGCAAGGCTCGGCTGCGTTTCGTTCTGTCAATGCGGAGGAGTTCGCGGAAATTATCGCGGACACGACCGTCGTGCGGCTCGATGTCAGGACGGCGGAGGAGTACGCTGCGGGGCACATCGACGGCGCAATTTTGATTGATGTTTTGCAGGATGATTTCCTTTCCGAAGCTGAAAAGCAGCTGCCGAAAGACCGCACGATAGCGCTCTATTGCCGCTCGGGCAGGCGCAGCAAAACCGCCGCGAAACTGCTTGCCGGCGAGGGCTTCGACGTCGTTGAACTTGCCACCGGTTGGCTCGGATGGACGGATTACAATGATAAAAAGTAACCCATGATGATTAAGAGTGCGGAATTCGTAGTGTCGTCGCCGGCGGTGGAGAGCTGTCCCGCCGCGGGCTTGCCGGAATATGCGTTCATCGGGCGCAGCAACGTGGGCAAATCGTCGCTCATCAACATGCTGTGCGGCCGCAAAGGGTTGGCAAAAACCTCGTCCACACCGGGCAAGACGCTGCTGATTAACCATTTCATTATCAACGACTTATGGTTCCTTGTCGACCTGCCGGGCTACGGTTTTGCCAAACGCTCGAAGGCCGTGCAGGCGCAGTTGGAGCGGATGATTGCGAATTACATCCTCAAAAGGGACACGCTCATTTGCCTTTTCGTACTGATTGACATCCGCCACGAGCAGCAGAAGATCGACCGCGAGTTCGTCGATTGGCTCGGGGAAAAGGGCGTACCCTTCGCGATTGTCTTCACCAAAGCCGACAAGCTGAGCCCCGCGAGAGCGCGGCAGAACGCCGAGGCGTGGATGAGACGGTTGGAAGACACGTGGGAGGAGCTGCCGCCATTCTTCATCACCTCGGCGGAGAAACGCACCGGCCGCGACGAACTTTTAGACTTTATGGAGCGGTATTTAAATTGAAATATACAATAAAACAATAATCTTAACCTTTATGAAAAAGCTAATGACAACCTGCTCGCTGCTGTTCATCCTCACGGTATGCGCGGCCGACGACGAAGTAGCCGCCACATTCCTGCCCTTAGGCACGGCGGCGCCGGAGATAACGATGTACACTGCCGACTGTCCCGGCGGACTGACGCTCTCCTCCCTGCGCGGACGCTACGTCGTGATTGAGTTCTGGGCGTCGTGGTGCCCCGATTGCAGGAAAGTGACGGCGGACATGAAAGAGATGTATGCCGCGTATGCGTCGGACAGCCTGCTATTTGTTGGCATCTCGTTTGACACCGACGAGGCCGCGTGGAGGAATTACATTGCCGAAAACTCTCTGCCGTGGATTCAGTATAGCCGGCTCACGGCGTGGAAAGAGAACGAGATAGCCGCGGCGTACAACATCAAGTGGATCCCCACGTTCTACCTCATCGACCCCGCCGGCAACATCGCTTTCGCCACGATAGAGATCTCCGAGATGAAAGCCGAATTAGAAGGGCTGTCCGGCGAGAAATAATGCCCGAGGCGCGCAGGTTTAACGCCGCTTTTCACTACCTTTGCCCCTCGGAAAAGTAAACAAAGATTAACGCAGATATGGCAGCAGAACTGAAAGAGCTCACGAAGCGGAGCGAAAACTATAGTCAGTGGTACAACGACCTCGTAGTGAAAGCCGACCTCGCGGAACAGAGTGCCGTGCGCGGTTGCATGGTCATCAAGCCCTACGGCTACGCCATCTGGGAGAAGATGCAGCGGCAGCTCGACCTTATGTTTAAGGCGACAGGCGCGGTGAACGCGTATTTCCCGTTGCTCATCCCCAAGTCGTTCCTCTCCCGCGAGGCGGAGCATGTGGAGGGCTTCGCGAAGGAGTGCGCCGTAGTAACGCACTACCGCCTGAAGACCAACGATGCGCATGACGGCGTGGTGGTCGACCCGGAGGCGAAGCTCGAGGAGGAGCTTATCATCCGCCCCACGTCGGAGACGATTATTTGGAACACATATAAGAACTGGATTCACTCGTGGCGCGACCTGCCGCTGATGTGCAACCAGTGGTGTAACGTGATGCGCTGGGAGATGCGCACCCGGCCGTTCCTGCGCACGTCGGAGTTCCTCTGGCAAGAGGGGCACACCGCGCACGCCACGCGCGAAGAAGCCGAAGCCGAGGCGCAGCGGATGCTGAAAGTCTACGCGCAGTTCGCCGAGGAATGGATGGCGGTGCCCGTCGTGCAGGGCGTCAAGAGCGAGACGGAGCGCTTCGCCGGCGCGCTTGACACCTACACAATAGAGGCGATGATGCAGGACGGCAAGGCGCTGCAGAGCGGCACGAGCCATTTCCTCGGGCAGAACTTCGCACGAGCGTTCGGCGTAACGTTCCTCAACAAAGAGAACAAAGAAGAATACGTCTGGGCAACGTCGTGGGGCGTGTCCACGCGGCTCATCGGCGCACTGATAATGACGCACTCCGACGACAACGGACTAGTGCTGCCGCCGCGCCTCGCTCCCTTGCAAGTAGTAATCATCCCCATCGGCAAACCGGCGCAGGCGGGGCTTATTGCAGAGAAGATGCAGCCGGTGATCGACTGTCTGCGGGCGAAGGGCATCAGCGTGAAATACGACGACGCGGACAACAAGCGTCCCGGCTTCAAGTTCGCCGACTACGAACTGAAAGGCGTGCCGGTGCGGCTCGTTATGGGCGGGCGCGACCTTGAGAACAACACTGTGGAGATTATGCGGCGCGACACGCTCGAGAAAGAGACGGTATCCTTCGACGGCATAGCCGAAAGAGTGGAGAACCTGCTCGGCGACATTCAGCAAAACATTTACAACAAGGCGAAGGCTTTCCGCGACGCGCGTATCTACGAATGCGACAATTATAGCGAGTTCAAAGAGCGTATTAAGGACGGCGGCTTCTTCCTTTGTCCGTGGGACGGCACGGCACAGACCGAGGCAAAAATCAAAGAGGAGACGCAAGCCACGATACGCTGCGTGCCCTTCGCCTGCGAGCAGACGCCCGGCAAGGATATGGTGAGCGGCAAACCCTCGACGTGCCGCGTCATTATCGCCCGCAGCTACTGATTAAACATTTTAAACCTTGCGCTCGCGAGCGGAGTTTGCGGTTGAAAAAATTTTATCTTAGTTGCTACTATAACCCCAACTCAATTAAGCGGTCGGCTACAGCAGCCTTAGTTGTTCGGTTCGTTTCAGCTTATTCGGTTCGTTTCAAAAACCATTCAACCTTTTGTCTCGGCTTAGCCCTCATTCCCCGGTAACATTGGCGAGACCCTTACGGCAGAGGACAGTGTAGGCAAAGAGGAAGATGACGATGTAAGCCATGAAAGGCACGACAAAGGGCAGGAGCATGTGGGCTTCGGCGATGTAACCTGTCAGGAGGAAGAAGCAGCCGCCGACGGGTGTCATCATGAGAATGCTCGAGGCCGTTTTCGTCAGTCCGCCCATACCGCGCAACGCGAGCGAGAAGATTGTGGGGAACATTATCGCTTCGAAAAGATAGTTGCCCATGAGCGCGTAGACGGCCGTGTTGCTTGGTCCGAGGAAGATTGTGCCGATGCAGATGATGCAGCACAGTGCGCAGACCAACAGCACGCGCTCGGCCTTTACGAAGGTCATGACGATGCTGCCGATGAACCGTCCGAGCATGAACAGCAGTAGTGCCGCCGAGAGCCATACGGACGCTCTGACGGGGCTCATCAGCCCTGCCCGGATTTCGCCGTCGATGATGTGCGGCATGGTGGTGAAATTGATGAAATAGGAGTTGATGCTGATTTCCGCGATTTCGTAGACAAGCAGCGCGATGAGGCCGAAGACGAATATCTTGTGGCGCCATACCTTGCGCATGCGGCCGCTGCGGATGTTGTCGGGCTCTTCGCCAGCGCTATTGTGCTTAATTTCAGGCAGTTGCACGCGCGAGAAAACAAGGGCGATGATTAAAACTGTTATGCCCAAAATGAGGTAAGGATAAACGACGTCGCCGCCGCGGAAGAGATAGCCGCCGACCACCGCCGGAGCAAGGCACGAGCCGAGGCCGTTGAATGTCTGCGACAGGTTAAGGCGCGATGTGGCCGTTGCCGCTGGCCCCAGCTCGGTGGCGTAAGGGTTGGCGGCCGTCTCGAGGAAGGTTAAGCCCGAACCTAAGATAAACAGCGCCACGAGGAAGGCAAAGAACATTATTTGTCCCGAGAACGATGCGCCGGGGATGAACAGCAGCGCGCCGATGCCGAATAGCGCGAGGCCGAACACGACGCCTTTGCGGTAGCCGAAACGGTTGATGAACATTCCCGCGGGCAGTGCCATGAGGAAGTACGCGAGGTAAGTCGTTACCTGCACAAACGCCGACTGCGCGATGGAGATGTGGAACGAATCTTGGAAATGCTTGTTCAGCACGTCGAGGATGGCGCGCGCGAAGCCCCAGAGGAAAAACAAAACGGTGATGAGCAGGAACGGCACGACGTATCGTCTGTACGTCAGCCCCGCCTTTTTCTCGTTGTCCATGCTTTTTGCAGCTTAGTGTTACACAAAACGTTTTAACAAAAGTAACCTTTTTCGCGAACATTGCAACACATTTTCCGCAAAATAAAAAACTTTCGCGCCCGCCCGCGATGCACGCCGGAGAGTGTTCGGGGCTATATCTCCTCCAACCCTAACGATTTGAGGTACTCGTAGGTGCCGTCGCAGGCGCTTCTCTCCGCACTGCAAGGGCTCTACGGGTGGGCTGTCGTGTTCGGCGTCGCCGTACTCGTGGTAATCCTCTGCGCGCAGTTCGACAGGCTCCGCAACCCCCTCCCCAAACTCCGCCAAGCCTACACCATCCTCTCCCGCTTCTTGCAAAAATAACCTTCGCCCGACTGAATCAAGAAGAGAAAGAGCCCCGGATTGTTTAACTGCTTTTCCGGTACATAAAAAACAGAGCGCACCCCTGCCCGGCACGCCCCGTCGCTTCGTAATAGCGTTAACGTTCAATCTACGATAACATCAAAGCGTAATGGTTACCGTACTTGCTAATTCTCCATCAACCTCGTAGCCGGCCGGCATTTCAGCCCTTGACCCGTGAATGAAGCAGCAAGGCCATACGAAGATGGTTGTTACAACCGATAGCGGCGTGCGGTTCTTTCCGGTAATATAAACGTCGGAACCGGTGAGATAAAGCACATCGCCGTTGGCAGTGATAAGGTTGCGCAATTTAATGCCGAGCCGCCCTTTCGTTCCAAACCACGAATTGCATTGAGCTTCGAATACCGTGCCTTTTGCCAAAGTGCCGCTCGGTATGGCAACCTCTCCGTCGGCAAGGACATCCCTCGTAACACGGAATTCAATCGTTTGCCCGACATGTGCCTGAGATGCCCTGACAGTATTGACGGCTTCGAGCGATACAATCGTGCCGGCCTTAATCGTAACCTCCTTTTTCTCCTGCGCCACAGCGACCGAAGAACAAGCAATGATTGCAATCAACATCAAAATTTTCTTCATTGCAAATGATAGTTTTTAGTTAGTTGCTACTGAGACCTCGCAGAAGCGGAAATAGTTTTAATTGTTTCGTTAAGGCATAAAAGAAAAGTGAGGCCAACATTCCTACCTCATTATCTATCGTTGGGCTCTGACTCCCCGCTCGTACCTATAAGGAAAAGGAACAGCCCCACTTGGATGTATTCCGCATTGAATTGCGAATACAAACCAAGAAGAGCAATTTTCCCATTATTCCTGCACGAGTTTGTGAAGTGTCAGAGTTTCACGATAGCAGAATAAAGCGAAAATGCGCTTTCTAATATGTCTTGCACAAGGCGCAGAGGCCAAATGCAAGGGCAAATTTAAGGCACGGGCGGGGAATATGCAAATAATTGTTTACTTTTGTACTTGAACTTTTTTGAGGCGGACATATTTGCAAGAGCATTCACAATTTATTGAAAGAACCAATTATAAAAGGAAATATGAGCAAAGAGAAGACGAACATCGAGCTGCCGGAGAACGCGTTCCGGGAGTTGAAGGAAGGCGAGGAGTACTCTCCGATAATGCCTGCTGTGAGCAAGCCGCGCGAGGTAACCGTTTGGTCGGTGGTGTGGGGCTTGTTGATGGCGGTGCTTTTCTCTGCCGCGGCGGCTTATTTGGGCTTGCGCGTGGGGCAGGTGTTTGAGGCGGCGATACCGATAGCTATTATTGCTGTGGGTCTGTCGTCGGCTACGAAGCGGCGAAACGCATTAGGGGAAAACGTCATCATCCAGAGCATCGGCGCTTGTTCGGGCGTGGTTGTCGCCGGCGCAATCTTCACGCTCCCCGCGCTGTATATCATTCAGGCGAAGTACCCCGACGTAACGGTCAATTTCATGCAGGTATTCCTCTCGTCGTTGCTCGGCGGCGTGCTCGGCATATTGTTCCTTATTCCTTTCCGCAAGTTCTTCGTCAAGGAGCAGCACGGCAAGTACCCGTTCCCCGAAGCGACGGCTACGACGCAGGTATTAGTTTCGGGCGAGAAAGGCGGCGAGCAGGCTAAACCGCTGCTGATAGCGGGTATTGTCGGCGGCGTGTACGATTTTCTCGTCGCCACTTTCGGCACGTGGGCGGAGTCGTTCTCCACACGCGCCTTCGCTTGGGGCACGTTTGTGGCGGACAAAGCCAAGCTCGTGTTCAGTATCAACACGTCCGCGGCGGTTCTGGGACTTGGTTATATTGTCGGCTTAAAGTATGCCGCGATTATCTGCGCCGGGAGTGCGATAGTATGGTTTATCCTCGTGCCGATTATGCCGCTTATGGGCGACCAAGCGCTCTGCATGCTCAATCCCACGTTCGACCTTGCGTCGGTCGGGTCGGTCAGTGCGATGTCGCCGGAGGAAATCTTCAAGACATTCGGGCGGCATATCGGCATCGGCGGCATAGCTATGGCGGGACTGATAGGCATCATCAAGCAATGGAGCATAATAAAAGGCGCCGTGTCGCTGGCGGGACGCGAGCTGAAAGGCAGCGCGACGCAGACGGGCGCGACGGAGCGGACACAGCGCGACCTGCCCATGAAGATTGTCGTCATCGGCGTGATAGCGGCAATCGTCGCAACGTTCATATTCTTCTATGCGGGCGTGGTGGAGTTTAACCTCTTTTATGCCATCGTCGGCATACTCGTCATAGGCATCATCTCGTTCCTTTTCACCACCGTTGCGGCGAATGCGATAGCCATCGTCGGAACAAATCCCGTGTCGGGCATGACGCTTATGACCTTGATTTTGGCAAGCCTCATTATGGTTGCTATCGGTCTGAAAGGCTCTGCGGGCATGGTTACGGCGCTGATTATGGGCGGCGTGGTCTGCACGGCACTGTCTACCGCCGGCGGGTTTATCACCGATCTGAAAATCGGTTATTGGCTCGGCACCACGCCGCAGAAGCAGGAGACGTGGAAGTTTCTCGGCATCCTCGTTAGTGCCGTAACAGTAGGCGGAGTGATGATTTTGCTCAACAAGACTTACGGTTTCGTGGGTGATAACGCGTTGGTCGCGCCTCAGGCGAACGCGATGGCTGCAGTGATTGAGCCGATGATGTCCGGCACGGGTGCTCCGTGGCTGCTCTATGGCGCGGGCGCGGTGATTGCGCTCATCCTCAATTGGCTGGGCATCCCCGCGTTGGCTTTCGCGCTCGGCATGTTCATTCCGATGGATCTTAACGCGCCGTTGCTCGTCGGCGGAGCAATAAACTGGTTCATCACGACACGCACGAAAGACGCTCGGATTAATGCCGCACGCGGGGAGAAAGGCACGCTCATCGCCAGCGGGTTTATTGCCGGCGGCGCACTGATGGGCGTCGTCTCGGCGCTGCTGAGGTTCTTCGACTTCAACCCCGCCAACGAAGCATGGCTCGCCAATCCCTTGTCGCAACTCCTCTCCATCGCCGCTTACCTGTTGCTGATTTGCTACTTCATCACGTCGACACGCAGGAAATAACCGGCGCTTTTATTCGTGGTGATAGGCTCGCCTTTGATGATGGTGCACGCGCGGTAGAGTTGCTCGGCGAAAAAGAGGCGCACCATCTGGTGGGAAAAGGTCATGCGGGAGAGCGACAGCAGCTCGTCGGCACGGGCATACACCGCCTGTGAGAAACCGAACGGTCCGCCGACGACAAACACAAGCCTCTTCGCCGTCTGCTGCCAGAAGCGCAACCAGTCCGCCAATTCCCGCGACGAGTATTCCTTACCGCGTTCATCGAGCAGGACAAGACGGTCGGCAGGCTGCACGAGGCGCAATATCCGCTCGCCCTCCATTTCCTTTTGCAGCTCCTGCGAGAGCGATTTCGTGTTTTTCAGTTCGGGGATGACGCTGACTGCAAACGGCATATAATGCCCCGTCCTGCCGACATATTCCTCCGTCAGCGCGGCAATCCGGGCGTCCGTCGTCTTGCCTACCACTATCAGTTCCGCCTTCATCTGTATTCGTCTTTCCTGCGCGGGTTCATCGGGAACCATCCCTTTTCGACGCGCTTCTTCTGCTTGAACAACTCCTCGATGCTCCACAAGCTTGCCGCGCCCGCCACGCCGACAATCGCCGAGAGGATGACATTAGTGATGAACAGCGCCGCGACACACGCCGCAACGCCTACGACGAGGAACGCCCGCCACGCCTTTACGCCGAAATGATACTCGACGCGAATGACCAGCGGATGGAAGATGCCGATGATGAGAAATGTGGAGGCGGCAATGATGATGCCCGTGTAATTCATAGTACTTGCTATCATTAGATGTTTTTCAATTTCTCTTTATAAACATTATTATACTGCAAAAGTATAAAAAAACGGCAGCCCGCCGCATCCTTTGTCATATCTTTTGCTTATTTTTGCGTACACTTTTGGCGACTAATCGAGACATTATAAACTAGAAAATCAATACCGATATGGACAAAGAATTAATCAAACAATGTGAGGCGAAAGCCCGTCAATGGCTCGCCCCCACCTTCGACGAGGAGACGCGCAAGGCAGTGGAAGCGATGCTCTCCGATGAGGACAAGAGTCTCTTAATCGACAGTTTCTATCAGGATTTGGAGTTCGGCACGGGCGGTCTGCGCGGCGTGATGGGCGCCGGCACCAACCGTATAAACATCTACACCATCGGTATGGCGACACAAGGCTTTGCCAACTACCTCAACAAAGCCTACCCCGACGGCGGCACCTCCGTAGTGGTGGGGCACGACTGCCGCAACAACGGACGCCGCTACGCCGAGACCGTGGCGGACATCTTCTCCGCTAACGGCATCAAGGTGTATCTCTTCGAGAGCCTCCGTCCCACCCCCGAAATATCTTTCGCCATACGTCTCTTCGGCGCTCGCGGCGGCGTGAACGTAACCGCCTCCCACAACCCGAAAGAATATAACGGCTACAAGGCGTACTGGGGCGACGGCGCACAGGTGCTCGCTCCGCACGACACGGGTATCATCGACGAAGTGAACAAGGTGAAAGTGGAGGACATCAAGTTCACCGGAAACCCCGACCTGATAAAGATAATCGGCGGCGACGTCGACTATGACTATATGACCGCCGTCAAAGAAGCTATGACCGACCAAGACGTGATCCTCCGTCAGAAAGACCTGAACATCGTCTACTCGGCGATGCACGGCACGGGGCGCGTCATCGTTCCGCTCTGTCTGCGGTCGTGGGGCTTCCAAAACATCAACGTCGTACCCGAGCAGATGGTCATCGACGGCAACTTCCCGACCGTCGTGTCGCCGAATCCGGAGAACGCCGAGGCTATGACGCTGGGCATGAAACTCGGCACGAAGCTGGGCGCCGACCTCGTTGTGGCGACCGACCCCGACGCCGACCGCCTCGCAATAGTGTGCCGCGACAAGAAAGGCCAATGGATTATCATGAGCGGCAACCAGACGTTTATGGTCTTCGTCTACTACATCCTGAAGAACAAAAAGGCGCTCGGACAGCTCGGCAAGACGGATTTTATGGTGAAGACCATTGTCAGCACGGAGGTGGTGAGCAAGATGACCGAGAAGTACGGCATAGAACTGCGCGACTGCTACACCGGCTTCAAGTGGATAGCACGTGAGATTGCGATGAGCGAAGGCAAACAAAAATACATCGGCGGCGGAGAAGAGAGCTTCGGATTTCTGCCGTACAACAAGGTGCGCGACAAGGATGCACCGGCATCGATATGCCTCATCTGCGAGATCGCGGCGTGGGCGAAAGACCAAGGGAAGACGCTCTACGACATCCTGATGGATATCTACATCGAGTTCGGATTTTCCAAAGAGCACACCATCAACGTGGTTCGCCCCGGCAAGACGGGCGCCGACGAGATAAAGCAAATGATGGAGAACTTCCGCAACAACCCGCCGAAAGAGCTGGGCGGCAGCACCGTCTGCACGTGGAAAGACTACAAGACGCTCACGCAGACCGACGCCGGCGGCAACCAAACCAAACTCGACATGCCCGCAACAAGTAATGTCCTGCAATGGTTCTGCACCGACGGCACAAAGGTCTCCGTGCGTCCCTCGGGCACCGAACCGAAGATAAAGTTCTACCTCGAAGTGAAAGACAACACCATGACTTCCGCCGACGACTATGACCGCCTGCTCGCCTGGGCAGACACGAAGATAGCCGCCATAAAGAAGAGCCTCAACCTCGAATAAACACCGAGACAAGTTTTAGTTCGAATCACACGAGAGGAAGAATCGATTGGATAATAAATGAGTCTCGAATTAGATTCTTAGTTGCTAATAAGGGGCGTGCCAAACGGATTGACACGTCCTTTTTTGTACGTATGAGGTTCGTTTCAACTGTCTTGCAAAATTTATTTTTTGACAATAATTACTTTTAGACGAAGGTTATTTTTGCAAGAAGCGGGAGAGGATGGTGTAGGCTTGGCGGAGTTTGGGGAGGGGGTTGCGGAGCCTGTCGAACTGCGCGCAGAGGATTACCACGAGTACGGCGACGCCGAACACGACAGCCCACCCGTAGAGCCCTTGCAGTGCGGAGAGAAGCGCCTGCGACGACACCTGCGACGTGAGGTCCGCCGCAGCATTAACAGTCGAAGTAAAATCAGCTGCTGCATTAACATTCGAGGCAAGGTCCCCTACTCCACCGACATTCGAAGTAAAATCAGCTACTGCATTAACATTCGAAGTAAAGTTCGCCGTTGCGCCGACATTCGAGGTTAAGTCCGCTGCGGCGCCGATATTCGCAAGATGTATGCCGACTGTTCCCGTCAGCGCACGCTCCCACACCGCCTCAGCTATGGCGTCGCCGAGACCGGTGCGCACGAATCCGAGTATGCAGAGCACTTGGAAATAGTACTTGAAATTGGAGTACGCCTGTGCATACACGGTGAGCGCGATGAACACCCCGACGTGTCCGAAGCCCAGCACGGCGACGGGCAGCCACAGCTTTTCTATGTTCGTTGCGGGGGACAGGACTGTCAACATCATAACATCATAGAGCACTACGGCAAACATTGACACGAAGGCGAGTGTCTTCAGATGCCACCGGAGCCTGATGCGCGTGAACCAACAGAACAGCGCCCCCGCGCCGCCGCCGATGAATTCGGGAAATTTAAGCCACGCCGCCGTGCGCTGTCCGTAGCCCAATATGCCGCCCGTAAACGTGTTCTGCAGCACCGTCTGCGTGCCGAGCAGGATGTCAAGGCATAGGAACAGGAGGAGCATATTGAAGAGATTGGGCTGCCGGAACGCCTCCCACTCGATGAACGAATGGCGGATATGGTTCATGCGAAGGAAGCATATCGCCAACATCAGCAGACAAACGCCTATGCCGAGACGTATGCGCGCGTCGGCGGTCCACCCGTATTGCTCGCCGTAGAACGCCACGTAGATTGCCGACAGGATGAAGATACTCCACTGCACCATCCCAAGAGGGTCGATGCCGTAGAGCATCATTTTCGGCACGGGACGGTAGTGGCGCATGGTAAGGTTCACCACTAATATGACTGTCAGACAGAGGCACGCGGCAAGCAGGTGGACATGTTGCCAGTCGTAAAAATATATGATTTGTATCGCCGCCCAGTCGAACACGTGGATTGAGGCAAGCACTACGAAGAAGACGAAGGACAGGAATACCGCGTAGTTATATGTGGGCGTGATCTTCGGAAGGAGGTTGGAGAAGCACTCGAATGTGCCGTAGAGACGGAAGAAACCGCCGAGATAGCACAGCACGAGCATTATCGGGAAAGAGTGAACATGCGGGAAGATGAGGTTTATTATTGCCAGCGCGGCGGCGGCGACGGTGAGCGAGGTGCGGTTGGAAAAACGGAACTTCAGACGGAACGCCAAGGGGAAGTAGCATGTCAAGCCGATGAGCACCGTCTGTCCGAACATGTGCGTGTCGGTCATCGTCAGGTCCCGCTCGCCCGTGAGCTGCGCCATCGTGGTGAAATAGAAGCCGTTGGAGAACTGGAAAACTATCAGATAGAAGACGTACAACCAAAATCGCACGCCGTCAGGTATCCGCTCGCGGAAGTTCATCAGCCGCACCGGCTCGTTGCCCCAATCGCCCATAGGTTTAATTTTTCGACCCTTGAAGAAAAGTTTATCTTAGTTGCTACTAATCCAACAGCTCAACCGTGCAGTTAGCAACAGCAGCCTTAATTGTCGCCTGCGTTTCAACAATAACCTCAATTGTCTCAATTGTCTAAAATGCCTGAATTGCATTTATTTGCACGTCATTTCAACACCTTACACTCCACGTTCATGCCCGCGGTGAGTTGTGCGAGGAGGTCTTTGTCGTTGTCGTCGGTGAACGTTATCTTCACCGGGATGCGCTGTTCCACCTTGACAAAGTTGCCTGTGGAGTTGTCGGGCGCTACGGGCGAGTACTGCGCGCCGGTGGCTGTGGAGATGTTCGCCACTATGCCGTAAAACGTTATACCCTTCATCGCGTCGACAGTGATTTCCACCTTACTGCCTTTCTTTATCCCTTTCAGCTGCGTCTCGCGGAAGTTGGCGACCACCCAGCGCGACCGGTCGTCGACGATGGAGAACAGCCGCATGCCGGGCTGAACCAACTCGCCCTCCTGCACGAGTTTGCGCGAGGTTGAGCCGTCGCAGGGCGCAAGGACGGTGCAATAACTCATATTGAGCCGCGCGAGGTTGAGTGCCGCACGAGCAACATCTATCGCGGCGTCCTGCTGACCGACACGTATGCTGTGCTCGTCGCGTGTCAGACCCGAACCGGTACGTTGCCGCCGCATCGTCTCCGCCTTGGCTTTGAGCGACTCATACTGCGTGCGGACGGCATCATATTGCTGCTTCGTAACGGCATCCTTTTCGAACAGCGCTTTATAACGCATATAATCCGCCTCGGCATTAGCCAAAAGGACGTTCACCTCGTCGATACCGGCTTCCGTTACGGCGATATTGTTTGCCGCACCGCTGACGCTCTTCTCGCTCGCCGCCTTGCCCGCCAATGCGTTCTGCAGACCCGCCTCCGCCTGCGCCAGATGTAAGCGGAACTCGCTGTCCTCAATGGTCATCAGCGTGTCGCCGCGCCGCACAGGGCAGTACTCGTCCACATAAATGCGCTCCGCAAAACCCTGCACACGCGCGTTGACATTCACTAAATTCTGCTCCACCTGCGCATTGTCGGTATACTCGCCGCCGATGTGCACGAACACGCTCGCTATCCAGACGATGCCGCCGACGATCAGCAGCAGGATAACGATATTCGCCAAAGTCTTTTTACGCCTCTTATTCATTTGAAAATCAATTAGTTACATAATACACACTACTCTCATACCCTCGCACGCACACGCACGCCGCACCTGCATGACGGAATTTCCGCATGCCAAACACTTTGGACAAGCTCTAATCCAAAGTTAAATTATGTTCAAATGATCTGGTTGAAAGGATACTCGCTGCCCCACAGAAACGCTTTCGGAGCGGCGTCAAGACACGAAACAACTATGCGATTGCCCTGCATATCCTCTGCTTATTACGCGTGCAAAGGTAGTAAAAAGAGGTGAAAAATGAAAAAGCTTTATGAAAAAAGAAAGCCCGCCCTACCAACCGAGGTCGTCCTCCTCAGGCTCCCAATTGTCGGTACTCTTGCCGGGACTAATGCTCTCACTGCCCCGAACCGACCCGTACGCATCAACGTCCATAAAACCGTTCAGTGCGGAGCAAACTGTTTCCGTTTGGGGCTTTGCGTAAAATCTCATAACTATTTGGAAATCAATGCATTAGTTCTTAACATACTTCTTCCCGTCAACGATGTACACGCCCTTGCGCGACACGCCATTCACCCTCTGTCCGGCAAGATTGTAGACAACCTTTTCTCCGGCAACATCGGCGGCAAGCGGCGCGATACCCGTCGCAGCATTTTCTTCGTCGATATTCGAATCGGCATCATCGTCAATGTAAGTAAACAAAGGGATGCTCGCGGTGTTTGCGTCCGTGTCGAAAGAGGCATTGTCCACTTCGGTTTTAGGCAGCGCGAGCCATATTTTCTTCTTCGGCAGGCTGAACGGCGCGCCGTCGTCCGCCATCCAATAGAAGCCGAGCGTCGAGGTGTAAGGCTCGGATGCCCCGTAAGTGAACTTGTAGAAATAATAATCGTTGTCGTTCGTGCCGCCTACGGTTGTCGTGATTGTCTCGTCCTCATTAAGGGTCGTGGTGCCGTAAAGAACATTGCCCGAAACAGATGTCAAACCCGAAGTGGTGTTCTCTGTCTCGTTAACGAAAGATGTACCCTCGGCATTGCTCGTGTTGCGCATCAGCACCGCCGTACCGGCCGGAACAACGGGCGTTTGATTATCCCCGTGTCCGTAAGCCCAATTCATTGAAAGACCTATAACCTTGTTGCCGTTCTCGTCCTTTGTGTTCTCATTCGACATCCCCGTAATCACCGCCGCTTCCAAGCCCTCGGCCAAAGTGTACTCGTAAGGGCTGTAGCACGTGGCGTAATGCTCGCTGACCACGTCGGTGCTTATCGAAATCTGCGCCTCGCGGAGGTTGTTAAGAACGCTCCACCCTGTTGCGGTCGGCACCGTCGCTTGGAAAGAACCGCCGTAGTTTATCGCCGCATCCTCAGGCACAACCAGCCAAGTAGTGCTTGCCTGCATGCTGGCAAAAGAGTTCGCGTCGCAAGTGGCGGGCGTGGAACCTTCGCAAATTATAGTTTCCAGACATAGGTAGTAAAACGAGCGATAACTAATCGTTGTCACGTTTGCCGGAAAGGTGATTTTTGTGAGATTGGAGAAATGATTGGTTGTCCATTCACCGTTCAACAAACATTCGGGAATTACTTCAACTGAGTTGCCGAAATTTAAATTTGTCAAAGCTGTATCACCAAAAAATATGCAACTATCAGTGGTGCTATTGTTCCAACCGTCTTTACTGCATTTCACAGCGTTGTAATTGACCGTTGCAAGAGCGGTACACTCTCTGAATGCGTCCGCGCCAATGTAGGTAACGCCTGTTCCGATAGTCAATTCCGTGAGGGCGGTGCAGCCGTAAAGTACCTCTTTTCCGATAGTTGTCGTGCTGTTCGGTATCTCAACTTTTGTCAGAGCCGTACATGATTTAAATGCGTCGTCGCCTATGGTCAAAAGCCCCGACCCTATGGATAAATTGACAAGACCTTGACAAAAGCCGAAAGAGTAATTGCCGATGGAGGTGACGGAGCTCGGGATGGTCAGCGCGGTAAGGAGCGGGAACCCGTGCGAGTATTCGCCGTAAAGGAGATAGTCGGGGATGGATGTTACGCCGTCGGCAATGGTGAACGTGCTTAGGTTGGTGTCGTTCCAAAATGCGCAGTACTCCATCGCATTGCCGTGATACCCTTCGGAACTGCAGCTCGCGGCGTTGTAATTCACCGTGGCGAGGTTCGGGCAATCGGCGAACGCATCCTGCAGGATATACAGCACGCCCGCGCCGATGGTCAGCGTCTCAAGCCCTTTATTCATTGCGAAAGCGTAGGTGCCGATGTAAATCACATTGTCCGGAATGTCGATTTCTTTAAGGTTGGGGAAATTCGTTACTGCGGCAGTATCGGTTTTGTTGGTGTTCGAATAATAATCATTCTCACTCGAAACCGCACTCATCAGATTGTCGGGCACGGCCATAACCGTCTCGCCGAACGTGAGGGTCGAAAGCGCGTCGCAGCCCGAGAAGATGTTGAATGCCCGACCGCATTTCTCGGCGTTGAACACCACCGTCTCGAGATTTTCACACCCGTTAAAAGCCTCGTTGCCAATGGCGGTAACGTATTTCGGAATGGTAACCTCTTTCAGCGCGCTATTGCTCGAAAATGCCCCGGCGTCAATCGATTCAACAAAGTATGTCTTTTCTTCGCTGTCTAAAGTATATTTAACCGAATCCGGAATGACAATCGTCGAATCGGAATAAGCCGCGTCGCCTGAAACAACCTCAACGCTGTCGCCCGCCTCTGTTGTCAGGATCTTATAATACAACGTAACTGATTGAGTTTCACCGCCATAGCTCGTCCAATTGTTCGTGGCGGAGAAGTCGTAGTCAGCAGCCTGCGCCGCAGCACTCGCCGCGAGCAAGAGCGCCGCAACCGATCCTTTCAAACAACGCAACCCCTTGGCTGTACTCTCTTTAGACATAGCTTTTTCTTCAAACTTACACCCTGAAAAACAAGGCGTTACAAAACCGAGTGCAAAGATACTGAAAAAAGAAGACCCTTTGCGCGTCCTAATATTAAATTTGCTTAATCTCCCTCCTTTTTCGCACGAAAGAGAACAAAAAAACGGGACCTACCTTCCCAGGCGAGCCCCGCAAACTAACTCTAAATACATTTCAAGAAATGCGTTCTTGCTCGTCGGTTACCAGTCTGTATCGACATCTTGCTCAGGCTCCCAGTTGTCCGTGCCTTTCCCGAGCGGGGGGTTAGGGTTGACATAACTATACACGCCGTCTGCAAACGTCTGCATTGAGCCGCCAGCAACGACCTCAATATCGGGTTTGATATATTTTTTCATAGCCTAATCTTCGTTTTAAGGGTTATTTCTTAATCACTTTCTTGCCGCCGACAATGTAGATGCCCGGCCGGCTCAT
>JAJPYN010000011.1 GCA_021204905.1 Prevotella sp.
AATAGCCGCCTCATTGCATAGTGAACACAGCCTTAACGCATAGTAATAGCACCCTCATTAGATAGCGATAACAACCTTAACGCGCCGTTGAAACTGATAGGAACAAAAAAGCGGGGCGCACCCGTCGAAAGCACACCCCGCTCCTTATTGCAATTGTTAATTGCCTGAGCGTTACCAATCGCTGTCGGGGGCGTCGTCCCACTCCGAATCCTTCGTGTAGTTACCTTCAACTTTGCCCTTGGTAGGGCTGCCGTATCCCAAGTCGTCTTGAAGGAATGCCTCGAGGTCGGTTACCAGCGTTTTCGTTGCGGGTTTGATATATTTCTTCATGATTGTCAGGGTTTTAAGATTATTGTTTCACCACTTTCCGGCCGTCGACGATGTAAATGCCTTTTTTCGACATATCGCCGACGCGCACGCCTTGGAGGTTGTAGATTGTCTTAGTTGCAACTTGAACGTCAGCACTCGCGGCGGAAATGCCGGTGGTTTCGTTGTCGGTGGCGTTATTGTCAGGCTCGATGTCGTTTTCGCCCTCAAGAGGATAGAACGAGATTTTCGCGTCGCCGCTACTGTCGGTCGTCTCTTTCGGGATGGCGAGCCAAGCCAATTTCGCGCCGTTTGTGAAAGGTCCGCCGCAGTTGGTAGCATTATCGCCTTCGGTGTCGCCCCAATAGAAGCCGAGCGTGCCGTTGTCATAATCATATTCGCCCGTGCCTTCGCCTGTTTCTTCGTCGATGATTTCAGGGTAGAAATAGGCGAGCTTGTAGAAACGGTAATCGTCGGAATTCTCATCGGGAACATAAGTGGTAACAGCGGTTTGACTGCCGTAAAGCATATTCTTGTCCGGTTTTGGGTAAGTATCGTTGTCGGTGTTGATGGTCCAGTTCACAAAGGAATGGTTCTCGGCACTCTCGCTTGTCGCGTTCTCCGGACCCTTAATCAATATCGCGAGGTCGGCGGGAACGGTGTACTTTGTTGCATCATCCGAATCGCCGTCGTAAAGCCAATCAATCGTCAGCGCACCTTCCGCATCGGCATCGGTGATGACCCCGCCCTTGAGCCCCTTTTCCAAGACGTAAGAATAAGGGCTGTAGCGCGTTACATACCCCTCGTCCGTCGTCATCGGGATTGTTACGGTCATCTCAATTATGTTCGAAAGGTCGCTCCACACAGCAGTGCTTGCGTATGTCGCGCCCGCATCCTCAGGCACGAACGCAACACCTATCGAACCGGCAAAAGCTCCGCTTTCAAGTATTGGAGGCTCGGAACTGAACGAATATAGCTTAGAAACAGTGCTATTAACGATTGTATACGTACGCATGTTCGTAACATTTGTTCCTATATTAAAGGTATCGATAGCACAATCGTAGAATATCGGTGCGGTACCACTATACTCTGATGAAACGCTTGTTGCATTATAATTTAGCACTGATATTTTTTGCGAGCCACGAAGCATAAACTGACCAATAGAATCGACTCCTTCACCAATCGTCACCTCTTCCAGATTAACGCAAGCAGCGAATGCTTCCTGCCCAATCGTTCTTACAGAATTTGGTATGTCAATAGAGGTGAGTGCGGGACATAGTACAAATGCCCACGTTCCAATACTTTTAACGCTGTTCGGTAGCTCAATTGAGGGAAGGCTCCCACATTCGTAAAATGCATAGGCGCCGATACTTTCCACACCATATGACATGCTAACTGAAGTAAGTGCGGAGCAGCTGAAAAATGCATATTCTCCAATACTTATAACGCTACCTGGTATCTCCACAGATGTAAGGCCTTCGCAGTCATAGAATGCATTACTTTCAATGCTTGTTACACCGCTCGGTATTATTACTGACGTAAGTTCCCAATGACTTGCGAATGCTCTCGCTCCTATACTTGTAACAGAATAGGTGTTGCCGTCATTTTCCACAGTTGAAGGAATGACGATGGCGCCCGAATAATCGGTCGAACCATAAGAACTTTTTCCGTTGTTTGCTACCTCCACGGTCTTTACCTCTGCGCCTTCTTCAGATGTGATGGTATAGTAGAGGGTTATTCCGTCATCATTCTCGGCGGTGAAATCATACGCCCAAAGAGGGACGGAGCAGAAAAGCAACAGGGCCGCGAGGAGCCCCCTAAACGTGATTCTTTTCATAATGCATTGATATTTAAACATTTATCATTTGATACCTTTCGTTAGGGGCAAAAGAAAAACGTGGACTAACTTCGTCTACGTATTCTGAGGTATCGGCAAACACCTATGTATCCATAAACAGTAAAAGCCCACGCCAACCGCGTGAGCATTAACTTTCACCCTTGGATACGTTGTAAATTTGCCGAAATTACAGAATACAAGAACAAAGCTAACGCTTATTTTCCAATATGTCCCGCACACGACACGAATGCCGAATGCAAGGGCAAAAGTAATAGAACGGAAAACAATATGCAAGCAAAATCGCCCGAAAAAGCGTGCAAAAGAATCACGTCGCGTACCTGTCGGCACGCCTTTAATTATTCGTGCTTATTGGCAAGGACAAGCTTATCGTTATTGAGTACAAAGAAAAAAGAGACTCTCCAATGTAGGAAAGTCCCTTTCAGTATTTAAGCGATTTGCTTTCGGCTTAACTCAGCTCACTTCAAGCTTATTTCAGCTTCGTGTAGCCGTACTTGGCAGCGCAGCCGAGCTCCTCTTCGATGCGGATGAGCTGGTTGTATTTTGCCATACGGTCGGTGCGCGAGAGGGAGCCGGTCTTGATCTGTCCGGAGTTGGTAGCCACTGCGATGTCGGCTATCGTGGTGTCCTCGGTCTCGCCGGAGCGGTGGGAAGTAACGGTGGTGTAGCCGTGGCGGTGCGCCATCTCTATTGCTTCGAGCGTCTCGGTGAGCGAGCCGATCTGGTTCACCTTGATAAGGATAGAGTTGCCCGCGCCCATCTTGATGCCTTTCTCGAGGAACTTGGTGTTGGTTACGAAGAGGTCGTCGCCCACGAGCTGGCAGCGGTCGCCGATCTTTGCGGTCAGTTTAACCCAGTTGTCCCAGTCGTTCTCGTCGAGTCCGTCCTCGATGGAGTCGATGGGGTACTTCGTGATAAGCTCTTCGAGGAATGCTATCTGCTCGTCGGCGGAGAGTTTCTTGCCGTTGGGGTCTTTCTTCTTGCCGTCTTTCAGCTGGCGGTAGTCATAATAATACTTGCCGTCTTCCACTACGGAGAACTCCGAAGCGGCGCAGTCCATAGCAATCTTCACGTCCTTGCCCGGCACGTATCCCGCGTCCTTTATCGCCTGGCAGATGCTCTCGAGAGCGTCGTCGATGCCGTCGAGTGCCGGTGCGAAGCCGCCCTCATCGCCCACTGCCGTCGACAGCCCGCGCTTCTTCAGCAGCTTTGCCAGTGCGTGGAACACCTCTGCGCCCATGCGGATTGCCTCGCGCTCTGTCGGTGCGCCTACGGGACGAATCATAAACTCCTGGAATGCGATGGGAGCGTCGGAGTGTGCGCCGCCGTTGATGATGTTCATCATCGGGACGGGCAGAGTGTACGTGTTTGCGCCGCCGATGTAGCGATAAAGAGGCAGTCCGAGCGCCTTGGCTGCGGTGTGTGCCACTGCGAGCGATACGCCGAGTATGGCGTTTGCACCGAGCTTGCTCTTTGTCGGCGTGCCGTCGAGGGCGAGCATCTTGTAGTCGATAGCACGCTGGTTGAGCGCGCAGCAGCCGACGAGTGCCGGAGCGATGACGGTGTTGACGTTCTCCACAGCTTTCGTTACGCCCTTGCCGCCGTAGCGTGCCTTGTCGCCGTCGCGCAGCTCGAGGGCTTCGTTCTCACCCGTCGACGCGCCTGACGGAACGCTTGCACGACCCTTCACACCATTCTCTAATGTAACCTCCACCTCTACGGTCGGGTTGCCGCGTGAGTCAAGAATCTCACGTGCGTGTACGTTTGAAATCTTCATAGCTTGTTTGTTTTTTTATGAATTAGGATATTAACGTTCGTTGTAAGCGCAAAATTAACATTATCACGCCATAATTCCAAATTTCGCGCGTGCCTTTGCGCGGCGATATAACATCTTTTAATTTTATGCTTGTCGCAAAGAGGGCGATTTTTACAAGGCGGGAAAAGGCAAAGGTGGTCAAAATGTCCGATATAATGTGCCGTTTGTTTTCAGCGGCTTGCTTTGCCCTAAAAAAACATTAACAGCGCGGTGCGGCACGGCGTTATTTCAGGAAATAATGACTACCTTTGCGTCCGCAACAGGTTTTTTCTTAGCGACGTGAAAGAGCGACTATTGATATTATCCTGCCTCCTTCTTTTGCCTTTGCTTGCTGCCAGGGCGCAGCTGCATATCGAGATTGTGGACGACATGGGTTACGCCGTACCCTTCGCCAACGCCACCTACCGCGGCCATCACATCTCCGCCGCGAGCGACATCGAGGGCAAGCTCACCATCACGCGCCATGAGGGTTGGACGCTGTCGATAAGCTCTGTCGGTTTCAAAGAGCAAACGGTGAAGGTGAACGCCAAGACGCCGGAGAGCCTTAAAATTGTTTTAAAGGAAGACACGAAGACGCTCAACGAGGTGGTTGTTACCGACCGCAAAGGCAAATATTCGCGCAAGAACAACCCGGCCGTGGAGCTCATGCGGCGCGTCATTGCGGCGAAGAAAAAGACCGACCTGTCGAACAAGGATTACTACCAATACCTGAAATACCAGAAGCTCACCCTTGCCCTTAACGACCTTACTAAGGAGCGCATCGACTCCGGCGCCATCTTCCGCCAGCAGTTTGTCAAAGACCAGGTGGAGCGCTGCAAATACAACGACAAGCTCATCCTGCCCGTCATCACCAACGAGACCGTTACGCAGAAGATCTACCGCCGCGAACCCAAGAGCGAGAAGAGCATCATCCTCGGCGAGAACAAGGGCGGCGTGAACCAGCTCATCGAGACGGGCGACATCATCGACGTGATAATGAAGGACGTGTTCACCGACGTCGACATCTACGACGACCAGATACGCCTGCTGCAATACCCGTTCACCTCGCCCATCGGCAAGGACGCCATCGACTTTTACCGCTATTACATCGAGGACACGGTGTACGTCGACAAGGACCTCTGTTACCACATGCAGTTCATCCCGAACAACCAGCAGGACTTCGGCTTCCGCGGCGAAATGTACATCCTTGCCGACAGCACGCTGCACGTGAAGAAGCTCTCGATGACCATTCCCAAGCGCTCCGACGTGAACTTCGTGGAAAACCTGCGCATCGACCAGACCTACCAGAAGCAAAGTTCGGGCGACTGGGTGCTCACGCAGGACGATATGATTGTCGAATTAAAGCTGGCCAGTTGGATACAAAAACTGATTTGCATACGCACGACGAAGAACTCCGATTACAGTTTCGAGCCTATCGCCAACAAGCTGTTCAAAGGCAAGGCTGCGGAACGGCGCGAGGCCAGTGCGTCAATGCGCAACGACGAGTTCTGGGGGCAATACCGCACGGTGGAGCTGACCAAAAGCGAGGCGCAGATGAACTCGTTTATCGACAACATAAAGCAGATAAAGGGCTTCGGCATAGCTATGACCGTGCTCTCGGCCGTCATTGAGAACTTTGTCGAGACCAAGCACGGCAATTCGAAGGTGGACATCGGCCCGATTAACACCATCATCTCGAAGAATTTTGTCGACGGCTTCCGCACGCGCATGTCGGCGCAGACCACGGCGAACCTTAATCCGCATTGGTTCCTCGCAGGGTACTACGCGCGAGGCTGGAAGTCGCACCAGAACTATTACGAGGGCGTGCTGACTTATTCTTTTAACAAAAAGGATTACCTGCCGCGCGAGTTCCCCAAGCGCACGCTGACGCTCACCATCGACCGCGACATCGCGCTGCCTTCCGACAAGTGGATCCGCACCGACAAGGACAACGTCTTCACCTCGTTCAAGTGGGCCACCATCGACAAGATGTATTTCTACGAGAAGCAGGAACTGAAATTCGAGCGCGAGGAGGACTGGGGCTTTAAGACAACCATCGGCATAAAGCGCGAGTACAACGAGGGTTACGGCGAGATGCACTTCACGCCCGTGGCCGACTACCTCGACCCGCAGCTCTACCCCGACCACGTCAACCCCGAGCTGGGCATTCACACCACCGAGATCCACGCCGAGATACGCATCGCGCCGGGCGAGACATACATCAACACGAAGCAGCGGCGCCTGCCCATCAACCTCGACGCGCCGGTGTTCACCATCGGCCACACCATCGGCATCAAAGGGTTCCTCGGCGGCGATTACAACTACAACCTGACGATGCTCGAGATTTACAAACGTTTCTGGGTGAAGTCGTGGGGCAAAATCGACATCTACCTCAAATCGGGATGGGAATGGAACAAGGTGCCTTACCCCTTGCTCATCATGCCGCGCGCCTGCCTGAGCTACATCCTCGAGGACGAGACGTTCAACCTGATCAACAACATGGAGTTTCTTAACGACAAATACGTCTCGATGCAACTCTCGTGGGACCTCAACGGCAAAATTTTCAACCGCATACCCCTCATCCGCAACCTTAAATGGCGCGAGTTCATCGGCGTGAACGTGCTCTGGGGCAACCTCTCCGACAAGAACAACCCTTACCTCCACCCCGACGACAAAATCTTGTTCCAGTTCCCCAAAGGCTGCTACATCATGGACGCGAACAAGCCTTACGTCGAGGCCATCATCGGCATTCACAACATCTTCAAACTGCTGCACGTGGAGTATGTGCGCCGCCTCACCTACACGGAGCTGCCCACGGCGAAAAGGAACAGCGTGCGCTTCACGTTCCGCACCACTTTCTAATACTTCAAACACATTCTAATGATTTCGTTCTACTGCATTTACTTCATCATAATTTGGGCGGTGTTCATGGCCGTTAAGCCCGCGCGGAAATTCATGCTCGCCCTTGTGCCGTGGCTGCTTTTCGTCATCATCTACAACCTGTTGCGCTACTTCCCGAATTACGAAGCGAACCCCGTCGACATACGCGGCATCTACGAGGCTGAAAAGGCGCTGTTCGGAGTAACAACGGCGGAAGGGCGCATCACCCTCGGCGAGTATTTCAATGTGCATAACGCGCCGGCGGCCGACCTGCTTTCGGGCCTGTTCTACCTCTGTTGGATACCCGTGCCGATGATTTATTCCATCTGCCTGTTTTTCAGCGGAAAGCGCAGGGAGAGCCTTAAAGCGTCGACGGCGTTCCTCGTAGTAAACATTATAGGTTTCGCGGTGTATTACATCCATCCCGCCGCACCGCCGTGGTACGTGCTGCAATACGGTTTCACCCCGCAGTTCGACGTGCCGGGCAATGTCGCGGGCCTCGTGCGCTTCGACAACCTGCTGCCCTTCGACGTCTTCGCGCATATCTATCCGGGCAACTCGAACATCTTCGCCGCCGTGCCCTCGCTGCATTCGGCCTACGTGCTCACCGCCGCCGTCTACGTGCTCATCAACAAGGGTTCGAAAACGCTGTTCGCCGCGTTCATGGTGATAACCGTCGGCATCTGGTGCACCGCCGTTTACACCTGCCACCATTACGTCATCGACGTGCTTCTGGGCATAGCCGACGCGGCCGCAGGCATCATCCTTCTCGAATGCGTGCTTTATCGCATACCTGCCGTGAAAAGGGCGTTCGACAAGTACGTTGCGCTCTTGAATTAAAAGCTTTTCGGGTTAAAAAAT
This sequence comes from Prevotella sp., assembly GCA_021204905.1. Lineage (GTDB taxonomy): Bacteria > Bacteroidota > Bacteroidia > Bacteroidales > Bacteroidaceae > Prevotella. The sequence goes on from JAJPYN010000011.1 coordinate 7,698, forward strand.
TTGGCTTAAAGGCTTTCGGGTTAAAAACCTTTCTGGTTAAGAAAAAGTCCTATTTCTTCGCTTCGAGGCTCATCCCTCCCTCGGGCGAGATGCGGACGCACGCGATGTACGACGAGGCGCTCTCCGGCACGCACAACTGCGCTTCAAACACAATGCCGTCCGAGCTGCACGAGGCGTAAACGATGTCGCTCAGGATGCACAGCGGCATAATCTCTTCGGGCACGAACGCGGCAAACTCCTGCTTCTTGAAATCGTGGAAATAAACGCGGCGCGCACCGTCGTAAACAGCCACATTGACGATGTTGTCGTAGTAAATCTTGCCCACATCCATACCCTCGTTGTTCATCTCGCTCTTCACCACCTTGAACGTTGTCGGGTTCACCTGCACATAGCAGTGGTAACGCTTCGTGCCGGCCACCACCACCGTGTCGCTCTTCGTCAGCTGCTGCGTCACCTCGAGCATCGTCTCTTCGGCAGAATAAAACTCCGCATCGCTTACTTTCTCGGCCGCTTTGTAAAGCTTCACCAGCTCGCCCGAAGCATTGCGGAACCGCAGCACATTCGGCGTGATTTGCTCCAAAACATACTTCGTCGTCGTCGCACCTTCGATGAGCATCGTGTCGCGGCGGATGCGGAAATGCACGGGCAGCAGCGTGCGGTCGGAGTAGTAAATCGTGTCGCCCTCGATGCGGAACACGTACGAGTCGTCTTCAGCGTTCTGCCACACGCCCGCAAGCATCGCCACATCCTCGTCGACGGCCTGCCCGTCCTGTTTGCCCTTGCAAGCGACGATCGAAAGTAGCGCGAAGAGTATAGCTAAGTATTTGATTTTCATAGCATTAGTCAAAATATTCAGCCTCCTTAAACGACGGCAAACGAAGATCTTTCTCGCTCGAGATAACCTCCGCGCCGGCCTTCCAGTCGATGGCAAGGTCGGCATCGTCCCAGCGAATGCCCGTCTCGGCCTCCGGCGCGTAGAAATTGTCGGTCTTGTAAGCGAAAACGGCCGTTTCAGAACGAACGATAAACCCGTGCGCGAAGCCCCGCGGAATGAACAGCTGCCGCTTGTTGTCCCCGCTCAGATTCACCATCACCCATTGGCCGAACGTCTCGCTGCTCCGGCGCAAATCAACCGCGACATCATCCACCGCGCCGCAGATCACCCTGACAAGCTTCGCCTGCGAAAACCCGCCCTTCTGGTAATGCAAGCCGCGCAGCACGCCGCGAACCGACCGCGACTCGTTATCCTGCACGAAACGCACCGGACCTGCCTTCGCCTCAAACTCGTCCTGCCGCCACGTCTCCATGAAATAGCCGCGCGCATCGGCATACACCTTCGGCTCGATAACCCAAACGCCTTTTATCTTCGTCTCGATGAATTGCATAAACAAAACATGTTTGCAGAAAGGTCTGAAAACGGAAACAAAGGTAACGGAATATTGAAACGTAGCAAACAAAACCAACGAATTTTTCTGCCGCGCCGGTGAGCGGCATTACAGTAGCAACTAAGACTTTCGCGCCCCGCGCCCAACTCCGCTCGCACCCCTTTTGTATTCTTTAATATTGCCTTTGAAACGCGATTGGCGTTTTTTATTTACCTTTGTGCGAATTATCTTTTCTCTCGATTCGATGACGGCAGACTGGCAATACGTGAAACTATCCGGCGAACAGGAGAGCGCGGCGCGGGAACTCGTCGCGGCAACAGGCCTGGGCATCATCGCGGCGCGACTGCTCGTAAAGCGCGGCATTGCGACCGAAGGCGAGGCGAAAAGTTTCCTCAAACCCCTGCTCGGCGACCTCCACGACCCGTTCCTCATGGCCGGCATGCACGCGGCGGTGAAGCGCCTGTCTCAGGCTGTCGCCGGCGGAGAAAAGATAATGGTCTACGGCGATTACGATGTCGACGGCTGCACGGCCGTGGCGGTGGTGTACAAAGTGCTGCGCAGCCTGAACGCTAACGCGGAGCATTACATCCCCAACCGCTACGACGAAGGCTACGGCGTCAGTCTGCGCGCCATCGATTACGCGGCGGAGAGCGGCGTGAGGCTGATGATCATCCTCGACTGCGGCGTGAAGGCAAGCGCGGAGGTGAACTACGCCAAGGAGCGCGGCATCGACGTCATCATCTGCGACCATCATTTCCCCGGCGACGAGCTGCCCGCCGCGGTGGCCGTGCTCAACCCCAAGCGCGCCGACGACAGCTATCCCTTCAAAGAGCTGTGCGGCTGCGGCGTGGGCTTCAAACTGATGCAAGCCTTTTGCATTGAGAATAAAATTCCCTTTTCGCGACTGTCGCCAATGCTCGAGCTATGCGCAGTAAGCATCGCGGCGGACATCGTGCCGGTTACGGGCGAAAACCGCATCCTCGCCTATCACGGTTTAAGGCAACTCAACCGCTGTCCCTCGCCCGGCCTTAAAGCGCTCGTCAACATCTGCGGACTCGAAGGGCGCGAGGTGAGCATGGCCGACATCGTGTTTAAAATCGGCGCGAGGATAAATGCCGCGGGGCGCGTGGAGAACGGCGACAGCAGCGTGAAACTGCTTGTCGAGAATGATGCCGCCGCAGCCTTAATCCTCGCAAAGGAGATCGACCGTTACAACACGCAGCGCAAGGACATCGACCGCCGCATGACCCTCGCCGCGAACAAGATTGTTTCTCGCCACGAGGCAACGGGCATCGAACCGGCGATCGTGCTTTACGACGCCAACTGGAAAAAGGGCGTCATCGGCATCGTCGCCTCGCGCCTGTCGGAAATGTACTACCGCCCGGCCGTGGTCATCTGCCGCGACGGCGATAAGGCAACTGGTTCGGCGCGCAGCACAACGGGCTTCGACATCTACGGCGCAATAAAAAGCTGCGCGTCGCTGCTCTCGGGCTTCGGCGGACACAGCAATGCCGCGGGGTTCACGCTGAACTGGGACGACGTGCCCGCCTTCCGGCAAATGTTTCTCGACTATGTGTCGGCACATATCGACACGCCGCCGCACGCCACGCTCGACATCGACGCCGAGATCGATTTCAAAGACATCAACCGCAGCCTGATGAACGACATCAAACGCCTCGCGCCCTTCGGAGCAGGCAACACCGCGCCGCGCTTCGCCACCCACCGCGTCTACGATTACGGCACGAGCAAGGTTGTCGGGCGCGGACAAGAGCATATCAAGCTCGAGCTAATCGACTCAAAGTCAGGCGCAGTGATGGACGGCATAGCCTTCGGGCAAAGCAGCGCAGTGAAATACATCAAATCGAAACGCTCGTTCGGCATCGCTTACACCCTCGAAGAAAACACCCACAAGCGCGGCGCCATCCTGCTGCAAATAGAAGACATCAGGCCCGAAGAAGAGGCGTGAAAGCGGTTTATGACCTATAAGGAAATACTCAATTATTACTGGGGTTACAGCGATTTTCGCGGCATTCAGCAGCAGATCATCGAGAGCATCGGCAAGGGGCGCGACACGCTCGGACTGATGCCCACCGGCGGCGGCAAATCCGTGGCGTTTCAGGTGCCCGCGCTCGCAACGAAAGGCGTCTGCATCGTCGTTACGCCGCTCATCGCACTCATGGAGGACCAAGTGCACCAGCTGCGCCGCCGCGCCATCCTCGCCGCCGCCATTCACTCGGGCATGCTCCGCGGCGAGATGCTGCAGATACTCGACAACTGCATCCTCGGCAACACGAAATTCCTTTACATCGCGCCCGAGCGCATCAACACCGACATCTTCCTCGCCAAGATACGCCACATCAACGTGAACATCATCGTTGTCGACGAAGCACATTGCATCAGCCAGTGGGGCCACGATTTCCGCCCTGCCTACCTCGAAATCAAGAAGTTACGCGAGCTGAAACCCGGCGTGCCCGTCCTCGCCCTCACCGCCACCGCCACCGAGCGCGTCGTGGAAGACATTCAGGAGAACCTGCTGTTCCGCGAGCGTAACGTGCTGAAAATGAGCTTCGAACGAAAAAATTTAGCTTACATCGTCGACAACACCGAGAACAAGGAAGGGGCTTTGCTGAAAATACTGCGGCAGGTGGACGGCCCGGCCATTGTTTACACGCGCAGCCGGCGCGGCACGAAGGAACTTGCGGAGAAGCTCACCGACGCGGGCATCAGCGCAACGTTCTATCACGCAGGCCTGAACCACGCGGTGCGCAACACCCGCCAGCAGCAGTGGATAGAGGGCGCGGCGCGCGTCATCGTGGCAACAAACGCGTTCGGCATGGGCATAGACAAACCCGACGTGCGCGCCGTGATCCATTGGCAATGCCCCGATTCCGTCGAAGCCTATTTCCAAGAGGCGGGCCGCGCGGGCAGGGACGGCGAACCGGCATGGGCGGTGCTGCTCCACACCCCTCACGACGACGGCATCCTCCGCCGGCAGGTGGCGCGACAATACCCTTCGCGCGAGGTCATCGCCGACATCTACGAGCATCTCGCCTATTTCTTCGCCATCGCGATGGGCTTCGGGCAGTACGGCAGCCACGAGTTCGACCTCGACCGCTTTTGCAGCACTTATCATTATTTCTCCGACACGGTGAACGCCGCGTTGCAGCTGCTCAAACAGGCCGGTTACATCGACTACGAAGAGGACCCCGACGGCCGCGCGCAAGTGAAATTCCTGCTGCGGCGCGACGAGCTGTACACCCTCAACGACCTCGCGCCCGCCGAAGACAAGGTGGTTACGGCCCTTCTGCGCAACTACGGCGGCCTCTTCGCCGACTATGTTTTCATCAACGAGCAAAGCATCGCGCAGACGTCCGGCCTCGACCAGAACATTGTTTACAACGCGCTTAAAGCCCTGAGCCACAATAAGATAATTCATTTCATCCCGCAGCGCAGCACGCCGCGCATCACCTACCTGCGCAACCGCGTCGAGGCCTCCGAGCTCGTCATCCCGCAGGCCGTTTACGAGGACCGCATCCGGCAAGTGAGGGCCAACATCGAGGCCGTCATCGCCTACGCCAACAACAGTCGCGAGTGCCGTTCCGTGCAGCTCCTGCGCTATTTCGGCGAGAAGCAAGACCGGCCCTGCGGCCACTGCGACGTGTGCCTCGAGAAGGACAGGTCGGCCGTGAAAGAGCAGGCCGCCGAAGCCCTCGCCGCCGTGAAGAAATTCCTTGCCGACCACGAGGCGCGCCCCATCGCCGCGCTCGACAGCCTGCACTTCCGCCGCACCAGCATCGAGCAAGCCCTGCGCCGGTTGAGCGAGGAGGAAAAAATCGCGATTACCGCCGGGAAAATCAGGCTGCTTTGAACTAAGGCTCGGGCTGCTTTGAATTAAGGTTCGAGCGACTTTGAATTAAAATTGCCCCGGGCTGGTTTGAACTAACGTCGCGCCGGTTTGAATTAGTTCATGCTACTTAGAACTAAGGTCGGGTTCGTTTAAATTAAGGTTAGATTCGTTCGAATTAGCGTCGGGTTCGTTTAAACTGCCTTGCACTATTTTGAATTACCTTACACTATTTTGACTTAGTTTAAGCCACTTCAATTTAGCTTAAACTACTTTGAAATCGACTTAAATTCTTTGTTAATTGCCCAATTATTTCACCTCAACGCGCTTCGTTGCGGCAAGCTCCTTGTTGCGCCTGTTCACCACCGTTACCACTGCCTGCGCTAACGCGAGGAACGCGCTGCCTACCGTGGAGTCCGCCTCGAGCGCGACGGGCCGTCCGTTGTCGCCGCTGCCGCACACGCTTTCGACGACGGGGATTTGCGCGAGGAGGGGCACGCCGAGCTCTTCCGCCAGCGCTTTGCACCCCTCGCGTCCGAAGATGAAATATTTGTTTTCGGGCAGTTCGGCGGGCGTGAACCATGCCATGTTTTCCACGAGGCCGAGCACGGGCACGTTCACCTTCTCGTTGCGGTACATGTCGATGCCTTTGCGCGCGTCGGCGAGGGCCACTGCTTGCGGCGTGGAGACGATGACCGCGCCGGTGATGGCGAGCGTTTGCAGCAGTGTGAGATGGATGTCGCTGGTGCCGGGCGGCGTGTCGATGATGAAATAATCAAGTTCGCCCCAGTCGCCTTCGCTGATGAGCTGTTTCAGCGCCGATGTGGCCATTGCTCCGCGCCATAGCGTTGCCGTGCCTGGGTTTACGAAGAAGCCTATGCTGAGCAGCTTCACGCCGTATTTCTCGACGGGTTCGATGAGCTGCCGCCCGTCTTTCTCGATGCCGCACGGTCTCGCGCCTTCGACATCGAACATCTTCGGCACGGACGGTCCGAACAGGTCGGCATCGAGCAGCCCGACTTTGAAACCCAGCCTCGCGAGCGCCACGGCAAGGTTCGCCGCAACGGTGCTTTTGCCCACGCCGCCTTTGCCGGAGCTCACCGCCACGATGTTCTTCACGCCTGGCAGCGGGTTGTCGGCTTTGGGTTGCGGTGCGGAGAGGAATTCGGTTTTTATGGCGACGTTAATCTCGGGCGAGAGATGGAAATGTATTGCGGCTTCGGCGGCCTTAACGACGGATTTCAAAAAGGGGTCGGTTTGGCGCGGGAAGACGAGCGTGAACGCAAGGTTATTGCCGTCGATGCGTATGTCGTCGGCCACCATGCCGCTCGCGACGATGTTCTTTTTCGTGCCGGGGTAAAGCACTGTGGCGAGCGTGTCGAGGATGAGTTTGGGGTAAAGGGTCATTGCGAAAAGGATTGTCAGGGCAAAGATAGCGCAAAGGGCGGCGCGCGGCAAATAAAACGTCGGGATTGTGCGCGGCGAAGGCAATATTTGCACGGCGGGGAGCGTTATAGTAATTGATTTTCGTATGATGCGGACTTTTTCCAAATATCTCATCGCCTTGTTGCTGACGCTTTGTCCCGGGTTAATGCTTGCGCAGAGCTTCACATTGAGCGGCCGCGTGACGGACGAGGGCCAAGCGCCGATTGAGTTTTGCACGGTGAGCTGCGCCGAGCAAGGGCGTATGACGATGACGAATTTGCAGGGTGAATTTTCGTTATCGCTCGAGTCGGCCGACAGCGTGGTTGTCCGTTTCTCGATGCTCGGTTACCGCGCGAAGACCCGTGTTTTGCGCCGTCCGCGCTCGAACCAGAAGTTGCTCATCACGCTCAGCGAGGACAACACGCTCGACGAGGTTACGGTGAAGGAGATGAAGCGTCAGACGGGGCAGATGGAGGAGCTGAGCACCGAGCAGCTCAAACGCGCGCCGAGCGTGTCGGGCAATGCCGTTGAGGAGCTAATTCAAAGTCAGGCCGGCGTGTCCACCCACAGCGAGTTGTCGTCGCAATATAACGTGCGCGGCGGCTCGTTCGACGAGAATTCGGTTTACATCAACGGCGTGGAGATCTACCGCCCGTTCCTTGTGCGCAGCGGCCAGCAGGAAGGTTTGTCGGCCATCAACCCCGACATGGTGGACCGCATCGCCTTTTCCACCGGCGGTTATGAGGCGCGTTACGGCGATAAGATGTCATCGGCATTAGACATCACCTACCGCAAACCGACGAAGACCGAGGCCTCGGCACAGGTGTCGCTGCTCGGCGCGAGCGCATACGTCGGCATCGGCAACAAGCGTTTCTCGTGGAGCAACGGTTTCCGCTACAAGACAAACAGTTACCTGCTCGGCACGCTCGAGACAAAGGGCGAATACCGTCCGTCGCAGATTGATTACCAGACTTATCTTTCTTACTCGCCTTCCGACCGCTGGACCATCGACATCATCGGCAACATCAACACCAACCACTACACCTTTGCGCCTTCTGACCGCGAGACGGCGTTCGGCACGATGGAGGACGTGAAGAATTTCAAGGTTTATTTCGACGGCGAGGAGCACGACCTTTTCCGCACATATTTCGGTTCGATAGCCGTTACGCGCCACATCACGCAAGGCACGTCGCTGTCGCTGCTGGGCTCGGCGTTCAAGACATCGGAGCGCGAGAGTTACGACCTGCAAGGGCAATACTGGCTCACCGAGACGGCGACATCGGAGAACCTCGGCGTGGGCACGTATTTCCAGCACGCGCGCAACCGCCTTAACGCCAATGTGGAAAGCGTGAAACTCCTCCTGAAACACAAGACGCGCGCGCATAATGCCGAGTTCGGCCTCACCTTCAAGCACGAGCACATCGTAGAGAACAGCAACGAATACGAGATGCGCGACTCGGCAGGGTACAGCATGCCGCACACGGGCAGCGACCTGTACATGGTTTACAGCATGCGCGCCGACAACAAGCTCACGGCCAACCGCGTCGAGGCGTACCTGCAAGACACGTGGCGCTTCGGCAAGGAGGACGGCACGCGGTTCACCCTGAACTACGGTCTGCGCCTGTCGCACTGGTCGTTCACGAAAGAAACCATCGTCTCGCCGCGCGTATCGCTCGCCATCATCCCCATCGGCAACCAGAACATCACGTGGCGCATCGCCGGCGGACTTTACTACCAAGCGCCGTTCTTCAAAGAGCTTCGCGACACGACCACCGTCAACGGCATCACCTACGCCTCGCTCAACACCAAGGCGAAAAGCCAGCGTTCGATACACATCATCGGCGCGTTCGACTACCGTTTCAACATGGCCAACCGACCGTTTAAATTCACCGCCGAAGCATATTACAAAATCTTGGGCAACCTCGTGCCGTACTCCATCAACAACGTGCAGGTGATCTACTACGGCGACAACCTCTGCAACGGCCACGCCGCGGGCATCGACCTGAAACTCTTCGGCGAGTTTGTCGAAGGCACCGACTCGTGGGTGTCCTTCTCGTGGATGAACACGGCGATGAAGCTCGGCGGCGTGAGTCTGCCCTTGCCCACCGACCAGCGCTACGCCGTAAACCTCTTCTTCACCGATTATTTCCCTGGCACCGACCGCTGGACGATGTCGCTCAAATTAGCCTTCGCCGACGGCCTGCCCTTCTCCACGCCCCACCGCGAGCTGCAAACAAACAGCTATCGCGCGCCGGCATACAAACGCGTCGACATCGGCATGAGCTACCGCCTGATTAACAACACCGGCAAGCCGCGCAAAACGGTGAGGAACGTGTGGCTCGGCGTCGATTGCCTTAACCTGCTCGGCATCAACAACGTCAATTCCTACTATTGGGTAACCGACGTTACGAACAACCAATATGCCGTGCCGAACTACCTCACAGGAAGGCAAATTAACGGCAAGATAACTGTCGAACTGTAAAACAAATTAAACCTAACACATTGACTTTCAACTAAATACAAATTAAACCCTTAGCAACAATCACAAATTTGAAAGCACTTTACTTGTTAGTAGCAACTGGCCTTTTCGCCGTTTCGCCCGCCACAGCGCAGCAGCACGAGATATTCGACCCCAACATCGCCTCGCTCACCGTCAAGACCGGCGACGACTGGCGCAACCTGCCCGTTACTTCGCTCGGCGGCCAGCCTGTTTACATCGATTTCGACGAGCTCTCGCACGACTTTCACCGTTATACCTACAAGATTGAGCACTGCGAGGCCGATTGGTCGGTGTCGGAAGAGCTCTTCGCTTCAGACTTCGTGCAAGGTTTCGCCGACGACAACACCATCGACGATTATGCCCTTTCCGAAGACACCTACCAGCTTTACACGCATTATAAGCTTAAGATCCCGAACCGCCAATGCAGACTGACGATGAGCGGCAACTACCGGCTCACTGTTTACGACGACGGCGACGAGGATGCGCCTGTGCTCTCGGCCTGTTTTATGGTGTGCGACGACGCTGCGAAAACGGCGTTGGGTTACACGACGAACACCGACATCGACGTTAACGCGCACCATCAGCAGCTCACGATGCAAATCGATTACGGCAACCTGAAAATCACATCGCCCGAACGCCAGTTATATGTGGTTGTTTTGCAAAACCGCCGCTACGACAATGCCGTGCGCAACCCGAAGCCGACATTCAGAACCGGCACGACATTAAAGTGGGACCATTGCCGCGACCTCATCTTCCCCGCCGGCAGCGAATATTACAAGTTCGAGACGCTCAGCCCGTCGCTCGCCACAATGGGTCTCGAGGCTGTCGGGTGGGATGCCGAGCTGTCGCAGTGGCACGCATACGTCCGGCCCGATGAGCCCGCGCGCAATTATGTTTACGATGTTGATGCCGACGGCGCCTTTCTCATCCGCAATTCCGACTATAACAACAGCGACACGAAATGCGATTACATCATCACCCACCTCGAGCTTCATGCGCCGCGACAGAACGGAACGGTCTATGTTTCAGGCGATTGGACGCGCGGGCAGCTCGCGCCGGAATATGAGATGACGTGGGATGAAACCGACAATGTCTACCGCGGCGTGATGGCTCTGAAGCAAGGTTATTATTCCTACCGCTATGCCCTGCTCCGCCCCGACGGCACGCTCGGTTCGCTGTCGGCGGACAATGATTTCTTCCAAACCGAGAACTCCTACCAAGCGCTCGTTTACTACCGCGGCGACGGCGACCGCACCTACCGCCTCGTGGGCTATGCGGGCATCACCACCGGCAATTAAATCTCCGAATAATCGGTCATCTCGAGCAGCGTTTTCAGCGACATATCAGGATTTTTTCGCATAAACGCCGCGACGCGATCGACATATTCGCTCTTGAACGCCTCGCGCCCGGTGAGCTTGTTCGCCACGTACATGATGATGCCCGAATTCACGTCGCGCCAGTGCTGCGAAGTGCGTGCAAATTCGAACATGCCGTAGCGGCTGAGCAGGTAGAAAACAATGACATCCGGCACGATATAACTGCTCGTCATCGCCGCGCGCTGGCTGCTGTCGAAGAAGCGTTCGTAGGCCGGGAAATCCGCGCCGAGGTACTTGTCGAGCGAGATGCCGATAGCGTCGTTGTCCACAACAATGCTCTGGTTCAAAGCACCGATCTGCGCGTAAAACCTCGGGATCTCCGCCTTCGGGAAAATCTTCTTCAGGTTGCGGAACGCCCCGCGCAGCTCCTTCGTCAGCCCGTCCATGTCGGCGTACTGCGATTCGGCGGCGAAGACAATCACTTGCAGCGTGCTGTCTTGAAAAAAGTCGAGCAGCGTGTCGCTGATGTTGATGTCGCTCACCGATCCCAGTTGCAGCAAATCCTCAATCAGCGCGCGCGTCTGCATTGGGTACGACGTGTTCATCTCTTGCAGCGCCGAGAAGTCGCCCGTGGTAACATAACGCGCCTCCACACGGTCGAAACGCACCACCTCAATGCTGTCGATGGCGTCCTTTTTGTCAAAATGAAAAGGAGCTAAGTCGCACGAAATCAGGCACATAAGGCAAATTAAGGCAAAGGCTGAATTGAATGCCGGGCGAAAAATATTTGTCATTGTGAAGTAAATTGCAAGTTGGTTAAAATGTTAAGAGGTTGCAGCGAACTATTGAAACGAACCAAACGCTGAACCTTGCTCGTTCTTGCGCACAACTGAGTCGGATTACAGTAGCAACTAAGACCTTCGCAAACGAATTAAAAGGTCAGTCGCGCAAGCCAGTCGCCGCCGCAGTCAACAAGCTCCTGCGCGCCCGAGACCATGTTTTTCAGCATCAGCTTGCCCGCCGCCATCTCGCTCTCGCCGACAATGGCAACAAACGGGATGCCCGCAGCGTTGGCGTAAGACATCTGCTTCTTGATCTTCGCAGCGTCAGGGTAAATCTCCGTCCTGATGCCCGCCGCACGGGCCTTTCGCGCCAAGGGCAAGCAGTAACGCGCCTCCGCCGCGCCGAATGGTGCAAACAGCAGCTGCGTCGCCGCCGAAGCGCTCTCGGGAAAGAGGTTGAGCCGCTCGAGAACGTCGTAGATGCGGTCGGCGCCGAACGAGATGCCCACGCCCGAGAGCCCGTCGAGCCCGAACACGCCGGTGAGGTTGTCGTAGCGCCCGCCGCCGCCGATGGAACCGATCTCAACATCGAGGGCCTTCACTTCGAAGATCGCGCCCGTGTAATAATTCAGCCCGCGCGCAAGGGTCAGGTCGAATTGCAAGGCATTGGCCAGCGGGTTTTCCGAAAGCAGCCCGAGCAACTCGCGCATCTCCGCGATGCCGGTCATGCCCGTCGGCGAGGATGCCAATAGCCGCTCGGTCTCAGCAAGGATTTCGTCATTATCGCCCGCGAGCGTAAACAAGGGTTCGAGCCTGTCGATTTGTTGCGCCGTCAAACCGTCGTCAACGAGTTCGGCGATGACATTTTCGCGACCTATCTTGTCGAGCTTGTCGACGGCAACGGTGATGTCAACAATCTTGTCCGTCGCGCCCGCCATCTCCGCGATGCCGTAAAGGATTTTGCGGTTGTTGAGTTTTATTTCAACGTTGATGCCGAGCCGGCAGTACACCTCGTCGGCCATCAGCAGCAGCTCGGCCTCGTTCATCAGCGACGGCGACCCCACCACGTCGGCATCGCACTGCCAGAACTCGCGGTAACGCCCTTTCTGCGGCCGGTCGGCGCGCCACACAGGTTGGATCTGGAAGCGTTTGAAAGGCATCTGCAGCTCGTCGCGGTGCTGCACGACATAGCGCGCGAAGGGTACGGTGAGGTCGTAGCGCAGGCCTTTCCCGCAGATCTTCGCGGCGAGTGCGGCGGGCGTGGCGACACTTATTTCGCCGGGCAGAAGACCTTTCGTGAAGTCGCCCGAATCGAGTATTTTGTAAAGCAGTTTATCGCCTTCGTCGCCGTATTTGCCGGTGAGCGTGGCGAGGTTTTCCATCGCGGGCGTCTCGATCTGCCGGAAGCCGTAGAGTGCGAAGACGCTGCGGATGGTGTCGAAAATATAGTTGCGGCGGGCGGTCTCGGCGGGCCCGAAATCGCGCGTGCCTTTGGGTATCGAGGGCTTGTTCATTTTTTTGAAAAAATTGCGCTTAGGCTAATTGCGAATGATGGTTTGCGTGCGGTCGGGCCCGACGGAGATGATGGTTATCGGTGCGGCGAGCTGCTCTTCGAGGAACGCCAGATAGCGGCGGAAGGCGTCGGGCAGGTCGGCCTCGGTGGTGCATGCCGACAGGTCGCATTGCCAGCCGGGCAGCGTCTCGTAAACGGGTTCGATGTCTTTTTCGATGTCGAAGGGGAAGTCGCGCGTGGTCTTGCCCGCCACCTTGTACGCCACGCACGCCTTGACGACGGGGAAGGTGTCGAGCACGTCGCTCTTGGTGATGATGAGTTGCGTAACGCCGTTGATCATCACCGCGTACCTGAGCGCGACAAGGTCGATCCATCCGCAGCGGCGCTCGCGGCCTGTTACGGCACCGTATTCGCGGCCGATGTCCCTTATTTTCGCGCCGGTTGCGTCGAAAAGTTCGGTGGGGAACGGCCCCGCTCCGACGCGCGTGCAATAGGCTTTAATCAGGCCGAAGACCTCGCCTATCTTGTTCGGCGCGATGCCCAGTCCGGCGCATGCTCCGGCGCAGATGGTGTTGCTCGATGTTACGAACGGGTACGAACCGAAATCGACATCGAGCATTGTGCCTTGCGCACCTTCGCAAAGGATGGTTTTGTCGCTGCTAAGTAATTGATTTACAACGTGTTCCGAGTCGACAAGCGTGAATTTTTTAAGGTAGTCGATGCCTTCCATCCAGTGCTTCTCTTCGGCGGAGATGTCGGGCACGGCGCAACCTAAGGCCTGCAAAATGGCGATATGGCGGCGGCGGCGGGCTTCGTATTTCTTGTCGAAATTGTCGAGGATATCTCCCGCGCGAAGGCCGTCGCGACTGGTTTTGTCGGTGTATGCCGGGCCGATGCCTTTGCCCGTCGTGCCCACTTTCCCCTCGCCTTTGAGCCGTTCGTAAGCGGCGTCGAGCAAGCGGTGGGTGGGCATTATCAGATGGGCTTTTTTCGAGATGAGCAACCGCGCCGTGATGTCCGTTCCGCCGCGTTCGAGCTCGCGCGCTTCGTCCATAAACATGTCCGGGGCGAGCACCACGCCGTTGCCGATGATGTTCGTTTTACCTTCGTGAAAGATGCCCGACGGGATGCTCCGCAAAACGAACTTTGCCCCTTCGAATTCGAGGGTGTGCCCGGCGTTCGGTCCGCCTTGAAAGCGCGCCACAACATCGTACCGCGGCGTGAGCACGTCCACCGCCTTGCCTTTGCCCTCGTCGCCCCATTGCAGGCCGAGCAGCACGTCAACTTTCCCTATTGCCATCATTGTCGTTGGTTTGAGTTTGTTCACAAAGGTAGCGCAAACGCGATGAATTGTCAACAATTTTCGCCGATTTATGCCGATTTTTCCGAACGCGGACGCTTATTTGCGCTGCAGAATGGCGAGGATGTCGGCTGCAATTTGTTCGTCGAGCAGGCGGTTGGCGGCAAGCAGTTCGTTCGCGTTGAACCGGTCGTAAAGGCCTTTCGCGATGCCCTTGCAAAGGACGCGCATGCTTGTTGCTGCGAAATGGCGCGCGATGCGTTCGCCGAACCCGCCGTCGATGAAACCGTCTTCGAGCGTTACGACAAGCTCGTGGTCAGCGGTGAGGCTGTTAAGCAGATCCTCGTCAACGCCTGTTATAAAACGCGGATTGACGAGCGTGGCGTCGATTTTTTCCTTAGCCAACAATGCCGCGACGCTCTCGCCTTTCTGATAAAAATTGCCGAGGGCGATGATGGCGACTCTGCTGCCGCGATGCATCGTTTTGTAAGTGTTCAGGCGGCTGAAATCGCTGTCGCAAGGCTTGTCGGCATGCACTACGGCGACCGGCATGCGGATGGCGACGGGCTGCGCGTTTTGGTCGAGCGCCCAGTTCTCCATCGCGATGAACTCCTCCCACGTTGCCGGCGCGAGGTAGACAAGGCCGGGGATGTGGCTGAGCATCGGGATGTCGGCCAGGCACGCGTGCGTTACATCGTTCATGCCGAACGCGGAGCAGCCCGCCACGTTGATCACCGCCGCGTTGCCGTTGATGCAGATGTCCTGCGCGATCTGGTCGTAAGCGCGCTGGATGAACGTGCCGAAGACGCTCCACACGGGCCGCATGCCGCCTTTCGCCAGTCCGGAGCTGACGGCCGCGGCGCATTCCTCGGCGATGCCCACATCGATGTATTGGCTGCCCAAAGCCTGCCGCATCTCGTGGTTCAGACCCATTGCGCCGGGTATGCCCGCGATGACGACGACGGTTTTCGGGTCGCTTGCCGCGCGGTTTACAAGGTATTTTCCGAGCAGATCGGAGAAATTCTCGCCGCCTGCGGAAAGCGGCCTGCCCGTGTCGAGGCTGAACGGCGCGCAGTAATGAAACTCCTCCTTGCGGCTTGCTGCGGGCGCATAGCCGTGGCCCTTTTCAGTGCAGACATGCACCACCGCGGGGCAATTGACAACTTTAACTTTTTCGAAAGCCTCGACGAGTGCGCCGATGTTATTGCCGTCGGGTACGAAGTAATAATCGTAGCCCATCGCCTTGAAGAAGTTGCATTCGGCCTTGCCGGAGGTCTCGCGCAGGAGCTTTAAATTGGCGTACAGGCCGCCGTGGTTTTCAGCGATGGATATGTCGTTGTCGTTCACAATTATAATTATTTTCGAACCCGCTTCCGCCGCGACGTCAAAGCCCTCGAACGCCTCGCCGCCGCTGAGCGAGCCGTCGCCGATGAGCGCGATGATGTTCTCTTTGCCGCCGCGCATGTCGCGCGCTTTCTGCAGGCCTGCGGCGAGGGCGACGGACGTTGACGTGTGGCCTACTTGGAAGGTGTCGAATTCGGGCGCTTCGAGGGGCGAAGCATACCCTGACACTTCGCCGAAACGCGCCTCGTCGGTGAAGCCGTGCGCGCGGCCGGTGAGCATCTTGTAGGGGTAGATTTGGTGTGAGACATCGAACACGATTTTGTCTGCGGGGAAGTCGAACACGCGCGCGAGGGCAACGGTGAGTTCGACAACGCCGAGGTTCGGTCCGACATGCCCGCCGCCTTTGCTGACACGGTTCAGTACGCCTTGCCGCAGTTCGCCGGCGAGGGTTTCGAGTTGGTCGCCGGAGAGTGTCTTCACGTCGGCGGGACAGTTAATTTTCTCTATAATCATTTGATTTTCAAGGTTTTATGTTATGCTTTCCGTACTGTTTACTTTGCGCGGCGCATTAATGTTAATAAACAACAAACTCCCCGCGTCGTGAATGGTGGAAGCGGGGAGCGATGTCAGAAATGATGTTGCGTGCTGCGCCTGTGATTACTGCTCTTGAACGGGGATCACCGACACTACGCTCTTGCCCATCTTGCCTTTGTGGAACGACACTTCGCCGTCGATGAGCGCGTAGAGGCTGTCGTCTTTGCCCTGCCCCACGCCGCTGCCCGCGAAATGCTTGTTGCCGCGCTGGCGCACGATGATGTTTCCGGCGGTGATCTTCTGTCCGCCGAAGATTTTCACTCCGAGCCGCTGTGAAGCTGATTCGCGGCCGTTTTTCGAGCTGCCTACACCTTTTTTATGTGCCATAAATTAGTCCTCCTTGCCTTTGCCTATTACAATTTCCTTCACCTGAATCTGCGAGAACTGCTCGCGGTGGCCGTTCTTCTTGGCGTACCCCTTGCGGCGTTTCTTTTTGAAGACGATCACCTTGTCGCTTTTCACGAGCGGATTCAGCACTTCAACCAACACTTTCGTACCCTCCACTGTCGGCGTGCCTACTTGCACCTTGCCGTCGTTGTCGATGAGGAGCACCCTGTCGAATTCACACGTCTGGCCGGCTTCGGCGTCTTCCATGTGGTGGACGAACAGTTTGTCGCCCTCCTGCACCTTGAATTGCTGGCCTTTCATTTCAACTATTGCGTACATTTTTCTGAAAATATAGCGTTACGTCCGACGGGCGAACGGCCCAACGCCGCTGCTTACCCGAGCCCTGTCGGCACAAAGCGGTCGCAAAGGTAATGCTAATCGGCGGAATATCAAAATTTATTTGAACAATTTTATAAACAAAGGGCACGGCTTAACTTGCGCGGCGGCCCTCATTTTTGCGCGTTATATTTTCATTTTCGCTCGGGAAGCGTTAAATTTGCGGCCGCAACGAATGGTTAAGAGGATGGACTGTACGGGCGGTAAACGTGTGCTGTTGGGCATGTCGCAGGCGGAGATGAGCGCCGCGGCCGTATCGCTCGGACTGCCTGCCTACACGGGGTCGCAGATTGCCAAGTGGATCTACCGGCGGGGCGCGCGCACCATTGCGGAGATGACCGACCTTTCGAAAGAGGGGCGGCAGCGGTTGGGCGAGCGCTTTTGCACGGGGTTAGTTGCTCCTTTGGACGAGCGGCATTCGGCTGACGGCACGGTGAAATACCTCTTCCCCACGGCGGACGGCAAAGCGGTGGAAAGCGTTTTCATCCCCGACGGCGAGCGCGCCACATTATGCGTTTCGAGCCAAGCGGGGTGCAAGATGAACTGCCTTTTTTGCCACACGGGAAAGCAAGGTTTTCACGGCAATCTCACCGCGGGCGACATCCTCAACCAAGTGTACTCGCTGCCAGAGGCGGCACGGCTGACGAACATCGTGTTTATGGGTCAGGGCGAACCGGCCGACAACCTCGCCGCCGTGCTTAAAGCTGCCGAACTACTGCAAGCGCCTTACGGCATGGCATGGAGCCCGAAGCGCATCACGATTAGCACCGCCGGCATAAAAGGCAAACTGACGCAGCTCGTTGAAGAAAGCAACTGCCATCTCGCCGTAAGCCTGCACGCCGCACGCGCCGATGTGCGCGCCCGTTTGATGCCCGTCGAGAAAGGTATGCCCGCAAAGGAGATCATCGCGTTGCTGCGGCGTTACGACTGGCATCATCAGCGGCGCCTGACGTTCGAATATATCCTCTTCGACGGCGTGAACGATACCGATGCCGACGCCCGCGCGCTCGCCCTGTTGCTGCGGGGCTTGCCGTGCAGAGTGAACATCATCCGCTACCACGAAGCGCCGGGCATCGATCTAAGGCCGTCGAGCGAGATGAAAATACAGCGGTTCGCGGCGCAGCTTAATGCGAGAGGTCTCACCGCCACCATTCGGGCTTCGCGCGGAGCAGACATCGCCGCCGCCTGCGGACAGCTTACGGCCACTGAACAAACCGGGACAAAAGATTAAGGAAACAATGATAATTGACAACAGAAAAGTGCGCGTGGCAATCACGCAAGGCGATGCTAACGGCACGGGCTTCGAGATGATTTTCAAGACGTTTGCCGAACCCGATATGCTCGAGCTCTGCACACCCGTTGTTTACGGTTCGCCGAAGATAGCGAGCTACCACAGCAAAGCGCTTGCCGCACACGCCGACGAAGGGGCGGACAGCGAGCAGACACACTATCAATACAGCATCATCACCAAGGCCGAGGATGCGCGCGACGACCGCCTCAACCTGCTCGTGTGCTTCGACGACGAACTGAAAGTGGAGTTCGGCAAACGCACGCCAAGCTCCGCCCTGCCCGCCGCAAAAGCCGTAGCCGCCGCCATCGACGATTGCAAGAAAGGTCTCGTGGATGTGCTCGTGTGCGGACCTGTCGACAGAAGGACCATCGATTTCGCCGGCGAGAGGACCAACCTCGGCGACCTTCCGGCATTCATCAGCGACAAAGACGGCCTGCAACCGCTGCTTTTCCAAAACGCGAACATGCGCATCGCCGTCGCTGCAAAAGCTAATTTAACCTGCATCAAACAGGCTGTCAACGAAGAGAATATCTCCGCGAAACTTGCCGCCGTTCACGCCGCCCTTGTCCGCGATTTCCGCATCGACAACCCGCGCATCGCCCTGCTCGGCCTCGACCTTAACGACGAGAGTGAGGAGAATGCGATGCTCGCCGATGTCGTTAACAAGCTGTATTCCAACGACATACAGGTGTTCGGGCCGTACCGCAGCGACCGCTTTTTCGCCGACCGCAATTTCGAAGCGTTTGATGCTGTTTTGGCGATGTACCCCGAACAGGCTTTACTGCCGATGGCGATACTCTCCGACGAGCCGTATGTGGCAGTAAACACAGGCCTTCCCTTCGTTTGCACCGCCCCGTGCTGCGACGCGCAGATGTCGATTGCCGGACGCGGGAAAGCCGATTGCGCACCGTTGCGCGCAGCCATTTACGCCGCGATGGACATCCTTGCCGCACGACGCGATTACGACAGCGCGCGCGCTAACCCGCTGCAAAAACTCTATAAGGAGCGCTCCGACCGCGGCGAGAAACCGTTCTTCGTGCCGCCGAAAAAAACTGATGGCGATGGACAACAATAAACTGCAAGAAATAAAGCGGCGGTACAATATCGTGGGCAACTGCGATGCGCTGAACTACTCGCTCGACGTGGCGTTGCAAGTGGCGCCCACCGACCTGTCCGTGCTCGTCGTCGGCGAGAGCGGCGTGGGCAAAGAAGTAATTCCGAAGCTCATTCACGACAACTCGCCGCGACGCAGGGAGAAATATTTCGCGGTGAACTGCGGCAGCATCCCGCAAGGCACCATTGACAGCGAGCTGTTCGGCCACGAGAAGGGTTCGTTCACCGGCGCCATCGGCGAGAGCGAAGGTTATTTCGGCGTGGCGAACAAAGGCACGATCTTCCTCGACGAGGTGGGCGAACTGCCTATGGCGACGCAAGCGAGGCTGCTGCGCGTGCTCGAGACGGGCGAATATATCCGCGTCGGCGGCCAGCAAATAATGAAAACCGACGTGCGCATCGTCGCGGCAACAAACGTGAACATCCGCCAGGCCATCAGCGAAGGGCGTTTCCGCGAAGACCTTTACTACCGCCTGAGCACCATCCCGATAAAGATTCCGGCCCTTCGCGAGCGCGGCGACGACATCGTGCTCCTTTTCCGCCTCTTCGCCTTGCAGATGGCCGAGAAATACCGCATGCCCGCCATCACGCTCAACGCCGAGGCAAAGCGCATACTTGTCAATTATAAGTGGCCCGGAAACGTGCGCCAGTTGAAAAACGTTACCGAGCAGATGTCCGTGCTGTCGCCATCGCGCGAGATTGACGCCGACATCATGAAACGCTTCATCCCCGACGACCGCGAGAGCACGCAACTGGCGCGCCTCGACCCCTCGTCCGACCGGTCGTTCGCCAACGAGCGCGAGATGATTTACCAGATTTTGTTCGACATGAAAGCCAATGTTGACACGCTCAAAGCCGAGATGAAAACGCTGCGCAACCAGCTCGACGAACAGCGCTCGCTCGCGGGGCTGGCAGGCTTCGACACGCCGACGGAAGAGAGCAGTTTCAAACTCGGCGACACGGCCGACAAGCCGGCGGACAACTCGCGGTTGCCCTCGCGAATGGCGCCGGCAGACAGCTCGCACGTGTTCACCGACGCGGAGGAAGTGTCTGAGTTTCAGACCACTAACCTGAAAGATATGAACCGCGAGATGCTCGTCAAAGTGCTTGAAAAAAACGGCGGCAACCGGCGCAAAACGGCCGAGCAACTGGGCATCTCCGACCGCACGCTCTACCGCCGCCTGAGCGAGTTCGGAATAAAATGAACGGCCTTGGGAAAGCGAATTTGAATTAGGATGAACAGCCTTGGAAAGCGAATTCAAAATAAGATGAACAGCCTTGGAAATCGACTTCGGAGTAAGATGAAACACTTAGCAACCTCTCGCGGGCAACTGCTGCGGAACGCCCTTTGTTTATTGCCCTTTACCGGCGTGCTCGCCCTTTGTTCGTGCGCCTTTTCGGGCTATAAATTCAACGGCGCGAGCATCGATTACACCACGACGAAGACCATCCAGATTGCCGACTTCCCCAACCGCGCGTCGTACGTCTGGGGCCCGATGGCATCGATGTTCAACAACTCGCTCAAAGACGAATTCGCCTCGCACACGAAGCTGACGCAAGTCAGGCGCAACGGCGACCTTGTCATCGACGGCGAGATCACGCAATACTCGCAGCGCAACAAGTCGGTTTCGTCCGAAGGCTACTCCGCGCAGACCGAGTTGTCGATGACCGTCAACGTGCGGTTCACCAACACGAAAAACCAAACCGAGAACTTCGAACAACAGTTCACCGCCACGTCGTCGTACGAAACAACGCAAAGCCTCACGTCGGTGCAGGAAGAGCTCGTTACCGAGATGATCGACGACCTTGTGGACCAGATTTTCAACGCGACAGTGGCCAACTGGTAGATGAATTTTAACAAATATATACAACACCCCGAACTGCTCGACCGCGAGACGCTCTACGCCCTGCGCAGCCACGTGGCGATGTACCCGTGCCACCAAACGGCGCGGCTGCTCATGCTGAAAAACCTGTACATCCTCCACGACCCCACCTTCGACGAAGAACTGCGCGCCGCCGCATTTTTCATCACCGACCGCACCGCACTTTTCAACATCGCCGAAGCCGGTTACCACACGCTGCGCAAGCCTTTGGAAACAGCTCCTGACGCTCCCGGCGACGACACCGCCACCATCATCAACCGCTTCATCCAAACATCGTCCGACGGCAACGCAACCGTGCCCGCCACAGTCGACGCCACCATCGATTACATGGGTTATCTCATGGCGCAAACGGCCGCGCCCGAGACGCTGAACAACACCAAGACCGACACCGACAACATCATCGACAGCTTCCTCGAGAAGGACGGCGGCAAAATCGTCATCCCGCGCGACGCCGGCAACACCACGCCCGACGAGGTGCCCTTCGAGAACGACCGCGACGAGGTGCAAGAGGATTTCTACACCGAGAGCCTCGCGAAATTGTACGTCAAACAAGGCAATTACGTTAAGGCGCTCGAAATATTTCGGCAATTAAATTTGAACAACTCGCAAAAAAACGTTTACTTTGCAGACCAAATGCGGTTCCTCGAAAAGGCAATCGCCATAACGAAAGGCGCCGCGAAGAAATAAAAAGGGTAAAAACTACAAAAAAAATGTACACATTATTAGTCATTTTAATAGTGATAATTGCCATTCTCATGATTGGCATCGTGCTCATTCAGGAAAGCAAAGGCGGCGGCTTGGCCTCCAACCTCTCCGGCGGCAATCAGGTGCTCGGCGTGCGCAAAACCACCGACGTGGTGGAGAAAACAACGTGGATTCTCGCCGCATTGATGGTTGTCATCAGCGTCATTTGCGCCTATGTTGCGCCTCGCGCGGCATCGGAACAGAGTGTGTTTGAGGGCGTTACGCCGCAGACCGAGCAGACCAACCCTGTAACGAAACCGGGCTTCGGAGCGGATGCCACACCTGCCGCACCGGCTGCTACAGGCGCAGAAGGCGGCGAGACAACAGCTCCCGTGCAAGCTCCGGCGGCTCCGGCAACACCCGCGAAGTAACTAATAATTATCCCTTGTTTGCTTGCACTTCCCGCGAGCAAGCATTACCTTTGTCGCCGCTTTTGAGATGGTCAAAGGTAGACATGGTGCCCGTAGTTCAGTTGGTTAGAGCGTCAGATTGTGGTTCTGAATGTCGTGGGTTCGAGTCCCACCAGGCACCCTGAACAAGGCGGCTTTGCTTGAAATAAATGTGAGCGGGCCGCCGTTTTAAGTTAAACGCAAATCTATTATTTCCTATGTGGTCAACATTGTTTAGAGCCGTCGTTGCCGTTGTTGCCGGCGTGCTGATGGTGATGTATCCGAGCGACATCGCCCGCTGGTTCACCATCCTGTTCGGGGTCCTGTTTTTCATCTCGGGCTTCGTCTCGATAGTGTGGTATTACGTGATGCTGCGGAGGTACAACCGCGCGATGCTCGCCGCAACTTCAACCGAAGAAGAAAGCGAAATGCCGCAAGTGCATAAACCCGCCATCCCCATCGTCGGCATCGGTTGCGCATTGCTCGGCTTGATTCTCGCGCTGATGCCCGAAACGGTGAACGACCTGCTCGTCTACGTCTTCGCCGTG
Organism: Prevotella sp.; assembly: GCA_021204905.1. Lineage (GTDB taxonomy): Bacteria > Bacteroidota > Bacteroidia > Bacteroidales > Bacteroidaceae > Prevotella. The sequence goes on from JAJPYN010000011.1 coordinate 30,392, forward strand.
ATAATCATCCTCGGCGCAATAAGCGAGTTCATCGCCCTAATCTCGGTGCACATCGCCCTTAACGACTGCCAAAAAACCGCCTCGCCGCCCGTCGCCGCCCGACCCGCTTACGGCTATTACATCCTGCCGGCACTGCTGCTCATCTTCGGCATCGTCGCGCTCATCTACGGCAAAGGCCTCCTCTCCGTGCCCTACATCTGCCTCGGCATCGCGTTCATTGTCTACGGCCTGTCCGAAGTGATCAGCCTCATCAAAACCTCCTCCGTCCGCAAGAATATCTCGCGCGCAACAATCATCGCCATCCCGGCAAGCGAAACAATTGAAGACGCCGAGGTTGTTTCTGAGGAAGGCAAAGAGAACAATTGACAGCAATGCCGGAGCAAAACCTAATTTCTATAAGGAAAGAAGTTTCGGTTGCGTTTGCGCCGGACATCTTTTACATCAACCTCACGCTGAGAAGCGGACACGAGACGTATGAGGAGGTGTACGAGCAGGCGCGGAGCAACAACAGCAAGGTGGCAAAGGCTGTGAAAGACGCCGGCGGCAAATCGATTAAGACAGAGGCAACCGGCTTTGAAGTAGCGACGAAGACCGTGCCTGAACACGACGAGCAAGGCAGGGAAACAGGCACGAAAATCGTCGGGCTGATACTGACGCAGAGGGTAAAAATTGAGTTTAAGCTTAATGCCGCTCTGCTTGTCAAAATGGTGAACCTCATCGGCGAGCATATAAAAAATGCGGAATTGGAAATATTCGTCAAAGCAAGCGATTCTCATCAGTATCATTTGAAGGCAATGGAGAAAGCTGTCCGTGAATCGAAGGAATTGGCGGAGGCGATGGCAAAAGCGGGCGGCGCTGTGTTGGGCGCGATGAAATATATTCATTGTAATTCGGAAGAATGCAATATCGACAAATTGATACGCAGGGTAAGTTGTGCGGAAGAAGCGCTTGAACTGACCGAGGATACATTGAATGCAGATGATTTCCGGCTGAATGAAACAGTCGTCGTTTCGTCAGAGTGGTATTTGCAATAGCGCGAAAAGCAAGGAGACGTGAACAAATCGGGCTTCTCCATAGTAATTAAAGGCGTCCGGCAAGTAGGGCTGAGCGACAAGGACGGCAAGGAGATACTGCCGTGCATTTACGACAAAATCCTCGACTTCGACGACGACGGATACATTCGTTTTCTCAAAGACGGCATATACGGCACCGTCGATTTGGAAGGAAACATCGTCATCCCGCACGCCAAAGGGCTGACCCATCTCGGCGTCTTTCACGACGGTACGGCACGGGCACAGAAAGGCGACAAGTGGGGATTGGTCGACACGAAAGGCGATGAAGTAGGAGAATTTTGTTACACGAAGATAAACGCTTGGTACAAAGACAGTTACAAAGCTTATAAGCAAGGCGGCACAACGGGCAGCTTGTCCGCTGACGGTACATTTGTCGCTTCAAAGAAGAAAGGTCGTCCCGCGCCGCAATTCAGCCATATCGCGACTTACAGAAACGATGTTGCGCCGGCGTATATCTACAAAACCGGGTGGGTTTTCATCGACAGGGACAAGCACAGAATCAACGATTACGTCTACGAATGGATGGACCCGGTTTTGCGAAACGGCGTGTATTACGTTCGCAAAGATTCGCATCATTACGGCATCGCGCGCTACGACGGCACGCCTGTCTCGGACGTCTGGCTTTATTCTGCAATCCATTTCGACGAAAACGGACTTGCGATTTGCTCTCAGCCGCACCGCGACGAGAACGGCAAAACGGTAATGCTTGTCAACGGGCAGCCTCGTTACGATTACGGCATTTTCAAAATTGACGGCACGTTTCTCTTTCCGATGGTCTATTCCCAACTTCATTGGAACGATTACAAAAAGAAAGATTGCTGGTGCGCCGAAGACGATCTCGCTTGCTATCTACTTTTCCCCGACGGCACGCGCAGGATTTACAAGAAGACAAGCGCAATACGCGACGGGGTCTCTCTCCGCTGCATCCCGCCAGAAGAATATAACAACTTCATCCCCGAAGAAGTATTTTTCAACATCTACCGGCCGAAGGTCATCACCACGGAATACTACCTGCTGTTTGAAAAGCCGACGTTCGACCGGGCTGTCGCGACGTGGAAACCGTCCTTCAACAGCGACAAAATTAAAATATTCTTCCGCGACACGGATGCTCCGATAGACCTTAAATTTTACAAAAAAGGACGGCTGTTACGCGCCGGAGAGTTTATGGAATCTACCGACAAATTGCGCCGCCCGGTGCACAAAACGCGCTTCCTTATCCTCACGAGGATGGATGTGGCCGACTACGATTCCTTGCAAGATTACATCAAAAAAGAGGACAGCCCGTTTCGCGGAAATGTCATTCACAGCAATGCCTGCTTCGTTGTTCTCGATGTGCAACACTGCAACGGCGTAACCCAAATCGTCTTGTTTCAGATTATCGATGCCGCCATTGTCGTTGCAAAAAAGAACAAAGCGAAGATTGATTTTTCCACTTGCAAATGGTTTCCGGACGGTCTATGCACCTTTGCTTACGAGGTTTTACAAAGTTGCATAAAACAGCCGGTGCATGGGTATTCGATGTCCGACTATTGGATCAAAGCGATGCACCGCCCGATTGGTTTAAGCGAAGACGGCAAACCCGTGCCGCTGGAATGGCAAAATGAATATACCCTGCTCACGAACACGCAAGAAGAGGAGGATTTCTATCGGGCTTACGACCGGGTCATCCGCCACGAATATTTTCATTGGACATTTATGGGATTTAAAACGATACAAAATTCAACGGTGAAAGTCGTTGTGGGCGACATCACCAAACTCGATGTTGATGCGATAGTTAACGCTGCCAACTGCACCCTTCTCGGCGGCGGGGGAGTCGACGGAGCTATCCACCGCGCGGCGGGGAAACAACTGCTCGAAGAATGCCGGACGCTGGGCGGCTGCGAGACCGGGCAGAGCAAGATTACCGGTGCATATCGACTGCCTTGCAAGAAAATCATTCACACCGTCGGACCTGTGTGGGAAGGCGGTAATGCAAACGAAGCGGCACTGCTCGCATCTTGTTATAAAACGGCGTTGAAATTAGCGCAAGAAACAGAGATGAAAAGCATCGCGTTCCCCTGCATCAGCACCGGCGCGTACGGTTATCCGCGTCAGGAGGCGGCGCAAGTGGCAATGGATGCGATAGTGAAATGCTTGAAGCGACGCGATTATGAGGGCGACATCATCATCTGCTGTTTCACCGACGAGGATGCCGGAATTTACACCGAAGTGATACGTAAAATGCGCTGCGGCCGCTTCCTCTTTTAGGTCGCGGGATAACCTAATATGTGTGCAAAGGCTTTGGAGTAAAAAAAAACGGGACGCACCATTACGCACGCCCCGCTTACTTTATGCCGGAAGCAATCTTGCTTCACAATCTCGGAGCGATCTTACTTCACCAGCACTTTCTTCGTAGTCCCGTCGGAATACTTAACGATGTTCACTCCATTTGTCGGAATTAAAACCTGCTTGCCGTCAATCGAGCAATAATCGCTGACATTTGTCTGACTGTCAACCGCCACTGCACTAATTCCGTCCACGTTCGAGTCGTCGCCGTCCACGTCCGAGTTGTCACCTTGATTCTCGTCAACGTCCGGCAAGTTTTCTACTTCCGTTATGTTATGTTAGTGCATACGTCTGTCTAATCGTAGTCTTAATTCTATAATATTTATGCTGAAGATACAATTATACCATCACCAATTCCTTTTGCCCGGTTTGCGCCTATTGCTGGCAAGGATGGCGGCATTCTCTTCCTCTGCCGTCAAGGGAACGGGATTCTTGCGGTTGCACTCGAGCCACTTATCCAACTCGTCTTGATAGAGAACATATCTCTTGCCCGGCTTGGTGGCGGGGATTATACCTGCACTCAATTTCATGTACAGGGTGCGGAGCGGGATCCTCAAATATTCCGCCGCTTCCTCCACCGACATCGGGCGATGTTTGTTCTCTTTACGCCCGAAATACTCTCTTTGCAGATTGACAAGCATCTGCCTCATGCCGATCACCTCATCCCGAAGCTCGGCGACGACCTGCGGAAGGTCGTTGAATGTAATTTGTTCGTTCATAGTTCTTTGTAGATTAATCGGCGGCAAAAGAACGGAATAATGTGCCGATGATTTCAGTTGCAAGCAATAATCGGGCGATAATCGTCAAATCAATGAAAATAATGAAATCTTATTTACTACACTTAAAGGCAATGTATATAACCTGTTGTTAATCAGTTATATACACGCAAATTGATTGCGAGCGGCAACGAATAGCGGCAACGTCGGGCAAGGAACAACTTTTCGGCCCGGATGTTATTTGAGGTTGGTTGCGAGTACTTTGCCTAATGTGATGACGAAGAGCGGCATACCTTCGGGAGCGTCGGCTTCGCTCGGAAATTCTTTTCTGAACTCGTCGTCAACAAACCAAAGTTCAATAGTTTTAACTTCGCAGTCAAGAAACCACTTGTTATTGTAGGGATAGAAGTGGATAACATCGTACTCTTTCAAGTCGGTTGCCTGATGCGGGTTGTCGGGGTCGTTAAATTCACATAAGCGCACAGCCCAGAAGTCTGACCACGCGCGGAACTCGTGCTTCTTCGTGCCTGCAAGAATTTCAAGGGCGTACTCCTTTCGCATCACGCATTTCAACACGCGCAATTCCTGCTCTTGCCGCTTCGTTTCTTTCTTTGCCATAATCGATTTATCAGGTGGTTTCGTTTATTTGGCAAATATATTAAATTTCTTTTTCGAGCCGAAATTTACACGAGGTTATTGCTACTTAAAAGCAAAGTTATTGCTATTTGGAAGCAAGCTTTTTAAGGCCAAATAGCGGCATTAAGACTTAGTGATAAGGCGAAGGGTCAGTCTTCGTCGTCCATGCTCTTGTCAAGGTTGCCCTCCCAGAGGTATTTGCGGGTCTCACTGACGATGACGCCGCTGAGGAAGATGAGGGCGAGGAGGTTCGGGATGGCCATCAACGCGTTCATGCAGTCGGCGATGTTCCACACCACGTCGAGGTTCATGATGCTGCCGAGGAAGACAGCTGCAACGAAGATGAGGCGGTAGGCGAGGCTCCAACGGCGCTGCTTCAAGTACTCCACCGCGCGCTCGCCGTAGATCTCCCACCCGAGGATGGTGCTGAACGCGAAGGTGAGCAGACCGAACGTGAGCAAGGGTGTGCCGACGACGGGTATCTTGCTGAAAGCCAGCTTGGTAAGTGTCGCGCCGTTGTCGTATGTGATGTCGGGGTAGGCGAGGATGCTGCTTACGATGACCAAGCCGGTGAGGGCGCAGATGACAACGGTGTCCCAGAAGGTGCCGGACGCCGAGACGAGTGCCTGCCGTACCGGGTTGCGTGTTTGTGCTGCGGCTGCTACGATTGGCGCAGAACCCATGCCCGACTCGTTGGAGAACAGTCCGCGCGCGATGCCGTACCGTGCCGTCAACATTATGCCTCCGCCTACGAAGCCCCCGCCCGCAGCCATTGGTGTGAAGGACGCTTTGCAGATTAAGGCGAGGGCGGACAAGAGGAAACTATGATTGAAGACGAGGATAACCACGCAGCCGATGATGTAAAAGACGGACATAAACGGCACCAGCATTGTGCAGACGCGTGCGATGCTCTTTATACCGCCGATGACAACCGCCCCGACGAGGATGCAGAGGATGATGCCCGTTGCGTAGGGCGAGACGTTGTAACTCTCGCTTGCGAGCGTCGCAATGGCGTTTGCTTGAACGGTGTTGCCAATGCCGAACGCCGCGATTGCCGTAAATATCGCGAAGAGTATGGCGAGTTTTTTCCATCCCAAGCCGCGCTCAAGGGCGTACATCGGGCCCCCTAACGTCCTGCCGTCCTTAGCTTTGACGCGGTATTTCACCGCCAGCAGCCCCTCCGCGTACTTCGTCGAGATGCCGAGCAAACCGGTGAGCCAGCACCACAAGACTGCCCCGGGTCCGCCAAGCGCCACTGCCGTCGCAACACCGATGATGTTCCCCGTGCCGATGGTTGCAGCTAATGCCGTAGCCAGCGCGCCGAATTGCGAAACGTCGCCGTCGGCACCTTTGTCTTTGCGGACGGAGCATTTGATGGCGGTCCACAGCTTGCGTTGCGGGAAGCGGAGGCGGACGGTGAGGAAAATGTGGGTGCCGAGCAAAAGGATAATCATCGGGAAGCCCCAAAGGAAGGTGCTCAGCTGCGAGAAGAACTGCCCTACGATGTCCGCTATTGCCGCCATAACTTATTGCAAATCAGTCGTCTACGGGCATCTGGCGGTCGATTACGGCATTGAAGCTCACGATTGTCTCCGAGCGCGATAAACCCAGCGGTTGCAGCTTGTCGTGGATGATGTTGAGCAGGTGGTGGTTGTTCCGCGCATAAATCTTGATGAACATGTCGAAAGCCCCTGTCGTGTAATGGCATTCCACCACCTCGGGGATGGTCCGCAGCTCCTCCACGACGCGGTCGAAATGCGAGGGGTCTTTCAGGTAGAGCCCGATGTACGCACAGGTCTCGTAACCGATGGCCTCGGGCGAGATGAGGTATTGACTGCCGCGCAGCACCCCCGCCTGCTCCAATTTCTGCACACGTTGGTGGACGGACGCCCCGCTGACACCCGTCAGTCGCGCCACTTCGAGAAAAGGCATCCTCGCATCCCGCGCAAGGAGATTGAGGATTTTCCTGTCTAATGCGTCTAATTCTATCTTTGCCATAATCGCGTTATTATGCTGCAAAGGTAACCTTTCGCCGGCAGAAAAACAAAATAATTTCTCGCCAAACGCACGCTTTTATTTACAATCGCGCGTTTTTCCCGCCCCTTTTGTGATAAATTGTAAGTGGAAAGAAGATGATATGTCAGACGGAGACGGCGGCGGGGATGTGGGGGTGCGGGTCGTAACCCTCGAGGCGGAAGTCGTCGTAGCGGAAATCGAAGAGGGACTTCACGTCGGGGTTGAGGAGCATTCGCGGCAGGGGGCGCGGGGAGCGCGTGAGTTGCAGGCGCGCCTGATCGAGGTGGTTAAGGTAGAGATGCGTGTCGCCTGTGGTGTGGATGAAGTCGCCGCATTCGAGGCCTGTTACTTGCGCCATCATTTGCAGGAGCAACGCATACGACGCGATGTTGAACGGCACGCCGAGGAACATATCCGCCGAGCGCTGGTAGAGCTGGAGCGAGAGTTTGCCGTTTGCAACGTAAAACTGAAACAGGCAATGGCACGGCGGCAGAGCCATTTTGTCGATTACGGCGGGGTTCCACGCGCTGACAATCATCCTTCGCGAGTCGGGATTACGGCGTATCGTCTCCACCACCTGCGAGATCTGGTCAATCGTGCCGCCGTTGTAATCCTGCCACGCGCGCCATTGCTTGCCGTAGACGGGACCCAAATCCCCGTTTTCATCCGCCCATTCGTTCCAAATCCTTACGCCATTCTCCTGCAAAAAATGCACGTTGGTGTCGCCGGAGAGGAACCACAGCAGCTCGTAGATGATGGATTTCAGATGGAGCTTCTTCGTTGTCAAAAGCGGGAAGCCGTCGCTCAACGGGAAGCGCATCTGGTGTCCGAAGACGCTGAGCGTGCCCGTGCCCGTGCGGTCCTCTTTCCTCTCGCCCTCCGTCAGGACGCGATTGAGCAGGTCAAGATATTGTTTCATCGTTCGTCAGCATTATCTGCGGCGTCGGTACCGCTATAGTTTATTTTCAGAATCTGTGCGTCGCGAAGTGCCGTTTTTACAGCATTGATAATTTTCATCGGCGTATGGCGGTCGGCTTGCAGCGAGGCGCACAGTTGTTCATCGCCGTAGGCGGTCGCCTCCTTGCTCTCTTTTTGCAGCGCGGCGGGCAGTTCGCCGAGGGTGCAGCGCGTGTTTCCCACCTGCAACTCATAGTCGCCCGTCGCGGCGTTTCTTCCCACGAAGATGTCAATCACCGCTGCGTTTTTCTTCATCTTCTGCAGGTTGGCGCCCGCCGGCTCTTCGTAAGGTATCTGCGGGGTGCTCTGGCGGATGTGCGTAACGATCATGAAGAAGAACAGGATGGTGAAAATCAGATCGGGCATTGCCGTCATTTGCAAGCTCGGCAGACTGTTGTTGCGGCGGCGTATCTTCATTGCGCGTCCTCCTCGTGATAATTCTCCGCCACGCGGTGGGGCAGGCGCGTGAGCACGGCGGTACGCTCCTCATCGGTCAACCGGCTCATCGCGCGGCCGTATTCCTTCTCCGCCGTTGTCTCACGCGCGCCGCGATATGCTTCCGTCAAGGCGTTTTGCACGGCGTAATAAGCCGCGTAAGGGCAGTCGTTGTCGGCATCAATCGTGATGAGATGTTTGTCTTTGCGGCTTAAAATAAAGGTCTGCAGTTGCCCGCGCAGAAGGCGAATGTCGGCGAGGGTGTCGTTCACGGACAGTTGCCCGGCGGCATCAAGCCCGAGCGCCATAATATTATCCTTGTCGACAACCATCTCATTCCGTTGCTTCTCGTCCTTGTCTTTCGGGGGCAACCGGCGGATGAAGCCTTTGTCGACGTACATCGAAGTGGTAACAAGGAAAAAGACGAGCAGCATGAACGAGATGTCCGCCGTCGATGTGGTGTTCAGTCCGAAATAACCCGTTTGTCGTTTGCGCAGTTTCATCGGCATCTTATCATTGACCAAGCGACAACTATCACACCCGCGATTAACAGCGAGAACAAGCTGATGAGCATAACGTCCGCCACCGAGCCGTCGCCGAAGAGCCTCGCGCAAACCGCAACGAGCACCACGAAGCCGCACAGACAAAGGTCGAGCACTCTCACCTTAATGCCGTTCTGCACCGCCCCGCGTCCCGTCGAGCGCCACCGCATACGGCAATACGACCACAGCGTTACGCCGATTGCCACGGCGAGAACGATGTAGACAATGGTGAGTATGACGTCGGTAAATTCCATCTTTCGGCTAAAAAAGAAAAGTTATGCGTCAGGAAGTTTCGCCCTTTGAATGCTTATACTTGCCGATGACATCGAGCAGCGATATGGCGCTTTCCTCCATCTGCATCGTGATGCGGTCGATTTTCGTCAGGATGTAATTGTAAAACAGCTGCAACACGACAGCCGCCACAATGCCGAAGATAGTAGTGAGCAGTGCCACTTTCATACCTTCCGCCACGATTGTCGGACTGATGTCGCCCGCTATCTCGATGCGCTCGAACGCCATCACGATACCAATCACCGTGCCGAGAAAACCGAGCGAGGGGGCGATGGCGATGAACAGTTTTATCCACGCCGAACCTTTCTCCAATAGCGACAGCTGCACGTTGGCGTAAGACTCCATACTGCGGTCGATGTCCTCAATCGGGTCGTTCATCCGCAGCAGACCCTGATAACAAATGCTCGCCACGGGTCCGACGGTGTTGCGCGCCTTGTCTTTCGCCCCGTCGATGTTGCCCGTCTCGATAAATTCCGCCAGCTCCGCCACGAACTTCCGCGCGTTGATCTCCGAGAGCGTGAGGTAGATGATGCGCTCAATGCAAAACGCCAAGCCGAGGATTAAGGCGATTGCCACGAGCGACATAAACAGCACGTTGCCCTCCACGAACTTGTCCTTGATGATTTGGTGGATGCCGCCCTCGCCGCTGATTTGCAGGAAGAAAAATAAAAACGTGTTCATTTTGTCATCGAACCGATTACGTCCATAATTTGTTTGCCGAGCCGCGCCGCTTCGTCCTGAGTGTGAGCCTCGCTGTACACGCGGATTATCGGCTCGGTATTCGATTTGCGGAGGTGCACCCAACTGTCGGCGAAGTCGATTTTCACGCCGTCGATGTCGGTGATCCGCTCTGTCGTGTAAAGCTCTTTCACCCTCGCGAGGATCTTGTCGATGTCCGTCTCGGGGCGAAGCTCAACCTTGTTTTTTGCAATGAAATAATCCGGCAAGGCGGCTCTGAATTCGCTGACGGAAATGCCTCTTTCAGCCAATGCCGAAAGGAAAAGCGCAATGCCGACAAGCGCGTCGCGACCATAATGGCACTCGGGGTAGATCACGCCGCCGTTGCCCTCGCCGCCAATCACGGCTGATGTCTCTTTCATCGTCGCCACAACGTTCACCTCGCCCACCGCCGATGCCGCATAGTTGCCGCCGTGCCGCAGGGTGATGTCCCTCAGCGCGCGCGACGAAGAGAGGTTGCTCACGGCATTTCCCGGCGTCTTCGACAGCACAAAATCCGCCGCGCCGACAAGCGTGTATTCCTCGCCGATCATCCGTCCGCGCTCGTCGATAAACGCCAGCCGGTCAACATCGGGGTCGACAACTATGCCCATGTCATACCCTCCGCCGCGAACAAGCTCCATAATGCCCGCAAGGTTCTGCTCCAACGGCTCGGGGTTGTGCGCGAAATTGCCGTCGGGAACATTATTTATAATTGTGTATTCCGCGCCCAACGCCTCGAACAAACGCGGCAGGATAACCGCACCGACCGAGTTAATGGTGTCTGCTGCGACGCGGAAATGCCGGGCCTTAATCGCTTTAACATTAACTAATGGAAGCTTGACAACCGCCTCAACGTGTTTCAAATCAAAACTGTCGTCTTTCGTGATAGTGCCGAGCCGGTCGACCTCGGCATAAGCAAAGTCCTCTTTCTCGGCAAGCGCAATCACCTCCTTGCCCTCTTTGTCAGAAAGAAATTCGCCCTCGCCGTTAAGCAGTTTCAAGGCGTTCCAATGTCTCGGGTTATGGCTCGCGGTGATGATTATTCCGCCCGCCGCTTTCGACATAATCACCGCAAGCTCCGTCGTCGGCGTCGTTGCGAGCCCGATATCCAGCACGTCGAAACCCGCGCCGAGCAGCGTGCCGCAAACGATGTCTTTCACCATTTCGCCGGAGACCCTCGCGTCGCGACCTACCACAATCGTGTTGCTCGTTGCCGCGGCCGTTTTGCGAATGAACATCGCGTAGGCGGAAACGAATTTAACTATGTCGAGCGGGGTCAAACCCTCACCCGCACGCCCGCCGATAGTGCCGCGAATGCCCGATATTGATTTGATTAATGCCATCGCTCTGCCGTCTTTTTCAAAAGGTTTTAAGATTCAACCTAATAACCTCATAACCTCAAACCATCACATCCCGCGCTCGTAGGTGATGACATACAGGCAGGGATAGACGTTCGCCGAAGCGTAATATTGCCCTTGCGACGACGGCACGATAACCGATATTTTTGCCGTCTCGTCGTCGTCGTTCACAGGCCGCCCGATGTTGAGATAGGTCAGCGGATAGAGCCATCCCGACGGCACCGACGCACTGGAATATGCCGCATACATCAGGCTGCTCTCCGTGTCGAACGAACCCGAAAACGTCCCCGAGTTGTTCGTTACCGTCATCTTTTCGGGGATTGACGAGTAGTAAAGGTTGTCGTTGGACAGTTGCAGCGAATCGCCGAGCAGGTTGTACTCCGAGAACCGGCACAGGATATCTACCGTTTCGCCCTGCCGGATTTTCTCGCCGCAGCCCTGACGGATAATTTGCAGGTAGATGCCGTTGCTGTCGAACAGGACATATTCGTTCTTCGACACGTCCGTGGTGTAGCCCTGCGCCGCAAACGTATCTTCGGAGATGACCTTCACGTTGTAGTCCGAGAGGTAAGCGTTGATCGCCGCGTCCTCCTTCTTCCGCATATCGGCGTAGGTCTCCTCATCGCTGCACGAGTCGAAAACCACCGCCGCGCACACGACGAAACAATAGAAAAAGACGTTTCTTTTCATTTCAAAAATGAGCCTTGTAAAATCGTTGCAAAGTTAATGCAATATGGAATAAATAAGAAACAAAACCGGCAGTTTTTATTATATAATGTAAAAGCCGAAGCCGCAACTAAAAACGTAGCTCGAAACGCAGCTCAAAGCGATTGAAACGAACCGGACGGTAATTCTTCTTCGTCGCCGCCGCGTTGATTTAAATCAATAAATAGCAACTAACATTCACTTTTTTAGCGGTGGGGGGGGGAGAAGTGGCATTTCCCGTAACTTCGCACCATAAAACTAATAAAATTGCAAGGAATTATGAAAGTGATTAGTGAAAAGAAAGCGTATTTCAAACCCGAAAGCGAGGTTGCCGCGAACCTTGGGACAGAGTTCTATGTCATGAGCCCTGGTTCTAGCCAAGCCAAGGATGCCGGAGATTGGGAAACCGAGACCGAAGACGATTGGAGTAATCCCGACGGCTTCGACCGGTAACTTCCTCCGCTTTGCGCGAAACTCTTAGTCGCTACTAATTCAACGAACAAACGGCGCCGGGCACGACGTCGTTTTTCGTATCCGGTTAGCAAATAATCTCACATGCTAATCAAACTCGGGTAGGGATATAGTTGCGTACCTTTCGGCACGCATTTACCTTACTACCTTTGAGTACTTTTCGGCACTTTTTTACCTTTCCGCACCTCGCCGCTGACGAATCACTTTTTCAATCGCTCCGCAAAGGCCTTGATGGCGCGGCGCGTGATGGTCTCCGCTTCGGCGAGCGACGTGAAGAGGTGTCCTCCCGCCGCATTGAGGTGTCCGCCGCCGTTGAAGAACTGCTCCGCCATTTCGTTGCAGGGGAAGTCGTCGACCGAGCGGATGCTCACCCAGATCCTGTTGTCCACGCGGTCGTCTTCGCGCAAGGAAACCGACAGGCGCATGCCTTTGATGGTCAGCGGCACGTTCACCAAGCCCTCCGCGTCGCCTTTGTTGAAGTGATAATCGAGCATCTCCTGCCGCGAGATGGTGAAATACGACGCGTGGAGGTCGGGGAAAACGCACAGCTTCTGCGCCATAATATAGCCCCGGAAGCGCACCGCCCATTGTGAAAAATTGTTATAAACGAGGCGGTAAATCTTGTCTTTGTCGATGCGCTTGGCAAGCAGTTCGCCGATGATGCTGTAAATCTCCGGCCGCGACGAGTTATAAGTGAAGCCGCCCGTGTCGGTCATCATGCCGCAATAAATCATCGACGCCCATTTCTTGTCCATTCGCTCCGACAGCCCCAGCCGGCTGACGACGGCGAACAGCACTTCGCACGTGGAGCACCGCTCGCTGCGTGAGATGGTGAGCAGGCAGTCGATGTCGGGGTCGAGATGGTGGTCTATCATCACCTTGCGCGCCGTGCTTTGCCGAAACGCCTGCTCCGCTTCGCCCATGCGGGAATAGCTGTTCAGGTCCATGAAAAATATGGTGTCGGCTTTGGCGATGAGGCTGTCGGCGAGGTCGCGTTTGCGCTCGTAGTTGATGATAGTCTGGCTGTCGGGCAGCCACTGGTAGTATTCGGGGAAATTGTCCGGCACGACGACCGACACGTTGGCGCCGTAGACCGTCCGCACGAGGTATGCCATAGCGAGGCAGGATCCCAGCGCGTCCCCGTCCGGGTTCTTATGCCCTACAACCACCACCTCCTTCGCCGAGGCAAGAATAGAAAGGAGCAACTCCCGCTGCTCCTCCGTTATGATGTCTTTTGCGTCCTGCATCAGAACATCTTTTCCGGGTATTGCCCGCCGTCGTGTAGCGCTTTGAGCTTCTCCACCACTGCCGGACGGTCCTCGGGATAGGTTACCCCGAACCATTTCGATGTCGTGTCGAGCACTTCGCACGTCGCTACGCCGCGCTTGATAAGGTCGTCCACCATCAGCGGGATGAAAAATTCCGCCTTCGGATTAGCCTGTGTCTGCGGGTCGGAAAGGAATTTTTTGAAATAGCTCAAAGAATGTTCGAAGTAGTCGGGAGTGAAGCCCCAGAAATTCATCGATACCGGCGTGGTGTCCGCGATGCTCACCCATTGCCCGTCGTCGTCAAGATATTGCACGATGCCGTCGTGCCGCTCGATTTTCGTCCGCTCAACAACGGAGGAGAGATAGTGCGTCTTCTCGTCGTTCACACAGATGCCGCGGCTGACCGTGCCGCTCTCGCTCAGCGTGCTTGCCACACGGAAGCCCACCATCGCATATCTGCCTGTGGAGCCCTCCGGCAAGGCGCTGAGGAACCGTCCCATCACGCGGAAAGCGTCGCGGTCGTAGAAATCGTCGCAGTTAATCACGGCAAACGGCTCGCGAATGATGTCCTTGCCCATCAGCACCGCGTGGTTCGTGCCCCACGGCTTCGTGCGCCCCTCGGGAACGGAAAAGCCTTCGGGCAGCTTGTCGAGGCTCTGGAAACACAGTTCGCACGGGATCTGCCCCTCGTATTTCGACAAAATCTGCGTGCGGAACTGCTCCTCGAAATCCTTGCGGATGACCCATACAATCTTGCCGAATCCCGCCTGAATAGCGTCGTAAATGCTGTAATCCATAATCGCCTCGCCGTGAGGGCCGAGCGTGTCAAGCTGCTTCAATCCGCCGTAGCGGCTGCCCATGCCGGCTGCAAGAAGAAAAAGTGTCGGTTTCATAATTGTTTTGATTTTTGTTATTAATTATTATGATGTTTATTATTAATTGTTAAAGCAACGTTGCCCCTCGTCTTCGCAAAGCAAAGGTAAAGCAATCAAGAGAAATATTCAAATTAAATTTGATATTTTACTCGTTTGCACTACCTTTGCCAATCATTTCAGAACAAAACTTAATAAAAAAGAAAGATATGGAAAAGAAAAACGGGCAAAAAGGGCAAAGCGCGCAAGGACAAGCGCAGACGCAGACAGGAGCCGTTACTTCCCTGCTCGAGCGTCATCGCACAAGTGTCATCGTCGTCGTCGTGCTTGTGGTGGCGGTCATCGCCGGCTTGTTCCTCTACCGCTCTTACTACGCCGCGCCGCGTGAGGACCGGGCTTCGACGGCATTGGCCAAGGCGCAGGACCTCTTTGCGGCGGAAGACTCGACAGCCCTCGCTAGTTTCCTTGCCGTGGCAAGCGACTATCGCGGCACGAAAGCGGCCAACCTCGCCTCGCTCTACGCCGGGTTGTGCTACGCCAAAGACGAGAAATGGGCCGACGCCGTGAAATACCTTGAGAAATTCTCCGCGAAAGGCGACGCGATGATCTCGCCGGCAGCAACAGCAGCTCTGGCCAACGCCTACGCCAACACGGGCAACATCGATAAGGCCGTCGCCACACTGAAAAAGGCGGTGAAGATGGCGGACCGCCAAGCGCTCGACGGCGTGAACTATTCCCTCTCGCCGCTGTTCCTCGTCCAAGCCGCGCAGCTCCTCGAAAGTCAAGGCAAAAACGACGAGGCGCTCACTATCTACAAGGACATCCGCGCGAAATACATCAACTCGCAGCCCGTGCAGTCGAAGGAGATCGACAAGTATATCCAGCGGCTCGAGGAGAAGCGGTAAATTGCTTGAATAGCTTTTAAACAAAGGTCTTAAGCCCGAGGTATAACAAGCGAAGAAAAAGGGTGCATCGTGATTTGATTTTCGGTGTGCCTTTTTTCATTGGCAAACAGCTTTCCACAGGCAACAAACAGTTTTTTCATAGGCAAATGACGGAATACGATTTCGGCGAGATAATCCCGCGCCGCGGCACATCGTCAATGAAATATGACTCCTTCGGCGACAAGGACGACATCATCGAGATGTGGGTGGCCGATATGGATTTCCGCGTCGCGCCCCCGATCATCGAGGCCCTCAGGCGGCGTGTTCAGCACGGCATCTTCGGCTACAACACCATCCCCGACAGCTATTTCGAGGCTGTTCAGAGCTGGTTTCTCCGCCGGCATAATTTTGCGATAGAAAAGGAATGGATAATGCCAGCACCCGGGGTTGTCGCGGCCCTCTCGTGCGTGATAAAAGCCCTGACGCAGCCGGGCGACGCCGTACTCTTCCACACCCCCGCCTACAACTGCTTCTTCTCGTCGGTGAGGAACAATGGTTGTCGCGCCGAACTGTCCCCGCTCGTTCCAAAAGGCGATAGCTATGTCATTGATTTTGAGGACTTTGAACGCCGTTGCGCCCGCCCCGACGTGAAAATGTTCGTCCTCTGCAACCCCCACAACCCCACCGGCCGCGTGTGGACACGAAACGAACTGGCACGTATGGCCGACATCTGCTTTCGAAACAATGTCATCATCGTCGCCGACGAGATCCATTGCGACATCATCATGCCCGGACAAAAGCATATCCCCTTCGCCACGGTCGACATAACATCGGAAAGCCACATCACCCTCGCCTCGCCCTCGAAAGGCTTCAACATCGCCGGCTTGCAAATAGCGAACATCATCTGCGACAACGCCCTCTGGCGACGGAAAATCGACCGCGCCATCAACGACAACGAGGTGTGCGACCTCAACCCCTTCGGCATCGTCGCCCTCCAAGCAGCATACAACGAGAGCGAGGCGTGGCTCGACGCAATGTGCAAATATATCCACGCCAATTACCTCGCAATGAGAACTTTCTTCGAGGAAAAAATCCCCGCCGTAAAGGTATGCCGCCTCGAAGGCACCTACCTCGCGTGGGTCGATGTAAGCCGCTTGCCCATCACGGCGGAAAAGTTGTCCGAACTCATCCTAAATAAAGGCAGAGTGCGCATTAACGACGGCCGTATGTACGGCGACCCCGAACCCCAACAGCACATCCGCATCAACCTCGCCTGCCCCCGGCCAATCCTCCTCGAAGCCTTGCAAAGAATGTCGGTCGTGATGAAAAACCTGTAAAGATTAATCACAATACATTTACTCGAAAAAACCATTTAAACGTAGGCGACAACGAAGGCTGATGTGTCCAAGAGCTTAATTGAGTCGGGATTATAGTCGCGACTAAGATAAAACTTATCCGCCGCCAAACTCCGCCCGCAGTCTGCGCCGCCGACAAATGCCCTTTGTATAAATCAAATCTTTGCAAAGGCTTGAGCAAGGTCGGCAAGGAGGTCGTCGGCATGCTCCGTACCTACCGACAGGCGAACCGTACCGGCCGTAATCCCCTGTTCGGCTAATTCCTCGTTCGACAGCTGCGAATGGGTTGTCGTGGCGGGATGGATGACGAGCGACTTCGTGTCCGCCACATTCGCCAAGAGCGAGAAAATCCCAAGGCTGTCGATGAAACGGTACGCCTCCTTCTGCCCGCCCGCTATATCAAACGTGAAGATTGAACCCGCACCGCCGGGGAAATATCTCTCGTAAACCGCGTGGTCCTTTCGCGAAGCAATAGCAGGGTGATTCACGCGCACCACCTTCCTGTTGCCGCGCAGATAATCCACAATCGCCAAAGCATTCTTCACGTGCCGCTCCACACGCAACGACAGCGTCTCGCTACCCTGCAACAAGAGGAACGCATTGAAAGGACTGATCGCCGCACCGGTATCTCTAAGCAACACGGCACGGATGCGCGTAACGTACGCCGCCCTGCCCGCAGCCTCGGTGAAACGCACGCCATGGTAGCTCGCGTCGGGCTCGGATAGTTGCGGGAAACGTCCCGAAGCCTGCCAGTCGAAATTGCCCGAATCGATGATTACGCCGCCGAGCGACGACCCTTGCCCGCCGATGAATTTCGTGGCGGAATGCACAACGATGTCGGCACCATGCTCAATAGGACGGATGAGGTAAGGCGTGCCGAACGTGTTGTCTATAATCAGCGGAATAGCGTGCGCGTGGGCAATATCCGCAACCGCCTCAATATCAACAACATTCGAGTTCGGGTTGCCTAAGGTCTCGATGAAAACGGCCTTCGTGTTGTCGCGAATGGCAGCGCGGAAGTTCTCCGCATCGTCCGCATCGACGAAAGTAACGCTAATGCCGTAGGTGCCGAGCGTGTGCTGCAAGAGGTTGTACGAACCGCCATAGATGGTCTTCTCCGCAACAACATGGTCGCCCGCGCGCAGGATATTGAGCAAAGCGTAGGTTATTGCGGCCGCACCGGAAGCTACGGCAAGTGCCGCCACGCCGCCCTCGAGTGCTGCCATACGCTCCTCGAACACGGCCTGCGTGGGGTTGGTCAGACGCCCGTAGATATTGCCCGCGTCGCTCAGGCCGAACCGCGCCGCAGCATGCTCGGAATTGTTGAAAACATACGCCGCCGTTTGGTAGATAGGTACGGCGCGCGCACCTGTGGCACTGTCGGGTTTCTCTTGTCCGGCGTGTACTTGCAACGTTTCGAAATGCAGTTTGTTCTTGTTCATAAAATTGTCCTCCGTTTTTTTAATTGTCAATAGAATAATTTTCTGCACAAAGGTAGAATCGCAATGCACTTTTTCCAAATTTCTTGAAAAAATAAGAAAATATCACTATATTTGCGGCAATATTTAGAACGTTTATTCTAAGAGCCGGCTTAAAAAACAATCAAAACAGAATAATATTCTTTATGGGCAAAACGGAAAAACAAGGTGCAAGCGGGAAACAGGGCTTGTGGCAGCGGATAAAAGCGGGGTTGCTGCGGTCTTCGGGCGTTAAAAAGGCATCGGCGGCAGCTAATGAGACCGGTTCATCTTCCCGAACGCAGCCGGTGATGACCGATTCAGCTGGCAAATTAGACGCGGCAGACAGGCGCATTTTGCGGACGTTGCAGGAGGATGCGCGGCTGTCCACAAAGGAGCTGGCGGCGCGCGTGGGGTTGTCGTCAACGCCTGTGTTTGAACGACTTAAGCGTCTCGAGAAGGCGGGTTACATCAAGAAATATATCACCGTGCTTGACGCCGAGAAACTCGGGCAGGGCTTCTCTGTTTTCTGCAACGTGAAGATGTCGCACATCAACTCGAAGGTGGCGGCGGATTTCACGGAGGTGGTAAGGGGCATCGACGAGGTTGCGGAGTGTTACAACATCTCGGGCGGCAACGATTATCTGCTCAAGATCCACGCGCCGGACATGACTTACTACAAGGAGTTTATCCTCAACGTGCTCGGCGAGATCAGTTATATCTCGTCGGTGGAGAGCCTGTTCGTGATGGACGAGGTGAAGCACGAGTACGGCCTCCCGCTGTGATTTTTCCATGCCGGAACGCTTTTCGAACGAGCCTCCACAATAAATATAAATTATTAAGGGCTCGCGAGCGGAGTTTGGAGACAAGAAAACTTTATCTTAGTCGCTACTATAATCCCGGCTGAGTTTTGCGCCACGAACACCCGTTACAAGTGTCGCCTACGTTTGACTTCGCCGAACTCCGGCTGCACTCGGCAAAAGAAATAAATTCCATTGCTCTCGTTGGCACGTCGTTTCAATGCTCCGCCATTTTTTTGACAAGACATTCGTTCGCGTTTTTCATTGGAATATTCGCCCTTTTCTTTATTTTTGCACAAACTAAAAAAATCTTTTACGATGATGAAGAGGAGCATATTTCTTTTATTCTTGTTGGTGATTGCCGCCGGCGTGTTTGCCCAGCGACAGACGGAATGTTTGGACGAGGGTTGGCGTTTCGCTTTCGGAGATGCTTCCTCTGCTGAGAAGGACTTCGGTTGCGGCACGGAGTATTTCAACTACCTGACGAAGGCTGCATCGCTGCATAACGAGGGTCCTTATGCGGTTAGTTTCAACGACAGCACGTGGGCGGAGGTGCGCATCCCTCACGACTGGGCTTCCGCCTTGCCTTACGCTGAGGAGGCGAGCCATTCGCACGGGTATAAGACCGTAGGGTATAAGTATCCCGAGACGTCGGTGGGGTGGTACCGCAAGCGCCTTTCCATTCCCGAGAGCGCGCTCGGGCAACACCTTGAGCTGCGTTTTAACGGCATCTTCCGGAGTGCGCAGGTATGGTTTAACGGCATTTTCATGGGTCAAGAGCCGAGCGGATACGCTACTCAGGTTTACGACATCACCGATTATATCAACTACGGCGGGGACAATCTTATTTGCGTCAGGGCGGACGCGACGCTCGAGGAGGGCTGGTTCTACGAGGGTGCGGGCATCTACCGCGACGTGTGGCTTGTGAGCAGCTCGCCCGTGCATGTCCCTTATTCCGGCACGTTTGTCTATTCAGAGCTAAATGACGATTTTTCCACAGCCTTGCTCACCATTGAGACCGATATCGAAAACAGCTCGCTTGCAGGCGTCTCTTGCGACGTGCGCACCATGCTCCTTGACGCCGACGGCAATATCGTGGCGAAGGCTAACGACAGCGGGGCGTTCATCGAAGCGAAAGACAAGGCGCATCTTGCGAATATTAAGATTAGCCTCGACAATCCTCACCTGTGGGACACCGCCGACCCCTATCTCTACACTGTCCGCACGGAGGTGCTTGTTGGCGGTGAGGTTGCCGACACTTACCTCACGCGCACGGGCATTCGCAAGGTAGAGTTCACTGCGGACAAAGGGTTCTTCCTCAACGGCAGAAATATCAAGCTCAAAGGCGTGAATATGCACCAAGATCACGCTGGGGTCGGGTCGGCTCTGCCCGAGGCGCTGATGCGTTGGCGCATAAAGCAAATAAAGGCGTTCGGGGCCAATGCCTACCGCGCGTCGCACAACCCGATGACGCCCGCGCAGCTCGACATTTGCGACGAGGAGGGCATACTGGTTATCGACGAGAACAGGCTGATGGGGACGAACGATTACCACCGCCGTCTGTTGGAGAACTTCATCCGTCGCGACCGCAATCACCCGTCAGTCATCCTCTGGAGCACGGGCAACGAGGAGTGGGGCTTGGAGAGCAGTCCGACCGGGGAGCGCATAGCAGCGTCGATGAGGGAGATAACGCGGCGGCTCGACCCTACCAGACATTCCACCGTGGCAAATGCTGGCGGCACGGAACTGATTAAGGGCGCGGATGTTGTGGGGTATAACTACATCATCCAGAACGATGTTATCAACAGGCGTAATGAGCACCCCGACCGGAAGATTGTCGGTACGGAGGAGACTACGGGCTGCGGTACGAGAGGCGTTTATTTTAATATTAAGGACGAGCCCGGGCAGATGGCTTCGCTCAACCGCATACCTGCGGACAGCCTCTACCAACCGGACTGCGACCCGTCGGCGGCGCGAAACACACCCGGACCCTATACGCAGGGCATCGAGCGCGGCTGGCAGTTCTATCGCGACACGCCGTGGGCTGCGGGCTGCTTCTTCTGGACGGGCTTCGATTATCGCGGCGAGCCGAACCCGCTGAAATACCCGGCGCACGACTCGCAGTTCGGCCTCCTCGACTATTGCGGGTTCCCCAAGGACGAGGCGTTCTACCTTAAAGCGGCGTGGACGGACGAGCCGACACTGCATATCCTGCCGCACTGGAACCTCTTCGGCCACGAGGGCGACACCATCGATGTTTGGGTTTACTCCAACTGCGAGGAGGTGGCGCTAAGTGTCAATGGTAAGAACCTCGGGCGGCAAGCGATGCCGAAGGACGGGCACCTCACTTGGAAAGCCGTTTATCAACCGGGAAAAGTAACGGCCACGGGCTATGTCGGCGGGAAGAAAGTATTAGTTGAGACTGTTGAAACCACAGACCGTGCGACGCAGATTAATGCTCATGCCGACCGCACAACCCTCCTTGCCGACGGGCGCGACGTGGCAATCGTCAATATCGACCTTGTGGATAAGAAAGGCAGGTTCGTGCCCGACGCTTGCCCGAACCTTGTGTTTAGTTTGGAGGGCGAGGGCAGGATAATCGGCGCGGGCAATGGCGACCCGGCGTGCAGCGTCATCGATCACCCCGAAGACATCAAGGCTCGTGCAAACGAGAGTACAAACTTGTTCGATACCGAGTGCAGCCGAGGCTCGGCGGTAGCCAACTGTAAGACGTTCGCCTTCCCCGCCTTCAACGGCCACGCACAGGTGTTAGTACAGACTACGAAAGCGGCGGGAGACATCCGGCTTGTTTGCTCCGGTGAGGGTTTGCGCGAGTGTGCGGTGGACTTGGTTTCGACTGAGGAATAACTAATGGACATTGAGCGGATAGAAAGCACGCAGAACGCGCGGATAAAGCACTTGCTGGCGTTGCAGGGGAAGTCGGCGTTGCGGCGCGAAGAAGGGCTCTTCGTGGTGGAGGGTCGGCGCGAACTGATGCACTGTCTTAATGCCGGGTTCGACATCGCCGGAGTGTTCTATTGTCCTGAAATACAGCCTTTTACGGAGGAAAAGGTAGTTTTTAATAAAGGCACGCAGTTGTTTTCCTTGTCGCGAAAGGTGTACGAGAAGGCGGCTTATCGCGGAAGCACGGAGGGCGTTATCGCCATTGTCAGGGAGCGCAGACTGACTTTTGACGACTTGCAACTGCCTGATAACCAATTAATTATAGTAGTGGAAGG
This sequence comes from Prevotella sp., assembly GCA_021204905.1. Classification (GTDB taxonomy): domain Bacteria; phylum Bacteroidota; class Bacteroidia; order Bacteroidales; family Bacteroidaceae; genus Prevotella. Next base: position 52,512 of record JAJPYN010000011.1, read on the forward strand.
CGTGGAGAAGCCCGGCAATCTCGGTGCGATATTGCGCACGGCGGACGGTGCGGGCGCGGATGCGGTGGTGTTCTGCGACGCGGGGGCCGACCCTTACAACCCGAACCTGATCCGCAGTTCGATGGGGGCGGTGTTCTCGGTGCCGGTGGTTTGCAGTACGTCCGGGGAGTGCATCGCCTTCTTGAAAGGGCGCGGGATAAGGATTCTCACGGCGCAGTTGCAGGACTCCGAGCCGTATTACTCCGCCGATATGACCCGTCCCACGGCGATTGTGGTGGGCAACGAGGCGGCGGGGCTAACGGACGTCTGGCGGGAGAATGCCGACGGGCACGTGCTGATCCCCATGCTCGGGCGGTGCGACTCCCTCAACGTGTCCGCCAGCGCCGCCATCCTCGTGTATGAGGCGGTGAGGCAGAGGAGGGGGCAGTCAGAATAGTTTGAGCGATAAACCTCTCGAGCGGAGTTTGGCGCAAGAAAAAGTTTATCTTAGTCGCTACTATAATCCCGGCTAAGTTTTGCGCTACGAACACCAGCCTTAGTTGTTTGGTACGTTTCAACTTTTTCAAATTAATTTGACATTTTGCTTAATTTTGCGGGACGATTTAGGTACCTTTGTACACGTTCAGAACAATCAGAAGAACGATTAGGATATGAAGAAGAATTTACTTATCGGGACGGCGTGGCTTGCCGCGTTTGTCTTGACGACGGGCAAGGTTGGCGCGCAGGACTTTGAGAGTGCGTCGGAGGCGGTGGCTAATATGCGTGTGGGCTGGAACGTTGGGAACAGTCTTGAAAGCAATTCTGGCGACCTTGACAATATGTGGATTGAGACGTGGACCGACCGGTCGCCTAACGCTTACGAGACGGCTTGGGGTCAGCCTGCCACGACGAAGGCATTGATTAAGATGTTTCGCGACGCGGGGTTCGGCGCCATTCGCGTGCCGGTTACTTGGTATCCGCATATCGACGATAACGGCGCTGTTGACGAGAAATGGATGGCGCGCGTGAAAGAGGTGGTGGACTATGTGATTGATTTGGGGCTGTATTGCATTCTGAATGTTCATCACGACACGGGCTCGGCCAATACGGCTTGGCTCAGGGCGAGCGGCACCACCTACACCGGTACGAAGACGAAGTTTGAAGCCCTGTGGACGAATATCGCCAACGAGTTTAAGGACTACGGCGAGAAACTGCTGTTCGAGGGCTACAACGAGATGCTCGACGATTACAGCTCGTGGTGCTTCGCCTCTTTCGGCACGTCGTCGGGCTATGATGCTTCGGTTGCTTCCGACGCTTATTCGGCGATAAACAACTATGCGCAGAGCTTCGTCAATGCCGTGCGCGCTACGGGCGGGAACAATGCCGTGCGCAATCTTGTGGTGAACACCTACGGCGGATGTGATGGCGACGGCACGTGGAGCAGTCATCTTTCCGACCCGCTCACGAATTTGAATTACCCCGAGGACAATGTCAGCGGCCATATCGCTTTCGAGGTGCATTACTACCCCACAATCTCGGACTTGTCGACATCCATCAGCGGCGCGCAGCAGTGCTTCGGGTCCATCAAGACGAACCTGATGTCGAAGGGTGCGCCGGTGATCATCGGCGAATGCGGCACGCTCGACGATACGGCATATAACACCAACCGGGATGTCATGCTCGAGTTCACCAAAGAATATATCGCGCTGGCGAAGGAGTACGGTATGGCTGCGTTCTATTGGATGACGCTCTCCGACGCCAGCGACCGCAGCGTTCCGCAGTGGACAACGGAGGATCTGAAGGACGCCATCATCACCGGCTATTATGGCGACGAGGGCTTCACCTATGAGGGCGATGATGACGATGATGATATTGATTCCGACGGCAATGTTGAAGACAACAACGGCAATGTTGACGAAAACAACGGCGATGACAATTCCGACGGCAATGTTGAAGACAACAACGGCAATGTTGAAGATAACAATGGCAATGTTGACGACGACACCAACGGCATCAAGAACGTCTCTTCCGACGATAGCAACGAGCCTGTCTACAATATGCAAGGCGTGCGCGTGGATGATATGTCGAAGAAAGGCCTCTATATCAAGGGCGGCAAGAAATATATTGTAAGGTAGGTTTAAGGTTATTAGGTCTTAAGGTTATGAGGTTGTGAGGTGAAATTACCTCATAGCCTCATAATTGTTGAAACGCAGGCGACAATTAAGGCTGGTGCTCGTGGCGCAAAACTTAGCCGGGATTATAGTAGCGACTAAGATAAACTTTTCCCCTCGCCAAACTCCGCTCGCAAGACATATTAAATAAATCCGGTTTTGTTCTCATTTGCACGAAAATTGCACTACTTTTGCAGCGTAATTGAATAAAGATGAGGAGCGGTCTATCAGGGAAATATTGGCGCGGGGGGCTGACGTTGCTGTTTGCGGCGGGTATCTTCGCGTTTTGGAAGTTCGGTTACCCTCAGGCGCTGTCGTATCAGGAGCAGAACCAGTTGTTCCTGTTCTCGGGCGATTATTTCTGGAAGGACGTGCGCGTGGCGGGGGGCTTGTCGGCGTGGTTGTCGGAGTTTCTCGTGCAGTTTTATTATGTGGAGTGGCTCGGTGCGCTCATCCTTGCTTTGCTGTTCGCGTGCCTGCAGCGGTTGACGTGGGTTTACATTAAGAGGTTGACGACGAGATGGCGCGCACTATGGTTTATTGTTAGCTTCATTCCCGCGCTGTTGCTATTGGGCGTTATGGGCGACCATAATGTGCTGCTGGCGTTCCCTGTCGCCGTTGTTCTTGCCGTGGCGATTGCCGTGCTTATGCGGCGCGCGTCGTTGTGGTGGGACTTGCTTATAATTCCGATTTGCTTCTGGCTTGTGGGCAGCACGATGTGGATTTATGTTGCTTTGCGGCTGTTCGACAAAGGGCTGAGGCATTGCTACCTGCGTCTGTGGCTTGCGCCTTACCTGCTCGGCGTGCAGCTGTTGGCGGCTTATACGGTGCTGTCGCTCTGGTCGCCTGTTACGGTTATTCGCGGCAACGGCTATTACCGCATCCCCTACCCTTACACCGATTACACTTTCGGTTTCAACAAAGACGTTTACGAGCTGCTGCGGCAGGATTATCTTGTGCGCAACGAGCGTTGGGACGAGATTATCCGTCGTGCGGAGAAATACCAACCGAAGACGCCGTTCAGCTCGGTCTGCGTAAACCTTGCGCTGGCGAAGAAGCACCAGTTGGCCGAGCGTATGTTCGATTTCTACCAGAGCGGGCGGGACGCGCTGGTGATGCCCATTTTCCGCGACAATATGTCGGATATGCCCACGAGCGAGGTGTTTTGGCACTTGGGGATGATCAACTCGTGCCTGCGCTATTCGTTCGATTTGCAGGAGGCCATCCTCAACGCCAAACGGTCGTCGCGCCTGACGAAAAGGCTGACGCAATGTTACATCATCAACGGCAAGTATGAAGTGGCTCAGAAGCACCTCGCGCTGCTGAAAAAGACCTTGTTCTACCGCCGTTGGGCGCTGGAGACGGAGCGTATTATGCAGAGCGAGGCGGCAATCAACGCGCACCCTGTCTACGGCCGTAAGCGGCAGTTGCGGTTTAAGACGGAGATGCTTTACAACTACAACGAGATTGACAAGATGTTCGGTTTGCTCTTCGTCAACGACCCTTCGAACACGCTCGCGCTCGATTATTTTATGGCGCAGATGCTCCTCCGCGGCGATGTCGACGGCTTCATCAACCACCTGCCGTGGGCGCAGCAGTACGGCGGTTACCAGCAGATGCCGCGCGGCTATCGTGATGCGCTGCAATGCATTCAGGCGGGCGGCAACTTGCCCGGTTCGTCTTACGCCAAGTACATCAAGTTTATGAGCGAGACGGGGCGCGTGAGGAAGCCTGAATAGAAGAAGGAAACGATGAAAAGGATTTTTACATATCTGTCGATACTCGCGGTTGTCGTGGCGTTTGTTGCTTGCGGAGGCAGGGTGAAGGATGCCAAGCGCATCCACCGCGTGCCGCCGATTTTCCCCGATTACACCGAAGTAACCGTCCCCGTGGATATTGCGCCGCTGTGCTTCAACTTCGCCGACGAGAGCGTGAAGCGGATGGATGTTGTCGTGCGCGGCAGCAAGGGCGGCGAGCTGCATTCGTCGGGCAGCTATGCCGATTTCAGCGTGAAGGCTTGGCATAAGTTGACTGAGCGGAATAAGGGCGGCGAACTGATTGTTACGGTGTGCGTTAAGCGCGGCGGGGAATGGTTGCAGTACGACGATTTTAAGATTTACGTCAGCTCGTATCCGCTGACCGACTACGGCGTAACCTACCGGCGTATTGCTCCGGGCTACGAGGCGGGCGGCAACATCGGCATCTGGCAGCGCGACATACATTCGTTTAAGGAGAGCCCGATTCTCACCGAATATTCCACGCCGACCTATTGCATGAACTGCCACACCGCCAACCGTTGCGACCCGAAGGAGTTCTCCATCCAGATACGCGGCGAGCGCGGCGCAACGATCTTGCAGATTGACGGCAAGCAGAAATTCCTGTCGACAAAGACCGACTCGACGCGCGCGGCGTGCAGTTACACCTATTGGCACCCGTCGGGCAAGTATATAGCCTACGCCACGAATGCGGTGTTTCAGGCGTTCTTCGTGGGGACGTACAAGCCGAAAGAGGTTTACCACACGTTCAGCGACATCGTCCTTTTAGACACGCGCACCGACGAGCTGATTTTAGACCCTCACCTGCAGACGGAGGATTTGGAGATCTTCCCCGCCTTTTCCGCCGACGGCAAGACATTGTTTTACAGCACGTCGAAGCCCTGCCGGATGCCTGCGGAGTATCTGAAAGTGAAATGCAGCCTGTGCGCCATCGGGTTCGACGAGAAGACCGGCACGTTCGTTGGCGAGCCTGACACGCTGCTCAACGGACCCGCCGACGATATGAGTTACATCAACGCGCGGCCTTCCTACGACGGCAGATGGCTGATGTACACGCGTTGCAGCCGCAGCAATTTCTCCGTCGAGCAGCGTGATGCCGATCTGTGGCTGATGGATCTGCGGACGAAAGAAGTGAAGGAGCTGACCGTGATGAACAGCGATTTCAGCGACGGTTGGCATAATTGGAGCACCGACTCGCACTGGGTGGTGTTCGCCAGCAAGCGCGGCGACAGCTTTTACGGCAAGCTTTATTTCGCGTCGATCGACGACGAGGGTAATGCCACGAAGCCGTTTCTCCTGCCGCAGCGCAACCCGCGCGAGTACTACCGGCTGACGTTCGACGCTTACAACGCGCCCGACTTCACCAAGACGCCCGTGAAATTCAATATCCGCGAGGCAAGAAAGAATCTGTTTAAAGGCGACAGGACACAAGTAGAAATAAGACAATAAGATGAGACGAATATTATTTTTCTTAGCGGCGCTGCTGACTGTATGCTTCGCCGTAGAGAGTTGCAAAAACAACCCCGACGAGGGCAAATGCGTCATCGAAGGCACCATCAACCCGCGCTTCAACAACAAGAGGATTTTCCTTGTGCCGATGAACGGTCCGCAGGATGCCGCGCATGTCGACTCCGTCGTGGTCAGGAACAGCAAGTTCCGCTTCGTGAAAGACACCACCGAGTTGGCCGTCATCCGCGTGGATTATCATTTCCGCACGGGCGTGCAAGACTTGCTCCTTATCACCGAGCCGGGAAAGGTGGAGGTTGTGATTGACTCGGTTAGCGACTGCAAAGGCACGCCGCAGAACGACTCGATAAGCAAATGGAAAGGCATGTCGGCGCAGTTCAACGCCAACCACGTGGCGCGCGTCAGGCAGATGCGTGCGGCAAAGCGGCAGGGCGACACGCTCACTGTCAGCCGTATGAAGGCCGAGATCGACTCGTGCTATAAGGCGTACAAGGCGCAATCGCGGCAGTTGGCGGACAACCTGAAAGAGGGCGTGCTGCACGACTTCCTCGAGACCACTTTCCCGCGCACTTATAAGAAGCGCATGCCCGACGGCAGCATCAAAACGGTTGCTAACGAATAAGTCCGGCGCGCCGCACGTATGATGTCCGCAATCTGTCGCCGGTCGCTCGTTGTGTCGCTGCTCTTCGCGGCGGCTGCGGCTGCGGTGTGGGCGGTGGAATATGTCGGTGCGCTGTCTTATCAAGAGCAATATCAGCTATTCCTTTGGACCGGCGGCTATTTCGCCTCGCGCATTGTTTTGCCCGGCGGACTGGCGGACTGGTTTGCCGAATGTCTGACGCAATTCAATTTCCTGCCCGCGTTAGGCGCGATAATCATTGCCGCGCTTTTCTTCGTATTTCAGCGATTGACGTGGCTTGTGATGAAAGCTCTCGGCGCAAGCAGCGGCTGGTACGGCTTGTCGTTCGTGCCCGTCCTGTTGCTGTGGCTTTACCAGTCGGACCCGAACGTGATGCCGTCGCTGACAATATCATTGATTGCTGCAACATCCGCCGTTTATGCAATAATAAAATTCGCAAGGGGGAAAAAGGGCTGCACATTAATAAATATCTTCGCTGTAATCATCCTCCTGCCGCTGTTCTATTGGCTGTTCGGCACGGCGGTTTATATCGTCGCAGCGGCAATCCTGATTGAGACAATACGCTGCAAACGACCTTTATTCGGCTTGCTCGCCGCAGTTTATGCCGTCGCGTTCGTCTATGCGATGTCGTTCGTCCTGCCTTACTCCGAGAGCCGCCTGCTCATCGGGCTGCACTACTACCGCTATCCCGTCAACGTGCCTGCGATGCAATGGGTTGTGCTGGCGGCGGCGCTGCTTGTGCCTTACATTTCGGCGATATTGCCCCGCTGGCGGTCGGTGGTCTTTGAGATAATCCTTTTGATAATGGTCTTCGCCGCGGGCGGAATAGCGATAAGAAACGCCTTCAACGACGATGCCCACGAGCTGATCGACTACGATTACCTTGTCCGCACCGAGCAATGGGACGCCATCATCAGTAAGGCTGAGAAGAAGCAACCCTCGTCGCCGATGAGCGTGTCGATTGTCAACCTTGCGCTCAGCCAACGCGGACTGTTGCTCGAACGCTTGTTCCATTTCTTTCAGAACGGCGGCGAAGGGCTGTTCCCCGCTTTTTCGCGAGACATCCTCTCGCCTGTCTCCACGGCAGAGATCTTCTTCCGGCTCGGCATGGTCAACGATTGCGAGCGTTATTGCTTCGAGGCGATGCAGTCGATACCCGATTTCCAACGCTCGGGCAGACTGATGAAACGCATAACGCAGTGCGAAGTAGCGAACGGGCAATACAAAGTGGCGAGGCGCTATCTGCTGCAACTATCGCGCTCGACGTTCTACCGCAAGTGGGCGAAAAAGACGCTTGCCATGCTCGGCAACGAACAGCTCATCAACGACGACCCGGCATACGTGCGTCTGCGCGGCAACCGCGAGCAGCACTCCGACTATCTGTTCTCCGAGCGCGAGATGGACCAGATGACGGGCCTGCTGCTGATGAACAACCCGAAGAACCGCATGGCTTACGAATATCTCATCGCCTACGAACTGCTGCAACGCGACCTGCAACATTTCAGCGAGTACTACATCTTGGGGCAAAACATTGATTATCAGCGGCTTCCGACCGTCATTCAGGAGGTGCTCATCGGGCAATGGCTGCAAACACACGGCACACTGCGCGGCATACCGTTCAGCGTGGAGCCGTCGGTGGTGAACGGTACGGCGGACTTCCTACGCGCATATATGGCAAACCGCGACGACGCGCGCCTAAAGCAACCGCCGATGTGTTACAACGCGTGGAGGTACCTGCTAAAATAATCTTAACCAAATGAAACACAGCATATTTGCATTATTATTACTCCTCTTGGCAGCTTGCAACACCGCGCCGCGCAACGCCAAGCACGCAAATAAGACGCCGGAGATTTATCCCGACTACATCGGCGTAACCATCCCCGCCTCTATCGCGCCTATGAACTTCGACTTTGCCGGCGAATGCGACAGGATTGACGTGGTGATAACCGGCTCGAAAGGCGGGCGGCTGCATTCGGGCGGCAAGCGGCTGAACATCAATATCGACAAGTGGCACGCGCTGACCGAACGCAACAAAGGCGGGCGGCTCACCTTCGAAGTAAGCATACGGCGGGGCGCGACGTGGACGCAATATAAGCCGTTCGATATGTTTGTCAGCAGCGACGACCTCGGCGAATGGGGCCTCACCTACCGCCGCATCGCACCGGGCTATGAGGTGTTCGGGCGCATGGGCATCTACCAGCGCGACCTGTCGACATTCAAAGAGACGGCGATCATCGAGAACACGCTGCCGCCCGGAGCTTGTTTCAACTGCCACACATCCAACCGCACCGACCCCGAACAGATCACTTTCCACGTGCGCGGGGAGCACGGCGCGACATTCATCCGGCACGACGGCAAGGACGAGATACTGCAAGCGGTGAACGACTCCATCGGCGGCTCGCTCGTCTATCCCTATTGGCACCCGTCGGGAAGATGGACGGCATACTCGACGAACACCACGCGGCAGGGCTTTCACGCCATACGCAGCGAGCGCATTGAGGTGTTCGACCAAGCCTCCGACGTGCTCATCTTCGACCCGGAGACGCACACCATCCTGCGCGACACGATAGTAGGCACGAAATCGCACTACGAGACCTACCCCGTCTTCTCGCCCGACGGCAAGACGCTCTATTTCTGCTCGTCGACAGCCGAACCTATCCCCGCGCGCTATCAAGAGATAAAATACAACATCTGCCGCATCGCTTTCGACCCCGCCACAGGGCAACTCACGGGAGCAGTCGACACCATTTTCAACGCGCGCGCCATAGGGAAAAGCGCCATCCATCCGCGGCCTTCCTACGACGGGCGCTACTTGATGTTCACCCTCGCGGACTACGGCTGCTTCCCCATCTGGCACAAGGAGGCGGACAACTGGCTGCTCGACCTGCAGACATTGCAAGCCGCCGCACTGACCGAAGCCAACAGCGGCGACACCGACAGCTGGCATAATTGGAGCGGCAACAGCCGGTGGTTCGTGTTCACCTCACGGCGCGGCGACGGCCTCTACACGCGCCTCTACCTCTGCCATATCGACGGCGGCAAAGCAAGCAAGCCGTTCCTTCTGCCGCAGAAATCGCCGAAAGCATTTTACAACAATATGCTCTATTCATACAACACCCCCGACTTCACGGCGCGCCCCGTAGCTCTCGACAAGCGGCGGACTTCCAAGGCGATAAGCAAAGCCGAGCGCGTGGCGACCAAAGTGAAAAATATGAACACAAAATAAACTATGCTTTCCTTACACAAGCAAATCATCGACCGGCGGATAAAGGCGGAAAAGACAATATTCACTGCCGCCGACGGGGAAAAGGAAATTCACGTCCTGCTCTCCGCCGACCATAATTCTGCAACGGATTTCCCCTCGCTGCTCGCCGCCATGCTAAAAGTTTGCGACCGGCAGGCGGCACAAGAGAACGCCGCAATAATCCTGCAAAGATTTTTCGTAACCGACGCTGCAAACAGACAAGCGGTTATTCTTAACGCCCTGAAAAACAAACCCTTACGCGCCGTATCAATAGTAGAGCAACCGCCGGCGGACGGCAGCGAAATCGCGCTGTGGGCTTACTTGTCGACGGGCGCATCTGTTTCTAAAACAAAGGAGGGAATGATCATCGCCGAGCATAGGCAGTACACGCAGTTTTGGGCGACCAATCTCACGGCAAACGGCAGCGAGGAGCGCGAAGAGACTTTCAACATCTTCCGCCGCTATTCCGACCTGCTGGCAACGCACGGTTTGACCTTGCGCGCAGGCTGCCGGCGCACGTGGCTCTTCGTGAGCGACATCGACCGCCGCTATTCGGGCATGATACGCGGACGCAACGACGCCTTCGACCGCGAGGGGCTCACCGCAGAGACGCACTTCATCGCAAGCACGGGCATCGCGGGCAACAACCCCGCAGGAAAGTCGGTGATGATGGACGCCGTGGCATACAAAGGCATAGCCGAAGACAAGATACATTATCTATACGCCGCCAACCGGATGAACCGCACAAGCGACTACGGCGTGCGTTTCGAGCGCGGCACGGCCATCGACCTTCCGCAAAGCAGACTGGAGTACATCTCCGGTACGGCAAGCATCGACAACAAAGGGCAAATCGTCGCGACGGGCGATGTACTCCGGCAAGCGGAACGGATGATGGGCAATGTCGAGGCGCTGCTCGCGGAGGCCGGTTGCAATATCGGCGACATACAGCAATCGCTCGTTTACCTGCGCAACGCGGACGATTATTTCAAAGTGGCTGAATGGTTCGACAACCGCTACCCCGCCCTGCCCCGCCTCATCCTCCACGCGCCGGTCTGCCGCACGGACTGGCTCATAGAAATAGAGTGCATGGCAAGCGCGGCCAAGCCATAAAACTCGCGTTTTATTTGCCTGTTACGCACTTTTCCATTAATTTTGCGCGCATTGAAAAAAAGAATTAATTAAAAAACCATAAAATGGCAGCATTAGGCAAAATCAGAAGCAAGGGTAAAATTCTTGCCATAATCATCGGCTTGGCGCTCTTCGCCTTCATCGCCGAGGAGCTCTTCCGCTCGTGCGAGAGCACACGCAACGACCAGCGGCAACAGATCGGCAAGATCCTCGGACACCGCGTGAGCGTGCAGGAATTCCAATCGTTATTCGATGAGTATCAGGAAGTTATGAAACTGCAGCGCGGCACGGAGAGCCTCACCGAAGAGGAGTCGAACCAAGCGAAAGACTGGGTGTGGAACTCGCTCATCCAGTCGCGCATCCTCGAGAACGAGACGCAGAAGCTCGGGCTGACCGTTACCGACCAAGAGATGCAGGACGTGCTCAACGAAGGCACCAACCCGATGCTCCGCCAGACGCCGTTCGTAGACCAGCAGACGGGGCGGTTCGACGCCAACCAGCTGAAAAAATTCCTCGCCGAATACAAGGCGCAGCAGACCGCCAACCCGCAGCTCGCCGAGCAGTACCGCACGCTCTACCACTTCTGGACGTTCGTCGAGAAGAACCTTCGCCAGCAGCTCCTCGCGCAGAAATATCAGGCGCTGTTCAGCCACTGCCTGCTCACGAACCCCGTCGAGTGCAAAGCGGCGTTCGAGGCTTCCAACGAGGAGGCTGACATCCAGCTCGCGGCCTTTGCTTACAATGATGTCAACGACTCGAAGATTAGCATCTCCGACGCCGACATGAAGAAGAAATACGACGAGATTAAAGAGACCTTCCGGCAATATGTCGAGACGCGCAACGTGAAATACATTGATATTCAAGTAGATGCGTCCGCTGCCGACCGCGCCGAGTTGCAAGCGCAGTTCGACGGTTATGCTGCCGAGCTCGCCGACGCTGCCGACCCGTCCGACCTTGTCCGCAAGAGCACGTCGCTCGTGGCTTACCTCGGGCTGCCCGTGAAGAAAAACGCGTTCCCGGCGGACATCTCGGCGATGATCGATTCGCTCGCCGTGGGCCAGACCTCGCAGGTGTTCGAGACCAAGCGCGACAACACGCTCAACGTGATGAAGGTCGTCTCGAAAGAGAGCCTGCCCGACTCCGTCGAGTACCGCCAGATACAGGTGGCCGCGGACACGCCGGAGCAGTCGCGCGCCAAGGCCGACTCGATTTACAACGCGCTGAGCAACGGCGCCGACTTCGAACTTGTGGCGAAGAACTACGGTCAGACGGGCGAGACCATCTGGCTCACCACCGCGCAATACCAGTCGTCGCCCTCGCTCGACGCCAACACGCGCACCTACCTTGAGACGCTCAACACGCTTGCGCCGGGCGAGATAAAGAACCTCGATCTCGACCAAGTGAACATCGTCGTACAGGTGGTAAGCCGCCGCGCATTCGTCGACAAATATGTCGTTGCGGCCGTAAAGAAAACCATCGATTTCTCGCACGAGACCTATTCTGCGGCATACAATAAATTCGCGGCGTTCGTCAGCGCCAACCGCACGGGCGAGGACATCGTGAAGAACGCCGAAGGCAGCGGTTACACCGTGAGCGAATACAGCGACCTTACCACTGCGGCGCACGACATCGCCAATATCCACGGCACGCGCGACGCTCTCAAATGGGTGTTCGACGCGAAGGAGGGCGCCGTTTCGCCGATGTATGAATGCGGCGATAACAACCACCTGCTCGTTGTCGTGCTCGACAAGATCAACAAGAAGGGTTACCGCGGGCTCGACGATGCGCAAGTGGCTGACTTCATCAAGGCCGAGCTGACGAAGGACAAGAAGGCCGAGGTAATCCTTGCCGACATCAAAGGCGTGAAGAGCGTGAAGGATGCCGCTGCGAAAGGCGGGAAGACCGCGCCGATAAAGAGCATCACGTTCGCCACGCCCGCGTTCGTGCCGCTGACGGGTACGGCGGAGGCTGCGCTGTCGGGAGCGGTGGCGAGCACGCCGAAGGGCAAGTTCTGCAACAAGCCCGTGAAAGGCGAAGGCGGCGTGTATGTTTATCAGGTGGTGAACAAGACGCAGCGTGAGGGCAAGTACGACGCGGCGAGGACGAAGGCGCAGTTGAAGCAGAAGGCTATGCAGGCCACGGGCAGTTTCATGAACGAGCTGCGCACGAACGCCGACGTTACGGACAACCGCTACATCTTCTTCTAAATCAAGGGTTTCGTTTTAGTTGCAAGCAAAAAAATAAATGCTGCGGGGCTTGGTTGCTTCGCGGCATTTTTTTGTTCGGGGCTTGTTTGAGACTTGCCTGAGGGTTGTTTGAGCGAGCGGAGTTTGGCTTGAAAAAAGTTTATCTTAGTCGCTACTATAATCCGACTCAACGTTGCGCGGCGCACAACAGCAACAAGTGTCGCCTGCGTTTCAACAATAATCTCAATTGCTTCGAATGTCGCGTACCTTCGGCACGCATTTTCTACTATGCTTTCTTTTTCCGAGGGCTGAAGCCCCCGGTTATTCTTGTTTGCGTACCTAACGGCACGCATAACCCGCAATTTGCACGACGTTTCAAAAGCACACAATCTTTGTATTGAATTATCCTTATGCAACGTCTCCGACGTAGTTAGTTACTTATGCACCTTACCCCACGTAAAAACGTGGGGCTAACCTTATTTAACGTCTCCGACGTTTCTCTCACTTGCACAACAATTTCCCAAAAGAGCTGTCGCGTACCTTCGGCACGCATTTATTCTTCCAACCTTAATTCATCCTTTCAAACTTCAACCTTTTAAAGAGGCTGCACGGACGCGCGAGAGTGTTTCGGGCGTCATTTGGAGGTAGTTCGCGATGTGGAGCAGTGGCGTGCGGATGACCACTTGCGGCTCTTGTTTGCAGAGCTTCTCGTAGCGGCTTTGTGCGTTCTCGAAGCGCATCAGGTCGGCTCGTCGCTGTGAGATGATGAGGCTTTCTTCGAGTATTTTGCGGTAGAGCATCTGGATGTTGACGTAGTGTAGCGAGATCTCCTCGAGTTTGCTTTTGGGCAGGCCGTAGATGATGGACAGCTCGAGGGTCTCGATTTGGTTTTTGCTGGGGATGTCTTTGAAGAGGCTCTCGATGCTCATGAAGATGGTGTGGTCGGACGCGAGGTACTCGGTTACTTCTTTGTCGTTTTTGTAGTAGAACTGCCGGATGAGGCCTTGGTCGAGGTAGTAGATGTACTCGCACTGGTCGCCCGCTGCGAGGATTGTTTCGCCTTTTTTGTACCTCATCGGCTCGATGATGCTTTCGAGGATGTCGAGTTCTTGCAGCGTCATGGTGCTGTACTTTCGGGCCAATTCCCTTGCGATGTCTCGTGTTTGAAATCTGAACCTTGCCATTGTTTTGTCTCCTTGCTAAATGGTTAGTATGGTTTTTAAATCGTTGGTTATCAGTGGTTTAAGTGGATTTTTATTCTTGGTTTAAATGAATTATAATTGAGCCTTTAATCGAGCTTCAAAACGGCTAAGAAGGCTTTTTGCGGCACCTCCACCGTTCCGATGCGCTTCATTCGCTTCTTGCCGCGTTTCTGCTTCTCCAAGAGCTTGCGCTTGCGGCTGACGTCGCCGCCGTAGCACTTTGCCGTAACGTCTTTCCTGACGCACTTTATCGTCTCCCGGGCGATGATTTTCGCGCCTATCGCGGCTTGTATGGCGATGTCGAATTGTTGTCTGGGGATGAGCTCTTTCAGCTTTTCGCACATCCTGCGGCCGAGCGCGACGGCGTTGTCGGTGTGGGTCAGCGTCGACAGGGCGTCCACCGGCTCGCCGTTGAGCAGTATGTCGAGCTTTGCCAGACGCGAGGGGCGGAACCCGTCGAGGTGGTAATCAAACGAGGCATAGCCCTTCGACAGCGACTTCAGACGGTCGTAGAAGTCGATCACTATCTCGCCCAGCGGCAGGAAGAAATGCAGCTCCACGCGGTTGCCAGTGATGAATTCCTGCTTTATCAGCTCGCCGCGCTTGTCGAGACAGAGCTTCATTATCGGCCCGATAAATGTCGATGTGGTGATAATCGACGCACGTATGTACGGCTCCTCGATACGGTCTATCATCGTCGGGTCCGGCATGCCGGAGGGGTTGTGCACCTCTGTTGCCTCGCCGTGCTTGTCGTAGACCATATAACTAACGTTGGGCACGGTCGTGATGACGTCCATATTGAACTCGCGGTCGAGCCGTTCCTGCACTATCTCCATGTGCAATAAGCCGAGGAAGCCGCAACGGAAGCCGAAGCCCAACGCCACGGACGACTCCGGCTGAAAGGTCAATGACGCGTCGTTGAGCTGCAGTTTCTCGAGCGAGGAGCGCAGGTTCTCGTAGTCCGTAGGGTCTATCGGGTAGACGCCGGCGAACACCATGGGCTTCACCTCCTGAAATCCCGCTATGGCTGTGCCGCACGGACGCGCCACGTGGGTTATCGTGTCCCCGACCTTCACCTCCGTGGCGTTCTTTATCCCCGTTATGAGATAGCCCACCTCGCCGGCGGAGAGACAGTCCTTCGGCACGAGTTTCATCTTCAGCACGCCCACCTCCACCGCGTCGTATTCCATATCGGTGTTGGCGAATTTCACGCGGTCGCCCTTGCGTATCGTGCCGTTTTCTATCTTGAAATATGCGATGATGCCGCGGAAAGAATTAAACACGGAGTCGAAGATAAGCGCCTGCAGGGGTGCTGCGGGGTCCCCTTTCGGGCAGGGGATACGGTCTACAATGGCGTCGAGAACGGCGTCCACGCCCTCGCCCGTCCTTGCCGAAGCGCGGAGAATGTCCTCTTTTTTGCAACCGAGCAGCTCGATTATCTCCTCCTCAACCTTGTCCGGCATGGCGGTCGGCACGTCGATTTTGTTTATCACGGGGATGATTTCAAGGTCGTGTTCGAGCGCCATATACAGGTTTGAAATGGTCTGCGCCTGCACGCCCTGAGTAGCGTCGACTACGAGCAGCGCCCCCTCGCACGCGGCGATACTGCGGCTCACCTCGTAGGAGAAGTCGACGTGTCCCGGCGTGTCGATAAGGTTTAAGACAAACGTTTCCCCGTCCTTGACGTACAACATCTGAATGGCGTGGCTCTTGATGGTGATGCCGCGCTCCCGTTCGAGGTCCATATCGTCGAGCATCTGCCCCGCAGTGATCTCGATGGTGCGCGTCTTTTCCAGCAGACGGTCCGCCAGCGTGGACTTCCCGTGGTCGATATGGGCGATGATACAGAAGTTCCTAATGTTCAGCACAGGGGACTATTCGTTTGAATTCTAATTGCAAATGTAGCGAAAATATCAAAATTCGCCTTAACTTTGCGCGAAATTAAAGCGATAACGAATGAAAACAATCCTTTGCGCGGCCGTTATGCTGCTGCTCGTTGCCGGGTGCCGCGAGAATATCGAGAAGCGCGCCGCACGCGAGGCCGACGAATACACGCGCCGCAACTGCCCCACGCCCGTGGCCAATTACAGCCGAACGGACAGCGTGAAGTTCGACCCGACAGCCCGCGCGTTTGTTTATTACAGCACGTTCGTTGAACGCTTCGACAGCGAGGCGAAAGTGGCGCAATACCGCACGCGCATCTCCGAAGGTCTGCACAACGAGATTGCCGCGCGCGCGTCGATGAAAAAGTATGTTGATGCCGGCATTTGCTTCGTGTACATCGTGCGCTCCGAGCGGCATCCCGACAAAGTCCTTTATCAAGATACCATTCGCGTTGAGCCGCGCGAATAACTATTTAAAACACTGATTATCAGGCGGTTAATGCGAAGTTAAAGCTTCGGCAACAATGCAATTAGCGCGAAGTAAGGTCGTTGTCAATAGCCGGTTAACCGCAAAATCAATAACGCCGCTCGCCGAAAATCTTCGTGCCGATTCTCACTAAATTTGCTCGTTGCCCCACGGCAATCGGGTAGTCGCCGCTCATGCCCCACGAGCGCGTGTCGAAACTGCCGTCATCGGCGAAGAAACGCTTGCTTGCAAAGTCGAAATAGTCCGCAGCAACCCTGAATTCCCTTGCTATTTGCGCCTCGTCGTCGGTGTTCGAAGCCATCGCCATCAGCCCGCGGATGCGCACGTTCGGGTAATTTTCTTTGTTGAACGTAGCCAGAAACGCCGTGCAGTCGTCCGGCGCGAAACCCGACTTCGTTGCCTCTTGCGCGATGTGCAGCTCGAGCAGGACGTCGATTTGCCGGTTCACCCTGAAAGCGCAACGTTGAATCTCAGCTATAAGCCTTTGGGAATCAACACTTTGTATCAGTGCGATGAACGGTGCGATGAGCCTTGCCTTGTTCGTTTGCAGATGGCCGATGAAGTGCCACGCGATGTCCTTCGGCAGTGCCTCGTGCTTAATCAAAAGTTCCTTGACATAGCTCTCGCCGAACGCCCGCTGCCCCGCGCGGTAAGCCTCCATGATGCTCTCCGCAGGGTGAAATTTGCTCACCGCCACAAGCGCGACATCGCCGGGCAGCTCGGCGCGCAAGGCTTGGATATTTTCACTTATCGTCGGCACAACGCGCCTTTATTTATTGGTCTTCGCCGAAAGGTCGTGCTCGAAAACATCCATCACGGCAGTCTCGGCGACGGACGCAATCACATAGTCGATCATCGTCTTGCTCATAATCTCGTCGACATACGCCACAGCCTTGGCGAGCGTGCCTGCCTGCACGAGGTAATACACCGTTTGCCGCTTCTCCTTCTCGGTGTTCTCGTCGAACGTGATGAACTGCAGCTTGGCCTTAAACCAGCGGTCGTCGTGCGCGTCGTCGGAGAAAAACGCCTCTTTGTAAGCGGCCTCAACGATGTTCGTAATCTTGAATTCGCCGCTCGCCAGCGACGCCATCTCGTCGGTCATCCGCGCCTCAGCCTCGGCGAACGACAGCGCGTCGACAACGTACAATTCCGAGGCTGTCTTGAGCAAACCGTCGTCCATCATCTTGTCGTATCTCACTTTGGTTTCAAACCATGTGGTTGTTCTCGATCTCATGCTTCTTTGCGTTTTGGTTGTCAATGGAAAGGCAAAATTAAGACAATTATTTCAATCGGCTCCGGCGAGGCAAAAAATTCGCGCTATTTTTTTTGTAAGCAGCAAATATTCTCTTACCTTTGCACCCGTCTTTCGGCGAAGGGCGAGCGTTCTGACGAATAATTGGTGCCATAGCTCAGTTGGTAGAGCAAAGGACTGAAAATCCTTGTGTCCCCGGTTCGATTCCTGGTGGTACCACCCCTCCTTTCATTTAGCCCCGCACGCGGCGATTTCTTGTCGGTGCAGGGCTTTTTTATGTGGAAAGAAAGGGGCTTTTGAAGCTTTATTAAAAGGCTGTCGAAACTTTATTAAAAGGCTGTGCAGGGCTTGTTAAAAGGCTGTTCAAGGCTTGTTAAAAGGCTGCTCAAGGCTTGTTAAAAGGCTGTGCAATGCTTGTTAAAAGGCTTGTTCAAGGCTTTACTCAACAACAAATTTGCGGCCGCCCCTGACATAAACGCCCTTGCCGAGCCTTGCCTCATCCTTGCCTGCAGGACGGCCGTCGAGCGTGTAAATCATGCTGTTTTCATCGGCTGCCGACGCGTCGATTTCCTTAATGCCCGCTGCGTCGAACGACAGTTTATTGTCGAGCCAATCGAAGCGGTCGCGGATGTAATTTTTCACAACCTCAACCTCCCCTTCGTACGTGCCCGCCGCCTGCCAGTTTTGGTGCACCATCGTCGACAGAATGGGCCAGCGGAGGAAGTTCAGCCGCTGCGAAGCGTCGAGCAAACAGGCCGTCTCGTCGACATATTCGAGGAACGAATCGGGCGTCATCCCCTTGTTGCGCCGCGCGTCGGCCCACATCTCTTGCAACTCGCCCATCGTGCGGCTGTCGCTCTTGATGATGCGGTTGACAAAGTTGAGCATGTCGCCCGCGTGACTGCCGAAGGTGTAAGCAAAATCCGAGTGGCTGTTGATCGGATAGGTGCGGTTGTCGTTCTCGAAGGCGATGTCGAAATCCCAGACCGGCCCCGTGTAGAAACGCTCGTCGCTGCGGCGCTTCGACATATTCGTGCTCCAAAACGTGTCGGTGTTGCCCGTGAATTCGCCCACAAGGAAGAACTGCAAGAAACTCGTGATGTCGAGCCAAGCGCGGTAACCCGTGGCGTCGGACGTGAAATCCGAAGCGTAAACGGCGGCCTCCATCGTGTTAAACTGACTGCGGATGTAAGCGTTTTGCTCTGTCGTGATGTCGTCGCTGTCGGGGTATTTCACCGTTACCGGCGTACCCTTGTTCGAGTAGAAATAATTGTCTTCGTCGTAGGCATAAGCGTCGATCTCGACAAGGTAGCCGCCCGTGAGAAGCTCGCCCGACGTGCAGTCTTCGTCCATCTCCTCGACCTCCACGCGCCCGTTGCCGACCTCCACTTGGTCGCACAGCTGGTAGCAACCCTTATACTCGCCGTTCACCATCACGTCGACGGGCGTGCAAAACGGCGTGTAAGCCATCCCGAAACGGCGGCTTACCTCGAACGCGAGGATGTTGCGCATGAGCGTCTTGTCGCCGTAGTTATTGATCAGCGTCCATTTCTTTGCCGACGCGGGCGAAGAGAACACGTGCCGCTTCTTGTCGAACTTGATGCGGTAAGGCTTCTTCGGGAAATTCATCGACGCATTGCCGCGCAAACGGATGGTCGCCGACGCTGTTTCCGCCTCGCTGCCGTCGGCCGGGATGAGCGTTATCGTGCAATTTAAATCGTTAATCTTGTCCTGCGGCTCGGCATCATTCTCGATGTGAACGGACACCAACGGCAGGTTCGTCGGGCGGTAAAAACTATCGTCCGAGCCCTCGCCTTCGTAACCGTAAAACTCCGCCTCGGCAATGTTGCAATGCGAGTTGTTCGGGCCGACATAGCGGACATAACGAAAGGCGCGCGAGACATTGACATCGGCATAAGTCATTTCGCCGATCGTACCCGCGGCATCGTTCATAAACAAAGGCACCGCGTCGGAGAAATCGGCCTCGTTCGCACCCTCGAAAACCGCCAATACCACGCGCTCCCCGCCGACAGAAGCATCGCGCGGCGACCAGCCAACACGCGTTATTATATGCGGCGTTCCAAGGTCTAATCCGCACCAGCCGAGACTGCCCGTGTTCGTGGCGAAGAAGGTCGAGAGGTCGCCGTCGAACGCATTCTCGCGCGTGTTCACCGTCGTCGATGCCCCGCCAGCGGAGTAGTCGTAAGCGAGCTCCGTGCCGATGACCGTACCCGACAGTCTTTGCGCCTCCTGCGCCGCAGCAGGAAGAGCTGTTATAGCCGTAAGTAAGATGAAGTTTCTCAGTCGTGTCATACGCCGCAAAGGTAAGCCAAAAACGGCGATAACCGCCCTTTGACAAAGGAAAAATTGCGCCCTTTGCAAGGCAGACGCCAATCTCGCGCCGAACCAAAAATTCTTCGCCCTAATTTTGCCGCGCGCCCAACTTTGGTTACATTTGCAATTCTTTCACGGGCTAATAGGAAGGAAATGAACTGTTTGGAATATAAAGGTTACAGGGGCTCGATAGAGTACAGCCGTGCCGACAAGTGTTATCACGGCAAGGTTATGGGGATGAAAGGCATTCTCATTAATTATGAGGGCGACACTTTGGACGAACTTCGCAAGGACTTTGAGGACGGTATCGACGACTATCTCGAAGGGCTTATGGCGGAAGGTATCATCGCTTCGCCCGCCCGTGAGGACATCATAGAATAATTAAAACGCAAGAAATATCATGCCGGAAATATCCGTTCGCGGGCAGGAGATGCCCGAATCGCCTATCCGCAAGTTGGCACCGCTGGCAGTGGCGGCAGAGCGTCGGGGCGTCCGCGTCTATCATCTCAACATCGGTCAGCCGGACTTGCCCACGCCGAAAGTGGGGCTCGACGCGCTGAAAACCATCGACCGCACCGTCTTGGAGTACTCCCCGTCGCAGGGCATACAGTCGTACCGGGAGAAGCTGGTCGGCTATTATAAGAAATATAACATCAACGTTGACGCCGACGACATCATCATCACGTCGGGCGGGAGCGAGGCTGTCCTCTTTGCATTCCTGTCGTGTCTCAACCCGGGCGACGAGATATTGGTGCCCGAACCCGCATACGCGAACTACATGGCGTTTGCAATCTCCGCCGGCGCAGTTATCCGCACGGTTACCACGACCATCGACGAGGGTTTCTCATTGCCTAAGGTGGAGAAGTTTGAAGAGCTCATCAACGAGCGCACGAGGGCGATAATGATTTGCAACCCGAATAACCCGACGGGCTACCTTTATACGCGCAAGGAGATGGAGCAGATACGTGCGATGGTGCAGAAATACGACTTGTACCTTTTCTCCGACGAGGTCTACCGCGAATATATCTACACCGGCAGCCCCTATATCTCCGCCTGCCACCTCGAGGGAATACAGAACAACGTCATCCTAATCGACTCCGTGTCGAAGCGATACTCCGAGTGCGGCATCCGCATAGGTGCGCTGATAACGAAGAATAAAGAGGTTCGCGCCGCGGTGATGAAGTTCTGTCAGGCACGCCTCTCGCCGCCTCTGATAGGGCAAATCATTGCCGAAGCGTCGCTCGATGCCGAGGAGGAATACTACCGCAGCGTATACGACGAATACGTGGAGCGCCGCAAATGCCTCATCGACGGTCTGAACAGGATACCCGGCGTGTATTCTCCCATACCGATGGGGGCATTCTATACCGTGGCGCGACTGCCGGTGGACGACAGCGAGAAGTTCTGCCGCTGGTGCTTGGAGGAATTTTCTTACGAGGGCGCGACGGTGATGATGGCTCCCGCGTCAGGCTTTTACACCACTCCGGGCGTGGGCGTCGACGAGGTGCGCATCGCCTACGTGCTGAACAAGAGCGACCTGAAACGCGCATTACTTGTATTGTATAAAGCCCTCGAAGCCTATCCGGGACGGAAGCGCAACGACTGATGAGCCTCCCCCTTTTCATATCGCGAAGGATCTACGCCGGCAATAATGACGGGCGGAAAGTGTCGCGCCCGGCGGTCAGGATAGCCGTTGCGGGCGTGGCGATAGGGCTCGCGGTGATGATCATTTCCGTCAGCGTGGTGATCGGTTTCAAACGTTCGATACGCGAGAAAGTAACGGGCTTCGGCGGCAGCATACAGGTCGCCAACTACCGGACGTTGCAGTCGTCGGAGTTTCTGCCCGTCTGCGTGGGCGACTCCATGCTGGACGTGCTGCGCAATATCGATGGTGTAACGCACGCGGAACGGTTCTGCACGGCGCAGGGAATGCTGAAGACGGACGACGATTTCCTCGGTGTAACATTCAAAGGAGTGGCGGAAGAATGGGACTCCACATTTATTCACGACAACCTGAAAGCGGGGTCGATACCCGTGTTTTCCGCCGATACGAGCTCTAACAACATAGTTATCTCGCGCTCAATAGCAAAGAAACTGCGGCTCGAAGCGGGTCAAAGGGTGTTCGCATATTTCTTCGACGGCGACGGCGTGCGTATGCGGCGCTTCACCGTAGCGGGCATCTACGAGACCAATCTCTCGCAATACGACGACGTGATGTGCTTCACCGACCTCCACACAACGGTGCGGCTGAACGGCTGGACGGGCGAGGAGGCGCTCGGCGCGGAGCTGTCCGTGAGCGACTTTTCCATGCTCGACCGCATCGAGGACAACGTTGTGGCGCGCGTCAACCGCACCACCGACAGCGAGGGACGCACCTTCTCGTCGCTGACAATCAAGGAGCTCAACCCACAAATCTTCGCGTGGCTCGACCTGCTCGATATGAACGTCTGGGTGATCCTCGCACTGATGCTGCTCGTGGCAAGCGTAACAATCATCTCCGGCCTGTTGATAATAATCCTCGAGCGCACCGCGATGATCGGCATCCTCAAAGCCCTCGGCGCACGCAACATCATCATCCGCCGCACATTCCTCTGGTTCGGACTCTTCATCACAAGCAAAGGCATGCTCATCGGCGACATCATCGCCATCGCCATCCTGCTGCTGCAACGCTTCACAGGCTTCATCCGCCTCGACCCCGCAACCTACTACGTGAGCGCCGTGCCTGTCGATTTCAACATCCCGCTGTTCCTCGCGCTCAACATCGCCACGCTCGTCGTAAGCCTGCTCGTGCTGCTCCTGCCGAGCCTGATAATCGCCGGAATAAGACCCGCGAAGGCCATGCGGTTTGATTAAAATATTAGTAGTAACTAATTGAAAATCAGTATATTAAATTAAATTAGACAAAGCTTGAATCATCTATTATGCAAATAATTAAATCGTTGCTCGCCGGCTTAATACTCGTTGCAACAAACACCTTTGCAGCCATTCCCGAAGGCTATTACTCCGCCGTCGACGGGCTTGCCGCTAATGAACTGAAAAGTGCGCTAACGAGCATCATTAGCAAACATAACACATTGGCTTACAGCGACTTATGGGATTACTACCCTTACACTTATTATTGCCTCGACAACCCCGATCAGGTACTCGACCTTTACTCGTCCGACGTAACCTATTTTTCGAACTATTCCGCGCTGAACAGGGAGCATGTCGTGCCGCAAGCGTGGTGGGGCGGAAGCACGGACTCGGGACCCGGCTGCGACCTGTTCAACGTCATCCCCAGCGAGACCAAGGCCAACAGCGCGAAAGCCGATTATCCGCTCGGAAAAGTCGCAACTGCAACCTTCGACAACGGCGTAATCAAAGTGGGCAGCTCGGCCGTGAGCGGCTACACGGGCAACGTCTTCGAGCCTGTCGACAAATATAAAGGCGATTTCGCGCGCATCTATCTCTACGTCGCCGCGTGCTACCCCGGCATCGCGTGGGACGACAACAAAGCCGACGCTATGACCGACTCCGACGATATGACCTTGAAGTCGTGGATTATCCCCACCCTGCTCGAATGGAACGCCGCCGACCCCGTCGATGAGGCCGAAATACAGCGCAACGAGGACATCGCGAAGTACCAAGCCAACCGCAACCCGTTCATCGATTACCCCGAGCTGGCCGATTACATCTGGGGCAATAACAGCAGCCAAAAATTCAACCTCGCCGAGCACGTTGCAAACGAAGGGCAGCCCAACACAAGCCTTAAAACAAAAGCGCCCGTGTTCAGCCTCGACTACGGCACGCCCGACAATCCGAAAGCCATCGCCGACGGCACCACCCTCATCGTCCGAGCCGGCGCAGCCTACGCCACATTGCACGTCCGCGTCAACAGCGGCAGCTGGCAACAAGCAACCTATTCTGTCTCGAACGGCAAAATCACCTTCGCGCAAATCGCCGTAACCATCAGCGGCGAAACGACCGTCGAGACCTTTTGCACCAACGACGGCTATGCCGACAGCGACACCATCACCGCCTGCTTCAGCGGCACCGACCTCGCCAACCAATACCTGCTCTACGAAGCGTTCGACGCCGTCACAACAGGCGGAAACACGCTCACCGGCGACTCAGGCACGCGATGGTCCGGCAACGACAATTTCCCCGACGTCAGCAACGCATTCTGCGCGGGATACGCCCTCCGGCTCGGCTCGAGCAGCGACACCGGCAGCATCACCTCGCGCACGCTCAACACCGCCGGAGGCACAATAGCCATTAGCCTCGACATCAAAGGTTGGACCACCGTCGAAGGCGACATCACCGTCAGCCTCACAGGCGCCGCCAAACAAACCGTAACCTACTCCGCCACCATCGCCGACGACTTCGAGCACGCCGCGCTCACTTTCACGAACGTCAGTGCCAACCCGACGCTCACCATCGCCACCACAGCCAAGCGCGCGTTCGTCGACAACATCATTGTTTACAGCACAACCAGCGGCATCGAGGCGATAAATTTTAAGGAGGCCGACGATGTAAATTCAAGTTCAAATTCAAGTGCAAGCGCGACTTTCAACCTTGCCGGCCAGCGCATTAACGCAAACACGCGCGGCATCGTCATTCAGAACGGCAAGAAAGTTTTAAGGTAAAGTTTTTATGCGTGCCGAATTATCGTGCAAACGAGAGCAGAGCCGAACTTGTTCGAGCTTTGCCGAGTGCAGCCGATGATGACCGATTTATCGGGCAAGGTACGCGATAAGAGTAACCGTAGGTTTCAACCTACGGAAAAGAAGGCATAGTAGTAAAATGCGTGCCGAAGGTACGCGACATCCTAAGTAATTGAGATTATTGTTGAAACGCAGGCGACACTAACAACTGCTGCTCTTCGCGCAAGGTTGAGTCGGACTACAGTAGCAACTAAGATAAACTTTTTTCGAGCTAAACTCCGCTCGCTGAACAAACCTCAGGCAAGCTTCAAACAACCAATCAGCCTAATCAACCGAATCAACCGAGGTACTTCATTAAAATTTTAATGTTGCCCGAGTCGCGCAGTTTCGCAATCGACTTCTCACGAATCTGGCGCACACGTTCGCGCGTCAGGCCGAGCTGGTCGCCGATCTCCTCGAGCCCTTTCTCCGGACAACCGATGCCGAAGCACTCGCGGATAATGGTAATCTCGCGGTCGCGCAGCACCTTGTTGAGCACCGAATCGAGCTCAAGCGCCATCGACTCGTGGTCGGCGTGGCGGTCGGTGCTCGTGTCGTCGCCCGAAGGGATCACGTCGAGCATGCAGTTGTCCTCGCCCTCTTGGAACGGCGCGTCGATCGACACGTGATGGCCGTCCGCCATAAGGCTCTGCCCTATTTTCTCCTCGTCGATCTGCGTAACCTCCGACAGCTCGCTCACCGACGGGTGGCGCTGGTTCTCCTGCTCGAACTTGTTTATCTCGTGGTTGATTTTATTGAGCGACCCCACCTGATTTAAGGGCAAACGCACGATGCGGCTCTGCTCGGCGATGGCTTGCAGGATGCTCTGGCGTATCCACCACACCGCGTAGGAGATGAACTTAAACCCGCGCGTCTCGTCGAACTTCTGCGCCGCCTTGATCAAGCCTATGTTGCCCTCGTCGATGAGGTCGGTAAGGCTCAACCCTTGGTGCTGGTACTGCTTGGCCACCGACACGACGAAGCGCAGGTTGGCCGTAACGAGCTTGTCCTTGGCCTTCTCGCCCTCGACGCCGCCCTTCTTGATTTTTTGCGCAAGCTCAATCTCCTCGTCGATAGAGATGAGCGGCGCGCGCCCTATTTCGACCAGATACTTGTCAAGAGCCTCGCTCGAACGGTTGGTGATGCTCTTCTGAATCTTTAATTGTCTCATCCAAAATTGATATTATCCTAAACGCGACGCGCGAAATGCCAAGATGATTAATCCGCGTGCAAAGGGCAAATGTAGCATTATGACGCGAATTAAATGCCGTTTATTGCGAAGATATAACTTAAATTATGTTTCTTTTTCGTTTGTTTTCAAGATAATCGATGTCGCACCGAGCGTGAACAGCGTGCCGTCGGAGATGATGCGCCGCTCGTTCTTGGCAAGCAGGTCGCCGCCGACGAAGGTGCCGGTGAACGAGGGTCCGTCGCGCAGGACATACTGCAAGCGCCCGTGCTTGTCGTGCCGCACGGTGAGCACGCAATGGAGCATGTCGAGACTCGGGTCGCCGCTCTCTATCGCGCAGTCGACAGTGTTTCCGGGTTGGTAGCGGCCGATGGTGTTGTCGCCCGGTTTCAGCGGCAGGATCTGCTTGAAAGCGAACATATTCTCGATGACGATGAGCTCGCCGAAAGCATTCTCACGCGCAGCCTCGGCCTCGTTGACCGGCGCGTTTTGCATCTCGCGCAGAGGCGTGGCACCGATGCGTATGCCGAACTGCTTGCCGCAGCTATCGCATTGAAACACAAGGTCTTGACCCTTGGGATATCTGGTCTCGTCGAAGATGACATAGTTGTCGCAACGAGGGCAGCGCACGCGTTTCATGGCGGTGTGTACTTTCTTTGTAAATGGTTGAAAATCAGTTATTTAAGTGCGGTAACCCACGCGTCGGCGAGCTCGCTGTTCTTGGCCAATGCGCGGCGTGCCTGCTGCGCCTCGTCGAGCGTTGCATAGCGCCCGGACACCACGCGCAGGTCCTTGCCCTCGCCAATCTGCTCCGCCGTGATGCCGCCCTCGGCCAGATGCTCCACGAAGCGGCGCGCGTTTGTCGCGGAGACCCTTGCGGCAAGCACCACGGTGTACTTCGCGTCTTCGGCATTTGCGGCGAGGCTATCTGTTTTTTCGGAAGAAACAACTTCGGAAGAAGGCTCAACAGACGAAGCATCTCCGGAAGCAAGTTCGTTGGCGGAAGAGACAGTAGTAGTTGCTACTTCAACGCTGCTCTGCGGCGCGCTATTTCGCGTGAATAAGTTTTCGATACTGTCAAAATTGATGCCGCCGGTGAGCGCGTGCGTGTTAACATTCTTGCCGATGAACGGAATCGACGCGACAATCATCAGCGCGATGCAGGCTGCGGCGGTCCAGCGAAGAGCCTTGCGCGGGATTTTTATCACGACATATTCCCCGTTCAATTCCTCCTCGCCCACCTCGATTTCATCAATGTTTACAGGCACTTCCGACGTTTCTTCAAAGGCATTCTCTTTCAAAGCGGCATCTTCTGCTTGATTTTCATCTAAAACCATCGCTGCGGAAAGGAAGCACTCGGAGCGGGCGGTATCGACGGGCGCAAGACCGAAAAGGCTCGGGTTGGCGATGCCCGCAGGCGAGGGTTCGAACTCGAGTTTGCCGTTGGCCGCGAGCGTTAAAACGCCGACCGAACGGAACTCGAACTGCCCGTCCTCACGCAGCTTGGCGCGCAATTGCTCAATCTCGCTCTCGACCACGCTCAGAGCCTCGGGGAAGCTGTAATCGTAGGCCTCGACATACGACTGGACGAGCAGCGAATCGTTCATCGTCAGCTGCGGGTTGAAGCCGGCGGTCTCCATCGGCGGCAGGAGGCGGCAGCCCTCGGTGCGCGCGCTGACCCGGTGCTTCACGAAGCCGCCGAAGCCCGGCAGGATGACGCAATCGCACCTGAGCAGCAGTAATTCGATATGCCTGTCTAAGCGAAACATTTTTTTGTTTAAGCAAAAGCGGATTCCCGCAGGTTTGCCCGATATGTTTTTGGGAACCCGGCCGCGAAGATAAAGAAAATTTCCCGCCCGAAGAAATGATTGTCGCGAAATGAATGTTAATTTTTAGGTTGTAAGGTCCTAAGGTTTTGAGGTTTTAACCCATAACCTCGAGAGTACGTCGGAGACGTTACATAAGCATAGCCCCACGTTTTTACGTGGGGTATTGGCAAGCAAGAAGAAAACAACGTCGGAGATGTTGAATAAGGACATATTGATTGCGTTATCCCTATGCAACGTCTCCGACGTTGATAACTACTCTTGCAACTTGCCCCACGTAAAAACGCGGGGCTAACCCTATTACGATGTCTCCGACATCTGGTATTGCCTCACAACCTGACAATTACCAATCGCTGTCGGGGGCGTCGTCCCACTCCGAATCCTTCGTGTAGTTACCTTCAACTTTGCCCTTGGTAGGGCTGCCGTATCCCAAGTCGTCTTGAAGGAATGCCTCGAGGTCGGTTACCAGCGTTTTCGTTGCGGGTTTGATATATTTCTTCATGATTGTCAGGGTTTTAAGATTATTGTTTCACCACTTTCCGGCCGTCGACGATGTAAATGCCTTTTTTCGACATATCGCCGACGCGCACGCCTTGGAGGTTGTAGATTGTCTTAGTTGCAACTTGAACGTCAGCACTCGCGGCGGAAATGCCGGTGGTTTCGTTGTCGGTGGCGTTATTGTCAGGCTCGATGTCGTTTTCGCCCTCAAGAGGATAGAACGAGATTTTCGCGTCGCCGCTACTGTCGGTCGTCTCTTTCGGGATGGCGAGCCAAGCCAATTTCGCGCCGTTTGTGAAAGGTCCGCCGCAGTTGGTAGCATTATCGCCTTCGGTGTCGCCCCAATAGAAGCCGAGCGTGCCGTTGTCATAATCATATTCGCCCGTGCCTTCGCCTGTTTCTTCGTCGATGATTTCAGGGTAGAAATAGGCGAGCTTGTAGAAAAGGTAACCGTCGGTTACGCCGTTGACGGAAGTGGTTACCTCGGTTTGACTGCCGTAAAGCATGTTGCTCGAAGTGCTTTCAATATCGCTTTCCGGCGCGATGGTCCAGTTAACATATTGATAACCAGACGTTTTGCTGCCAGTTGCCTCGTCAGCGGTTTCAGTTACTTCGCTGTCGGCAGACGTTTTCCTGATGAGCACCGCCGTTTTCTCGGGCACAGCCTTCTCGTCGTGGGTCGAGCCATAACGCCAATCCATCGTCAGGTTGCCGTCGGAAGCACCGGTGATAATTGCCGCTTCGAGGCCGTCCTCGAGCGTGTAGGAGTAGTCGCTGTAGTGCGTGGCGTAGCCCTCGGCGGTGAGGATGTTGAACGAGACCGTGATTTCGCGCGCATTGGTGAAATTAGCCCAAACGGCGGCGGAGCCTTACTCTTCTTCGTTGTCGGTGTCGTCGACGGTGGCAGTAACAGGCTGGTAATCAGTCATATGGTCTTCGGGTACGATTAGCCAGCAGGTTGCTTTGTTGGTGTCGAGGAAGTAGCCGGTTTGGTTTATGGTAAATTCGCCGGTCTCGCTACTGGAA
>JAJPYN010000008.1:0-382285 GCA_021204905.1 Prevotella sp.
ACAAAGGCATCGAAGTGAAGTATTCCGTTTCGGGCTACACAGGCGACGCTCCGACTATTACTCTCGAAATGGGCAGCAAGACCGGCGAAGCGGAGGAACACGAAATTGAAGGCGTTGAAGGTACCGACGGCATAATCTCGTTCACGTTCTCGTCAGACGAGGATTTCGACCCGGCAAATGTCGTGAAGATTGTCATTAAAGCGACCTCAGCCTGCACGGTAACCATCGATTACATTAAGCTGGTTACCACCACGATTGAGACGAGTTCGTCAAGCTTCATCACCACAACGACAACAGGCGAAGGCGATAACGCGAAGACAAGCTACTACGTGAACCTCAACGTAACGAAGACCGGCGGATATTGGGGTACGGTAACGACGGCTGAGACAACGTCTGAAGGCGACGCGGTTACCTCCGCGACCATCACATACAAAGCAGCAAATAACCTCGCGGGGTTTGAGTACGCGGACACGGGTGATAACAATCAGACCACGCACCTTGATTTGACTTCCTACACCCCCACCGACGGAGAGGCAGTTACTTTCACCGACATGGAGGTGCGCTACACGATTAGTTCCTCGGCGGAAAGAAAGGATGACAACCGGTTGCGCGTGATGCTCGAGCTGATGGACGCTGACGGCAGTTACAAGAACATCGAGGTGTACGACACTTACAGCGTCGGCCGCATCAGGGTGAAGTTTGCCGATTATCATGATGAGATTAATAACAAAGACAGCATCGATTTCACGAACATCCAGACCCTCACGTTCTTGTTGGAGAACATCCCCGAGGACGAGAACCCCGTGCTGAACATCGAGTCGATTCAGCTTTTCACCTCAGAAAGCATTCCCGATCTTGGCAGCGAGGCAGACACCTTGCTCATCTCGCAGATGTACGTTACCGACACCGCCTCCAAGGTTACGCCGAAGAACGAAAACGGTTCCGTCGACGCGAAGGCAACAGTCGCTTCTACCGCTGAATGGACGCTCGCCACGTGGTATTTCGACGACGTCAACATGGACAATTATTGGGGCGCCGAAGTGAACGTTACCACCTCGTCAAAGTGCGCCGTGCGTCTCGAAATCGTTTACAAAAACACCATCCCGAGCATTGATAACAACTGCGAGTGCATCTCGTTCCATTGCAATGGTACCGAGACCACGCGCACGCTGCTCCTGCCGTTTATTAAGAATGAGTACATCAGCTCCGGCACGGATGCACAAAGCAGTGATGTTAAAATGGCATTGGCAGGTGATAACAGCAGCCAAGCCGACATCTCTTCGGACGTAACGCAGATTTACCT
The DNA here is from genome assembly GCA_021204905.1 of Prevotella sp. GTDB lineage: Bacteria > Bacteroidota > Bacteroidia > Bacteroidales > Bacteroidaceae > Prevotella. The sequence goes on from JAJPYN010000008.1 coordinate 1,304, forward strand.
CATTTGGGGCAGGGTAACCAGTGATGATATGGATGTTGATTTAACAGACAACAACCCCATCGAGTTCACCATCAACAGCGCGCGACTCTTGCAGAAAGACGCTTACTCCAACGATTACCTCACCATCACGGTGAACACCGACGAGGGCTATTGCACCTATTACAACGAGAAGCAAGCCTACAAGATGCCCTACGGCATGCAAGGCACGAAGATCACCGGCATCGGCACCAAGGATGAAAGCATGAGCTCGGAAGATGAAGATTACTACACGTTGAGCACAAACTGGGAGTACAAAAACGAGAATAACAACCTCGAAGGCGGCGATGAGGTTCCGGCAGGCACGCCGTTGCTGCTCCAAGGCTCTGAGGATCAGAACGTTATCTTGAGTTACACCGCGTTTTATGCTGATAATTCCTCTTCAAGCGAAGGAGAAAGCAACGACGCTAAGAGGTTGGCAGAAGGCGATGTCGATAACGGAGAAGGCGGCTCGGAAAGCACGACAAACCTGCTTCACGGTAGCGACACGCAAACCACGCCTGCAACGATGAAGAGCATTACTCACAATGACCTTGGGGACAATTCAGTTTCCGAGACTTCTGAAGACGGCGATTCGAATAGCAGTGGTGATACAACGGTTTCCGACGACGAATATTATTACTACATCTTCACTTACAAGACCGGCACGCAGGACAGCGACGGCAATTATGGTTGGCCTTACGAGAACCTCGGTTTCTACTGGTCGTCAGTTTACAAAGGCGGTCCGTTCTGCAGCAATGCCCATCGCGCTTGGCTCGCGCTGCCGAAGAGCACTGTTGATAACCTTGGGGTTGAGGCCGCGACGGAAGGCAAGACCATCGGTTTCGTCATCGGCGACAACAGTAACACCGACGATAATTCCGCATCTGACAACGAGACGACGGGCATCGCCACGATTAAGACAGCCGCCCCTGCCGACGGCGCGATTTACACCCTGCAAGGCATCCGCGTGAACAGCATGGACAGGCCCGGCATCTACATCGTCGGCGGCCGCAAAGTGGTGAAGAAATAACCTTTTAACACGACGAAGATTATGAAGACGAAATATATTAAGCCCGAGACGCAGCTGTTGGACATCAATTTGGATAATTATCTGCAAACAGATGTTGCTGCTACAACACCGACGAAGTTGGGTGATGACTTTGGAAAAGGCAAGGGCAACGATTGGGTCTTTGACGACGACTACGACGAAGGCGACGGCCTTTGGTAACGCTCTGAAACACAGGCTCAGGCTCGGTGCGGCCGGGCTTCTGCCTTGTTTCGACTATGAACAAACCTGCGTGAAAAGTTCATTTTAGATAAGGTTAGTTAAAATTTCTATTGACTTGACGCAGAGCTCCGGCAGGGTTTCCGCCACTTGCGATAAGGCGCGGGCATCCTGCCGGGATTTTTTTGCAAAGCGGGGGGCAAGTCTTATTGCTACGTCGTCGGGGCAGCTTGCAAGGATTGTTTTATGCATAATTTTTCATTAAAACCGCCGAAAACTTTGTCTATGTCGCCGTTTCGCACTACCTTCGCAGCCGGTTTCGCCGCAAAATCGCGCGTCAGGCGTGGCGCACGGGCGGAGCCGCGAGAGTTAATTCACATAATGTCAAACTTTTAATTTTTTAGCAAAAACTATTTTATGGCAGATTTCAAAAATGTCACGCCATTAGAAGATTTTAATTGGGACGAATTCGAGAAGGACACGGTCAAGACGGGCGATGTGTCGGCTTGCGAGAAGGCTTACGACGAGACGTTGAACAAGGTGTCGGACCATCAGGTGGTGGAAGGCACGGTGATTGCTGTGGACAAGAAGGAAGTGGTTGTCAACATCGGTTACAAGAGCGACGGCATCATTCCCGCTGCGGAGTTCCGTTACAACCCCGACCTGAAGCCGGGCGACAAGGTGGATGTTTACGTTGAGAGCCAGGAGAACCGTCAAGGCCAGCTCGTGTTGTCGCACAAGAAGGCGCGTCTGAGCAAGAGTTGGGACCGCGTGAATGCCGCGATGGAGGCCGACGAGATTGTTCAGGGCTTCATCAAATGCCGCACGAAAGGCGGTATGATTGTCGATGTGTTCGGCATCGAGGCGTTCCTTCCCGGCAGCCAGATCGATGTTCATCCCATCCGCGATTACGACGTGTTCGTTGGCAAGACGATGGAGTTCAAAATCGTGAAGATCAACCAAGAATTCAAGAACGTTGTCGTGTCGCATAAAGCACTCATCGAGGCCGAACTCGAAGAGAACAAGAAAGCGCTTATTGCCAAGCTCGAGAAGGGCCAGATCCTCGAAGGCACCGTGAAGAACATCACATCCTACGGCGTGTTTGTCGACCTCGGCGGCGTGGACGGCCTGATACACATCACCGACCTGTCGTGGGGACGAATCAGCGACCCGCACGAGGTGGTGCAGCTCGACGAGAAGATCAATGTCGTCATCATCGATTTCGACAGCGAGCGCGAGCGTATAGCATTGGGTCTCAAACAGTTAACGCCCCATCCGTGGGAAGCGCTCTCGGCCGATCTCAAACAGGGCGACCGCATTAAAGGCAAGGTTGTGGTCATCGCCGACTACGGTGCGTTCGTCGAAGTGGCGCCCGGCGTCGAAGGCCTCATCCACGTCTCGGAAATGTCGTGGAGCCAGCACCTGCGCTCGGCACAAGACTTCCTGCACGTGGGCGACGAGGTGGAGGCCGTTATCCTCACCCTCGACCGCGAAGAGCGCAAGATGTCGCTCGGCATTAAGCAGCTCAAAGAAGACCCGTGGGAGAATATCGAAACGAAATACCCCGTGGGCAGCCGCCACATGGCAAAGGTGCGCAACTTCACCAACTTCGGCATCTTCGCCGAGCTTGAAGAGGGCGTCGACGGCCTGATTCACATCTCCGACCTGTCGTGGACAAAGAAGGTGAAGCACCCGTCGGAATTCACGCAGGTGGGCGCCGAAATCGAAGTGCTCGTGCTCGAGATCGACAAGGACAACCGCCGCCTGAGCCTCGGCCATAAGCAGCTCGAAGAGAACCCGTGGGACACCTACGAAACCATCTACACGCCCGGCTCAATCCACAAAGGCAAGGTCGCCGAGATGATGGAGAAAGGTGCGGTCATCGTGCTCAACGAAGGCGGTGAAGGGTTCGCCACGCCGCGCCACCTCGTCAAAGAAGACGGCACAAAGGTGCAGCAAGGCGAGGAGCTCGACTTCAAAGTCATCGAGTTCGTTAAGGACACCAAGCGCATCATCCTCTCCCACAGCCGCACGTTCGAGCCCGACCAGAAAGGCGATAAGCCCGGCCGCAAACGCGCTGCAAAGAAGGCCGAACCGCAAGTGAACAATGTTGCAGCCAGCACCTCGCTCGGCGACATCGATGCCCTTGCCGCACTCAAGGCGCAACTGGAAGAAGGCAAGTAAGGCTTGATTCAAAACAGTAAGGCCTTAGATAAAAAACAGTAAGACCTGAATCAAAACAGTAAGGTCTGATTCATAATCATGAGGTCGGTTCCAAACGGGGCCGGCCTTGTTTTTTGAAACGAATTAAACGGCAATTAAACCTAAATTAAAGCAACAACGAAGTCGCATTACAGTAGCAACTAAGATGAATTTTAGTAGCAACTAAGGTGCGTTTTCGTAGCAACTAAGATGAATTTTAGTAGCAACTAAGGTGCGTTTTAGTAGCAACTAAGGTGCAATTAAGTTGCCGTTTTGTTTGGCGGTTTCGCGCCTTTGCATTACTTTTGCATCGGTTTTCGAGAGCCGTTCACGAGGGAGAGCCCCTTTTTCCCGGAAACCGTTTTTTCAATTAAACTCATTTAAAACACATAATGTACACTAAGGACGAACTGATGTCCAAGAGTTACGAGGCTCTTGTCGACATCGCAAAATCGATGAATGTGGAGGTGGGCAAACACTCCACAGCCGAAGAAATCAGTTATGCCATCCTCGACTTCCAGGCCGATGAGGAAGGCAGCAAGAACCCGCTTAGCAAACGGCGCAACCGCCAGCACGGCGCGAAGAATAATGCCGCGAAAACAGCTAACGCGAAGGCTGAACCGGCCCCCGCGCCTGCGCAAGAGGCGCCGCTGTTCAGTAGTCAAACCGCCGGCGCTGCGAATGATGTTTCAAGCGAAAACGCCGCGAAGGAGGCAGCCGCGCCGGAGAAGGTTTACAGCTCGCCGGAAGAGGAACTTGCAGCCCTGCCGAAGCATCGCGGGCGCCGCACGAAGCGCGAGATGGAGCTCATTAATCTGATTAAGGAGAATAAGCGCAAGGCGGCTGAGGCGCAAAGTATTTCAAACCAAGAAGAGCAATCAAGCGCCGCCGAGACGCCGAAAGTCGAGCCTGCCGAAGCAACGAAGAGCGACGCGCCCGCAACCGACAACGACGGCGTATGGGAAGGCGATCCCGGCGACGGCACCGACTTCATCCCCGTTGTCGACGTGCCCATCGAGGACAGCCAGATCTCGCCGGCATACGACATCTTCGACAACCCCTATTACGCGCAGCCGGCGCAGCATGTGGAGAACCTCGCGCAGGAGACGGCCGGCAGCGAGAAGGAGGAGTTCTCGTTCGACAACCTCATCGATTGCAACGGCGTGATGGAGACCCTCAACGACGGTTACGGCTTCCTCCGTTCGAGCGATTACAACTACCTTTCTTCGCCCGACGACGTTTATGTTTCGCAGGTCTTTGTCAAGAAATACGGCCTGAAAACGGGCGATGTCGTGCAAGGTAAGGTGCGGCCGCCGAAAGAGGGCGAGCAGTACTTCACGCTCACATCAGCCACGATGATTAACGGCCGCGACCCCAACGAAATCCGCGACCGCATAGCCTTCGAGCACCTCACGCCGCTCTTCCCCGACGAGAAATTCACCCTCTGCGGCGACGCGAAAACCACCAATGTCAGCACGCGCATCGTCGACCTCTTCTCGCCAATAGGCAAAGGGCAGCGCGCGCTAATCGTGGCGCAACCGAAAACGGGTAAAACGATTCTGATGAAAGACATCGCCAACGCCATCGCCGCCAATCATCCCGAAGCTTACTTGATGATGCTGCTCATCGACGAGCGCCCCGAGGAAGTAACCGACATGGCGCGCACCGTCAACGCCGAGGTCATCGCATCAACCTTCGACGAGCCTGCCGACCGCCACGTGAAAATCGCGGGCATCGTGCTCGAGAAAGCAAAAAGGCTTGTGGAATGCGGCCACGACGTCGTCATTTTCCTCGACTCCATCACACGCCTCGCGCGCGCTTACAACACCGTTGCGCCGGCATCAGGCAAGGTGCTCACCGGCGGCGTCGATGCCAACGCTTTGCAGAAACCGAAACGCTTCTTCGGTGCGGCAAGAAACATCGAGGGCGGCGGCTCGCTGACAATAATCGCTACGGCGCTCATCGACACCGGTTCGAAGATGGACGAGGTGATTTTCGAAGAGTTTAAAGGCACCGGCAACATGGAGCTGCAACTCGACCGCTCGCTGTCGAACAAGCGCATCTTCCCGTCGGTGAACCTCGTGGCATCAAGCACGCGCCGCGACGATCTGCTGCAAGACGAGACAACGCTCAACCGCATGTGGATCCTCCGCAAACACATCTCCGACATGACGGCGATGGAAGCGATGGACACCATTCGCCAAAGCCTTGTAAACACTCGCGACAACGACGAATTTCTCATGTCGATGAATTCGTAAGCGCTTTTCTCCCGGGCTCATTTTTCCATAAGCCTTTCGCCGCGCGTTTTTCATGGGCAAATGCATTGAAATAAAGGGCGCGAGGGTCAATAATCTGAAAAATATCGACCTCCGCATTCCGCGCGACACGTTCATCGTCATCACCGGCGTGAGCGGGTCCGGCAAATCGTCGCTCGCCTTCGACACCCTTTACGCCGAGGGCCAGCGTCGCTACGTCGAGTCGCTCTCCGCCTACGCACGGCAGTTCCTCGGGCGAATGAGCAAGCCCGAATGCGATTACATCAAAGGTCTGCCGCCCGCCATCGCCATACGCCAGAAAGTTACGGCGCGCAACCCGCGGTCCACCGTCGGCACGTCGACCGAGATCTACGAATATCTGCGGCTGCTCTTCGCGCGCATCGGCCGCACGTTCTCGCCCGTGAGCGGCAGGGAGGTGAAGCGCCACACGGCCGACGATGTTGCGGCGTTCGCAGCAAATTTGCCCGAAGGCGAAATGTTCACCGTGCTCGCGCCGTTCATCCCGCGCGAAGGCATGCCGCTCGAGAAGCAACTCACCGTGAAAAATCAGGAGGGCTACGCGAGGCTTTACGTCAACGGCGAATTTGTGCGCATCGACGATTTTCTTGAAAACAACGCCGGCATCGATTCGCTTAATCCGCAAGAGATAAGCATCGTCATCGACCGCCTTAAAGCCGCACGCGACAACGAGGCTGTTTCGAGGCTCTACGACACCGTCGAGACCGCTTTTTTCGAAGGGCACGGCATCTGCCGCTTGCTGCTTGCCGGCGGCCGCATCGAGGAGTTTTCCACGCGCTACGAAGCCGACGGCATAACGTTCGAAGTGCCGACAGACAACATGTTCGCGTTCAACTCGCCGGCCGGCGCCTGCCCCGTTTGCGAAGGCTTCGGCAGCACCATAGGCATCGACGAGAAGCTTGTCATCCCGAACCCGTCGCTGTCGGTCTACAACGGTTGCGTGCAGTGCTGGCACGGCGAGAAAATGAGCATCTGGCGCGATGAGTTCTGCCGGCGCGCGGCCAACGACGACTTCCCGCTGTTCACGCCCTATTTCGAACTCTCGCAGCAGCAAAAAGACTGGCTCTGGCATGGCCTGCCTTGCGAAGAAAATCGCGCCGCAGCCGACCGCGTGTGCATCGATGCGTTCTTCCAAATGCTTGAAAATCAGCAATATAAAATTCAAAACAGGATAATGCTCAGTCGGTTTCGCGGTAAGACAATTTGTCCCGAATGCCGCGGCTTGCGACTGAAAAAAGAGGCTACTTACGTCAAGATCGGCGGCCGCGACATCACGCAACTCGCAGCGATGCCTATTGCCGAACTGAAAAGCTGGTTCGACGCGTTGCAGCTGCCCGGCCACGAAGCGGAAATAGCCAAACGCCTGTTGACAGAGATACGCTCGCGACTGCAATTCCTGCTCGATGTCGGGCTGGGCTATCTTACGCTGAACCGCGCGTCGAACACCCTTTCCGGCGGCGAGAGCCAGCGCATCAACCTGACAACATCGCTCGGCAGCGCCCTCGTCGGCAGCCTTTACATCCTCGACGAACCGAGCATCGGCCTGCACAGCCGCGACACCGGACGCCTCATCCACGCGCTCAAAGAACTGCGCGACGCGGGCAACACGGTGGTGGTGGTCGAGCACGACGAGGAGATCATTCGCGCGGCAGACCACATCGTCGACATCGGCCCCGATGCGGGCTCCGGCGGTGGCGAAATTGTCTTTGAAGGTAGTGCGAAACTGCTTGAAAATAAAGGGGCTTTGCTGAAAAAATACCCCGCATCGCAAACGCTGAAATATCTTCTTGGCAGCGAGAAGATTGCCATACCGGCATCGCGGCGCCAATGGAACCGCGCCATCATCGTGAACGACTGCCGGTTGAACAACCTCAAAGGCATCCGCGCCGCGTTCCCGCTCAATGTGATGACCGTCGTTACCGGCGTGAGCGGCTCGGGCAAATCGTCGCTCGTGCGCGGCATACTCTACCCCGCAATGAAGCGGCGGCTCGGCGACCCCTGCGACGCTCCCGGCGATTACGGCGGACTGTCGGGCGACATCGGCAGCATCGCGCGCGTGGAGATGGTGGACCAAACTGCCATAGGCAAAAGCACGCGCAGCAACGCCGCCACTTACCTTAAAGCCTTCGACGAGATCCGCCGCCTGTTCGCCTCGTGCCAGCTGTCGCAGCAGATGGGCTACGGTCCGCAATTCTTCTCGTTCAACACCCCCGGCGGACGCTGCGAGGAATGCAACGGCGCGGGCGTCGTAACGGTGGAGATGCAGTTCATGGCCGACCTCGAGCTGCTGTGCGAGGCCTGTGGCGGCAAGCGGTTCACGCGTGAGGCTCTCGAAGTGGAGTACGAAGGAAAAAACATCTGCGACGTGCTTGATATGACTGTCGACGAGGCCATCAATTTCTTTGCAAAGCACAACCAAAAAACCATCGTCGCGCGCCTTAAACCGCTGGCGGATGTGGGCTTGGGTTACATCAAGCTCGGGCAAAATTCGTCAACGCTCTCCGGCGGCGAGAACCAGCGCGTGAAACTGGCGTACTACCTCGCACAAGAGAAGCAGGAGCCGACGCTCTTCATCTTCGACGAACCCACTATCGGCTTGCACTTCCGCGACATCCGCAAGCTCCTCGCAGCCTTCGCCGCACTCATCTCGCACGGCCACACCGTCATCATCATCGAGCACAACCTCGACATCATCAAATGCGCCGACCACGTCATCGATCTCGGACCCGACGGCGGCGGAAAAGGCGGCGAAATCATCTTTGCGGGTACGCCCGAAAAACTTGCCGAATGCGACGCGAGCATCACCGGGCAATATCTTAAAAAACTGCTATGAAGCGCGAACTGTCAATACTCATTCCCGTTTTCAACGACCGCTGCGGCCGGCTTGCAAGGCAGTTGGACGAACAAGCTGCGGCGATTGAAGGTTTGAAATACGAAATTGTTATTGGCGACGACGGCTCAACCGACCGAAACGTAGTCGACGACAATCGTCGCGCTGCTGCCGAAGGGCTGAACCGGCGTTTAATTACTAACCAAGACAATCGCGGGCGCGCCGCCATACGGAACGCTCTGGCCGATGCCGCGAAGTACCAATGGCTATTGTTCATCGACGGCGGACACATGCAACTGTGCGATGCCGGTTTCCTGCAAAATTATCTCGCTTGCGACGACAGTTGGCCGGTGGTTTACGGCGGGTATCAGCTTTCTAAGCCTTCTAATGAATTGAAAACGAGCAACTTACGATATAAATACGAGCGGCAAAGCAAGCAGAATATGTCGGCCGAGATGCGCTCCTCTGCGCCGGCGATGGATTTCCAAACGAACAATTTCCTAATAAACAAAGACGTTTTCCGCACCGTGCGCTTCGACGAGCGTTTTGTGCGTTACGGCTACGAGGATGTTTTCATGGGCAAGTCGTTGAGCGAACGCGGCATTCAAATTTATCACATCGACAACCCTGTCGAGCGCTGCGGTTACGAGGCCAATGCCGTGTTTTTACAAAAGACGATCGACTCGCTCCTGACGCTGAAAGAATTCGAGGCCGAGCTCGCGGGCTATTCGCGCTTGTTAAATAATGTCCGCCTCTGCCGGAAGCTCAAAATCGACAATCGTCTGCGCAGCTTATACCTCAAACGCAAGGCCCGCTGGACAGCCAATCTCGAGGGGCCAAACCCGTCGCTGACAATCTTCAAACTCTTCAAGCTCGGCTATTTTTTAAGCCTTTGAACTGAGAGGTCCGCGCTCGAAGAAGGCTTAAATTTAAACCCGGAGCCTGATTAAAAACCAAGCTTTTATTTGCTCTTTTCGCGCGTTAACACTACTTTTGCACCGCAATTTCGATTGCACGCGGGTAAGTCCTGTACGGCCAGCTCCCGGGGAACCCTCCAGGGCGGGAACGCAGCAAAGGTACTCGGTCGTAGCGGCGCGATGCAGACAGCTTACCCACCCGCCTCTTTAGCTCAGTTGGCCAGAGCACTTGACTTGTAATCATGGGGTCGTTGGTTCGAATCCGACAAGAGGCTCGAAGAAGCCGGTTCTTTCGCGGAGCCGGTTTTTTTAGTGCAAAATTTTGCGGAAATGGAGAATTAAGCCGCTGATTTCCAATACGATAGCTGCGACGAGCAGGATGTTCGAGGTTGAATGCGCAAGGAAATGCACCACCAACAATGCGAGGCCGATGAAGAAGAGCGCGAGTCCATCCCACTTGCTACTAAAGTACCGGTTTAACTTTGAGGCCATAAACAATTGAATTGCAGTCGTTTACGCGGTCAATAGGCGTTACCTTTTTCGCCGCCGAACATGTTAATGACGGTTTGGATTATTATTCTCACATCGAGCATAAATGTCCAGTTTTCGATGTACCAGATATCTTTCAGGATGCGCTGCTCCATGTCGCCGAGCGTCTTTGTCTCGCCGCGGTTGCCGGTAACCTGCGCCCAGCCGGTGATGCCCGGCCGCGAGTAGAACCGCACCATATATTTGTCGATGAGCTGGCGGTATTCCTCGTTGTGGCGGAGCATGTGCGGGCGCGGACCGACGACGCTCATGTCGCCGATGAGGACGTTGAAAAATTGCGGGAATTCGTCGATATTTGTTTTTCGCATGAACGCGCCCCACTTGGTTATGCGCTCGTCGTTCTTCGTGGCTTGAAGGCTGTCGGCGTTGTCGTTGACCACCATTGTGCGGAATTTCAGGCAATCGAACTCCTTGTTATTCAGGCCGTTACGCTTCTGTTTAAAGAAAATCGGCCCGGGCATCGTGAGCATTGTGATAATCGCGACGATGGGGATGAGCCACCACATGATAATCAGGATGACGAGCAGCGAGAAGACGATGTCGAAGGTGCGTTTGATGAAGCGCGCTTGACGGCTGTTCATCGGTTCGTTGCGCAGAGCGAGCACGACGGAGCTGCCGATGATTTGCACGCGCATGGTGTGGTAAACGTAGTTGCGGACGTTCGGCACCGAGTAGAAATGAATGAGGTGGTTCTCGCAATAGTTAATGATGTCGCGGATCTCGCCGTCATAACGCGACGGCAGGTTGCAAAACAGATAGTTCACATCGTTCTTCGCGAGCCACGCCGTAACATCGCGCGTCGTGCCCAAATGCGGCAGACGGTCGCCGAGCAGTTCCGACGGTTTGTCCTCGAAATAGCCCAGCACGTGATAGCCCATCGACGCGTCGTCGGTCATGTCGTAATACAGCGCGCTCATCGACACGCCCGACCCGACGAACACGGCGCGGATATTGTCGTTGCCCGAGAAGCGCCAGCGGCGGATGAGCGAGCGCCACAGCAGCCGCAGAATGAGGATGATGAGGAAGACGCACGCCGCGAAAATGACATAGTAGAAGAACTTCATTTTCGTGATATGAAGCAGGTTAAGCAGCGTGTAGAAAAACAAAATCACCCAAAACGAGACTTTCAGCACCGACACGGCGATCTGCTCGCTGCGCACCGAACGGCGGAACACCACCGGCGGACAGAAAAGCAGCGCGATGGCGTAGCTCACGTTCCACGCCAATAACGTTAATTCCAACTCGCCCAGCCCGAACATCACGCGCACGAGCGCAACAAACACGTTCAGAATAACGAATTCCGTCGCTATCAACGGCCACCGCCAGCTGTCACCACTTGAAACGTCGTTCGCCATAGTCAAGGTTGTTTTGCAGAAAATCAGATTGCCACATGTCCGAAGTTACAAATTCCGTCTCTTTTGAGTACTTCTCAATCTGACGTGCAAAGGTCGTAAATTTTCGCGCAAAAATCAATTATTCTAAGGTAAATTTCTCCCCCCCCCATTGTTTTAAATGTTATTAACAAAAACGCCCGTTCTCAACTGTAAACACTTCGTCGACACCCAAGCCGAACAGCGCGAAATCGCCCCGCAGCGGGTCGCCCGGAAAGCACTCCGCCATCGCCGCGGTGAGCCGTTTCGCCGCAGCCATCGTTGCCGCGCCGCCCGTGAGCAAGCCCATCCTCCGCGCCTCGCTGACCACGTGCGTGTCGAGCGGCATGATGAGCGTCGCTTTGTCGATGATGGCGCTCCACAGGCCGAGGTCGACCGGCGAATTGTCGCGCACCATCCAGCGCAGGAACATGCACAGCCGTTTGCAGGCCGACGCGGGATTGCGGGGCACAAGGTCGCTCGCGGCATGCGCTGCGAAATAGGCCGTGAGCAGTTGGACAGCGTCGGAACCCGTGCGCGCGCCGCCGGCCGAGACGAGCATTTTCATCGAACCGTAGTCGCGGTAAATCGTGTCTAATGTTTGCAAAAAACGGCGCACCATGCGGTTCGTGTGAAGGCGGTAGAAGCAGCGGTCATCGTCCGGAACGGCGGGTTTGCCTTGCATATAACCGGCTAATAAAAAGTCGATTTTCGGCAGAAATTGCGCGCGGCTGCCGTAGCTCAATGCCGAGGCGACAAAGGCGGCGCGCTCCTGCTCGGCGGGCGCGGCGTAGCGGTGCATGAATTGCGAGGGGTCATCGCGCAGGAAGGCCGCCGTCTCGTACTTGCCGGCCAGCGCGCGGAGCCTGGTTTTCAGCCTTTCGTCCATTCGTCAGCGGCGTTTTTTCTTGTTTGCTGCCGGCCGCGAAGGGTAGAGGCGGCGTAGCAGGTCGGCGCGGTTCATACGCCTTAGTTCGCGCTCGATGGCCGGCCGCCGCTCGTTGTCGTACCAGAAGAAAAACTGCCGTTGCGCCTCTTTCTGTTCGGGCGTCGTCGCGGTGAAAACAGGCTCGAGCCCGGCGGGGTCGAAACCGGTGTAATACATCGTCGTGGCAACGGTCATCGGCGTCGGCGTGAAGTCTTGCACCTGCTCGAGACGGAAATCGAGCGCCTTCGTCTCGGCCGCTAATTCCGCCATATCTTCCTCGCGGCAACCGGGGTGCGAACTGATGAAATAAGGCACGATCTGCTGGTGAAGATTTTTCTCGCGGTTGATGTTGTCGAAAAGGGCTTTAAACTCGCGGAAGAGCCCGAACGGCGGTTTGCGCATGTACTTTAAAACGCGGGCGGAGGTGTGCTCCGGCGCCACCTTCAACCTGCCCGAGACGTGGCGCGTGATGAGCTCGCGGGCGTAATCGTCTGCGGCGCGGTTGGCCTTCTCGTCGTTGCCGCGATGGAGCAGCAGGTCGTAGCGCACGCCCGAGCCTACGAAGCTCTTTTTTATCTCGGGCAGGGCATCCACCGCGCGGTAAACATCGAGCAGGGCGGAATGGTCGGCGTTGAGGTTCGCGCAGATTTTCGGAAACAGGCACGACGGCCGTTTGCACACCTCGCACAGCGCGTCGTTGCGCCCGTGCATGCCGTACATGTTCGCCGAGGGACCGCCGAGGTCGGAGATGACGCCTTTGAAGCCGGGCAGCGCGGCGATTTTCTTCACTTCGCGAAGGATGCTTTCCTTCGAGCGGCTCGACACGAACTTGCCTTGGTGGGCGGAGATGGTGCAGAACGCGCAACCGCCGAAGCAGCCGCGATGGAGCGTTACGGAGAATTTAATCATCTCGTAGGCGGGGATGCGCTTGCCGCGGTATTTCGGGTGGGGCAGGCGCGTGAAGGGCAGGTCGTAAATGTCGTCGAGCTCTTCGGTCGTCGGCGCGGGGTAGGGCGGGTTGACCACGGCGAGGCAATCGCCGACAGCTTGCACGATGCGGCTCGCGTGGCGCTTGTTCGACTCCTCTTCGATGCGGCGGAAGTTGTCGGCGTGCGCTTTCTTGTCGGCCAGACAAGCCTCGTGCGAGTGCAGGATGATGTCGTTTTCGGCGAAGGCAAACCCGCTTTTTTCACAAAGGTAAACCGTTTGCGGCAGGTCGCGGATGTCGCTTACGGGGCGGCAATCGGCGAGCGCGTCGGCCACGGCGACGATGGCTTTTTCGCCCATGCCGTAAATGATTAAATCGGCGCCCGAATCGGCGAGGATGCACCTCTCGAGGCGGTCGTGCCAGTAGTCGTAATGTGTCAGGCGGCGCAGGCTCGCTTCGATGCCGCCGAGGATGACCGGCACGTCGGGGAAGAGGCTTTTCAGGATTTTGGTGTAGACGATGGAAGGGTAGTCGGGGCGGAGGCCGGCGCGACCGTCGGGCGAATAAGCGTCGTTATGGCGGAGCCGCCGCGCGGCAGTGTATTTGTTCACCATCGAGTCCATCGCGCCGGGCGAGATGCCGAAGAAGAGTCGCGGGCGGCCGAGCTTTTTGAAGTCGCGGAAATCGCCGTGCCAGTCGGGTTGCGGCACTATGGCCACGCGATAGCCCGCACTCTCGAGCACGCGCCCGATGACTGCCGCGCCGAATGCGGGATGGTCCACGTAGGCGTCGCCGGAGAAGAGCACCACGTCGAGCTCGTCCCAGCCGCGCAACAGGCATTCCTTTTTCGTTGTGGGCAGGAAATCGGTGAGACGATAATCCATAAACTGCTTATCCGCAAATTAAACTGACAACTGACTCTCTCGCAAATTAAACCAATGGCTGACCTTCCGTTTGTTTAAACAAAGATTATCTTAGTTGCTACTAAAATCCTTGCGCAGTCGGGCGGCACTTGTCAGCAGCCTTAGTTGTCGGGTACGTTTAAACTTCTTTGCGCTTCGTTCAACCTTTGTTTACGCTTCGATTCAACCTTAGTTTCAACCTTTGTTTACGCTTCGATTCAACCTTAGTTTCAACCTTTGCTTACTCTTCGCAGCTTGCTTCGGGCACAAGGTCTTCGGCGGAGAACCCGGTTAAATCAGGCTCATCGCCGGCATAACAGTTAATATACATCAGCATAAGGTTTCGCAGCGCAACGGGTTTCATATCGCGATGATAAATCACGTCGAAGCACAAATCGAGCAGGTCTTTGTCGATGTCGCCGGAGGCTTCGAGCAGCGCGCGTGCATTGCTTTGCAGCTTGCTGAGCGTTGTTTCGTCCACGTAGCCGTTGCTGTCGACGAGGTCGGTTAGCAGCGAGTATTTTCGGATTGTTTCGAGGTGCTCTTTGCTCACGTTGATGAAGCGCGTGCCTTTCGCATTGGCTTTTATTTCCATAGTGTTTCGGGTTTTTAGGGTTGTTTATTTCAGGAGGTAGGCGAGGATGCCTTGCATCACTTTGCTTTTCTTTGCCGGGTCGACGATGCATTCAAAGGGGAAGCCCATTGTGAACGCGGAATATTTGCCTTTGTAGGCTACGGCTGCGCTTGTGCCGTCGGCGTATTGCATGGCGCAGATGGCGTCTTTGGAGGCGGGGGAGAGGGTCTCGGGCCGGCGCGCGGCGTAATGCTCGGCGTTGAGTTCGTGGAAGAAATCGCAGGTCATGCCGAGCCCTTTGACGGTGCCGGCGGAGCGCTTCTCGGCGGTGGGGCGATAGCGCAGTTTAAGGATGTCGGCGAGGAATTCTATTTCGTCTTCGCCGGTGTTATCGCTGCCGATGAACGACCCGCTGGCGAGTATTGCCCCGCCCTTTTTGGCATAGTCTTCGAGCTGTTTCCTCACTGCCGGCGCGAATGTTTTGAAGTGCAGTCCGAGCTGTCCGTCGTCTTTCTGCAAACCGAAGGCGAGGTCGACGGCTTCATACTGCGACAGGCGCGCTATCTTACCGTTGCGCAGGGCCTCGAGCGAGCAGCTGACGACGGTGTATTGCTTCGAGGCTGCGATGGCGCGCGTGTGGTCGACGGCGTAATCGAACGTGTTGCCCATCACGAATTCGCCGACGAGCTCGTTGCCGCAGTAGCCCAAGCCGTTGGAATCGGTTCGCCCGATGCCCGCTTTCTTGAAGCATTTCTGCTTGCCGGCCCAACCGGGATAGAGCCCGCGCTGCACGCCTTCGTCGGTGTCGAGGTCGAACCCTTGCAGCGAGTCGTTGTTGATGATGAACGGTGCGGCGAGGCGCTCGAAACCGCTGACGACGAGAATCTGGGCTTGCGGCTGCGGCGCGATGTATGCCGAGAGCGTCTCGGTGGGGAAACTCTCGCCGCCGTCGTTGCAGGCCGTGATGCGGAAGCTGTACTGCGTGCCGGGCGTGAGGGTCATCACCGCTGCCGTGCCGCCGACGTTCTGGCCGTTGTCGAAACCGCTTTCGCCCACCGCCGTATAGATGTTGAACGATTTCGGCTCGGCAGTGTCTTCACGCGGGTCGTCGACGGCGTCCCAACGCAGCTCGATGCGGTTGTCGTCTTTGAGCGTGATGCGGAAATTCGCCGGTGCGAGCGGTTCGACGACGTACTTTAAACCATGCTGCTCGCAAATGTATTTCAGCACCGTTTTGTAAAGGCTGCGCGCCACTTCGAATTTGCCGTAAGGGTGCTGGCCGATGAGCATGTCGGGGAAGCTCTGGTGCGACATTGTCTCGATGATGGCCGAGGGCACGGCGGGGATGCGCGTCTCGGAATAGTTCGCGTCTTTGAGCAGGCGCCGCTCCCATCGCCCGAATGTCTTGCGCAGGTCGCGCACAAGGTTGTCGAGCAGTGCCGAGGCGAAGTCGAGCGATGTGCCGCGCGGTATGCCTGCGTCGAGCAAGCCGTCGTTGAAATCGGTTGTCGCCACTGCCAACGAACCGTAAATCGATTTGGCGTCGTCGTGGTAACCGGCGTCGCTGTGCACCGCGAGGGTCAGTTCAAACGGCACGCCGCGCCCTTCGATTGTCGGGAAATAGCACGAGCCGCCGCCGAGCCAGTTGGTCATCAGCGACCGCGTGTTGATGTCGTCGCGGTAGTCGTCCTCGCCCTCTTGCAGGCTGTAAACCGAGTACGGCGCGCCGGCCCATTGCGCATAGTAACGCGCCCCTTCGAGACAGCGCGGCAGCCCGCTTTTCTTGCCGTTCCGCGCGATGTTGCCCATGCCGCCGCCGAACCGCACGGCATCCGCGCCGATATGCCCGCTTTTTTCCGAGGCGGAAGAGATGATGACGCAGTTGTCGAGCGAGCGCTTCCGAGCATCGGCTGCAGCGAATTCGAATGTGCCGAGATAAACCCACGTGCCGTAGCCAATCTGCTGATTTACAGCGAATTCCGTGCGCATCCCTTTATGGCAAACGATGTAATGCACCTCGTCGAGGGCGTCGTCCAACTGCGGATACGTTACGTAAACGGCATAGCTGCCCGCGCGCGCGATGGTGGGGAAATAAACTAATTGTCCGTTGCCCTTTTTCGTTGCCGCCATCGACAGCGCCGTGCCTGTTTCAAACGGGTTCTCGTCGTCGGAATAAGTGCCGTCGTGCCGCCGGAAACCCCACGAGACAGGCTGCGTGGACGTGTTGTTCGCGATGATGAGGCCGTCGGGACTGCTGCCGTCGTTGTCGATAATGATCTCCGCCTTTTGCCAATCGCGCTCGCGCGGGGTGAAGACGTATGCGCCGGCGTTTTCGAGCATCGGGATGAGGTAAGGCACGACGATGGTCTGCGTGAAAAGGTCCTCGTTGGTGCAGAACAGGTTAGGCCGCTGCCATGTCCAACGGTTGCGGCGCAGGTCGAAATAGCGGCCGTGGCTGGCCCAAAGCGAGATATGGCGTCCTGCGAGCCCGCGCGTGATGGTGTTCGGCCGCGAGATGTTCTTCGCCCACGGCGCGATGTCGCTGTCGATGTCGCCCCACACGTTTTTCAGGCCGGGGTGCTGCGCGGCGGCGGCGAGGCAGAAGAGCCAGAGGAACAATGTCGCGGCGCGCTTCATTCGTCGTTCCCTCCTACGGAAAAGCGCTCGGGGTGCTTCCCTTTAAAGTCCTTGAAATAATTGGCGATCTGGCGCATGTCGCTGTCGATGTCGCCCGTGGGCGTTAAGGCTTTCGTGCAGCGGATGAGCTTTTTCTCATAGTCCGCGCCGTAAAGCAAAACAGGCAGGCCGGCCTTGAGCGCGATGTAATAAAAGCCTCGCTTCCAGTCGGGGTTGAGCGAGCGCGTGCCTTCGGGCGTGATGGCGAGGCAGAACTCGCTGCGTGCGGCGGCTTCGGCGGCGAGGCGGTCGGTCATGTGATGGCTCTCGGCGCGCGCCACGGGGATGCCGCCCAACGAGCGCAGGAGGGTGCCCATCGGCGGGAAGAACCATTCTTTTTTCATCAGGAAATCGGCGCGGAAGCCTTCTGCGAGCATGTACAGCACGCCGATGATGAAATCGGTGTTACTCGTGTGCGGCGCGTAGCAGATGATGCATTTCGCGGGCCGCGCCACCGTTACGTCGGCGGTCCACCCGAGCGCTTTGAACAATATCCACCGGCAGATGCTTTTCACTGCCATCACTATTTAAGCGAGCGCCTGAATATTGTCGACGATTTCCGACACTTGTTTATTGAAATCTTCGGCGAGCGCGGCGTAGTATTTTGCTGCGGGCATGCCGGGCTCGGGGTGCTGCGCGCGGGCGGTGTAATCCTGCTGAATGCTCATGATCGTTTTGAGGATGTCGTCGATTTGCGCGATGTCCTCCTCGCGGACGTTGAGATAAGCAACGAGGCATTCGGCAAACAGCTCGCTGCAAACGCAGTTGATGTTGTGTTTAAGGTTTCGTTTGTTCGCCATAGTTAAAACGGATAATCCTTTGTGTTTCAAGCCGTTCGCGCCGCAAAAGGGCGGAAGGGCGGTTGAGGTTTGAGCCAAAGGTAAACGAAAGAAGAAAAACTGCAAAGGAATTCCTAAAAAAATTAGCGGCTGCCGGGCAAAAAGGTTTGCGCTGCGGGCTTAAAAAAAGTTGAAATTGCCGCCGAAAGCAGCGTAATTTTTTCGCCTTTGCAGCATTTTCATTACTTTCGCGTCGGCGACGGGACAAACGGCCCGGATGGAATTTCTCACATTATTAAATTATAAAGCAAATGAAAACAAGTGCATTGCAGCAGGCTCGTGCCGCGTATCAGCCCAAATTGCCCAAGGCATTGAAGGGCTCTGTGGTTGCCGTGGAGGGTGCTCCGACACAATCGGTAGGCAATCAAGAAGAAATCAAAGCGATGTTTCCCAACACCTACGGCATGCCCGTCATCACGTTTGAGCCGGGCGCGAAGAAGGCTGTGGAGCCTTTCAACGTGGGCATCATCCTCTCCGGCGGTCAGGCGCCCGGCGGTCATAACGTCATTTCCGGGCTCTACGACGGCGTGAAATCCATCAACCCGAACGGCAAACTGTACGGTTTCCTCATGGGTCCCGCGGGGCTTGTAGACCATAATTACATCGAGTTTACCGACGAATACATCGACCAATACCGCAACACGGGCGGCTTCGACATTATCGGTTCGGGCCGCACGAAGTTGGAAAAGGAGGCTCAATTCGAGAGCGGTATCGCCATCTTACGTCAGCTGGGCATTAAGGCGCTCGTGATTATCGGCGGCGACGACTCCAACACCAACGCCTGCGTACTGGCGGAATACTACGCCGCGAAGCAATACGGCGTGCAGGTGATAGGTTGCCCGAAGACCATCGACGGCGACTTGAAGAACGAGCAGATTGAGACCTCTTTCGGCTTTGACACGGCGTGCAAGACCTACTCCGAGCTTGTCGGCAACATCCAGCGCGACTGCAATTCGGCACGCAAATACTGGCATTTCATCAAGCTGATGGGACGCTCCGCCTCGCACATCGCCCTTGAATGCGCCCTCGAGACCCAGCCTAACGTGTGCCTCATTTCGGAGGAAGTGGAGGCGAAAGAGATGAGTCTTGACGACGTGGTAACTTACATCGCGAATGTCGTCGCCGTACGTGCCGCCGAGGGAAACAACTTCGGAACGGTGCTCATACCGGAGGGTTTGATAGAGTTTATCCCCGCAATAAAGAAGCTCATCGCCGAGCTTAACGACGTCTTGACCGACCCTGCCACGGGCGAGGGACGCACGTTTGCCGACGCCGAAGCGCAGATTGCCTACGTCAAGAGCAGCATTGCTCCGGCAAACCTTGCCACGTTGGAGTCGCTGCCGACGGATGTGGCGCGCCAGCTCTGCCTCGACCGCGACCCGCACGGCAATGTCCAAGTGTCGCTCATAGAGACAGAGAAGCTGCTGTCGAAGATGGTGGCAACGAAGCTCGCGGCATGGAAAGCCGAAGGCAAATACAACGGCAAGTTCTCCGCGCAGCACCATTTCTTCGGCTACGAGGGACGCTGCGCCGCGCCGTCCAACTATGACGCGGACTACTGCTACTCGCTCGGCTATAACGCCAGTCGTCTGATTGCTAACGGCAAGACGGGATATATGTCTATCATAAAGAACACCACCGCGCCGGCTGACGAGTGGGTCCCGGGCGGCGTGCCGATAACGATGATGATGAATATGGAGCGCAGAAGCGGTGCCATGAAACCCGTTATCCGCAAGGCTCTTGTGGAGCTTGACGGCGCTCCGTTTAAGTATTTCGCCGCTCACAGGGAGGAATGGGCTAAGACGACAAGTTACGTCTACCCCGGTCCGATACAGTATTGGGGACCGTCGGAGGTATGCGACCGCACCACCGTAACGCTCGCCTTGGAGCACGCGAAGTAAGTTTCATAGCTTTTAGATGACGCGCAAGAAAACCACCCGACGCACAAGAGGCAGGACAATCCGGCTGTTGTGGTTGGGTGGTTTGCTTGTTGCCGCGCTGTATGTGGCGGGGTTCTACTGCTTCTTTGTCTCGCCGACGGGGTTCCGCTGGCGCGCTCTCTACGGCGACGCACGTTATCCGGAGGGCTTTGAAATCCACGGCATCGACATCAGCCACTACCAAGGCGACATCGACTGGGCTAAGCTGCGGACGGGCAGGATAGAGGGTTGCCCCGTCAGATTTGTGGTGATCAAGGCGACGGAAGGCAGCAGCCGGCTCGACGGAAAGTTCAGGGAGAACTTCGCCGAAGCGTGGGAGCACGGCTTCATCCGCGGCGCTTACCACTTCTGGAGCATTAAGTCCCCGCCCGGCGAACAAGCGGATTTCTTTATTAAAAATGTGGAACTGGAGAGCGGCGACCTGCCTCCCGTGCTCGACATAGAGCGGAAGCCGAAGGACCAAAGCACGGAAGATTTTCAGGCGGACGTGCTGACGTGGCTAAGGAAAGTGGAGGAGCGGTACGGCGTGAAACCGATTATCTACACGTATTACAAGTTCAAAGAGACGTATCTCGCCGACCCCGTGTTCGACGATTACCCGTATTGGATAGCACATTATTATGTGGACGAGGTGGAGTATAACGGCGCGTGGAAGTTCTGGCAACACACTGATGCGGGGCGCTTACCGGGCATCAAGGGCTACGTCGACTTTGATATTTACAACGGTTCTTTTTATGATTTGACGAAGCTCTGCATAGAGTAAGACGCTTCATTGCAGGGCGAGCATACACCAGTCGTTTATCTCGCGGCGTGCCGTTTCTCTCAGTCCCAGCTCGCCGGCACGCTGTTTTAACAACGGTATATCCTTGGTGTAGAACCCGCTGAGGATGAGTGTGCCGCAGGGACTTAACACGTCTTTGTACTGCGGGAGGTCGTCGATGAGCGTGTTGCGGTTGATGTTTGCCAAGACGATATCAAACAAACCGCTCGTGTGCGACAATACCGACGCGTCGCCCTCCATCACGTGAAGGTTGTTCACGCCGTTGATCCGCGCGTTGTGCCGCGTGTTTTTCACGCTCCACGAGTCGATGTCGTAGCACACCACCTCCGCCGCGCCGAGCTTCGATGCGGCAATGCCGAGTATGCCCGTGCCGCAGCCGCAGTCGAGTATGCGCTTGCCTCTGACGGGCAGCCGGAGCAGTTGGGCGAGCGCCATCTGCGTCGTCTCGTGGGTGCCCGTGCCGAATGCGAGCTTCGCTTCAATGGCGATCTCCACGTCGCGCTTGATATTCGGGACGGGGCGCGTGGCATCGAACACCACTAATTTGCCGTCGATGTCGATAGGCGCGAAGCCCTGTTGCTCCCATTCTTTGTTCCAGTCTTGCGCCACGACACCCGACAGTTCATAGGTGATGGCCGCCTGCAAGGGGAACGTGCGTATCGCCTCGTCGAGCTTCTCTTTCCGGAACGCGCCGGCCTGGATGTAACCGTCGATGCCCGCGCGGGTGTCTTCAAACGCCTCAAACCCCGCGTCGCCCGCCGTCTGGGCAAGCAACTCGCGCGCCGCCTGCAAGGTCTCGGCCGGGCAATCTATCGTGAATTCCGCTTTGTAATAATCCATGTTTTCGATGTTGCAAAGAGCAAAAAACAATGTTAAATTATCGCCGCAAAGGTACAAAAAATAGGGAAAACCTATTCGCTGTTAGGGAATTTCCGTACATTTGCAATAACACCCGCGCTATTTTTGCAGCGTGAAAACAAAGCTCAACAAACAGGAGGAGACAATCATGAAAAAGTACTTGTTATTGCTGACGGCGCTCGTGGCGGCAACGGCCGTGCATGCCCAGGGCGACGACGTATATTTTGTTCCGAAAAAGGAGGTGAAGACGGCTGCGGCGAAGAAGACCGTTGCGGCGGAGACTTATTATATCGGCAGCGACCGCGATGTCGACGAATACAACCGGCACGGCGCGCTGTACAGCACTGTCGACTCGCTTGGCAACGATATTGTTGACGATTTCGACGCTGCGCCCGGCGAATACCCCGATAGCCTTTCCGAAGATTATGCTTTCGACGACGGCCCGGTGTTCGACGCTGCCGACGAGAATGATTTTCAATATTCGCGCGAGCTAAACCGCTGGTACGGAGGCGATTGCGCGTGCTGTGATGACTTCGGTTGGCCTTATTACAGTCGCTGGGGCTGGCCGTATTACAGCTGGTGGGGCGGCTGGTACTCGCCGTGGTATTACGGTTGGGGCTGGTGCGACCCGTGGTATTACGGTTGGTATTCGCCGTGGTATTACGGCTGGGGCTGGTACGGCGGCATCGGCCACGTGCGCAACTACTCCAACCGCCGCGTGCACGGAGCATTGGCCGGCATGCATGGTGTCGGCGGCCGGCGCGGCACAAGGAATGTTTACAACGACATCGCCAACAGGCATAATACGTCAAGGCGTTACGCCGGCACGCGGGGAGCAACAACCACGCGGTCGACAGGCGTAAGGTCAACAGCGCGAAGCAGTTACAACTCGCAACGGTCGTACACGCCGCAACGCTCAACATCCACCACGCGCTCGTCGGGCAGCTTCGGCGGGTCGCACGGCAGCTTCGGCGGAGGAGGCTTGGGCGGAGGCATGCGCGGCGGTGGCGGCGGCCATGGCGGCAGGCGTTAATTTTTTCCGAAGGAGGGCTTTTCGTTAGAAGGATTTTCTTTAAAAAAGGCTTCATTTAGAATGATTTTTCTGTAAACAGGGCATTACTTAGAAAGAATATTCTTCAGAAAGGCTTTTCCGCAGAATGATTATTCCAAAAGAATTTCAACAAAATAATTCAACATCAACTATGAAAAAGACATTGACGGCAATGCTGTTGCTGGCGGCTCTCACCGCGGCGGCGCAGGAGACATATACAAACGCGGAGATGGTTACCGAGGACCTCAACGGTACGGCGCGCTACGTGGGTATGGGCGGCGCGATGGAAGCGCTCGGAGCCGATATTTCGACGATGGGCACGAACCCCGCGGGCATCGGCCTGTTCCGCAGTTCGTTCGTCGGCATCACCGCCGGCTTCATCTCGCAGGGCGACGCTGGCTCGTATAAATACGGCGACGCCACGAACGCGAGCTTCGACCAAGCGGGCTTCGTGTGGAGCGCGCGGCTGAGGAAGAACCGCTTCCTCAACATCGGTTTCAACTACAAGAAGAAGCGCAATTTCAACAATGTTACCTCCGTGGCGGGCGACCTCAACGGCGCGTCGCAGAACAAGAACGCTTACATGAACCTCATGGACGCGGGCAGCCTGTACGACAACACCGTTTCGCAGCTCGACGTGCTTTATTACAATAATCTCAACGGCGACACCGACGGCAACCTTTATTACAACGATGCCACGCGTTTCACCCACGACTTCGAGACGGAAGGCTATGTCGGCGAGTACGATGTCAACATCTCGGGCAACGTCAGCAACCGCGTTTACCTCGGCGTAACGTTCGGCTTCGAGGATGTCAATTACCGCTCGCGGTCGTCGTACTCGGAGAGTTTGGTTGACGCGGGCGGCGCTTCCGTGGGCAGCATTACGGTGAATGACCACCGCACCATCGACGGCACGGGCTTCAATGTCAAGGCCGGCGTCATCTTCTTCCCCATCGAGGACAGCCCGTTCCGCTTCGGCGTGTCGGTAGCGACGCCCACATGGTACGACCTTACCTCGCGCAGCTGGACCTCGCTGGCCAATAACACCACCATCGACGGCAATTTCGTGAACCCCGGTTACGAGGCTTACGGCGAATATGATTACCGCGTTTACACCCCGTGGAAGTTCGGCGTGTCTGTCGGCCACACCTTCGGCACGAGCATCGCTGTGGGCGCAAGCTACGAGTATGCCGATTATTCGTGCACCAGCAGCCGCATGCTCGGCGATTACGACTATTCTTACTACGGCAGTTCGGTGAAGGATTACGAGATGAACGAGCACACGCAGCGCACGCTGAAAGGTGTGTCGACGTTTAAGATCGGCGCGGAGTTTAAAGCTACGAAAGAGCTGGCCGTGAGGGTGGGGTATAACTATGTTGCGGCGATGTACAAGAAGGACGGTTACCGCGACTGCACCGTCAGCTCGCTCGGCACCTATTACTCGTCGCGCGCCGATTACATCAACTGGAACGCCACCCACCGCTTCACGCTCGGCGCGGGCTACACCATCAACCGGTTCACGCTCGACCTTGCTTACCAGTACAACACGACGAAGGGCACGTACTACCCGTTCATGAGCTCCGAGGCGACGTACACTTACAGCGACGGCACGAGCGACACCGTTCAGAACTATGTAGACGGCCAGAAAGTTAAGAATATCCGCAACCAGTTTATTGCCACGCTGTCGTATAAATTTTAATCGAAACGCCCTTTTGTTATTGGCACTTTCATAAATCCCGCAGCCGAAGCAACCCTTATGGAAACGACCCCCGTTCACAGCGACGCGCTCATCAGCAAGGAGGAATATGCGCGGATGATCGACGACCAAGCGGCGCACGTGCTCGATGTGATGGCGCAGCGTGTCGGGCCGGAGGATGTCGAGCGGTTGCGGCGCGCTTACGAGTTTGCGAAAGAGGCCCACAAGATGCAGCTGCGCAAGTCGGGCGCACCGTATATCATGCACCCCGTGGCGGTCGCTGCAATCGTTGCCGAAGAGCTGCGCCTCGATGCCAATTCGGTCATCTGCGCCTTTCTGCACGACATTGTTGAGGACACCGATTACACCCTCGACGACATCCGCTCGATGTTCGGCGACGATGTGGCGTTCCTCGTGGATGTTGTTACGAAGAAGAAGAAGGACCATTACAAAATGACCAAGCAGGTGGACAACTACGACCAGTTGCTCCGCTCGCTGCAATACGACATCCGCGCGCTGATGGTGAAGCTTGCCGACCGCCTCCATAACATGCGCACGCTGTCGTCGATGCGCCCCGACAAACAGATGAAGATTGCCGGCGAGACCGATTATTTCTATGCGCCGCTGGCAAACAGGCTCGGCCTTTTCGACATCAAAACCGACCTCGAGAACCTTTCTTTAAAATACCGCTGCCCCGCCGAATACGACGAGATTGACCGTGCCTTGCAGCGCGATATGGCCGAGAATGCGCCGCGCTTGAAGGTCTTTTGCACCACCATCGAGGAGCTCCTCCGCGCCGGCGGCATCGAAGCGCAGGCCGTGGTGTACTACCGCAAACCGTACAGCATCTGGCGCCGCATGAAAGCGCAGGACAAGGACTTCGTGCACATCGAGAACCGCTATTACGTCCGCGTAACATGCACCTCCGCCGACGACAGCTTCACCGAGAAAGACACCTGCCTGAAAATCTACTCGCTGCTCACGGATAAGTACAAGGAGCGCCCGCAGTCGTTCGTCAACCAGATCGACCAAGCCAAAGAGAATTCCTACCAGTCGCTCAACGTGATGCTCCTCTCCGAAGAAGGCGTGTGGGAAGACGTGCAGATATGCACCGAGCGGATGGTGGAGGCGTCGAAAACAGGCTGCCTCGTGGGGCGCGACGAGAGCAATGTGGGCGAATGGATCGACCGCTTCAAACAAATCCTCGAAGACATCGCGCGGCAAAGCACATCCAACTCGTTCATCGAAAGCGTCGTAACATCGCTCTACTACGACGACGTGATGGTCTTCACACCCACGGGCCACGGCATCATCCTGCCCAAAGGCGCCACAGCCATCGACTTCGCCTTCGAGCTCTCCACCAGCCTCGGCCTCCACGCGCAATACGCACGCATCAACGGCAAGCTCTGCTCCATAAAAACCGAACTCAAACGCGGCGATTGCGTCGAGATAGGCACAGCCGAAAAGATCCTCGCGCGACGCGACTGGGTCGATTGCTGCTCCACATACAAAGCCAAGCGCGAACTTTCCGACCTCGAAGAGCAGCAGGTGAACACCGGCATCATACGCTGCGAGCGCTGCAAACCCATCCCCGGCTGCGAGACCATCGGCTTCCGCAACGACGACGGCACCATCACCGTCCACCGACGCTCATGCCAAGAAGCCATCCGCCTCGCCTCAAAGCACGCCGACCGCATCGTAACGGCCGAGCTGCAGTCCAACCCCGACATCACCTACCTCGTCTCCGTCCGCGTCAAGGCCATCGACCGCTACCACCTCCTGATGGACCTCATCGACACCATCACCACCAAGCTGCAACTCTCCATCGACTCCCTCCGCACCGACACCGTCGACAACATCGTCGATTGCACAATCACCTTCTTCGTGCACAACCTCGACGAGCAAACATTCGCCATCCGCAGCATCTACAACGTCAAGGGCGTCGATGAAGTGAAGATAAAAAATTAAACCTTTTGTTGGAAAAATAAGGCAAATCCGGAGCGCTTGCCCGAAATAAGGCAAATCCGGAGCGCTTGCGTTTGTTAAAAAACAGCCGGGCCTTTGAATAAAAATTAGTCCGGACGTTGAAACGAACCGGACAATTAAGGCTGCGTGCTGCCGGCGATTCGCTGAGCCGGGACTGCAGTAGCAACTAAGACCTTCGCGAACCAAACTTTACTCCAGTCCGTATTTCGAAATATATTCCTGACCGCGCTCGTCGCCCAAATCGCGGGCCTTCGCGAAAGCCTCAAACGCCTCCTTGTCGCGTTGCAACTGGTGCAGAGCAAGCCCTTGAACAATGTAAACATCGGGGTAGTCCGTCGTGATCTTAAAGCTCAGCTCGCACGCCTGAAGCGCCTGCTCGTATTGCCCCACGCGCAACTGCAATGCGGCGAGCTCGGCAAGGTAAGTAGCGTCCGGCGTCAGGTAGGCCGCGTGCGCAAGGTCGTTCAGCGCCTGCTGGTATTGCCGCACGTTCATCTCGCACTTGCCGCGCGTGTAGTAAAACCCGGCGTCCGCGCGGTAATTCATCAGACTGTCGTAAACATTATAGTCGGCAATCGCGCGCTTGTATTCGCCCATCCTGTCGAGCATCGCCCCGCGGGCCAGCACATACGGCGCGCTCATGCCCGTCAGCGGCTGCGGGCTGGCCTCAACAGCCTTGTCAACAAACGCAAAAACATCCTCGTCGCTTGCCCCGAGGTTGCTCTTGCACTGCGCTATTTCGTAGTAGAGCTCGTTGCCGGCAATCTCCGTTTCGGTCAGCGCTTCGTAAAGCCCCAGCGCCGCGGCATAATCGCCCTTCGAGAACTGAATCTTCGCCGCGAGATGGCGGTAGACAGGCTCGCCCACCGCAGCAACAGCCTTGTTGATGTTCTCTTCGGCGAGGTCGAGCGACCAGTTTCCCGCCAAGGCAGAATCGCCGTAAAGCACTGTCGTGTAAATGAGTTTCGCGTATTCGTAGTATGCCGGCGCCTTGTCTTTCATCTTCTTCGCCGCACCTTCCATCACCTGCGACGCGCGCGCCGTGTTGCCGTGCTGCACCTCGTAGTTCGCGATGGCGGAATAGCCGTCGATGTCGGCGGGGAAGCGCGCGATGTAATCGTTGGCGGTGGCGAGGACGGCGAGCGAGTCGGACGTGCTGTCGAACATCAGAAGCATCAGCCGTGCCTGCTCGCGGTCGTCGGGCAAGCTGATGCGGATATGCGTCTTTTTCAGCACGCCGTCGATGGCGGAGAGCCCTGTGCTGGCGAGGTCGGAGTAGAACCGCGCGTCGGCGGAATGTATGGCGTACGACGAGCCGGACTGCTGCACGAGGCCGATGACTTCGCCGGCAGCGTTAAGGATGGGGCAACCCGCGATGTCGTCGTTGATCTCCTCGTTGATGATGTAATAATTATATTTGTCGAGGAACTTCTCGCTGCTGCTGATGGTGAGCGGCGTAAGGGCGGCTTGCTTGGTGCTGTAACCCGCAGCCCAGACGGTGCCTGTCGCGTCGGCGGCCGGTTGCAGCGCGGCGGCTCCTGCTTTCGACAGTTTGAAGCGGCAGATGTCGTACATGTCGTTCGCGCCGATGATGGCTTCCACGTCGGCACGGTTGCCCGCGGCGTCGATGATGTCGGCCCGGTATGCGCCGTCGAACGGTTTGAAGGCCGCGATGCCCTCGTCGGCATTGACGAAATATGCGCCGTGCGTTACGTTGAGGATGGTGCCGTCGGCTTTGTATGTGGTTAGCGCGAACACCGCTTTTGCCGCTTTCTGCACGGCGGGCGTTTGCGCGTGAAGGCTTGTGGCTGTTAGGGCGAAGAGGATGATGACGATGTGCTTCATTGCGATGTGAATTATGCCGTTTCTGGCGCGGCGTTAAGTGATTTGCAAGAGTTTTTTAGCGTTGTCTACCGCGGCGGAGGAGATGCTGCTGCCACTGAGCATTTGCGCGATTTCGCCGATGCGCTCGCTGTCGGTAAGGCGTTGCATGCGCGTGGCCGTTTTGCCGCCGGCGATCTCTTTGAACACCTTGTAATGCGCCGCGCCGCGGGCTGCTATCTGCGGCAGGTGGGTGATGCTTACCACTTGCCTGTCGGCGCGCCCCATCTGCTCCATCACGATGCCCATTTGCTCGGCCACCTTGCCCGACACGCCGGCGTCGATCTCGTCGAAGATGATTGTCGGCAGGCGCACGGCACCGCTGAGCATGGCTTTCAAGGCGAGCATCACGCGCGATATTTCTCCGCCGCTGGCCACATCGCTGACGGCGCGCAGGGGCATGCCGGGGTTGGCCGAGAAGAGGAATTCGGCGCGGTCTTGTCCGTCTGGGCCGAGCTCTTTGCGCGTGATTTCCACCTTAAACCTCACGCCGGGCACGCCGAGCATCTCGAGCCTTGCGCAAGTGTCGCGCTCGATGTCGGTTGTGGCTTTCTGCCTTTGGCTACTGAGCTTTTCGGCCAATTTGCGGCAACGGCTCTCGGCTTCGGCGAGGCTTTTCTCAAGGCCGGCGAGAAGGGTGTCGCTGTTGTCGATGGCGTCAAGCGCGGCCTTGTATTTATTTTGAATTTCAATCAACGCCGCGACGCTGCTTGCGCGATGCTTCTTCTCGAGCGTGTAGATGGCATCGAGACGTGCGGCGACGCGCTCGGACTCGGCGGGGTCGTAGTCGGCTGCGGCGAGCATGGCGGCGATGTCGGCGGCGATGTCTTTCAGCTCGAGCAGTGTGGTGTCGAGGCGTGCGGCGGCATCACCGGCTTGCGCGAAGACGGGCGTGATGGCGGCAACGGCCGATTGGCTGCGGCGCAGGCGCGTGAGGATGCCCGTTTGCTCGTCGTTGAGGTGGGCGTCGGCGTCGAACAGCGCGCGCTTGATGTCCTCGGCGTGCTGCATGGCGCTTGCTTGTAGCTCGAGCCGTTCCTGCTCGCCGTCTTGCAGCTCGAGCGCGGACAGTTCGTCGTACTGGAATCGGATGAAATCGGCGTCGCGGCGGCTGCGTTCGGCATTCTCGCGTGCGGCATCGAGGGCTTGGCGCGCGGTGCAAAAAGCTTTGTAGGCTGCGGAATAATCCACTAATAACTGGCGGTTGCCGGCGATGGTGTCGACGACGGACAGCTGAAAACTGTTGTCTTTGAGAAGGAGGTTCTGGTGCTGCGAATGGATGTCGATGAGTTGCTCGCCAACATCTTTAAGCAGCGCGAGACCGGTCGGCGTGTCGTTGATGAACGCCCTGCTTTTGCCCGCAGCATTCACCTCGCGGCGGATGATGCATTCCTCGTCGGGCGCATCTATCTCATTGATTTCGAGGAGGTTACGCAGACTGTCGCCTATGTTGTCGAACGCAGCTTCAACGATGCATTTCCCTTCGCCTTCCTTCACGGTTTTCGTGTCGGCCCTTGCCCCGAGCAGCAGGCTCATCGCGCCGAGGATGATGCTCTTGCCCGCGCCCGTTTCGCCTGTTATAACTGAGAATCCCGGCCCGAAGGTGATGTCGAGTTCATCAATCAGCGCGAAGTTTTTTATGTAGAGCCGCGTGAGCATTCATTCTTTAATTTTGTCCCAAGCCTCGCTTTGGCTGGCGTTGATGCTGAAGAGGATGTCGTAGACCGTTTCCTTCTCTTTCTGCGTGCCTTTTCCCTTGTAGATATTGGCCAACTCGTCTTTTTTGTAATCGGTCCAGATCTGCGGCAGGAGGCTCATCGGACGGTCCTTGCTGGCCTTTTGCAGATCTTCTTCGAGCGCCGTGGAGATGTTCGTTCTGCCGCGCTCGGCGTTCGAGGCCATCTCGTCGAGACCTTTGCGGTAATAATCGTATTGCAGTTGCCGGAAGGGCTGCATCGCGCCGTCGAGGTAGTCGTTGATGATGGCGTAGCGGTTGCGGTCGTCGTCGAAGGCTTTCCAGCCGGGATAATCGAGGTTTTGCGCGTTGTTGCACAGGTTGAAACAGCGTTGCAGCACATCCTCGCCCGACATCTCGCCGAAGGTGTCGAGGTCGATGCCGATGATGAGGTAGGCGTAGTAGGCGATGAGCGCGGTGAGCTGGTTGTCGACATTGGTCTCGTTGAAAACCAGCTGGTCGAACTCGGCGAACTCGAAGTCGAACGAGTTGTCGGTGTTGCTGTAAATCGTCGTGGTGTACTGCGCGTTGTAAACAGGGCGCGTGGCGGTGATGACGGCCTTGCACTGGAAGATGTCGCTCTCGTATTTCGTTACGGTGATGGCGAAGGTGCAGTTGATGCGCTCAATAGGGCTGAACTGCAAGCTGGTCCATTGCGTCTCGTTGAGGAACTGCGTGAGCGTCTGTTCGAGGTTGTCGAAAACGCTTGTGTTCGAACCTTGAATTTGCGCGTGGTTGACTTTAACCGTGGCGTTAAGCTCCTGTCCGCGCGAGGCGATGGCGAAGGCGAAGGCAATGGCGAGAAACAACAATGTGCGGCGCAGCATAACTATCTGATTTACAACCAATTAAACAAATTTAGTTAAAACAACTATTTAACTACTAAACAAGCATTACATTAGCAACTACTACTCAACTTAGCAAACATTACATTAGCAACTACTACTTACCTTAGCAAACATTTTATTAGCAACTACTACTCAACTTAACAAGCTTTTTCTTAGCAACTACTTCACAAGGTATTTCATTCGTATCCGCGTCAATGCCTGCTTGGTGGTTTGCGGGAAATCGGCGCCCATCATCCACGCGTAGTAACCTGTGTCGCGGCGCAGCACATCGATGACGAACTGGCCTTTGTATTTGCCGAAGTTGAACGCCTCGCGCAGGAGCGGCTTGCCCGTCGCGTCGCGCACCGGAATGCCGTTGGCGTCTTTCACCTCTTTCCACACGAGGCGTCCCGCGAAATCGATGTTCTCCGCCGGGCAGGAGAGGCTGTGCAGGATGTTGATGTCGGCGGGCAGGATGCGGGCGGCGTCGGTCTGGCGCTCGGGCGAGTACATGTCGAGTTGCGCTTGCAGCACGCGCCACGTGGCTTCGGTGTCTTCGTCGGCGCGGTGGGCCGTGAAATCGTCCTCCATTTTTCTGCCGCAATAGAACTCGTAGGCTGCGGCGAGGTTGCGGCGCTCCATCTTGCGGAAGATGGCGAGCGAATCGACCATGCGGCACTTGCCGAAATCGAACTCTTTGCCGGCGCGGATGAACTCCTCGGCGAGCATCGGGATGTCGAAATGCGACGAGTTGTACCCCGCGAAATCGCAGCCGTGGAATGTGTTCCAAAGCGTCGCCGCGAGCTGCTTGAACGTCGGTGCGGCGGCCACCATCTCGTTGGTGATGTGCGTCAGTTCTTCAACGTCTTTCGGGATGGTGCATTCGGGGTTGATGAAATATGCCTCGCGGTTCTCGCTGCCGTCGGGCATCACTTTGATGTAGGATATTTGGATAATTCTGTCTTTGGAAATATCCAAGCCGGTGGTCTCCAAATCGAAGATCACCAGCGGTTTTGTGAGCGTCAGCCTCATCGTGTCAGGGCGTTCGTTGTCAGTCGTTCAAAAGGATGGGCATGATGAGCACGAGGTTCTCTTCGTCGGCGGGCTGCACGACGGGTTTGATGACTCCCGCGCGGATGGGGTCGGCCAGTTCGATGATCACCTCTTCGCTGTCGATATTTGCGAGAATTTCGGTGAACGACCCGCCTTTGAAACCAATGTTCATTGCCGCTCCCGTATAGTTGCAAGCGATGTTCTCCTGCGCGCTGGTGGCGAAATCGATGTCTTCGGAATTAAGCACGAGTTTGCCGGGCTCGAGGTGGAAGCGTACGAGCTGCGTGCCGTTGGCGAAGGGTATGACGCGGCGCAAGGCCGAGAGCAGGATCTTGCGGTCGATGATGAGCTGGTTGGGGTTATTCTGCGGAATGATGCTGTTATAATTGGGGTAGCGCCCTTCGATGAGGCGGCAGTTGAGCGTGCCTTCGTCGTAGGTGATCTCTGCGCAGCGCTCGTCGAATTTTATCACCACATCGCCGCCGTCGTGGGTGAGCACGTTTTTGAGCAGTGCGGCGGGCTTCTTCGGCAGGATGAACGAGGTGGGCGTGTCGGATTTGACGGTGAAATTCGTGTTGCGCACCAGTTTATGGCCGTCGCTGGCCACGATGGACAGGCCGGTGGCGTTAAGGTCGAAGAAGATGCCGTTCATCACCGGGCGTATTTCGTCTTGCGCCGTGGCGTAGATGGAGCGCGCGATGTTGTTTGCCAGCACGGCGGCGTTGACGGAGATGACCGATGCGTTGTCGCCGACAGCTTGCGGCGTGGGGAACTCGTTGGCGTTCCACGCTGTGAAGTTGTACATACCGTTTTGATAAAGCACTTTCACGGTCATCTCCTCGGTGTTCACGTCGAAGGTGAGCGGCTGGTCGGGCAGCTCTTTCATCGCCTCGAGGAGCGTGCGGTTGGGTATGGCGAAGTTGCCGGAGACAAAGGCGTCCTCGATGGCGATGGTGGTGGACATCGTGTTCTCTTTGTCGCTGGCGGTGATTTTTATTTTGCCGTCGGCAATCTCGAAGAGGAAGCAATCGAGTATGGCAAACACGTTTTTGCTTGCGATGACCTTCGACAGCGTTTGCAACTGGTTGTTCAGGTCGCTACTGGATACTACAAATCTCATGTTACTGTTCGTTTTTAGGTTATACTTGTTTTTAACATTTTCAATTCTCTCGCAAATATACGCAATTCCGCGCGTCGCGGCAAAAAAATGCGGCAAAAGTTTCCGGATTGCGAACGAAATTACTATTTTCGCAGGTGAGTTTTTCGAAAGCCTTTTTCGAGCATACAAAACATATAAAACAATACGCATTTCACATGGATTTACAAGGAAAAGTTATCGCGGTGTTGCCCTCGAGGAGCGGCACAAACGCGCGCGGCGAATGGATGGCGCAGGATTTTGTGATTGAGACGCACGACACCTATCCGCGCAAGATGGTGTTCAGCGTTTTCGGGGCTGACCGTTTGCAAAGGTTTAACGTTCAGATGGGGCAGGAGATACTCGTCTCGTTCGACATCGACGCGCACGAATACAACGGCCGTTGGTTCAACAGCGTCCGCGCCTACGACGTGCGGCAGATGGATCCCGCGAGCGTGGCCTCGGCACCGTTCACCGCGCCCGCCGCAGCACCCCAGCCCGCGCCGCAATCCGCACCCGCCGCAAGCGACGACAACATTGACGACCTGCCGTTCTGATAAAGCTTTATTTAAAGGGCAAGTTTGAACTAAGAAATAGTTTGAACTAAGTCTGAACTGAAATCAGTTTGAACTAAGAAGGGGCAAGTTTGAATTGAAAACCGGCGCAACGTTGATTGCTGTGCCGGTTGACTTTTTTGTTTTTTCGCGAAGGTCTTAGTCGCTACTAATCCTCCGGCTGAGCGAGGCGCTTGTTTTACGCAGTAATTAGTGTCGCCTTCGTTTCAATATTTCGAACTAACTATTTCATTTTCAATTACTTAGCTTTTCTTTTAAACTTCAATTTCAACTTTAATCTCTTCGGAAGATGTCGCGCGTGTAAACCTTTTCTTTCACATCGTCGAGTGCGGGTTCGTAACGGTTGGCGATAATGCAGTTGCACATACCTTTAAATTTTGTTAAATCATTCACCACCTTACTGCCGAAGAATGTCGTGCCGTTTTTCAGTGTCGGTTCGTAGATGACGGTTTGCGCGCCTTTCGCTTTGAGGCGTTTCATGATGCCTTGGATGGACGACTGGCGGAAGTTGTCGGAGTTGCTTTTCATTGTCAGGCGGAAGACGCCGATGGTTACGTCGTGCTCGCAGGTCTCGTCGTAGCTGCTGCTGCCGGTGTAATAGCCCGCCATTTGCAGCACGCGGTCGGCGATGAAATCCTTGCGCGTGGCGTTGGCGTTGACGATGGCCTCGATGAGGTTTTCGGGCACGTCGCGGTAGTTGGCCAGCAGCTGGCGCGTGTCCTTCGGGAGACAGTAGCCGCCGTAGCCGAAGGAGGGGTTGTTGTAGTGCGTGCCGATGCGAGGGTCGAGGCCGACGCCTTCGATGATGTCGCGCGCGTTTAGACCTTTCATCTCGGCGTAGGTGTCGAGCTCGTTGAAGTAGCTCACGCGCAGTGCGAGGTAAGTGTTTGCGAAGAGTTTCACGGCTTCGGCTTCGGTGAATCCCATGATTCGCACCTCGATGTCCTTCTTTATCGCGCCCTCCTTCAAAAGGTTGGCGAAATCGGTGGCGATTGCGGTCAGACGCGCGTCGCTCGTGTCGGTGCCGACGATGATGCGGGTGGGGTAGAGGTTGTCGTGCAGGGCGCACCCCTCGCGCAGGAATTCGGGCGAGAAAATGATGTTTTGCGAATGGTATTTCTCGCGGATCTCCTTGGTGTAACCCACTGGTATTGTGGACTTTATGACGATTATCGCGTCCTTGTTGTTCTCTACGACGATGCTGATGACGGCCTCGACTGCGGAGGTGTCGAAGAAATTTTTTTGCGGGTCGTAGTTGGTAGGCGTGGCGATGATGACGAAATCGGCGCCTTTGTAAGCTGCGAGACCGTCGGTGGTGGCGGTGAGGTTGAGCTCCTTCCCGGCGAGGTACTCCGAGATGTCTTTGTCGACGATGGGCGACTTGCGCGCGTTGATCATCTCGACCTTCTCCTTGACGATGTCGACGAGCGTCACGCGGTTGTGCTGCGCCAGAAGTACGGCGTTCGACAACCCTACATATCCCGCTCCTGCGATTGCGATATTTTTCATAATTTAACTAATTTGTTCTTAACTTTCTTTAATCCAACCGTGCCTGTAAGCGTAAAGCAACTCTTTCAGATCGTCGATTTTTTCTTTCATCGCGCGACCCGTGTCGGTGTCGGCAACGAGCATTCTGTGGCTGCTCATCTCGACGATTTGCGTGGTCGATTTGATGTCCACGCCGCTGCGGATGGCGTCCTCGGTGCTTTTGAACGGTTCGTGCTGCACGAGCTGGAAGCCGCGCGAATGGTAGACGAGGGTGTAGCCGGCGATGCCCGTTTCTTTGTGGTAGGGCATGGAGAAACCGCCGTCGATGACCATCAGTCGCCCGCCCGCTTTTATCGGGTTCTCGCCGCTGGCGACATGCACGGGCACGTGGCCGTTGATGATGTGGCGGTGCTCGCCCGTTACGCCGAACGCGTCGAGGATTTTGTCAACAACGTCGGCGTTGTCGCGCAGCTTGAAATAATTGCCTTTCTCCTCGTGGTGAGTGGCTTTGTCGTCGATGAAATAGCGCTCGAAGGTGGTCATCCGCGACTTGTTGAACAGCGGACTGTCGGCGCCGCACCATAGGTAGAGGAAATAGTCGCGCGCGAACTGTTTCTCGTCGGCGTCGGCCTCGCGCTGGAAGGCTGTGCGGATGATGCGGTTTATGGCGTCGAGCAGCTCCTTGCCGCTGTATTTCGCGTCGCGCACGGTTACTTCTTTGAGACTTCCGTCCTCGTTGAGCGGCACGGCGCCGTGGTAGAGCAGGTTGTCGTTGCACACAGCGTACATTGAGCCGTGGCGCAGGATGGCCTGGATGTGGCGGTGCAGTTTTTCGCTCACTTTAAACGAGTGGCAGAGGCGCCGCATGAGCAACGCTTCCTCGTCGGTGAAGGCTGTCGGGTCGGCCGGGTCGACCGTCGGGAAATGGCACGTGCGCAAGGGGTAGGTTGTGCCGTCGAGCGTGATGGTGCCGGCGGAATAATCAATGAAATCGAGGACGGTGCGGTCGCTCATCGCCCATTCCGGATGGCGTTTTATAATTTGCGCTTCGGCCTTAAACTGCATCACGGTGATGGCCTTATGCATCTTCGCGGTGAGCAGGGTGAATTTCTCGTCGTCGCTCTCTTTCCCAATGAAATTCGGCAGGAAAACGGTGCAGGGGTCGTCGTGGTAAGCCTCCATCGCGAAGGTGGCCAGCGGCATCATGTTTATGCCGTAACCGTCCTCGAGCGTGGGCAGGTTGGCGTAGCGCAGCGACAGGCGGATGACGTTGCATATGCAGGCCGGATTGCCCGCCGCGGCGCCCATCCAGAGGATGTCGTGGTTGCCCCATTGGATGTCCCAGTCGTGGTAGGTCATCAGCTTGTCGAGGATGATGTGCGCGCCGGGTCCGCGGTCGAAAATGTCGCCGAGGATATGCAGGCGGTCGATTGTTAATTTTTGTATAACATTCGAGATGGCGATGATGAATTCGTCGGCGCAACCGGTGGAGATGATCGTGTTGATGATGACGTGCACATAGTCGGCCTTGTTCTTGTCGCTCGGACTTTCGTGAAGCAGCTCCTCGATGATGTACGAGAAGTCGGCCGGCAGCATTTTTCTCACCTTCGATCGCGTGTATTTGCTCGACACTTCGCGGCAGACGGCGACGAGGCGCTCGATGGTGGTGAAATACCACGCGTCGAGGTCGGACTCCTGCGCTTTGAGGATGTCGAGTTTCCGCTCGGGGTAGTAGATGAGCGTGCAGAAATCGCGCTTCTCTTGGAGGGTCATCTTAGAACCATAAAGTTCGTTAACTTTTCGCTTGATGCTGCCCGACGCGTTTTTCAGTACGTGAAGGAATGCCTGATGCTCGCCGTGGATGTCGGCAAGGAAGTGCTCGGTACCCTTCGGAAGGTGAAGGATAGCCTCCATATTGATAATCTCGGCACTTGCCTGTTGCGCCGTGGGGAACGAGCGCGCGAGCAGTTGGAGATATTTCTTGTCGTGTTTGATGCTGTATTTTGCCATAATTAAGGTTGCGATATTTTTAGCACTCGATAACAATTTTCATAATTTCTCTTGCCTCTTTCTCGCTGCTTGGCGCGACGGGCATGAACCCTTCTTTAAGGCCCGTGAGCTGCTGCATGGCGCGCTCGAGGCGTGCGGTGAACGCGTGTAGATTGATTAGTTTGAGCACATCGTCGAAGCGCTCCTCGTCGTAGTCGCTGCGCGTGAAGAGGTCGGTGAGGGCGGCGAGGAAGCTCTTCGGCAAGGTGCGCTGACGGCAGAGGCATTGCGCATAGAGCAGTTCGCGACAGATTTTAACAATATTTTCGTCGTCCTCTTTGAGCAGTTTGATTTTCGCGTCGACGCTCTCGCGCAGTGCGGCATCGTTCTCTTCGATGAGGCGCGCGTAGAGTTTTGCGTAGGCTTCGGCCATCTCGCCGGCGGTTGTCGTCGAGGTTGTTACGGCGTTCGGGATGAGTTGCAGGCGGTCGCTGCGCCGTTTGCCGAGCAGCTTTTGCTCCATGATGCCCGAGGCGACGACGGCGTGCGCTGCGGACGAGAGGCGCAACTGTACGGCGGCGGGTTTGTGCCAAGGCGCGAGCGAGCCCAGCGGCGTGTGTACAAAGGGTATTGCCTGTGCTGCGGCGCGCTTGGCTGCGGCTGTTGTTGCGGCATTCCACGCGCCGATGATGTGAACTATCTCGGCATGCTCTTCGGTGAGCGCGACGCCTTTGCCGGGCAGGTTTTCCGCCAGAAGGCCGAGCGTCAACTGCGGAAGATTGTTGCCGCAGAGGTCGTCGCCGCAAAGGATGTTCACTCTCATATTTGTTAAAATTTCTTCAAAGAAAAGCCTAATGTTAAAATTCTTCAGCAAGGAAGCCGCCGGGCATCTTGCGGCAGTTGTAGGTGCTGGCCATCGCCTCGCCGTAAGCGCCTGCCGAGCGTATGGCAATGATGTCGCCGCGGCTGGCTGCGTTGATGTCCGCGGCTTTGGCGAAGACGTCGCTCGATTCGCAGATTGGGCCGACCACGTCGTAGGTCTCGCAAGGCAGCTCGCTCGTGAGGTTCTCGATTTTGTGGTAAGCCTGATACAAAGCGGGGCGGATGAGGTCGGTGAAGCCCGCGTCGAGGATGCAGAACTGCTTGTGCGTGCCGCGTTTGACGAAGAGCACGCGCGAGATGAGGCTGCCGCATTGCGCCACCACGGCGCGGCCGAGCTCGAAGTGCACCGTCTGGCCGTCGCGTATGTGCAGATGGCGCGCGTAGGTGTCGAAATAGCTTTTGAAATCGGGCATGGCGAGGCGGTTGGGATGGTCGTAACTGACGCCGAGTCCGCCGCCGACATTGATGCTCCCGACCTTTATATGCTTGCTCTCGAGGCGGTCTTGCAGTTCGTTGATGCGGTTGCACAGGGCTGCGAAATCGCCCATGTCGAGGATCTGGCTGCCGATGTGGAAATGCAGTCCGGCGAAACGGATATTGCTCATTTGCAGCGCAGTGTCGACGGCGGCGTCCATGTCGTCCATGGCTATGCCGAACTTGTTTTCCGCCCGGCCGGTGGTGATGTTCGCGTGGGTGTGCGCGCCGACATCGGGGTTGATGCGGAAAGCGATGTCCGCCGTTTTGCCCATGCGCCGCGCGATGTCATTTATTACTTGCAGTTCGGGCAGACTTTCGACGTTGAACGCCGCGATGCCTTTTTCTATTCCGAGCTCGATTTCCCAGTCGGCCTTGCCCACTCCGGCGAAGACGATTTTCGAGGCGGGGAAACCTGCCGCGAGCGCCGCACTGATCTCTCCGCCGCTGACACAATCGGCCCCGAGCGCGGCGTTGGCGATGACGGCGAGGAGCTTCGGGTTCGCGTTGGCTTTCACGGCGTAATGCACGCGGAACGCCCCGTTGCGGCCGGCCTCGCGGCGTATCTCGTTGAGCGTGCGGCGCAGCAGGGTCGTGTCGTAAAAATAGAACGGCGTGGGCTGCTTGCGGAATTTCTCTATCGGAAAATTACCTTTCATCTTAATCTTCGGAGTATCAACTATTTAACCGTCTTCGTGTGAAGTTTTGCTTTAAGCACATTAATTCTTGTCGCCACCGTTTCCGAAGATGGTTGCGCTGAGGCTTTGCAGCGCGCGGGCCTTGTCGTTTTGGCGGATGAGGAACGAGATGTTATAGTTCGAGCCGCCGTAGGAAATCATGCGCACCGGGATGCTTTTCATTGCGTCCATGGCGAGCGTTTCGAAGCCGACGTTGCTCCAGTCGAGGTCGCCCACGACGCAGATGATGCACATGCCTTCGTCGACCGTTACGGTGCCGTATTTTTTCAGTTCGTCGACGATGTCGTTCAGGTGTTTGCTGTTGTCGATGGACATCGAGACGCCCACTTCGGACGTGGCGATCATGTCGATGGGCGTGGAATAGCTCTCGAAGATCTCGAATATTTTGCGCAGGAAGCCCGTTGCGAGGAGCATTCTCGACGACTTGATTTTTATCGCGGTGATACCGTCCTTTGCGGCGACGGCTTTGATCTTGCCTTTAATGACTACGTTGTCGACGATGGTGCCTTTCGCGGCGGGGTCCAGCGTGTTCAAGAGGCGAACGGGGATGCCGGCGAATTTCGCGGGTTGGATGCACGTCGGGTGCAGGATTTTCGCGCCGAAATAAGCGAGCTCGGCGGCCTCTTCGAAGTTGAGTTGGTGTATGGCGTCGGTGTGCTCGACGAAGCGCGGGTCGTTGTTGTGCATGCCGTCGATGTCGGTCCATATCTGTATCTCTTCGGCGCCGATGGCTGCCCCGACGAGGCTTGCTGTGTAGTCGGAGCCTCCGCGCTGGAGGTTGTCGATTTCGCCGTACGCGTTGCGGCAGATGAAGCCTTGCGTGATGTAGATTTTCGCGGGTCTGGCGGCGATGAGCGGCGGCAGTTTTTCCTTTATATATTGCGTGTTCGGTTCGCCGTTCTTGTCGGTGCGGATGAAGTCGAGAGCGGAGAGGAGGACGGCGCCGGCGTGCTGCTCTTCGAGGTAGAAATTCATCAGGTTGGTGCTGATGATCTCGCCTTGTGCGACGACGTTTTTCTCTTCGAAGCCGGTGAAAAGTTCTTTGGTGAACGAGCGCAGGAGGGCTGTTTCTTCGCGTATGAAATCGCTAGCGGCGTCGCGTGTTTGCTGCGTGGCGAAGAGTGCGGCGACGTGGGCTAAGTATTTGGTTTCCAGTTGGTTAATGATGTCGTTTGCGCCGTCGGGGTTCTTTTTATAAAGATAGTTGCTGATTTCGACGAGGTCGTTTGTCGTGCCTGACATTGCGGAGAGGACGACGAAAACGGGCTCGGTTTGCGCGGTGATGAGTTGTGCGACGTGCTTGATGCGGTCGGGTGTGCCGACGGACGTGCCGCCGAATTTCATTACGATCATTCTGTTTGCTGTTGAGTTTGTTCTTCGTTTGCGTTTATCTTAGTTGCTACTGCAGTCCCGGCTTCGCTATTGCCTTCATCAGCGCAGCCTTCGTTGTCGGGTACGCGGTCAACTTCAGGGCTAACTTCGTTTTCAGTTTCAACCTTGCTTTCAGTTTCAACTTCATTTTCAGTTTCAACCTCGGGCTCGATTTCCACTTCGTTTTCCACGGCAGTGAGATGTCCGTTTTCGCACTTATATACTTTGCCGGGGAACTGTTCGATCATCGACCAATTATGAGTGGACATCACGACGGCGGTGCCTGTGCGGCATATTTCTTGCAGCAGCTGCACGATTTGCGCGGCGGTGTCGGGGTCGAGGTTGCCTGTGGGCTCGTCGGCGATGATGATTTTGGGGCTGTTGAGCAGGGCTCGCGCGATGGCGATGCGCTGCTGTTCGCCTCCGGAGAGTTCGTGCGGCATGGCGTCGAGCTTGTCTGCCAGCCCTACTTTTGCGAGCACTTCGCGTATGCGCGCTTCCATCTCGGACTTCTTTTTCCACCGCGTGGCGCGGAGCACGAAGAGCAGGTTTTTGCGCACGGTGCGGTCGTGTAGCAGCTGGAAATCCTGGAAGATGATGCCCATCTCGCGCCTTAGGGCGGGCACGTCGCGGCGTTTAAGGCGGAGCATGTTTCTTCCGAGCACGTCGGCTTTCTCGGCTTCGTCGCGGAAGATGTCGAGTTCGGCGTAGAGCGTTTTGAGGAGCGAGCTTTTTCCCGCGCCCACCTTGCCGATGATGTAGATGAATTCGCCTTCGTTGACGGTGAAATCGACATCGCCGAGCACCTTTTTGTCGGCTTGGAAGACGTCGGCTTTCGAGTATTCAATCAGCATTGTTTTCCGTTTGGTTTAATTGTTAACGCCATCGTTTGTGAAACGTTTTGCAAAGGTAGCACAAAAAAGCAAGAAGCGAAACAAAATGCGGCGGTTTGGCTCTTAAAAGCGGCGAATTGTTTGCTTGTTACGGCGTTTCCATTAACTTTGCAATGGTTTTGAACGGCCGGGAAAATCGTTTTTGTTTATGGCACAACTTCCAGACATCGTGATACGCAATTTCTACCGGATGATGCGCTGCGGCGCGTTGAACGAGAACGTGGCTGTGGAGCCGATGTCGGCTTATAAGTGGCGCAGGACGGTGGAGACGGCGGCTGCCGAGGGCGTGGCTGACATTGCTTTGCGCGCTGCGAAAAATTTGCAGTTCGAGCGTGATTTTAACATGCCGGCCGAGCTCCGTACAACGTTGCAAGACGAGGCTCTCCGCCAGCGCGGACGGGGCATCAGGCCGGAGATGAACAACCCGTCGTTAGAGAAAAAGATGAAGCGCATCATCGCTGCGGGCAAGCACTCGGAGGATTGCTCGAAGGAGACGCTCGAGGCTTTCGGGCTCATCATCGCAAACTGCCAGCAGGTGCTTGTCGGCGGCGCGTCGGTGAGGCTTGTCATACGTCTCGGCAACCACCTGCGCGTGCACGGCAAACGCATTGATTTCGAGAAGGTTACGTCGTGGTTGCGCGAGTTGCAAATGAGCAGGGTGGCGACGCTTGTGGGCAGCGTGCTGATGGCGAATTTCGCGTTTAAAAATGAGGAAGTGCCGTTTGTGAAGAAGGCCGACGAGAAGGCCGCGAAGATGATGACTTCGAGCCTCGCCAAACGGCAAAGCGGCGAGCAGAACAGGGGTTTCGCCTATTTCGAATACGCGCCGCTGGAGAACGTGAGTATCATTCTCAAAAGCCTCAAATCGCGCTTGGATGCCATTGAGGAGTAGGGCGCGCAATGATTGTTCAAACGGCTGTTTATGACGAAGACCATCGCGATAATTTCATTCTTCATGCTCCTCACGGCGGCACAGGCACGGGCGCAATTGGCAGTTTCCGACGTGCTGTGCGAAGACACCTGCCGCCACATCCACGGCATCGACCTGAGCCACTATCAGGGCAACGTTTTCTGGGAGGAGGT
Organism: Prevotella sp.; assembly: GCA_021204905.1. GTDB lineage: Bacteria > Bacteroidota > Bacteroidia > Bacteroidales > Bacteroidaceae > Prevotella. The sequence continues at coordinate 43,952 of JAJPYN010000008.1, forward strand.
GGGCAGAAACATGAAGATAAATTATGTCTATCTGAAAGCCACGGAGGGTGCTACGAACATCGACGACCGCTACGAAGAGAACATCCGCATGGCGAAATTGAACGGGCTCTACGTGGGTTCCTACCACTATTTCCGTCCCGCCACGCCGCTGAAAGAGCAGTTTGACAACTTCGTCACCCAATGCCGCCCGGAGCAGCAGGACCTCATTCCCATGATTGATATTGAGACGCGGGGCGGTCTGAGCACGGATGCGTTCATCGACTCGCTGACTACTTTCCTCGCCATGGTTGAGGATTATTATCGCGCAAAACCCCTTATCTACACGGGTGCAAACTTCTATGACCACAACTTAAGCGGCGGTTTGCTCGACGAATACAAACTTATGATAGCGCAATACACCGACTATGAGCCGGTGCTGATCGACGAGCGGAACATCACTATCTGGCAATACACGGGCAAGGGGCGTATCCGCGGGGTGAGCGGCAATATCGACAAGAGCCGTCTGACGGGCAATCACCGTCTGCGGGAGATACGTTATCTGAGGCAGTAGGCTATGAAAGGCAAGCGTCAGACATACGAGCGGGTTACCATAACGGACATTGCTGCGGAGGGCAAAGCCTTGTGCCGAGTGGGCGAGATGGTGGTGTTCGTCCCGTGGGCGGTGCCCGGCGACGTGGTGGATTTGGAGGTTACGCGGAAGAAGCACTCCTTTTGCGAGGCGAAAATCATAAAGTTCCACGAGGCGAGTCCCCTGCGCATACCGCCGCGCTGCGCACATTTCGGCATCTGCGGAGGGTGCCGGTGGCAGCAGTTGCCTTACTCCGAGCAGCTCAAAGCCAAACAACGGCAGGTGTCGGACCAGCTGTCGCGCATCGGCAAAGTTTCGCTCCCGGACGTCAATACCATACTCGGCTCGGAGAAGGAATATGAATATCGCAACAAGTTAGAGTTCGGTTTCTCCAATAAGAGATGGCTTACGGAGGAGGAGATCCTCAGCGGAGAGGAGATAAAAGACTTGTGCGCCGCGGGCTTCCACATCTCCGGGGCGTTCGACAAGATATATCCCATTGAGCGTTGCCACCTCATGGAGCCGCTCAATAATGACATCCGCAACGCCGTCCGCGACTATGCCATAGCGCACGACCTTAGTTTCTACGACCTCCGGCTTAACTGCGGACTGCTGCGCGACATGGTTATCCGCAACTCCAACACCGGCGAGTGGATGCTCATCATGCAGTTCCGGTTCTCCGAAAAGGGCGACGAGGAGAAGGCAATGGCGCTGTTAGGATATATCGGAGACAGGTTCCCGCAGATCACGTCGCTGCTTTACGTCGACAATCAGAAGTGTAATGACACCTTCGCAGACCTGCCCGTGCACGTCTTCAAGGGCGCGGACCACATCTTCGAGCTTATGGGAGACCTGCGCTTCAAGGTGGGACCGAAGAGCTTCTACCAGACTAACACGGAGCAGGCGCACCGCTTATATAATGTTGTAAAGGAGTTCGCGCATCTCACGGGCTCGGAACTTGTGTATGATCTCTATACCGGCACGGGGACGATAGCTTGTTTCGTGGCTCGCTCCGCCCGTCGTGTCGTAGGCATAGAATATGTGTCGGAGGCGATAGAAGACGCGCGCGTGAATGCCGAAATCAACGGTATCGCCAATGCGGAGTTCTTCGCCGGCGACATGAAAGACATCCTCACTGCGGAGTTCATCGCCGCTCACGGCACGCCCGACGTCATTATCACCGACCCGCCTCGTGCCGGCATGCACCCCGATGTAGTGAATGTTCTGCTCCGTGCGCTGCCCTCACGCATCGTCTATGTCAGTTGCAACCCCGCCACGCAGGCACGCGACCTGCAACTATTGGACGGTTATTACGCGGTGAAAGCGGTGCAGCCCGTGGACATGTTCCCGCATACGCCGCACGTGGAAAATGTAGTCTTGCTCGTCAAAAGATAACCTATGACCAACAAAATCCTACTCATCTATACCGGCGGCACTATCGGCATGGGCAGCAATCCCGTTACTCACGCCCTCGAACCGCTCGACTTCAACCATCTGCTACGTCAGTTGCCGGAGTACAGATACATAAAAGCGGAGGTGGATATCTACCAGTTTGACGCCATCGATTCCAGCAATATGACGCCGCGCCGCTGGGCACAGCTCGTCAGAATCATCACGCTTGAATACGACAATTATGACGGCTTCGTCATCCTCCACGGCACGGACACGATGGCATACACCGCCTCCGCACTCTCCTTTATGTTGGAGAACCTGACCAAACCCGTCATTCTCACCGGCTCGCAACTGCCGTTGGGCATGCTCCGCACCGACGGCAAGGAGAACCTTATCACGAGCATTGAGTTGGCTGCGATGCAGGACGCGAAGGGCAGGGCGGTAGTGCCGGAGGTGTGTATATATTTCTCCGGCAGGCTCTTACGCGGCAATCGGAGCAGCAAGAAGAATGCCGACGGCTTCCAAGCGTTCGACTCCGCCAACTTCCCTCATCTGTGCGAGGCGGGCGTCGACTTCCGTTTCAACACGCGCGAGATACTCCGTCCCGACTTCTCACGGCGGATGACGCCCCATACGGCGATAAACTCCAACGTGGTCGTTCTCAGCCTTTTCCCCGGCATAGAGGAAAGTCTCCTGCGCCACGTGCTCCGTTCCAACACCCTCAAAGGCATCGTCCTGCGCAGCTACGGCAGCGGTAACGCCCCGCAATTCCCGTGGTTGACGGCGCTGATGCGTGATGCCGTGGCGAGGGGAATCATCGTTGTCAACGTTACTCAGTGCGACACGGGGCGCGTGGAAATGGAGCGTTACTCCGCCGGCAACCACCTTCTCGACGCGGGCGTGCTGAGCGGATACGACGGCACGGTGGAGGCGACGGTAACCAAACTGATGGTTCTCTTGGCGCAACACTCCGACGCAAAGGGAGTGCGGACTATGATGAGCCGCAGCCTCGCGGGGGAGATAACCGTCTGAAAACTAATGTTTCGCTCAATATAACGTTATGGCAAAAGACAAGATAATGTACGTCTGCGAGAACTGCGGGCAGGAATCCGCCAAGTGGCTGGGCAGGTGTCCGTCGTGCTCGCAGTGGAACACGTTTCGCGAGATCCGTGTTGCGCCCGAGCCGACACGTGCCGCCGCCGCACATTCCGCCGCGCGTAGTCTCCGCGAAAGGGGCTCTTCCGCCGCACACGACACGGGGAAAGACCGGCCCGTACCTCTCCGGCGGGTCTCCGCAAAGGACGAGCCGAGGATAGACATGATGGACACCGAGCTGAACAGAGTTCTGGGCGGAGGGCTCGTGCCGGGCAGTATCATCCTGCTCGGAGGCGAGCCGGGCATAGGGAAAAGCACGCTGTCGTTGCAGACCGCGCTAAGATTGAGAGACCGGAAAGTGCTGTATGTCAGCGGAGAAGAGAGCGCCCGCCAGATTAAGATGCGGGCGGACAGACTGATGGAAGCCGCCGACGAGAGCGGCAAAGACATCGACGAGAACCTTGTCATATTGTGCGACACGTCGCTCGAGAATATCTTTAATCATATAAAAGATGTTGCTCCCGACCTGCTCGTGATAGACTCCATCCAGACCATTTCCACGCAGGACGTCGACTCCTCGCCGGGCAGCATAACGCAAGTGCGTGAGTGTGCCGCCGCCTTACTCCGGTTCGCCAAGTCGTCCGGCACACCTGTCATCCTCATCGGGCATATAAACAAGGACGGCAATTTGTCGGGTCCGAAGATATTGGAGCATATCGTCGACGCGGTCATACAATTTGAGGGGGACCAGCATTATATGTATCGCATCCTGCGCAGCATAAAGAACCGCTTCGGTTCCACGTCGGAGCTGGGCATCTACGAGATGGGTCAGACGGGGCTGCGGCAGGTATCCAACCCCTCCGAACTGCTCTTGACGCAAGACCGCGAGGGACTTTCCGGCGTGGCAATCAGTGCTGCGATAGAGGGCATACGTCCGTTCCTCGTCGAGACGCAGGCGCTTGTCTCCACCGCCGCATACGGCACGCCGCAGCGCACGGCCACCGGGTTCGACCGGCAGAGGCTTAACATGCTCCTCGCCGTATTGGAGAAACGGGTGGGCTTCAAACTGATGCAGAAAGACGTATTCCTCAATATTGCCGGCGGCTTACGTGTTACCGACCCCGCCATGGACCTGAGTATCATCGCCGCCGTGCTGTCGAGCAACGTCGACACACCTATCGACGCGGCATGGTGTATGGCGGGTGAGGTGGGGCTTAGCGGGGAGGTGCGACCCGTCAATCGTATCGAACAGCGCATCGCGGAGGCGGCAAAGCTCGGCTTTGAGGATATAATCATCCCGAAGTACAACTTGCAGGGGCTCGACCAAAAGAAATATCCCATACGGCTCCGACCCGTCAGAAAGGTGGAGGAAGCCCTGCGCTTGATGTTCGGCTGACAGGCTCCTGCGGCGGCGAAGGAACGTAAAAAACTATTAAATAATAAGCCGTGTTCTTTCACAAACGGACTTTTTCGATTACTTTTGTCTGTCGGAAACGAGCCGAAACATAAGCTCACGCATTGTCATTTCAACTAAATCCTATACTATATGGCAACAAAAATCAATGATTACGATTTCTCCGGAAAGAAAGCAATCGTACGTGTGGACTTCAACGTCCCGCTCCAAGACGGGAAGATAACCGACGACACGCGCATCCGCGGCGCACTTCCCACGCTGAAACTCATCCTCTCTAAGGGTGGCAGTCTTATCATCATGTCGCACATGGGCAAGCCGAAAGGCAAGGTGAAGCCCGAGTTGTCGCTCTCTCAGATCGTCGATGCCGTAAGCGAAAAGCTCGGCGTCAAAGTGAAATTCGCAAAGGATTGCCAGAAAGCAGATGACGAAGTGGCAGCCCTCAAACCCGGTGAGGCGCTCCTGTTGGAGAACTTGCGCTACTATCCTGAGGAGGAGGGGAAGCCCGTCGGCATAGAAAAGACCGACCCCGCATACGAGGAGGCGAAGAAGGAAATGAAAGCTTCGCAGAAGGAATTTGCAAAGAAACTCGCCTCGTATGCCGACTGTTGGGTGATGGACGCCTTCGGTACGGCGCACCGCAAGCATGCCTCCACCGCCGTCATAGCCGACTATTTCAAGCCCGAAGACCGCATGCTGGGACTGCTGATGGAGAAGGAAGTGGCTGCCGTAGATGCTGTCCTGGGTAACATCAAGCGTCCGTTCGTGGCGATAATGGGCGGCTCCAAGGTGTCGTCAAAGATAGGCATCATCGAGAATTTGTTAGGTAAGGTGGACAAGCTCGTCCTCTGCGGCGGCATGACATATACCTTCGCGAAGGCTCACGGCGGAGAGATAGGCGACTCTATCGTGGAGCTTGACAAGCTCGATGTGGCGCTCGGAGTGGAGGCGCTGGCAAAGAAGAACGGCGTGGAGCTCGTCTTGGGCACCGACTCCGTATGCGGCGACAGCTTCTCCAACGATGCTAAGCAGGCGGTATATCCCTCGAATGCCATACCCGCAGGGTGGCAGGGACTGGATGCCGGACCGGAAACGCAGAAGGCATTTGTGGCTGCAATCAAAGGCGCAAAGACGATATTGTGGAACGGACCCGCAGGCGTGTTCGAGTTTGACAACTTCACAGCCGGCTCGCGTGCTGTGGGCGAGGCAATCGCGGAGGCAACTTCGGAGGGCGCATTCTCACTCATTGGCGGCGGCGACAGCGTGGCATGCGTCAACAAGTTCGGGCTTGCCGACAAGGTGTCGTATATCTCTACCGGCGGCGGAGCGCTCCTCGAGGCCATCGAGGGCAAGGTTCTGCCAGGCGTCGCAGCGGTGTTAGGCTGACAACTGCCACATCGAAATAATACACGTGAAGGGGTCGGGAAGCAAACGCCGGCCCTTTCTTTTTGCCTGTTGCCGGAGCGCAAAGAGTTGCAAAAAAGGCGCAAAAGAGGGCATATTGTAAGAAAAATAAGGCGTTTTGACAAAATTTAACGCTCAAAAAAGTAACACCTATTTATTTAATAATGTGTTACCTTCGCACACAGTTTGTATCGCTTTGATTTACAGAGCGCGAGAGACTGCCTACTTAAAAAATCGATGTAAAATGTATTCGAAAATGAAAGGTTTTCATTGTATGAAAGGGCTGTGTGCAATGGCCCTCTTGTCGCTATGCGCCGCGCAGGCTGATGCTGATGACACTACTTTTAGTGCCACCAATACTTGGACGGACGGCGACGGCGAAACACAAACCTGTACGCTTTACTACAACATCACGTCGGACAACACCGTGATGGTAACGCAGAATCCGTCAGGCACTTATAGCGGCGCAATCGTCATTCCTGAAACTGTTACTAACGACGGCACAACCTACACGGTAACCGGCGTGGAGGATAAAGCTTTCCAGTTAAGCTCAATCAAAAGCGTCGACCTGTCCAACGTGAGCACTATCGGAAGATACTCGTTCAGCTGCTGCCCAGAATTGGATTCCTTGACGATCGGCAGCAAAATCAAGGAAATTCCCGCATGCGCGTTCTATGGAAACGGTGATTCGAATAAAGCTCCCAGCGGCGTGAACCAGATTAAGTACTTGACCATCCCGAGCCAAATCACATCCATCGGCGATTCTGCTTTCCATTCCCCCAGTAGTCTCGTGAAATTAGAGTTCGCGGACAATTCCCAATGCACACATATCGGGGTGCGGGCATTCTGCACAGATGACGTTGTTTACACCCAGGAGGTGCAGGGTGCAATTTACTTTACAACGTTGTATAAAGAACTGGATATTCCTGAATCCGTAACATTCATCGGCGATTCCTGCTTCTGGGGCAGCTCGTATCTCGAAAAGCTTACATTGCACGAGGGGTTGGATTCTATCGGAGCAGCCGCTTTTTCGGGATATGTGGATAATAATAAATATTATTCCCCGATTATAACGGAAATCACCATACCCTCCACCGTTACGTATATTGGAGATCTTGCTTTCGAATACTCCAGACAGTTGAAAACCGTAACCTACAACGCCGCCGCGGTCAAGAATGTATATACCACAACAAACTCCCCGTTTTACAATGATGGGAAAACAATTACAAAGCTTGTCATCGGCCCGAAAGTAAGGGAACTACCTGACTATCTTATCTATGGAGCCACTGACGATTCCGGCAATTTGGAAGTGGAATGGAACGCGGAGAGATGCGAATATTTCGGCAAGTACTGTCTTCATGTCGACCCCGGGACGCTCACAATAGGCGCAGGCGTTAAAGAGATTTACACCACCACCGACAGCAATGACAACGAATTGGAAGAACCCGTCGGTTTGTTCTATAGTAACACCGGCCTCGAACTGAAAACTTGCCTCACCACATTGAATTACAACGCTAAAGAATGCCCCATCGCCGGAACGCTGGACAACATTCCGTTTACTATGTCCACTAGAAGTACCGTATTTCCGCTCGCTACCGTTAATTTCGGGGACAGCGTGAAAATTATTCCCGCGCATCTCCTCAACGGAGGTTCTTTCTATATTCAAAAAAGTGGTTCCAATGCAGGCACTTACTACAACGCGTTCCCGTCCCTCACGACGATAAACCTTCCCGCATCGGTGGAAACCGTCGGCGATTATGCCTTCAACTATTGCGCCTATCTCACATCGATAACCTTTAACGGCACGAACCTGAAGACCATCGGCGACCACGCTTTCGCAAATTGCCACAACGAGAGCCTCACTTCAATCTTGCTGCCCGCCTCGCTGGACACCATCGGCAACAACGCCTTCGACAGCTGCCAATACGTCGCCGCACTCGAAATCCCGGCATCGGTAAAGTGCATCGGCGACTCCGCGTTCCACTACTGCATAGGCGCCCAATCAATCACATTCGTCGACACTGAAGACCAGACGTCGGCGCTGACATCCATCGGCGACGGCGCCTTCGAGAAATGCTGCAATGAGAACCTGACAACCATCACGCTCCCCAACGCATTGGAAACCATCGGCAAGCTAGCTTTTGACAGCATCCCGAACGTTGCAACACTAACCATTCCGGCAAACATTACGTCGATTGGCGATAGTGCCTTTGCAAACTGGACAACACTCGCCACGCTAACCTACAACGCCGTCAACTGCACCAAGGCCGGCTCGGCATCCGGTCCCGTCTTCGCCGGAAGCAATAACTTTAAGAAACTGACAATAGGCAAGGACGTGGAGATTATCCCGACCTACCTCTTCAACCAATGTGCCGCGCTCGACACGGTGGTTTACAACCCGACGAACTGCACATCGGTAACAACCGACTACGAATACCCGACGTTCAGGGGCTGCTCATCCATTGCCAACGCAATCATCGGCGATGGCATAACGAATGTGCCCGACCGTCTCTTCGACGGCTATGGCACTCCCTCAAAAGTAACTCAAAGCGAAAATATTGAATCTGCAACCGACGAAGAAACGGACTATGGCGATCCTGACAGCTACGGCTTCGCGAACTTCAAGAACCTGACGCTCCCGTCGTCCTTGACATCCATCGGCGACTATGCCTTCCGCCTGTGCACCGGCCTCGACACCCTTAACATCCAAGAGGGCATCACCACCGTCGGTAACCACGCCTTTGAGAGCTGCACCGGCCTCGACACCCTCACAATAAGCTCGAGCCTTAGCTCCTTAGGCGACTCCTGCTTCTATAACTGCACCGGCCTCTCCACGGTTTACTACAACGCAGCCGACTGCTCGCTGGCACAGGCTGACGAAGAGAGCGAAGAGGTTGTCGAAACCGCAGAGGAGGACGTCAATAACGAAGGCGACAATAACGAAGGCGACGAGGACGAAAGCGCTAACGATGCCGACATCAAGCCCGCCTTCAAGAGCAGCAGCTTAAAGAAACTGGTCATCGGCGAGGGCGTGGAGAACATCCCGACCTATATCTTCAACCAATGTGCCGCGCTCGACACGGTGGTTTACAACCCGACGAACTGCACATCGGTAACAACCGACTACGAATACCCGACGTTCAGGGGCTGCTCATCCATTGCCAACGCAATCATCGGCGATGGCATAACGAATGTGCCCGACCGTCTCTTCGACGGCTATGGCACTCCCTCAAAAGTAACTCAAAGCGAAAATATTGAATCTGCAACCGACGAAGAAACGGACTATGGCGATCCTGACAGCTACGGCTTCGCGAACTTCAAGAACCTGACGCTCCCGTCGTCCTTGACATCCATCGGCGACTATGCCTTCCGCCTGTGCACCGGCCTCGACACGCTCAACATCCAAGAGGGCATCACCACCGTCGGCAACCACGCCTTCGAGAGCTGCACCGGCCTCGACACCCTCAAGATAAGCAAGGACCTCAATTCGTTAGGCGACTCCTGCTTCTATAACTGCTCCTCCCTCTCCACCGTCTATGAGAACCGCCCGCTCGCCCAACTTCAAACAAGCGACGCAAGCACGATAGACGCAACGGACGATGATGGCGGGACAACCGTCTCAACGGGAGTACCCACGGCAGGCACTGACTGCTTCGCTAACACGCCTCAAGCTTGCTGGCTCGTTGTACCCGAAGATGCCGCCGAGATCTACGGCAGCTCCCACCGCGCAACGAAAGCCACTGCGGATGGTTGGGCAACCATCAACCACATGCGCGAGGCAACAATCACGGTGTCGCTGACCAACAAGGACGGGTACATCACGCGCTATAGCCCGTATGCCTACAACACAGCAGACAACCTGCAAGGTCTCATCGTTACGGGGGTAGGGGAAGGCTCCACAACAACGCGCACGGAGTATACGAAAGACGAGAATGGCGAAATCACCGACTCGACAACGGTTACCACCATCACCTACGCGCTTACCACGCAAGCCGTTAACTCTGACGGCAAGGACATCCCCGCGGGTACTGCCGTGCTGCTCAAAGGCGAAGAGAACAACGTCAACAAGGAGTACGTCAACTACACCTACAACGACAATAGCGCAGAAACTGCCACCATTGACGATGACGTCGATGGGACAACCTCGGACACGGGCTACCTACACGGAACAGTTGATTCGAATGTAACAACCTACGCAACAGTAGAGGGCGAAAGTTCGGATGTATCGGATAGCTATTATTTCTTTACGCTCTCTCTTAATAGCAACAGTGATGCCGACAGTCATGGCTTCTATTGGATGAATGCAAACGGCACACCATTCACGGCAAGCCCTGATAAGGCTTGGTTGGCATTGTCGAAGTCGTTGTTCCCAACTGACGACGACGAGAATACTGAGGTACTAATTAAGATTGGCGGATTCTTCGATGATGAAGATGAAGAAGATGTTGACCTTGACAGCACCGAGAGTATTGACGGCGACGAGACTACGACAGGCATTTCATCCTTGTCTTCCGACACTAAAGATGCGGTTATTTACAACATGGCAGGTCTGCGCGTGAACGACATGAACCGGCCGGGCATCTACATCGTTGGCGGCAAGAAAGTTGTCAAAAAATAAAGGAGGGCACAAACGATGAAGATATATATCAAACCAAGTACCGAAACGGTTGACCCGGCACTGACGCGCGACATTACAGTAGGTGCTACGCTATCCGCTGGTAACGGAGATACGGATACCAAGGGTCCTGACAACTGGGAGCCTGAGCAGGATGTTGATTCGGGCTTCGACTGGTAGCGAATGAAAGAAGGATTGAATAAGATTGAATAAGATTCTCATTTTCACATTTTTGTTTAGAGAGTTTTGCGCGGGGTTTTGCCGTGAGGTATGCACCCCGCGTTCTTTTTTTGCCCTTTCCGAAAAGGTTTTAGGAGAAATCAGTTGCCGGCAAGGATCTCTTCGGGTCGGCTGACGAAGCATGTCGCGCCGTGCTGAATGAGGAACTGCCGGTCGCGGAAGCCCCATAGCACGCTGATGCAGCTCAGTCCCGCGGCGCGTGCTGTGGCGATGTCCACCTCGCTGTCGCCGATGTACACCGCGCCGTCCTTGCTTGCCCCGAGCTGCCTTAGCGCTTCGTCCACCGTGTCGGGCGCGGGCTTGCGGCGCACATTCCCGCTCTCGCCGATGGCCACGCTGATGGTCTCGTTGAAGAAATGTCGGCACAGCTTCGTCGTGGCCGCTTGCTGCTTGTTGCTCACGATGGCGAGCCGTTTGCCTTGTTTGTGCAAGGCGGAAAGCAGGGTTGTGATGCCGTCGTAAGGGCGCGTGCGGTCCATGCTGTGGGCAAGATAATGCGCGGTGAACGTGCTCAGGATGCTGCCGAATTGCGGGTTGTCCTTGCCGGCGGGGATGGCGCGCTCGATGAGTTTGCCGATGCCGTTGCCCACCATCCGCCTCACCTCCTCCTGCGTGTGCTGCGGCAGGCCGAAAATCGCCATCGCGTGGTTGACGCTCGCCGTGAGGTCGCCCAGCGTGTCGAGCAGCGTGCCGTCGAGGTCGAAAATGTATGTGTCGTAATCTTTCATTTTTATCTTGTTAAAATCGGTTAATCTTTCGCGTGTTTTGCCGGCCGCCTACCAAATTTTCACCACCGTTGCGCCCTTGTAATAATGCGCGAGGATGGCTTTGTAATCGTAGCCTTCGCTGCCCATCACCGCCGCGCCGATCTGGCATAAGCCCGCGCCGTGCCCCCAGCCGCGCCCTTTGAGCGTGAAGGTTGTCTCACCCGAGTCGGAGACCGTTGTTGCGACTTCGAAGTTCGAAGAATACAGGCAGTTGCGGCTGAGCGTGCGGCGTATCTCGAGCTCCTTGCCGATGACGACGGTGCCGCCTTCGCCCGTGATTTTCAGCCGGCTGATGCGTCCGCTTGCGCCGCGCTCAATGGCCTCTAACGACGTGATTTTCCCCAAACCAAGGTGCTGCTTGCTCTCGATTATCTCGCTCAGTTCAGCCTGCGTGAAAACCTTCTCCCACGCGAAGAAATCGGTTGTCGCGCGGTCGTAATCGTTCAGCACCTGCGAGAGGATTGCCTCGTCGCGCGTGTCGCAGAAAGCCGTACCGTCCGCGCGCGTGTCGGCCACCGAGGTGAGGTAGGGCACGGCGATGTTCTCCCAGCAATAACGGTACTCCTCGGTCCTCCCGCCGCAGCATTTCGAGAACCGCGCATCCGCCACGCCGCCGTCGAACATAAGCACCTCGCCGCGCGTCTCGTCGATAGCCTTTTCTACCAATGGTTGCTTGCAGATGCCTTGATAACGCTGGCAATGGTCGTCGGCGCAGACATCGAACAGGGTGTGGCTGCCCGCGTCGTACCAGCGGATTATCTCGCCGGCGGCATTGCTTTCCTTAAAGCTTTTTTGCCCGCCGCTTGAAAAATTTTTCCTTGCTAATTGCCTCACAAGCCAGCTGCGCGAGATCACGGCATGCGCTTTGAGCAAAGGCAGGTTCGACGTGCCCGCCATCTCCGACGCGATGACGCTGCGCAGGTAATCCTCCGCCGCGATGCGGTTAATTAGCCACGCCGCGCCGCCCTCTTTTCGCAGGAGCATCTCGCCTTCGAACGTGAGCGTTCTGCGCTGCTCCCAATGAAAACCGATGCCGATGCGCATGCCCGAAACGGTCGTTGTGCCGCCGGCGTTCGGCTCGATGGACACGTTGTCGCGCGTCAGTCCGACGTCCACCAGCGGCTCGTTGTTGTAGCACTGGCGCAGGATGTCGGCCAGCAGCCCGGCGTTCATCTTGCCGAAATCCTCCTCGCGGGCAAGGGGGATGATGCCGGCAAACTCGAGCGATGCGGGCGAGATGAGCAGCCGTTGCGCGCCGTCGGCATAATACTGCGCGGGGCGGTGGCAGCGGCGGCGCACGACAATCCAGCGCGTCAACCCTTGCTCGCGCCAGCAAAGGATGTTCAGCATGTCGCTCTCGGCGAGGTCAATCTTAACATTTGCCGCTCCGCAGGTCTGAATGAAAAGCGTCTCCTTCGCCTTGTCCGGAAGGCTGCACAGCGGCACATCCTTTTGCCTAACTGCCTGAAAATGAAAGTGATCGGGGGCGGATGCGCCGGCCTTCGCACCGTTGAAAAAGAGCAGGTAGCCGTCCATCTGCCGCGCGAGAAACTCCATATCACGCAGTCGCGCGGGGCTGATTTTCTGGTCGCAATGGCGGGCGGAGATGATCGTAAAGTGGTGAGACAGAATAGGATAGGGGTTCACCGCCACCTCGTAGCTCCCGCTGCTGCCCTCGGGCGTGATGGCGAAGGCAATTTGCTCCTTCGGCCGCGCGCTGCTGCATAAGAAACAAGGTCGTGTTAATGTCTCGCCGTCCGTTTTCGCCGAAGCCGATGCCGCACGCAACGGATTGAATATCAGCGTGTACGGGCGGTTGGTTAAAGTGATTGTTCGCCTCTTCGCCGTCGCCAACGCTGCGTATCTCTCGCGGCACGCGGGCCATAGCGCCAACTGCTTTTCGAAGAATTTTCCGGGGTCAAACTGCGCCATCTGCGTTCATTTTTATCCGCGCCATGATCTCGATGGTGCGCAGCCGGTCCTTGTAGAGGTTGTTGCGGTTGGTCTGCGCGGCCGTCAGTTGCGCGTCGGAGTTGCCTTCCCAGCGGCGGCAGAGGTAGAGCTCGTCGAAGATGCGCGCAATTTTGAACCTCCGCGAGAAGGCCAGCGCGGCGGCATAATCTTCGCCGTAGCTTGTGTCGGGGAAACCGATTTCGCGGAGCAGGGGTGTGAAGAATGCTCGCGGCGCACCCAACCCGTTGATTCTCAGTGCATTATTTGCGCCGTTAAGGTCGGTCCATTCCGCGTGCGAGATTAATCCCGGCGGCAATGTTTTTAATTGAAAATCGCAGATGCGGTACGAGCCGATGACCATCGCGGCGCGCTCGCGGTAGAACGTGTCGACGATGGTTTGCAGCGTCTGCGGCGAGGAATAAAGGTCGTCGCTGTCGAGTTGCACGGCAAACCGTCCGCAGCAATCGCTGTTCACGGCGAGGTTCCAGCAGCCGCCGATGCCGAGGTTGTCGCTTTCCGGCACGAGAACCTTTACGCGCGAGTCAGCCTTTAACTGCTGCAAGACCTCGCTTGTGCCGTCGGACGAATGGTTGTCGACAACGATGACGTTAAAAGCGAACGTGCAGGCCTGCGACAGCGCGCTCTCGACGGCATCGCGGATGGTACGCACGCGGTTGCGCACGGGGATGACGACCGACGCTTCAACAGGAAAATCGCCGGCGTCAAGGTCGACCGTTTCGCGCTTGTCAATGCTTACCGCCGCGCCGATTGCTTTCAGGTGGAGCGTCGCTATCTGCTCGGCCTCGATTTGCCGCTCGCGGTTGGCCGGGTCGACATAATCGAACTGCCCCGCGCCGTTAGTCTCGTCCTCGATGTAAAGCGGTTCGTCGAGATGGAAAATCACCCTGCGCCGCGAGAGGAACAGGCGCAAGGCATAGAAGCCCATATATTTGAATTTCAATGCTTTACCGCACGTTTCGGCATATTCCCGGACAAGTTTTTTATTAAGCAACACCGCGCCGCCGAAGTCGAAATCGTCGCGAATGCTGCCAAATTGACAGTCGATTTTCGGGCTTAACACCAAGCCTTCGCCGCGCCTTACGAAGCAGTCGGAATAAACCATCGCCGCGCCTGTTGCCTCGCCGACCGCCATGAAGCGCCGCGCAGCATTCGCCTTGTATTCGATGCCCGGCCGCCGTTCGAGCAGCAGCCAATCGCCTTCGCTTTCGCCCGAGGCCGCCGCCATCATCTTGTCGAACGATTGAAATGTTAAAAGGTCTTTCATAAACGGTTATTTGCAACGGCAAAGATAAAAAACAATTGCGGCAAAAACAACGATGGCGGGCTCTATTAGCGACCAAGCGCATTTTTTGTTTTTCGAAAGTTAATCACTACCTTTGCCGTGATGGTTTTAGAAAGGATCACAATTCGCAACTACAAGAACCTGCGCGAGGTGGCGGAGGAATTCTCGCCCGGCATCAACTGCTTCATCGGGCACAACGGCGAGGGCAAAACGAACCTGCTCGACGCGGTGTTCTACCTCTCTTTCTGCCGCAGCAGCAACAATTTCATCGACTCGCAGCTCATTCTCCACGACGAGGATTTTTTCTCCATCGAAGGGCATTACATCTTCGACGACGGCCGCGCCGAGACCGTCAGTTGCGTGCAGAAACGCGGGCGGCATAAGGTGTGCCGGCGCAACCAGAAGGCTTACAAGCGGCTGTCGGAGCACATTGGCCTCATCCCGCTCATCCTCGTTACGCCGCAGGACGCGCTGCTGGTCGACGCGGGCAGTGAGGAGCGCCGGCGGTTTATGGACCTCGTCATCTCGCAGTACGACCCGGCTTACATCGATGCCCTGTCGAACTACAACAAAGCCCTGCAACAGCGCAACGCGATGCTTCGTGCCGACGGCGAGCCCGACCTTTCTTTGATGGAGGCTTTCGAGGACGAGATGGCGAAATCCGGCGCGGTGGTGTACGAAAAACGCAACGCATTCATCAGCGAATTTATCCCTTATTTTCAGCGCATTTACAGCATCATCTCCGGCGAGAAAGAGCGCGTGGAGATCAGCTACCGGTCGCATTGTCAGAACGGCGCGCTCATCGATGTCATCCGCAATGGAAGGGCGAAAGATTTGGTTGTGGGCTACTCGCTGCACGGCGTTCACCGCGACGACCTCGACATGCTGCTCGGGGGCTATAATGTGCGTCGCGAAGGCAGTCAGGGGCAGCATAAAACGCTTGTGCTGTCGATGAAATTAGCGCAATTCGAATTCCTTCGCCGCACCGTCTCGAACGCCGTGCCGCTGCTGCTGCTCGACGACATTTTCGACAAGCTCGACGCGCAACGTGTGGAGAACATCGTGTCGCTTGTTGCCGGCGACGGCTACGGCCAGATTTTCATCACGGACACCAACCGCGGGCATCTCGACCGCATCTTGCAGTCGTCGCAGTCGGGTTACCGCATTTTCAACGTTGTTGCCGGCCGCATCTCGCCCGCGAAATGAAGGTCTTGGTTGCTACTGAAAATCTTAGTTGCGACTGAAGTTCTTAGTTGCTAAGAAAGGTCTTAGTTGCTAAGAAAGGTCTTAGTTGCTAATAAAATTCCGGCTTGTTTAAAAGGGTCGCGTTCGTTTCAATAAGGGTCGCCTTCGTTTCAAATTTAGGGTTGCTTTTGTTTTAAACCAAGGCTGCACTTGCTTAGTAAATCCTGATGTCGGCGATGACGAACGCCCCGACGCGCGCATTGAGTTCGGCCGTGATTTTCGCGCGCCTCATCATCAGTTCCGAGCGCAAGGCGGGGCTGTCGATTTTCACCATCAGCGTTTGGTTCTTGATGAATTTGCTTCTTGTACGGCTTGACGCAAACTCGCCCGCGACGTCGTCCCACGCATCGATGACGCGCTTTTGCAGCAACGGCATTTCGAGCCCTTCGTCGCGCAGGATGCGGTCGAGGATGTTGCCTACGGCTTGCGGTTTGATTTTATACATAATCCACGTTTGCGTCGTGAGCCTCGTGGGGCAGGTCGCCGACGATTTGAAAGGGGAAGCAGACACCGCGCTTGACGGCGTGCTTTAATTTTGGTAAAAAGCGGTCGTAACAGCCTTGTCCGCGCCCGAGCCGGTTGCCTTCGCGCGAAAAAGCGACGCCGGGCACGAGGATGAAGCCGATTTCGTCGAGGCTGCTGATGGCCGGACCTAAGGGGATGCTTGTTCCGAACAACCCTTTTTGCATTTCGCTCAAACCTGAAAACAGGCGCGGGATTATCTCGCCGTCGCGAGTGGTTTCGGGCAGAAAGATGCGCTTGCCGGCGGCGTGAAGACTGCTGATTAAAGGAATGATGTCGGGCTCGTCGCTCAGCGGCCAAAACGCCATAATTGTTGTTGCTCCGGCGATATGCTCATCACGCAAGATTGCCGCGCAGACCTCCGCCGACCATTGCCGCCGCTGCTCCGTCGTTGTGGCAAGGAAGCGCCGGCGGATTTCTTTCCTGAGTTCGGCTTTATCCAAGGCTTTTACTTTCGTAACTTATTCTAAATCAAGACTTTGCGTTTGTCGCGGCTTCATCTTTCTCCGGCGGTTTCGGGAACGCTTCGCCTGCGGCAATCACCTCCTTGGCCTTTGCGAGCACCTCATCGTCCTCGTTGACAAATTCGGTCCACGCGTCCTCGCTCATCATGCCGTAGACGATGCGGCTTTTGATGTAGCGGTCGAGCAGCGCGTACGATTTCTTAATCATTATGTTGCGGCGTTTGATGCCGTGCGCGTCGGCGTAAGCTACGAACTGCTCCACGAGGTTTTGCTTGGCGAGCCAGGCCTCGAGGTCTTTGAGCGTCTCGCATTTCTTCATCGTTTGGCGGTTGGCGTCGACGTAGGAATATGCAAATTGCAGCACGAGCCCGCTCATCGCAATCTGGCGGTAGTAGCTCGTTACGTTCGACGTGTCTTCGGCCACGAAAATGTCGGGCGTGATGCCTCCGCCTTCGTAGACGGTGCGGCCGTTGGCGGTGTGGAAGGCCTTACCGCTGTGCTTGATGCTGTCTTCGGAGAAAAATTCGCCGTTGTTGTAGCGGTTGGCGAGGTCCTGCACGTAACTGTCCTCGTCGCCGGCGACGTAAGGCTTTTGAATGCATCGTCCCGACGGCGTGTAATACCGCGCGACGGTGAGGCGCACGCGGCTCTTGTCGGGGAAACCTATCTCCTGTTGCACGAGCCCTTTGCCGAAGGAGCGGCGCCCGATGATTGTGGCGCGGTCGTTGTCTTGCAGCGCACCGGCGAGAATCTCTGCTGACGACGCGCTGGCCTCGTTGATGAGCACGATGAGCGGTATATGGCGGTAGCTGCCGTGCCCGTCGGAACGGTAATCCTGACGTTTGGAGCGGCGTCCTTGGGTGTAAACGATGAGCCTGTTTTTCGGCAGAAACTCATTCGCTATCTGCACGGCCGATTGCAGGTAACCGCCGCCGTTCTCGCGCAGGTCGAGGATGAGGTCTTCGAGGCCCGATTCGGACAGCGTGGCAAGGGCGATGAGCAGTTCGGCATAGGTCGTCTCGCCGAAGTTCTTTATCCTGATGTAACCCGTATGGTCGTCGAGCATGTATGTTGCACCGATGCTCTTCTGCCGTATCTCGCCGCGCGTGATGACAAACTGCTTTTCCCCGTTACTGCCATAGCGCAGCACGCCCACCTTCACCTTCGTGTCCTTCGGTCCTTTAAGCCGCTTCATCGCCTCGTCGTTGGTTACTTCCTTGCCGACAAACGGTTTGCCGTCGATGGAGACGATTTTGTCGCCGGCAAGCAACCCCGCGCGCTCGGCCGGGCCGCCGGAGATGACGCTCTCCACGCGTATGGTGTCCTCGCGGATGGTGAACTCCACGCCGACGCCGGAGAACGAGCCGTGCAGCAGTTCGTCTTCCGCTTCGGCCTTGTCGGCGGTGAAATAGACGGAGTGGGGGTCGAGCTCGGCAAGCACTTGCGGTATGGCGGCTTCGACGATGGAATCGATGTTGGTCGAGTCGACATATTGGTCCTCAATGATGTGCAGCAGGTTTGTAAGTTTATTACTTCCGCCTGTAATAATATTCAGTCTGCTGCCGCCGAAATGATTGGCATAGAACGCGCCGATGACGATGCCGAGCACTATGCAAAGTGCCATTATGAGCGGATAGAAACGATTGCTTTTCATTCTCTTTGTGCAATAAACTATTTTGTTGTTTGCCCTTAGTTTAAGTAATAACCCTGTTCGTTGTTTGTATATTTATGCAATAAAACCAAATCCGTCGATTGACCTTTTATGAAATAGGTTCAAATTTGTCAATTGCCCCTTGCTTGAAACAAATTATATTTGTAACCAGCCCCTTGTTCGCAACAAACTTTACTTGTCACCGGCCTCCGCCGGAACGCTTTTCAAAACGACCTCAATGCCGGCCTTGCGCAGCAGTTCGATGCCGTCGGAGAGGCGGTAGTTCTCGCCGTAGATGACGCGGCGGATGCCCGACTGGATGATGAGTTTCGCGCATTCGATGCAGGGCGAGGACGTTACGTAGAGCGTGGCTCCGTCGGAGTTGTTCGACGAGCGCGCCACCTTCGTTATCGCGTTGGCCTCGGCGTGGAGCACGTAGGGGAATGTTACGCCCGAGGCGTCTTCGCACACGTTCTCGAAGCCCGACGGCGTGCCGTTGTAACCGTCGCTGATGATCATCTTGTCCTTGACGATGAGGCAGCCCACTTGCCGCCGTTTGCAGTAGCTGTTCTCGGCCCAGATGCGCGCCATCCTGAGGTAGCGCAGGTCAAGCTTGTTTTGTTTCTCGTTTGATTCCATTGCGTTGTAATAATGCTTCGATGTCCGGCTCCGCACCCCTGAACTTCTTGTAAAGCGCCATCGGGTGCTCGGTGCCGCCCTTCGAGAGTATGCAGTCACGGAACCTTTGCGCCGTGGCGCGGTTGAAGATGCCTTCTTTCTTGAACACGGCGAAAGCGTCGGCGTCGAGCACTTCGGCCCACTTATAACTGTAATATCCCGCCGCGTAACCGCCCGCCATGATGTGCGAAAATTGCGCCGTCATGCACGTCTCGGGCAACTGCTTGCCGAGGATGGCCTTCGCCCACGCTTGTTTCTCGAAAGCGATGATGTCGCCTTGAAATTCGCTCGTCTGCGTGTGGTAAGCCATATCGAGCAGGCCGAAGCTAATCTGCCTCAGACACGCCGTGCCCACCATGAAGTTGCGGCTTTTGACAATGCGCCCGATTAGTTCGTCGGGCAGCGGCTCGCCTGTCTCGTAATGGACCGCGAAGGTGCGCAGGAACGCTTTTTCCACGGCGAAATTCTCCATGAATTGCGAGGGCAGCTCCACGAAATCCCACCACACGTTCGTGCCGGACAGCGAGGCGAAGCGCGTGTTGGCGAACATGCCGTGCAGGGCGTGGCCGAACTCGTGCAGGAAGGTCTCCACCTCGCCGAAGGTCAGCAGCGCGGGCTTCTCCGGCGTCGGCTTCGTAAAGTTCATCACCACCGACACGTGCGGACGGACATTGTTGCCTTTGCGGTCGATCCATTGCTCCTGAAATTCGGTCATCCACGCGCCGCCGCGTTTGCCCTTGCGCGGGAAGAAATCGGCGTAGAGCACGGCGAGAAAGCTGCCGTCGCTGTCGAACACCTCGTAGGCCTTCACGTCGGGGTGGTAAACCGGGATGGCGGCCTCTTTGAACGTGATGCCGTACAGCGTTTCTGCGAGGCTGAACACGCCGCTGACCACGTTTTCCAGTTTTAGGTAAGGGCGCAGCATCTCGGCATCGATGTTATACCGCTCCATCCGTAGTTTGTGGCTGTAATAAGCTGAATCCCAGGGCATTAATTCGAAATCGCCGCCCTCCGTTTTCTTCGCCGTTGCTACTAATTCAGCCTGTTCCTTCTCCGCCGCGGGCTTGTAAGCGGCAAGCAGTTCGTCGAGCAGATGATAAACATTCTCGACGCTTGTGGCCATGCGGTGCTCGAGCACGAAATCGGCGTAAGTGTTGTAGCCGAGCAGCTGCGCCGTCTCGCGCCGGAGGTTAATTAGCCGGCTGCAAATGGCGAGGTTGTTTTGCGCGTTGTCCTTGATGCATAGCGTGTTGTAAGCCATGTACATCTCTTTGCGCAGGGAGCGGTCGCGGCAGTAGGTCATGAACGGCGTGTACGACGGGGCGTCGAGCGTGAAGACGAACCCCGAATTTTTGCCATGCTCTTCGGCTGCGGCGCGCGCGGCGTCGAGGGCTGTCTGCGGCATGCCTGCGAGCTGCTTTTCGTCGGTGATATAAAGCTCGTAGGCCTTGCGCTCTTTAAGCAAGTTTTGCGAGAATTGCAGCGAGAGCAGCGCCGCCTCTTCGGTCAGCTCGCGCAGGCGTTTCTTGCCGGCCTCATCGAGCAGCGCGCCGCTTCGCACAAACCCTTTGTAGGCGTTGTCGAGCAGCATGGCTTCTTCGGGCGACAGGGCGCGGTGATGGTCGTGGACGCGCTTGATTTTCGCGAACAGTTGCGGGTTGAGCGAGATGTCATTGGCGTGCTTGGTGAGCAGCGGGCTCATCTTCTGCGCGAGGGCCTCAAGTTTGTCGCAGGTCTCGCACGAGAGCATGCACGACAGTACGGCCGAGACGCGGTCGAGCAGGTCGTAATAACTGTCGCCTTTCGTCGCGTCGTGGTAGATGAGCGTGTTGTCGAAGGTCGGCTCGGCGGGGTTGCTCACGATGAGCGCTATTTTCTCGTCGTCGCGGCGGATGCCTTCGATGATGGCCTCTTCGTAGTCGCCGAGGGCAATCTTGTCGAACGGCACGACGCCGTGCGGGGTGTCATAATCGGCGAAGAACGGGTTTTGCCGCTGCTTTTCGCCTGTGTTTACGTCTTTTTCCATTTAGCCGCGAAGGTAGCACAAACTTCGTGTAAAGGCAAATAAACGGCGCGTTTTTGCATATTTTCGCGCTATGGCAAAGCTATTTAACAAGCTGAGAAAAACTGCATTAAGGCCAACTTGAAAAACCGCTTTAAAGCAAACTAAAAACCGCCCTTCAAAGTAGCTTGAACCCTCTTCGAAAGGCGGCAGTTGCAAGTGGAGCTGGCGGGAGTCGAACCCGCGTCCAAACAGAGGAGCCATACGCTTTCTACACGCTTATTTCAGCCTTCATTTTCGTGGCGCGACAAGACCTGAACCACCAATCGCGCCCTTAGCCTCTAAGAATTTCGCCGCGCAATCGAGGCCTTGCGCAACTATTTCCGATTGTCCTGCACCGCCTTGTCGAAGTATTTCGGAAAAAGAACCTCCGGGCGATGTCCCGTTCCAATGCCTTGCAAAGGAATTAAGCTTTATCTACTCGTCTTCGATTAAGCTGCGAGAGCGTAATTATTTTCGCCAATTAATTGCTTGATGTCCGGGATTAAGGAGCCGGGCAACGGCGCTCCGCGTGCTTACATACCATTCCTTCTGCTGTCAAATCCGGTCAACCCCAAACTTGTCCGCGGCGGAATTTGCGGCAAAGGTAACCACTTTTCGGCGAACACGCGCTTATCGTTGCCGGAAAAAATGTACCTTTGCAATATTAATGCCGCACGAAACGTTATCATTACGGCTGCGTTTGCGGCAAAGAAAGGAAGAATAAAACATTTAAACCGAATATGAGGAAATTCCTATTATCATTGCTGTTCGTGATGGTTGCCTCCGTTGCGGCAATGGCGCAATCGAACATGACCGACGCGCAAATCATCTCGTTCGTGCAACAGGAGCTGCGCGCGGGCACGACGCAGGAGCAAATCGTGGTGAAACTGATGCAACTCGGCGTGCCGATGGAGCAATTGCAAGAGTTGAAGAAGAAATACAAGGACTTCGGCGGCAGCGTCCTGTCTGAAAGCGGCGCAAGCGGCACGGGGCTCGGCTCGTCGCGCATGCGCAGTCAAGGCGATATGCTCGGCTCTCAATCGATACCGAAAGTGCTGCCCAACGGCGTGGTGGTCGGCGGACAAGGAACAAGCTTGGGCGCGAGCGGTTTGACCGGCAGCAGTTTAACCGGCACGACCGGCATGTACGGGCAATATTCGACGCTGGAAGATTCGCTTGCCATGCGCCGTTACATGCTCAGCGTCCTGTCGCAAGGGGGCAAGAAAGTGTTCGGCCGCGACATCTTCAACAACAGCTTCCTTTCGTTCGAACCCAACGTGAACATTGCCACCCCCGACGATTATATCCTCGGCCCGGGCGACGCTGTCTACATTGACATCTACGGCGCCTCGCAGCGCACCATCGAAGAAACGGTCAGCCCCGACGGCGATGTCAATATCGAGGGCTTCGGACCTGTCCATGTCAGCGGCATGACCGTGGCAAAGGCGGCGCAGCGCGTCAGGTCGGCACTAAGCAGTTATTACGCCGACAGCCAGATACGCCTCACGCTGGGCGAGACGCGCTCGATTATCGTCAACGTTATGGGCGAAGTTCTTCTGCCGGGCACATACACGCTCAGCCCGTTCTCCACAGTCTTCCAAGCCCTTTACATGGCCGGCGGCGTGAACGACATCGGCACCCTGCGCGACATCAAGGTTTACCGCAACAACAAGCTTGTTACGTCGGTCGACATTTACGATTACATCCTCAACGGCAAGCTCTCCGGCAACATCCGTCTTGCCGACAACGACGTGATTGTCGTAGGGCCTTACGATTGCCTTGTTAACATTTCGGGTAAGGTGAAGCGGCCGATGTACTACGAGATGCGCAGTGACGAGTCGCTCGCCACGCTGATGAAATATGCGGGCGGGTTCACCGGCGACGCTTACACCGGCTCCGTGC
This sequence comes from Prevotella sp., assembly GCA_021204905.1. Taxonomy (GTDB): domain Bacteria; phylum Bacteroidota; class Bacteroidia; order Bacteroidales; family Bacteroidaceae; genus Prevotella. Next base: position 67,206 of record JAJPYN010000008.1, read on the forward strand.
GCGTGATGCGGAAGTCGGGCAACGCCTATTCGGTGTGGAACGTCGCGGAGTTCGACATGAGCTCGTTCCGCCTGTGCGACGAGGACTCGGTGAGCATCGATTCGGTGTTGCCGAGGTATGAAAACATGGTCGAACTCAAAGGTGCGGCGAAGCGTCCGGGCAAGTACCAGCTCGGCGGCAGCATCACCACCGTGCGCGACCTGCTTAACGCTTCCGACGGGCTGAAAGAAGAAGCTTTCGCCGACCATGTCGTGCTGCACAGGCGTAAGGCCGACCGCTCGCTCGAGGTGCTGTCGTTTAACCTTAATGCCGTGCTGGACGGTCTCGACCCCGACGTTACGCTGCAAAACGAGGATGTGCTGTTCATCCCCTCGAAAGAGGAGCATAACGCCGACCTGTCGCTCGCCATCTACGGCGAGGTTTACTACCCCGGCAAGTACCAATATGCCGAAGGGATGACCGTCGAGGACTTCATCTTGCAGGCCGGCGGGTTGAAGGACGGCGCGATGACGCAGAAGGTGATTGTCAGCCGGCGCGTAAGCACGCTCGACGGGGCTTCTGACGACGGTCGCGGCACGCGCGCGCAGACGTTTGAAATAACGCTCAAAGACGGGTTCGCGCTCGACGGCAACGAGGGGTTCCGCCTCGAACCGTTCGATGAGGTTTATGTCAGCAAACTGCCGGGTTACGGCGAGCAGATCACGATGATTGTCGACGGCGAGGTAACCATGCGCGGCACGCACGTCCTCGGCACGAACAACGCGCGGCTGAGTGATGTCGTGGCGCAGGCCGGCGGACTGACGAAAGACGCGTGGGCGAAAGGGGCGCACATCATCCGCAAGATGGACATCGACGAGCGGCGCCATCGCGAAGACCTTATGCGTCTCGGGCCGAAGGACAACAATGAGGTATTTTTGCAAAACCATGTCGACTCGCTCATCTGGGACGAATTCATTAACGCGAACACCTACGTCGTGGGCATCTACCTCGACAAGGCGCTGGCCGACCCGGGCGGCATGTACGACATCACCCTCCGCGACGGCGACATCCTCGTTGTGCCGCAATACGACTCGACAGTGAAGATTTCCGGCGAGGTGAACTATCCTTGCAGCGCGACATTCCTCAGCGGCAAGTCGGCGAAACATTACATCAAAGCGGCCGGCGGATATTCGAGCAATGCTTGGCGCAACCACGCGTATGTGCTCTACGCCAACGGCACGGTGGAGCGCGGCGGCGATGTCGAACCGGGCTGCGAGGTGATTGTGCCCGTCCGTCCGGCGAAACCAATCTCGAACATCGCAACATGGCTCTCCGGCATCTCGTCATTGGGTACTGTTGCCGCCCTCATCATCACCGCGCTGAACTGATTTAGCTTTCGGCGCAACACGTTTTTTAAATCGAAAGAAGGAAGATGGAAAATAGCAATAAGGACGTTGTCGACGTCGGCAAAATTTTCAAACTGCTGTGGAGCAAGAAACGCCTGTTCATCAAGGTGTGGGTTATCACGTTTGCCTTGTCGTGCCTGTGGATACTGCCCAAGCCGCGCTATTACAGCGCCGACGTAACGCTCGCGCCGGAGAAGACCGACGAGGACATCGCGGGCGGGCTCAGTTCGCTGGCGAGCAGCTTCGGGTTGTCGATAGGCACCAGCACCGACGCCATTTACCCCATGCTCTACCCCGACCTCATCGCCTCGCACGACTTCATCATCGGCCTGTTCGACATCCCCGTGCGCTCGCTCGACGGCGAGATCAACTGCGACCTTTACACCTACATGGACAAGCACCAGAAGACGGCGTTCTACGAGGTGCCGTTCATCCGGCTCGGGCGCTGGATGAGAAACACTTTCGGCGAGAAGGAGCCCGACGTGAAGGCCTTTGCGAAAGGGGGCAAGGTCAACGGCGTCAACCCGTCGTTCATGTCGCGGCGGCAGAAGGGCATCGTCGAGAAACTCGGCAAGCTCATCACGTGCGACGTCGACAAGAAGACGGAGGTGTTCACCGTCAGCGTGCTGGCGCAGGACAAGCTTATCGCCACGACCTTGGCCGACTCCGTGGTGGCGCGTCTGCAGCGGTTCATCACCGACTACCGCACGAGTAAGGCCCGGCTCGATTTCATCCACTACGAAGAGCTGTGTGACGAGGCTAAGAAGAACTACGAAGAGGCACGGCTGAACTATGCGCGCTTCTCCGATGCCTACACCGATTTGTACTTGCCGAGCTATAAGACGAAGCTCACTGCATTAGAAAATGAGATGCAGCTAAGTTACACGACGTACACCACGCTCGTGGCGCAGAGGGAGATGGCACAGGCGAAAGTGCAGGAGCGCACGCCGGCATTCACCACGATGCAATCGGCCACGGTGCCGCAGAAACCCGCCGAACCGAAGCGCATGCTGTTCTGCATCGGCATGCTGTTCCTCGTAACGTTCGTTACCGTTGTGTGCCTTCTTTTTAAAAACAAGGAGGCGCTCGCGAAAGAGGACAGTGCAACAGCCGGAGAAGAGGAGTAACAACGTTGGGAGAGATGAAACTCCTGCTCCGATACGCCACCCTTTCCACCGCCTACTACGTCTGCTGCTTGCTCGCGCTGACGCTCTACACCTACCTCAGCATGCGCGGCATGGAGCACGAAGTGGACCCTATACGCGGCACGCGAACGCTGTCGGCACTGTGCCTGCTCGTGTGCATGGGGTCGGCGGCGAAGCTGTATTGGGTGCCGGGATATAAGTTCTACCGCCCGCCGAACATCATCATTTTCTACATCCTCTACCTCGTCTGGGTTATGGCGCCGACGCTGTTGCATGATATCGAAGGCGACACGCTGTCCGACACGGTTTTTGTCCTCATCGGTATGGTGATGCCTGTCTGCACGGTGCTCATCACTTACAACTACATCATGAACCACGGCGAGAACCGCTGGCTGCGATGGTTCTTCTGCGGCATGTTCATCGTTTACACCATCGGCTTTTTCCACATCCTGACCGACCTTAAATCCATCGGCTACGTGATACAGATGATTGTGTCGTACTTCACCCTGTACACCCTGCCGCTGATAATGCTCACCTCGGGCAAGAAGACGCGCATCCTCTTCATCATCCTCACCGTCATCGTGCTCACCGTGTCGGTGAAGCGCGGGGGCCTCGTGGCGATGGCGCTGGGCTTGGCGGCGTTTGGCGCGACCTACCTTTTCTCTACGCGGCGCGTAAAGGCCGGGGCGGTCGTCGGCAGCGTGATTGCCTTCGCACTATTTGCAGTGCTGTTCGTGTTCCTCGGCACGTTGCAGGAGAGCAATGTCGTGCAGCGCTTTCAGGATGTTGAAAACGACGAGGGCAGCGGGCGTAAGACTGTGTGGACAAGGACGGCGCAGATGATTGCGCACTCCGACGCCGTGTCGCTGGTGGTCGGCCACGGTTACGACAAGGTGCAGCAAGACTCGCCGCTCGGGCTGTCGGCGCACAACGATTTCCTTGAAGTGGCATACGACTACGGGCTCGTCGGCCTCGCGCTCTACCTCTGCGCGGGCATCCTGCTGTTGCGGTTGGTATGGCTCGCCATCGTCAGAAAGAGCCCCGACGCGCCGGCCTTGGCAATGTTTTTCACCGTCTATTTCTCGCTGTCGATGATCTCGCATATCATAATCTACCCGTGGGCAAACGTGATATTGCTCACCGTCAGCTACATCTGCGCAAGGGAAAAGCTCGCATGCAAGGAACAAACAGAATAGTTTTCAACACCGCCGTGCTCTACACGAAGATAATCATCTGCATGGTTATCTCACTGTGGACCGTGCCGCTGGTGCTGTCGTCGTTGGGCAAGGCCGACTTCGGACTGTATAACCTTGTCGCGGGCGTCATTGCCATGCTCGCCTTTCTAAACGGGGCGATGACCGTCTCCACGCAGCGCTTTCTCTCGGTAACAATCGGCGAGGGCGACGGCAAGAAGCTGCTGGAAGTATATAACCTAAGCATTCTCCTGCACATCATCATCGGCGTTATAGTGGTGCTGCTGGTGGAGTCGTGCGCGCCGTTGCTGTTCGATAACTTTCTTTCAATCGACCCCGCGCGCCTCGCCACCGCCCGCCGCCTGCTGAACTACCTTGTGGTAAGCGTCTTCTTCAGCATATTCATGGTGCCGTTTGATGCCGTGCTCAATGCCTACGAAAACCTGCTTGTGTTCTCCATCGTGGGCGTGATTGAAGGGCTGTTAAAGTTGTCGGTGGCTCTTTGTCTGGCGCATATCACGGGCGACAGACTCAACTTTTACGGCATCGCTATTGCATCGGTGATGGTGTCGGTGTTCCTAATGAAATCGCTGTATGTCGTGTTCCGCTACCGTCATCTCCGCTTTTCCGCCGCCGCGCTCCGTAATATGCGCCTGTTCCGCGAAATGTTTTTCTTCGCCGGATGGAACACTATATCCACGCTGTCGATAGTCTTTCGCAATCAAGGACTTGCCGTCGTGCTCAACCATTTCTTCGGTACGGTGGTCAATGCAGCTTACGGCATAGGCAACCAAATCAACGGTGTGCTGGGCTATTTCTCGTCAACAATACAGAAGAGCGTCAACCCCCAGCTGATGCAGAGCCAAGGTGCGCACGACAGCGACAAGCTGTTCAGCATGACCTACGGGCTGAGCAAGTACTCCACGCTCTGCATGGGGATAGTGGCGATACCCGTCGTAGTGGAGATGCCCTATATACTCCGCGTGTGGCTGACCAACCCTCCCGAGGGCACGGTGGCAATATCGAGGCTCATCATAGTCCTGTCCTTGACTTACCAATTATCATCGGGACTGATGTCCGCCATACAGTCTACGGGGCGCATAAAATGGTATACCACCACCATCGGACTGCTGCTCCTGTCCACCTTGCCCGTAGCTTACGCCTTTCTGAAATACGGCTGCCCGACAGAGAGCGCCCTCATTACGGCGTGCGTCATCGAAGTTGTTGCGCTCGGCGTAAGGCTGTTTTTCGCCCGCAGACTGGTGGGACTGTCGGTTAAGACCCACATCACAAAGGTGATAATACCCGTCGTGCTGCTGTTTGTCGGGGTGGGACTAATCTTGGAAATCATCACGTTGCTCGTCCCGCCGTCGTTCATTCGACTGCTCGCCGTATGCATCACAAGCGTGGCCGTCTATTGTTTCTTTGCTTACAGATTATTACTGTCGAAATCGGAACAGGCGTATGTCGCCCAACTGGTTCATAAAACTATACGCAGATGAAAGTAGGTATCATGGCGTTCCACTACGCTATCAACTTCGGCGCAACGCTGCAATTGCTCTCCACATACCGGTATTTGCTCGCGCATAACCTCACGCCGATCATCATCAACTGGGTGCCCGAAGATGCGGAACAGATGTACCAAAGGCGGTCTCCGGCAAGCGAATGCGGGCTGTGGACCAAGATGAGGCGCAACCTGTGGACGGAAACGGCACTGTGCCGCACATCCGATGACGTGGCGAAAGTGATTGAACGGGAGAATATCGAGGCGGTAATCATCGGCAGCGACGCCGTGTGTCAGTGCCACACGCTTAGGGAGCGGATTGTCTTCCCCTGCCGTACAATCATAGGTGTTCGCGGCGGCTTGTCCTACGCGCAGTACCCCAACGCTTTCTGGGCGGACTGGAACAACCGCCTGCGTCAACCCGTCCCGGTGGCTGTCATCTCGGCTTCGTCGCAGGATTCGATTTACAAATACTTTGGTAAAAAGATGCGGCGGGCGATGTGCAACAACATTCTCGACTATGCATATATGTCCGTGCGCGACGAGTGGACCCGGAAAATGATAGTCTATATCACGCGCGGACTGTGCTCGCCGGACATAACGCCCGACCCTGTTTTTGCCTTCTCGCAGAACGCCGGCGATATTCTGCCCTCGCGCGAAGACCTGTCCCGCCGCTTCAAACTGCCGGAGAAGTACGTCGTAATGAGCTTTATCAACGCCCGCACCGTATCGCAAGACTGGATAGACCGCATCGCACGACACGCCAAAGAGACGGACGGCGCGGAAGTGATAATGCTTCCCTTCGCCCACGCCGACAGCTTCGGACACGCCGCACGCGAGATTCCGCTGCCCCTGTCGCCGCTCGACTGGTATGCATTGATAAAATACAGCAACGGCTACGTGGGGCACAACATGCACCCCATAATAGTTTCCCTTCATAATGCGGTGCCGTTTTTCAGCTTCGACAACTACGGCTTGAAACGCCTCAACGGACTGGTTGCCACCGACAAGTCAAGCAAAATCAAGCATATTCTCGACCGCGCGGGACTGAGCCGGCAACGTGTCTCATGCATCTCGCGCCGCTTCAAAGCGCCCGAGCCCGAGGCTGTCTACGCCCGTTTGAGAGCAACCGATCCGGCAAAGGAACGTATCTTCGCCGAAGATTATCTGCGGAGGTATAACAAGATGATGGCTGACGCGACCGACGCAATTATGGCGTAAGCCCCGGCAAATATCGACAAGGACGGGCAAACCAAGGCCGCCGGCAATCATATAATATGGTTAAAGTCGCCTTTAACCGCGTATCCGTAATTATAAACATTCCGTTCCCTGCGCCCTATCACACGAGCGGGCACGCCTCCGACAATAGTGTAGGGTTCCACATCTTTCGTTACGACGGCACCCGAAGCCACAACCGCACCCTCGCCAATCTTCACTCCGGGCAGGACGATAGCGCGGCTGCACACCCACGCGAACGCACCTATCTCAACCGTCCCCCCCTTCCGCAGAAAGCAATATCGTTGTAATCATGGTGCAAAGTCCATATAACCGCTTCGTATGCAATCACCGCATTACGGCGTATAACCAGCCCTTTGCGTGCGTCCAACAGCACGTGTGGTCCGATGCTGACACCGTCCTCAATTGTCAGCAACGCCGGATTTCTGACCGAAAAACCCGGATAAAACCGCACGTTCTTCGACATTCGGACGCCCATCCGCCGCATTCCCCAGTTGCGCAACCGGCGGCTCGGCAGACCGGGAATTATCGTTGAGGCGAGCAACTCACGCAGTCCGGTAACGTACCCTCTGATGTTTCTCCTTATATTCATTTGTTTGAAAGGTTATAAAAACGATTGAACAAACCGCGTCCAAAGGTAATTATAAATATCGGAAACTGCAAATTGCGGCGTGATAGCTTGTACGGGCGGTCGTGTACCTTGCCGGCGCGCCTCTTTTCGTTTTTTGATACGATGGAATAAATGCGGCGGAGCAAAATAAACGGAGGGGGAGTTGCACGATTGGAGAGGATTGATTACTTTCGCTGAAAGAAGCGGAGCAAGGGTCAGTGTGCAACGGCGATGGCGGTGCTGTTTGGCAGTAATGACCTTGCTAATCAGAAGTTTGCGCGGTTTACGATGAGGCATCTGTTGGCGTACATATCAGTGTTTATTATCATCTCGGCGGTTGTTTCGTGCAGCGGCGACGAGGTTGGATTCGTCTACGAGCCGGGCAATTACATGCCTGACGCGTCGGGGCGGTACGGCGTGCGGTGGAGTCTGACCGACGTGAACGACCTTGGGGAGCGGTGCTTCTCCGCCTGCAACAAAACAGCGCGGATAGGTATCGGGCAGCAGGACGGCTACTCCGACTTCGACACCATCTATCCTTGGTCGGAGATGCAGCTGTGCAATATCGGCGGCGACACGTTTGTCAGGATACCCAAGTTCTCTGTTAAGAGGTATCAGGACGGCGGGTATGAATACCGCATTATTACCCGCGAGGGCACGCCGCACCCGGCATTCATCGAGGACGGGCGGGAGCTTGACGCGATTTATGTCGGGGCTTACGAGGGTTATTGCGACGGCGGGAAGTTGTATTCCGTGCCCGATGTCATTCCTTCTTCTAATTATTCGCCGCAGGACTTCCTCGATATGGCGCAGCGAAGGGGCGGGGGTTATTCGTTGTATGATATGCGGACGGTGGATTTAATTTTCACGCTCTTCGCCGTGGAATATGGTTGCAGGAATTCGGGCGTGGTACTCGGCTACGGCATCTCGCAATATCAACAGCCGTTGGAGCGTGAGTTTTCCGGCGCGAGCACGTTCTATTCGGCGGAGAGGGCAATAGGGACAAATACTTTTCGCACGAAATATCGCGGCAATGAGCAGAGGATTGCTGTCGGTTCGAACATCTGCATCTGCAAGGCTACGCAGGACAGCGTGCTGACTTTTGCCAAGGTCTTGTCGATTGAAAGCGATAAGAAGAAGGGCGAGACGGTGTATTATTTCGACGGCGACCCTATCGATGTGGACACCGATTGCTTCATCGGCAGTTGCGCCCAGACGACGAATTGGACGGAGACTTGTTCGGTGCCGCTCGCTTGGCACACCGGTCGCGCCGACATGCGGGACGGGTATGATGCCGACAAACGTAACCCGATGCGTTACCGTTGGATAGAGAACGTTGTGGGCAACCTGTGGCACTACCTGCCCGACGTTACTTTTGTCGACAACCGGATGTTCGTTTGCGCAAATATGAAAGATTACGTCATGCACAAGCACGAGGCCCCTTACGCCGAGGTCAACTATTCGTTCCCGCTGAATGAGGACAACGGGGAGCAGAAGGACAAGCGCGGCAGTAACTTTTGGACAACATCGCTTTACTGCGACAAGGATTACAGTTATGTCTCTTTCGGCAACGATTTCGATAGTCAACTGCTTAGTAATCAGGCGTATGGGGCGTATTATTACCTGCGCGAAGGGGTGAATATCATTGCCAACGGCGGCGGCTTCGACCATGAGTTTCGCTGCAACCTGCTCACTAACCGCGCGTGGATCTACCCCGGCAGGCGGTGGTTCCTCTACGGTGCGCGCCTGATTTACAAGCCTCTCGACGCCGAAATTGACGAATAATCTTTAATTTTGCGGGCATGAAAATCGCGTATATCTCACATTCCCCGCTTGCCGACTGCGACCTGCCGCTGTTGCGCGCGCTGCGTATGGCGGGGCAGGAGGTGATTTATTTCCTGATGGTGTCGCCGTCGACGAGGCAAGGTACCGTCATCAACATACCCGAACTCCAACCTCATGGCGGACTGGTTCCGGCGCGCGAATACCCGTCGCTGGCGAGCTTGAAGGCGTGGCTGCCGATGAGTCAGATCTACGTGGTGAACATGCCGAAAGCGCACGATTGGGCTCCGTCGTCGCTGCGGGCAATCAGCGCGTTGTGCAGTTACATCCGCCGCCACGACTTCGATGTGGTGCACGTAACGTCGCCCTTGCGCTACGGCAGCTTCGGCTTATACCGTTTCCGCCGCCGGATGGTGATGACGATGCACGACCCCCTGCCGCATTCGAGCGACCTCGGCCGGATGAACAGGTTCCACCGCAGCGTCGCGTTCCGGCTCGTGGGCAACTTCATCATCCTCAGCGAGCGGCTGCGCAAGGGCTTTATTTGCACGTATCATTTAGAAAATAAAAGGGTTTTCACGACGGGCCTGAGCGTGTACGATGTGTTAAATCAGGTGCAGCCCGCGCCGATGACCTTGCCCGAAAAATATATCCTTTTCGCCGGCAGCATCAATTCGCACAAAGGCATACGCTACCTTTGCGAGGCGATGAGGCAGCTTAATAAAAAACACAAGGACCTCAGTCTGGTCATCGCCGGCAGGGGCAGGTTCGACTTTGACATGAACGCTTACACGTCGGAACTGCCGGTCGAGGTTATCAACCGCTATGTTACTGATAGTGAATTAGTTACGTTAATCGAAAGCTCCGTCGCGGTGGTTTGTCCTTACATCGATGCCACGCAGAGCGGCGTGATAATGAGCAGTTTCGCTTTAAACAAACCCGTGATTGCGACGGACACCGGTGCCCTCGCGGATATGTTCACCCCGGGCAAGCATGGTCTGCTCGTTCCGCCCCGCGACAGCAAGGCAATAGCTGCGGCTGTGGAGCAAATGATGAGGCCGGGCATAGCGGAAACGATGGGCGAAAACATTCGTCAGGATTACGCCGAGGGCAACCGCTCGTGGGCGAATATCGCGCGGAAAACAATAGAGGTTTACAAAGCGGCGGCAAGGGCATGAAACGGGCGGCGATAGTAATAGTTACTTACAACAGCGAGGCGGACATCCTCGATTGCATTAAGTCGATTGAGGCGCATTCTGACCTGCCTAAAAAGGACCTTGAACTGATCATCGTCGACAACGACAGCCGCAATGCAGACACGATGTTCGCGGGCATTAAACGGCTTTGGGGCGAGGATGTCATCTTAATAAAAAACACCTTGAACGGCGGTTACGGACAAGGCAACAACCTCGGCATCCGCGCCGCCACCGCACCCGTGGTATTGATTATGAACCCCGACGTGCGCCTTTACGAACCCGTCTTTGCGCGCGCATTATCGCGGTTTGAAGGCAACGAGAAGATCGGCCTTTTGGGCATGGTGCAGATGTACTCCGAAACGCGCCGCAGCAACCATTCCTTTTGCCCCGCGTGGCTCGTCAACGGCTACTTGCTGCTCGCCCTTTACGCCGTGTGCAACCGCCGCGATTGGTACCTGCCGAGGTGGATGTACGTTCACGGCTCGTGCTTCTTCGTAAGAAAAAAGATGTTCCTTAAAGCTGGCGGCTTCGACGAAACGAACTTCCTTTACGGCGAGGAGGAGGACCTGCATTTCCGCATGAAACGCCTTTTCGGGCCGGCCTGCTTCGCGTTCGACAAGTCGCTGCATTACATCCACCTTGCGTCGGAGCGGCAGCCGAGTGCGGATTACGAGAAACGGTTGTTTGAAGTCAACGCCGCGCTATATGCGAAGAAGGGCATCAGCCGCCGCGTCATCCTGCGCCATTTCCTGCAAGCCAACCGCCTGTTGCTGCTCAAGGCGGGGCTTAAATCGAAGGCCGGCGAGAGGTATAAGGTTTTAAAGGCGTTCCGCGAATACCTCCTTGCGAGACGGGCGGATATTGATATGAATAAACAGGCACGTATTTAAACACTTTAAAGCAAATGCGCAGAATAATATGGATTATATTTGTACTGGTTGCCATCTCCGCGGTTTTATCTTGTTCGGAAGACGAGCTTGAGCAACTTGCTGCTACGCCCGTGAACGACACCGGCTCGGATTCAGCAGAGCAAGACAGGGACTCCGTTCAGGAAAGAACATCGGGGCGGTACGGCGTGCGGTGGAGTCTGACCGACGTGAACGACCTTGGGGAGCGGTGCTTCTCCGCCTGCAACAAAACAGCGCGGATAGGTATCGGGCAGCAGGACGGCTACTCCGACTTCGACACCATCTATCCTTGGTCGGAGATGCAGCTGTGCAATATCGGCGGCGACACGTTTGTCAGGATACCCAAGTTCTCTGTTAAGAGGTATCAGGACGGCGGGTATGAATACCGCATTATTACCCGCGAGGGCACGCCGCACCCGGCATTCATCGAGGACGGGCGGGAGCTTGACGCGATTTATGTCGGGGCTTACGAGGGTTATTGCGACGGCGGGAAGTTGTATTCCGTGCCCGATGTCATTCCTTCTTCTAACTATTCGCCGCAGGAGTTCCTTGATATGGCGCAGAATAGGGGGGGAACTACTCGCTTTATGATATGCGGACGGTGGATTTAATTTTCACGCTTTTCGCCGTGGAATACGGTTGCCGCAACTCCGGAGTGATACTCGGCTACGGCATCGCGCAATATCAGCAGCCGTTGGAGGCGGAGTATTCCGGCACGGATGTGTTTTATTCAAAAGAGAAGGCAAACGGCGTGAATGCGTTCCGCACAAAGTACCGCGGCGGTAGCAAGAGGATATCTGTCGGTTCGAACATTTGTATATGTGGGGGATACCAAGAGAATATCTTGACCTTTGCCCGTTGTTTGGCAATAGAGAGTTCGGAAAAGGACGACGAGACGGTGTATTATTTCGACGGCGACCCTATCGATGTGGACACCGATTGCTTCATCGGCAGTTGCGCCCAGACGACGAATTGGACGGAGACTTGTTCGGTGCCGCTCGCTTGGCACACCGGTCGCGCCGACATGCGGGACGGGTATGATGCCGACAAACGTAACCCGATGCGTTACCGTTGGATAGAGAACGTTGTGGGCAACCTGTGGCACTACCTGCCCGACGTTACTTTTGTCGACAACCGGATGTTCGTTTGCGCAAATATGAAAGATTACGTCATGCACAAGCACGAGGCCCCTTACGCCGAGGTCAACTATTCGTTCCCGCTGAATGAGGACAACGGGGAGCAGAAGGACAAGCGCGGCAGTAACTTTTGGACAACATCGCTTTACTGCGACAAGGATTACAGTTATGTCTCTTTCGGCAACGATTTCGATAGTCAACTGCTTAGTAATCAGGCGTATGGGGCGTATTATTACCTGCGCGAAGGGGTGAATATCATTGCCAACGGCGGCGGGTTCGACCATGAGTTTCGCTGCAACCTGCTCACTAACCGCGCGTGGATCTACACAGGCAAGCGGTGGTTCCTCTACGGTGCACGGCTTATATACAAGCCCGCGGCGGAATATTCGGAAAATAATGAATGATATTGGAATGATAGCTTATGCTTCTTAATCAACAAACCGACATTAGTGTAATTATCCCGACGTACAAGCCGGAGGATTATATCTCGAAGTGCATCGCGAGCCTCGCCGGGCAGACGCTGCCGAAGGAGCGTTACGAAGTGATTATAGTGCTTAACGGGTGCCGCGAGCCGTATCTGACGCAGATAAACGGCGTGCTGAAAGGGTATCCTGCGCTGAACGCGGACGTTGTGCAGACTGACTACGGCAACGTGTCGAACGCGCGGAATATCGGGCTTGAGCGCGCTCGCGGCAGGTTCATAGCTTTTGTCGACGATGACGATTGGATTAGCGCGAATTATCTTGAAAACCTCTTGGACAATGCCGTGAGCGACGGGATAGTGCAAGGCAATGTCTGCGCGATAGACGACAGCACGGGGCGGGAATATCCGCATTACGCAGCTAAAGCGTACCAACGTCTTCGCAATGCCAAAACGCTGAATGTGGTTAATGCCCGCAGCTTCCTCTCCGCCGTGTGGTGCAAGCTGATTCCGAGGGAGATTATAGGTAGCGCGAAGTTCGACACCGCTTGCATCCGCAGCCAAGATTCGCTGTTTATGTTCGCCCTATCGAAGCGGATTAAGACGATAACCCTCGCGCCGGCCGACACGGTTTATTTCATCAGAGTGCGCACCGGTTCGGCAAGCCGCAAGCAGCGCAGTTGGGCATGGAAATGGCGCATGGTAAGGGTCTTGTTTGCCCGTTACACGCGCGTGTGGCTGTCCGACATCGGCGGGTACAGCTTCCTCCTTTATTTAACCCGCATGCTGGCTGCGGCGCGGCAATATCTACTGCGCTGAGCCTTTCTTAAAACAAGCCTTTTCTTAAAGCTGAGCCTTTGGTTTAAAGCTAAGCCTTTGGTTTAAAACTAAGCCTTTGGTTTAAAACTAAGCCCTTTTTCTTAAAACTGGCTCTTGCCGGTGGTCTTAATCGCGACGACCTTGCTCTTGGGGATGAATCGTGCGTGGCGGCTCCGTGCGACGCACACCTCGTCCATATCGCGCAGTTTGGCCTTGACGTTTTCGCGGAACGATTTTAGCGAAACCCTCTTTGTTTTCTGCATGATTGCGACGGCATAACCCACAGCTGTAACCAGTCGCAGCAGCGTGCCTTTCTGCCGGTGGGTCATGTTGTAAAACAGGTATTCGCCGCGCCGCTCGCCCTCGGTGATCGTCTGAAACCACGTGTTGCCCTGCGCCGCGGAAGGCAGATGGGTGATTGCGCCGGCGTGCTTCATGTAGCGGAAGCCGTAGATGCGCGTGAAAAGGTTGTCGGCAGGGGGCGAGGCGGGCGGCGGCGCGAAACCGTGGAAGTCGTAGTCGACGGGGTTAAACTCCGGGTTGAGATAGCGGATGTCCGCAAAAACATTGCCGTAAGCGTTGCCCTCGCCGCCGGCCATATCCGCGAAATGACTTGTGAAGACGATGTTTCGCAGAAGGTTGTCGCAAGCGTGGCAGTAAAGCTTGATGCCCTGATGACCGTCGAAGCCGCCGATGCGAACGCTGTCAACGGTGATGTTACGGCTGTCGGTGATGTAAAGCGGGTTGGTGAAATTCTTAATCACAACGTTGTCCACGCTGCCGTTCGCCACGCGCTTGATGTTGACGGCGTTCCAGCCGTAGTCCATCTCCTGCGTCTGCCTGATGGAGAAATAAAGCGGGAACCCGTGGTGGCGGAACAGGCCGCTCCATTTGCTTGTCAGGCGCAGGTTGCGGATGGTGATGTTTTCGAGCATCCCGGCATTGAACAGCACCGGCGCGTAAAGCATGTCGATGTCGCGCAATAACGGTCGGGCGAGCTCGATGGTCTGTTTGTCGACGGCGCGTTTCACTTCGGTCAACCACTGGTACGACGGCGCTTCCTCCTCTCCGGCGCGGCGGGCGATGGTCCATTCCTGTCGCAGCGTGAGGTCGTCGCCGAGGATGTCCCGGATAAGGTTGCCGTCGGCGGAAGTGTTGTAAAGGGCGAGCAAGACGTACTTCCCGACGCGGCTCGTGTCGGCAACGCGAAGTATTGTTTCCCCTTTCTTAGAGGGCGCGGTGATGGTTGTGGCGAAGTCCGGAGTAAGTATTTGTCCGTCGCTACCGGGGTCGGAGAGTGAGTTGCTCTGCATAAACGTTTTCTTTTTACGCTTAAAATCCGCACCCCAAAACTCGTTGGAGGGTTGCAAACGCTCGCCGGTGGTAATCATAAACGGCGACAGCCACGGGTTCTTATGCCCTCTGACGGTGGGCCGGCAACAAACGATTGTCGCGAGCGGACGGCCTTGCGGGTCGGTCTCGCCCTCGATGGTGATGTTCGAGAAGTTGATTTGCAGAAAGGCGTTCCCGCGCTTGTTGATGTTGTAACGCCCTTTCGGGAAAAACAGGATGCCGCCGCCTTGTTGCCCTATGCTGTCGATGGCCTTCTGTATCGCTTCGGTTTGGTCTTGCCGCGCACCGGGTTTTACTCCGAACGAGCGGATGTCGAAGCGTTGCAAAGCCTTGCCCGCGGTTTGCCTGCCCGCAAATTTCGTCTCGGGCTTGAAACCTTCATCATTTTCAAAACAGCTGAAATCGACCTTTACGCGGCGTTTCACATACGTCTCAATGCATAGGTTCTTCACGTGCGCGGCGCCGAACGGGCAATTGCGGATGTAGATGCCCGCGCAGACGAAGGCCGGCAGAAAGGCGGTTGCGGGTTGGCTGAAAAGCAAGCTTAAAAGCGCGATTGTGATGCCCGCGAAGACAAGGCGAAAGATCCAACTTGCCCAAACGCAGTGGGGGTTAATACGCGCGAGAACCCACTCGCAGACAGCGCAAACCACAATTGTCGCAAGGCAGGTCGTCAGCGTGAGGATTAGCGAAAAGCGCGCTATTGCGAACCCGAGAATGGCGAGGAATAACACGGCGAACACGAGCGCCGGCAGTTGCGCCCAAGACGGCCGGTAGTTGTATTTCAGCGTGAGCAAACGCAACTCGCGCAGGTTGATTTGCAGACCGGCAAGTAAGGAAATAAAGGCGATGGCGACCGCGTGAAGCATGCTTGTTTTTCAGGTTAAAATTTATGCCGAGCGCGCGGCGTTGATGACAATGTTTTTCAGCCTCTTCGCGAAATAGGTGGGCAGGAAAAGGATGAAGAGGAAGGCGTAGCTGAGCGGTTTGGGCCAGCCGAACACTTCGGTGTAGGTCTGCGCGTTGTACTTCAAAAGGCTGATTTTGCTGCGGCTGAGGTTGCCCGGGTGGATGCGGTAGAAGGCGAGGGGTCGCGGCACGCTGTACGCCGTGTGGCAGATGCGCAGCAGGTTGAGCAGCATGGCGTGGTCTTGCCGTTTGCGCTGGCGCGGCATGAGGTGCTTGCCGAGCGCGGATGTGTCGTAGATACAGGTGAGGAAGCCTATTTTGTTGTCGCACATAATGTCGAACAAACTAACGTGTTCCGGCGCGCTGATGTACCCGAGATATTGGTTGTTTTCGTCGCAGGAATAATACGGCGAGAAGCACAGGGCAACGTCTTTCGCGCGCATGAAATCGAGTTGCAGCTCGAGCTTCTTCGGCAGCCAACGGTCGTCGCTGTCGCAGAACGAGATGTATTGCCCGCGCGCCGCCGCAATGCATTTATTTCGCGTGATGCCAGCCCCGCCGTTGTGCTCGTTGGTCTGAATGACGATGCGCGGGTCCTTTTTTGCATAGGTGCGAAGTATCTCCAAAGTGTTGTCTGTACTGCAATCGTCGGTGATGACGAGCTCCCAATTTTTATACGTCTGCGCGATGATGCTGTCGATGCTTTCCGCCACGAACTGCGACGAGTTATACGTGGGCATAATGACGCTCACGAGGCCTTCTTTTCCTACAAAATCCTTGAAATTCTCCTCGAAGGGAATGGGGCGCGGCTTCGGGGCTTCGATGCGCTTGTCCGCCGTGCGCAAGGCAACAACATACAGCGCGAGGTTTATCACGACGATGAGCGTGATGTTGAAATTCAGCACGTGGTAAAGCAGTAAATTCAGCAGCAGGAAAACGAGTTCGCCCAGCACGACGATACCCGTTGTTTGCAACTGCGAAAAGCCTTTGCCGATGATGATGTGATGCGCGAACAGGCCCTGCCGCTCCTTGTCGTTCAGCCCGCGCCA
Source organism: Prevotella sp. (assembly GCA_021204905.1). GTDB lineage: Bacteria > Bacteroidota > Bacteroidia > Bacteroidales > Bacteroidaceae > Prevotella. The sequence continues at coordinate 83,852 of JAJPYN010000008.1, forward strand.
CGAGCTCGCCACAAACACGCGGACATACTCGAAAACCGGCAGCGCCAACAGCGAATAAGGCAGCAAGATGCCGTCGGAATGTGCGTCGATAATCACCGCGTTGTCCATCGCATATTTCACCGACAGATAGGCGATGCAGTAGCTTACCACCAGCCGCCCCGTATGGCCTGCGCGGAGCTTGTCGCCGGTCTTCTCGTCGCCGAAAAGATTGTGCCTTAGGAACACCATCAACGCCCCGGCCAGCGCGAACGCAATCGTCGCGTAGATGTTGCTTCCCATCAGGCAGAACGCCACAGCATACGCCGCCGCGACGAGCAGGCCGGTAGCCGCCATCAGACCGTCGGTGTCGTCGAGCGCTTCGAGGCTCTTGATGGTGAGGACGGTGAAGATGAACGTGATGAAAAAGCCGGGGATCCACGTGATGTAATGGATGCCGAACAGACCGTGTAAGTTATTGATATACAGGTCGATAAGCGGGAAGGCGGCACTCGCTGCGGCAACAATCACATTGCGCTGCCACGCCTTTGTCTCGAGTAGGTCGTCGATGATGCCGAGCGCATAAAGCAGCAGCACGCCGACAGCGATGACGAACGACGAGGTGTAAAGCATCTCGCCCACCGTACCGGCAATCATGCGCACGGCGATGGCTGCGGCGACACCCACGGCGATGGCCGGCAGGATTATCACGCCGCCGGTTTGCAGTATGCGCGCGGTCATACCGTCGTCGCTGCCGCCCCTGTGCTTGCGCGAGATGTTCAGCAGTCCGCGCGTGAGGATGTTCGCAGTGATGATGCTGCAAAGGATTGCCGCGAGGTAGGATAAAATCTGAACGAGCATCGGCCTTAACGCTTAAAACTTAGTGAAATGCAACCGGTGGAGCGGGGTGGCGAGCACCATCGTCGAACCGGTCAGTTGTTCAATGTAAAAGGTGTCGGCGAGGCTTTGGATGCCGTACTCCCGAAGCAAATCCGGGTCGTCAACGGGGATATCGCCGCCGTCCTCCTTGTCCTGATGGCCGTGGGCGAGGTAAGGGTCGGAGATGACGAGCGTGTTGCCCTCGTGCGCGAAACGAAAATAGAACTTGTTCGTGCCGCCCTGAGTATGCATCAGCTTGGCCTGAAACGCCCAGAAGAGCGTCCTTTCGCGAAGGTCGAGCCGCCCGCCCGTGGCCAGCGTGTCCATCTGCTCAAAATGCCAGAAGCCGTCGAGGTTGCCGTTGTCGATATGTTCAATCGTGCACGAGGCGGACACCCACGCGGCGAAGAACAAGATTATTATCGCTTTAAAAACCTGCCTCATCCTTTATTTATTATATCCTGCGCCGCGCCAAAGCACCTTCCTCGCAGTGAGTTGAAAACCGTAATTATCGCCGCGGATGCCGCCGCTGTCGAAGCCTGCCGCCGCGCACGCTTGCCACTCGTTTTTGAAATGATACGTCGCCTCGAGCATCGCACTAAAATCCGTCTTGCGGTGCGTGTAAGGCTGCGCATACGTGCCCCAGCCCGCCTGCCACGACGCGAGAAGGCGGTAGTCCAACTGCCTCAAAGGACGGCCGTCGATGCCAATGTGCACTGCCTTGAAGCGGTTGTCCGCCACGTAGATGTAACCGTCGGAATTGTAGATCGGCGACAGGTAGAGCGGGTTGCCCATCACCTGACCCCAGTGCTGCCAACTGCCGTACATGCTGTGGTTGTAATAATCGTCCTGCCCGGCGAGGTGGTCCGAGATATTTTCCGTGCGGTCGTGGTTGTAAGGGCCGCTCTGATATTTCGTTATAAGGTATTCAAACACAATGTCTTGCACCCATTTACACTCCTTCAAATTCACCTCCGCGCCGAGCATGAAATCCTTCAACGGGAAGCGGTAGTAGGTGTGGCTGACGTGCGTGTTCCAATCGTCGCCCTCGCCGTAACCGTCGTAATCGAGCAGGATCATGCCCGAGAGGTCCTCGAAGAAATGGTCGAAATACACCGACGCGCCCCACGTGTCATTGGTGTAATTCAGCCGCAACATCCACTGCCCGAGGTGGTTGCCCTCCTCGTTGGGGTACTCGCCGTCGGTGATGTCCTGCCCGCCGGAGGTCAGCGCGTGGAGGTAGCTGCTAAAGCCCGACTTGTTCTTAATCTTCGTCAGCTCGCCCGAACTGTTCACATAGTGCGACGTGCCGCCGAACTGGCTCGCCATCTCCACGCCCAATTCGAGCGAGAAATGCCTCAGACGCTCGTCGTTGCCGATCTTGAAATAAACCGCCTTCGAGTGGTAAAGCACATCCTCGCAATAGCGCCCGCGGCGGGTGTCGCCATTCTTGCCCTCGTCAAGCGCGGCACTGCGGAGGTCGGCGGTGAAATCCCTTTGCCAGCGGTCGTCAGTGAAGCGCCCGTAAGCGATGTGCGCCTTAACATGAAGCCAGCGTTTAAGACCCGGAATGGTCCAATAATCCGGCAGCGAGAGGCGCACCTGCGGCACCGGACGCGCGTTAATGCCCAGCGTCTGACTGCCGCTCGACAGCCGGTTGTTCTTCAACTGCATCGGCTCCTCCTTACTGCCTATCGACAGCAGCCCGTGTCCCCAAGCAAGCTCCGCAAAAGCCTGTTGCACAATGAACGTCGATGCGTAATTCGCCGCCACAGCCAAGTCCGCACCGTAACCCCATTTCCACCGTCGCGCACTGTCAGCACTCGCCGGACGCAGCGCCGAAACGCGCAGATAACCGTTGGCGTCATCAATGCCGGACAGCCCGTATTTATTGGCGTTGAGCCACAGCGGCGTCTTGCTGTTCGACCACCCCGCCTGCGCCTCGGCCGACACCTCCAAGTTCGCCGCAAGCTCCTCCCTCTGCTGCGCCCGCAATCCGCACGGCAGAAGAATGAAAGTCAATATCAACCACGATAATCTGCTCAACATCGCCTTTTCGCCCGGCATTTTCTCAGCCTGAAATCTTTTTATATAACGTTCCCGCCCGCATTTATATTATAGCATCCGCAAAAATACGTAATAGTTTTTAAAACAGACTGAAAACAGATTGAAAAGAGTTGAAACGTACCCGACAGCGAAGGCTGCTCATTGTTCACGCTTCGCTGCGCAGGAGGATTAGTAGCGACTAAGACTTTCCCGAAAACAAAAGACGCGCGGTCGGACTGAAAACAAAAGACGCGCGGGGCGGCCTGCACGTCTTCGCGGAAGATGAGGGATTCAAACCCCCGATACGGATAAACCGTATACCGGATTTCGAGTCCGGCGCATTCGATCACTCTGCCAATCTTCCTTGTTTGCGGCGCAAAGGTAAGGGTTTTGCAACTTACAGCCAAATTTCCGCCCTTTTTTCAAACCCTTCGCTCCGCAGCGACCCTTTTATGCCGTCATCGTGTTAAGCTTTTTGAGGAGGGAGAACATCACTATTGCGCTGATAAGGCAGAGGGCGATGAGGATGCCCCAGTTGTACATCAGCGGGATTTCATTCCACAGGCGGGAGGGGATTTGGCTGAGGTAATTGCCTATCGCCGTCGCCGCAAACCAGCCGCCCATCATTAGCCCTTTATATTTCGGAGGGGCGACGCGGGAGACAAAGGAGATGCCCATCGGCGAGAGGAACAGCTCCGCGATGGTCAGCGTGAAGTAGGTCGTGATGAGCCATCCGGGAGAAAGGATATTCTGATTGCCGTCGCCCAAGTCCATCGGCGAGATTAATCCCGTCGACGCGAGGGTGATTACTCCGAAGCCGACAGCCGCCACGAGCATTCCCCACGCGATACGCATCGGTGCGCTCACCTCGTGGCCGCGGTTAGCAAGGGCGCCGAAGAGCACCATGCTGAACGGCGTGAGGGCGATGACGAAGAACGGATTGAACTGCTGGAAATCTGACGGTTGCGCCATTGTCGGATTGTCCATAACGGCGAAAAGCCAGTAGGCAACAGTCCAAAGAACGAGCGTTATAATGCCGCAAATCATACGTGTCCGCTTCACTTTCGACTGGAACACGGAGAAGCAAGTGTAGACGGAGGCGGCGATGAGTGCCAGACTGAAGATGTTGAAGCCGATGCGCAGCCCGCCCGTAACGGTGAGATTGGTGTATTTCTTTGCGAAGAACGTCAGTGCCGAGCCGTTCTGGTGGAACGCCATCCAGAAGAAGATGACCACGGCGAAGACGAGCAAGAGGGCGACGACGCGGTCTTTTGTCTGTTTCGGCGTCAGTTCCTCTACCGCCACGTCCATATCTTTTGCCTGTTTCACATTCACGTCGGCGTGCTTATACCAAGAGCGGAAAGCGAAATAGATGATGACGGAGACAATCAGCGAGACACACGCCACGCCGAAGCAAAGTCCGTAAGCGCCGTAGAGGGCGTTGAGATAATCCGCGCTGTAGTTCGCCGCATCGTACACGAAACCGTAGTGCCCGAGATACAGGTTTGTAATCCATTTCGCCATCGCGGGGGCAAACATCGCGCCGATATTTATTGCCATATAGAACAGACTGAATGCCGCGTCGCGCCGTGAGGAGTATTTCGGGTCGTCGTAAAGATTGCCGACAAGCACTTGCAGATTGCCTTTGAACAAGCCCGTGCCTAAAGAGACGCACGCCAGACCCGCATACATCGTCAGCTGTCCGGTGAGGTTCGCCGCGGTGGGTATTGCCAATCCGAAGTAGCCGATGAACATCGTTGCGAAGCCGATTGTTACGCATTTGCCGTAGCCGATCTTGTCCGCCAGCATGCCGCCGAGCAAGGGAGAGAAATAAACCACTGCGAGGAAGATGGCATAGACGTTGCCCGCCTGCGCCTCCGTCCACCCGAATTTCGCCTGCATAAAGAGGGTGAAGATTGCCAGCATCGTGTAGTAGCCGAAGCGCTCGCCCGTGTTGGCGAGGGAGAGAACATATAGTCCTTTTGGTTGACCTTCAAACATTGCTTTGTTCTTTGTTTATATTTGTTAAAAAATTTATCGTCTGCTGCTGCGTTTGTTAACATCTACCATGTACGCCAGTTTCACCTCGATGGCGGCTTGGTTCGACTTGCCGAAGTAGTCGCTTTTCGACGAACCGTAGATGTTGCCAAGGCCGAAATAGTAGCGCGCCTCAAGGCGGAAATGACCCACTGCCGGGTGCGAATATTCCACGCCGAGCCCCGCGCAGATGCCGTAGTCGAATTTGTTCTCAACGGGCATATCGTATTGAGCCACAGTGGAATTCGCTCTGTCGGCAAGGTTCGGCGCGGCAAGGTTGAAGTTTGCGTCGGTCGATTCCGAAAGCATGTAGCCGAACTGCGGACCGGCCTGGAAGAAGAAGCTGAACCCTTTCTCCTCCGCGCCCCACGCCAGATGCGCCATAATAGGCACTTGGATGTAGGTCAACCGCCGGCGGTATTGCTCCGCGAGGCCTGTTTCGGCGTTAACAACCGGGCGCGAGTTTATTGTTAAAATATCTTCATTCCAACCCATCTGCGACCAGTTGATTTCGCCCGTGATGCTGCACAAAGCAGTGAAATATTTCTCGCTGGTGTAGCGGAACGACAGGCCGCCCGTTACGCAGTTGAGTTTTTTCTGCGTTACCTTCGGCGAGAAACCCACGCTGGTGAACATATATCCGCCGTTGACGCCCATCGCGAAAATGTTGCGGTATTCACCCACCTGCGCGCGGAGGCACAGCGGAAAAACGGCGATGAGCAGAACGGTAAGGATGCGCCTCATAGCTACTTGATACTGATAGTTTCAATCACGCCGTCGCGCTTGTAATGCACCAGTTCGTACGCCGTGTTTTGCCGCCCTTCGAGCGATGTTTTCGGGAACGACAAGGGTGTTTGCAACGGTTTGAACGTTGATTTCGGGGTGCCGTCGAAGGCCTGTCCGCAGTCGAATAAGCCGCGGATGAAAAACCAGCCGTGATCGAAGCCCGTCAGCGCGAACCGCGGCAGGTATTGCTCCTGCATCGTCTCGCCGAACCACCGGCGGTAGTTGCGCTCGAAATCGGCCACGCGCGTGATGCCTTTGTAATAATAAAATGTGCTCGGGATGAACACGTCGTATTTGTTGTACAGCGCGCGGTAAACGCCTTCGTACATTAGCCATTCGACATAGCCGAACATCGAGATTTGCACGCTCGGCGCGGTGGCGGACAACTCGTTCAACCGCCGGAACACAAGGTTCAGCTCGGGCGAGCGCGAGGTGTCGAGTACAACGATGTTCGGGCGGTCGGCGGCGAAGGCTGAAAGGAATTCGGTGTCCGGTGCTTTAAGGTTAACGTTCTTGTAAGCTAAACCTTTGGCTTTCAATTCCTTAGCTAATGCCGAAGTGAAAGTTGTCTTCGGCGAATCGTTGTCGTTGCAAGCGATGAAAACGGTGCGGCACGCGGCGAAATGCGAGGTGAAATACTCGATGGCGCGGGCGTTGAGCGACTCGCTTGTTTGGTAGATTTGGAAGACGCAGCTGTTGGTTTTCACGTCGTCGGCGGTGGTGGAAAAGGGTATGACGAGCTTGATGCCGTTCGCCTTGCAATAGTCCGCCAGCGGCTTCACTTGCTTAGTGTACAAAGGGCCGAAGATGATATCGAGGTTTTTCGATTCGCTGCAAAAAACGTTCTTCACGTCGGCGTCGATATTCACGTTCCACGCGTAGAGATTGACGTTCACGCCGGCCTTTTTCAGGGAGTCGCAGGCGATGAGCAGCCCGCGGTAGTACTCGGTCATGCGCCGCCCGTCGCCGTCGTTATCGTGCAGCGGCAGCATCACCCCGACATTCACGCAGCCCGGCGTTTTAAGCGCCGTTTTCGCCGATTTTTCCGCAGTTTTCGCGTCGGGGATGAACACCGTGTCGCCCTTTTTCAGCACGTATCCTTCGGCCTTCATCTCGGGGTTGGCGGCGATGAGCTCGTCGACGGTCAGCCCGTAGCTTGTGGCGATGCCGTAGACGGTGTCCTTTTTTTTCACCTTGTAGATGTCGCGCCACGCGGTTTGTGCGTGAAGGGTCGTGCAGACAAAGGCCGCGAGGACGAGCGATATGGCGGTTTTAGAAATGCGGAGCATGCTTGTTTTTCGATAACTAATTGCAAAAATAGAAAAATAAACGTTCCGCAATCAACAAATTTCTATATTTTTGCAGTTTACACTACGAGAAATGACAACACGCAACATTCTATTTACCGCGATTTTATCGGCCTTTTCGGCACTTGCCGCCCGCGCCGCCGCCTACGATTCCGACATTCCGACCATCGACCCTTCCGCCGTGTTCACCACCGCTGACGGCGAGGAGGAAGAGGGCACTTCTTACTCGGGCAGCGCGCCGCTCGACGCCGTTTTTTACGCCAACGCCGAGAACACCGCCGGGTGGAGCGAATACTATGAGTGGCGGTTCACTTACGAAGGCGAGACGAGCCCGTATCTTATTCGTTATGAGCAAGATACGAGTTATAAATTCACCAAGGCGGGCAGCTCGAAAATAGTGCTTTACGCCAAGTTCACCAACGACGGCGACACCATCGACTACACCGAAGATTACTGGCTCACCGCCACGCCGATCACCGTTTCCATCTCCGAGAGCAAGATCGATTTTCCCAACGCTTTCTCGCCCAACGACGACGGCATAAACGACGTGTACAAAGCCAAAGAGGGCTATCAGAGCATCGTCGAATTCAAGGCCGTCATCTTCAATCGCTGGGGGCAAAAAGTGTATGAATGGACTGACCCCGCCGGCGGTTGGGACGGCAAAATCCACGGCAAGGACGCTCCGCAAGGCACATATTTCGTGCGCGTCTGGGCCACCGGTGCCGACGGCAGGAAATACAACATCAAACGCGACGTCAACCTGCTTCGCGGATACAAGGAAGAAAGCGATTATTAACGCCGTTCTTTCCGCAACGCAACGTATGACAAAGGATAACAAAATCTGCGTGTGGGGCGCGCGAACCCACAACCTGAAAAACATCGACTGCGAATTCCCGCGCGGCAGCCTCACGGTCATCACCGGCCTTAGCGGTTCGGGCAAATCATCGCTCGCCTTCGACACCATTTTCGCCGAAGGGCAACGCCGCTATGTCGAGACGTTTTCGGCCTACGCAAGGAATTTCCTGACAAACATGGAGCGGCCAGACGTCGACAAAATCACAGGCTTGTCGCCCGTCATCAGCATCGATCAGAAAACGGTCAACCGCAACCCGCGCTCCACCGTCGGCACGCAAACCGAAATCTACGACTTCCTCCGTCTGCTCTATGCGCGCGCCGGCGAGGCGTTCAGTTACGCCACGGGCGAGAAGATGGTGAAATACACCGAAGAAAAGGTTGTCGAAATGATCCTTAAACGCTACGCCGGACGCAAAATCCAAATCCTCGCGCCGGTGGTGCGCAGCCGCAAAGGGCATTACCGCGAACTGTTCGAATCGCTTCGAAAAAAGGGCTTCCTTTACGTCCGCGTCGACGGCGAGCAGCAGGAACTTGTGCGCGGCATGAAGACCGACCGCTACCGCAATCACGACATCGAGGTGGTGGTCGACAGACTCAAAGTGGGCAGTAGCGACGAGGAACGCCTCAGAAGCAGCGTGCGCACGGCGATGAAGCACGGCGACGGGTTGATAATGGTGCTCGACGCCGACACGAACGAGGCGAAATTCTATTCGAAACGCTTCATGTGCCCCACGACCGGCATTTCTTACCCCGACCCGGCGCCGAACAACTTCTCTTTCAACTCGCCGCAAGGGGCCTGCCCAGTGTGCAAAGGGCTCGGCGTAACAAGCGACATCGACATGCACCAAATCGCGCCGGACGACTCGGTGTCCATCGGCGACGGTGCCATCATACCGCTTGGGAAATACCATAACCAATTGATTTTCTGGCAGTTACAAGCCTTGCTCGCCAACTACGGTTGCGACCTTCACACGCCCCTGCGCGACATCCCGCCTGCCGCCGTCAACGAGGTGTTCAACGGCACGCTCGAGAAAGTGCGCATTAGCAAGGACGTGTGCAAAACATCGTCAGATTATTTCACCAATTTCGACGGCATCATCAAGTATCTGCGGCAGGTTTTCGACAACGACGACGAGCCGTCGGCCAAGCGCTGGGCCGAGCAGTTTATGCGCACTGTGCCGTGTCCGGAATGCCTTGGCAAACGCCTTAACCGCGAGGCGCTGTGCTATAAATTTTTCGGGAAAAACATCGCCGAAGCAGCGGATTTAAGCATCGCCGATTTCGACTGTTGGGTGCGCGACGCGGCGAAGAGCGTTACCGGCCGGCAAGGCGCAATTGCAAAAGAGATCCTCAAAGAAATAGCCTCGCGCACAAGTTTCCTCCTTCGCACCGGCCTCGATTACCTCTCGCTCAGCCGACCCTCGGCCACACTCTCCGGCGGCGAGAGCCAGCGCATACGCCTCGCCACGCAGATTGGCAGCCGCCTCGTCAACGTGCTTTACATCCTCGACGAACCCAGCATCGGCCTGCATCCGCGCGACAACAACCGCCTCATCGCCTCGCTCAAAGAACTGCGCGACATCGGCAACACGGTCATCGTTGTCGAGCACGATGAAGACATGATGCTCGCCGCGGATTACATCATCGACATCGGCCCGCGCGCAGGCAGAAAAGGCGGCGAGGTGGTCTTTCAAGGCACGCCTCAGAAAATGCTGCGCCGCCGCACGCTCACAGCCGATTATCTCTCGCGAAAACGCGAAATCGAAGTGCCGGCGAAAAGGCGGAAAGGCTCGGGCAAAAGCCTTGTAATTAAAGGTTGCACGGGCAATAACCTCAAGGCTGTCGACGCAACATTCCCGCTCGGCAAAATCATCGCTGTAACAGGCGTCAGCGGCAGCGGCAAATCCACGCTCGTCAACGCCACGCTCCAGCCCGCCCTCGCGCAGCATTTCTACCGCGCATTAAAGAAACCGCTGCCGTTCAAAACTATCGAAGGCATAGAAAACATTGACAAAGTCGTAACCGTCGACCAAAGTCCCATCGGCCGCACGCCGCGCTCGAACCCCGCCACTTACACCGGCGTTTTCTCCGACATCCGCGCGCTGTTCGTCTCGCTGCCCGAAGCGAAATTGCGGGGCTACGCGCCGGGAAGATTTTCTTTCAACGTCAAGGGCGGACGCTGCGAAGAATGCGGCGGCAACGGCTATAAAACCGTCGCGATGAACTTCCTGCCCGACGTTACCGTACCCTGCGAGGCCTGTCGCGGACGGCGTTACAACCGCGAGACGCTCGAAGTGAGGTTTCACGGCAAAAGCATCGCCGACGTGCTCGATATGACCGTCAACCAAGCCGTCGAATTTTTCGAAAACATCCCGCAAATACTGCGTAAAATCAAGACAATGCAAGACACCGGCCTCGGTTACATAAAACTCGGACAACCGTCGACAACGCTCTCCGGAGGCGAGAGCCAGCGCATCAAACTCGCCGCAGAGCTCGCCAGAAAAGACACCGGCAAGACGCTCTACCTCCTCGACGAGCCCACCACCGGCTTGCATTTCGAAGACATCCGCGCGCTCGCCGCCGTGCTGGGAAAGCTTGTGGATAAAGGCAACACCGTCATCGTCATCGAGCACAACCTCGACATCGTGAAGCTCGCCGACCACGTCATCGACCTCGGACCCGGCGGTGGCACAGCAGGCGGAGAAATCGTCTTCGCGGGAACGCCCGAGCAGTTGGCCGAGGCGAAGGTCGGTTTTACGGCAGAATTCCTTAAAAAGAAGCTCGAAAGTCAAGCCTGTTCAAAAGTCTGATACGCGATGAAATCGGGCAAAATCGACGCTCGAGGCCGTTTTTTCAGCCTCCCGCGCGGCGCACCCGTTAATTCTCGTTCACATTCCTTTTCAATAAATTATTTTTTTTGCTAAATTTGCGACCAAAACGATTTTCAAATGGCGATTTTCGGACTGTTCGACAAAAAGAAAAAAGAGGTGCTCGACACGGGTTTGGCGCGCACTAAATCAAGCGTTTTCGAGAAACTGGCGCGCGCCGTGGCAGGCAAATCCACGGTCGACGACGATGTGCTCGACAACCTCGAAGAAGTACTCGTTACAAGCGATGTCGGCGTCGACACCACACTGAAAATCATCAAGCGCATCGAGGAGCGGGTGGCGCGCGACAAGTACGTCTCCACCGCCGAACTCGACACCATCCTGCGCGATGAGGTGGCGGCGCTTTTGGCCGAAAACGGCAATGATCTTTCGGGCTGGGAGCTGCCTTCAACCGGCGCGCCGTACGTCATACTCGTCGTCGGCGTCAACGGCGTCGGCAAAACCACCACCATCGGCAAACTCGCGTGGCAGTTCTCGCAAGCAGGTAAAAAAGTGTTCATCGGTGCAGCAGACACCTTCCGCGCAGCGGCGGTTGAACAGGCTGCAATCTGGGCGCAGCGCACAGGCGTGCATCTGGTCAGCCAGCAGCAGGGCGCCGACCCCGCATCGGTGGCTTACGACACGGTGGCCTCGGCGAAGGCGGCGGGCGCGGATGTAGTGCTGATTGACACTGCCGGCCGTTTGCACAACAAGGTGAACCTGATGAACGAGCTTAAAAAAATCAAAGCTGTGATGGCAAAAGTGCTGCCGACGGCGCCCGACGAGGTATTGCTTGTCGTCGATGCCACAACCGGCCAAAACGCGTTCGAGCAAGCGCGGCAATTCTCCGCCGTAACGCAGGTGAACGCCATCGCCGTAACAAAGCTCGACGGCACGGCAAAAGGCGGCGTGGTGGTCGGCATCTCCGACATGCTCGGCGTGCCCGTGAAATACATCGGTTTGGGCGAAAAACCCGAAGATTTGCAGCTCTTCAACCGCGAGGAATTCGTTAATTCTCTTTTTGCAAAAAAATGATAAAAGGGCGGGTGGATATCATCACGATGGGCTGCTCGAAAAACCTTGTCGACAGTGAGCATCTCGCGCGGTTGGTGCAGCAAAAAGGCTATTCCTTGCGCCACGACCCGCGCATTCCCGCCGGCGAATATGTTGTGGTGAACACCTGCGGCTTCATTCAGGACGCGAAGCAGGAAAGCATCGACGCAATCTTGCGCCTCGGCGAGATGAAAAAGCGCGGAAAAATCGGCAAAATCATCGTCATGGGCTGCCTCTCGCAACGCTACTTGGCGCAACTCGAAGAGGCCATTCCCGAAGTCGACAGCTATTACGGCAAGTTCGATTTCCCCGCGTTCGCCGACACATTAGTTCAAACCGGCCCCGCGTGCGGCACGTCGAAAACCGGCTCATGGCGCGCCACGCCGAAGCATTACGCCTACGTGAAAATCAGCGAGGGCTGCGACCGCCACTGCGCTTTTTGCGCCATTCCAACTATAACAGGAAGGCAGAAAAGCCGGCCCGAAAAGGACATCCTCGACGAGGTGCGCTGTCTGGCATCGCAAGGCGTGAAAGAGCTGCAAATAGTGGCGCAGGAGCTCACCGGCTACGGCCTCGACATCGACGGCACACGCCGCATCGCACCCCTCATCGACGCCATCTCGCGCGTGCCCGGCATCGAGTGGATCCGCCTGCATTACGCTTATCCCGCCCAGTTCCCGCTCGAGCTCCTCGACGTGATGCGCAGCCGCCCGAACGTGTGCAAATACCTCGACATCGCCTTCCAGCACGTCAGCGACCGCATCCTCAAAGCCATGCGCCGGAATTTCAGCCGCAGCCAAACGCTCGATTTGATAAATTTAATCCGCGAGAAAGTGCCGGGGATATTCCTGCGAACAACACTAATGACTGGCTTTCCCGGCGAGACCGACGACGAATTCAACGAACTGCTCGACTTCGTGCGCCAGGCCCGTTTCGAGCGCATGGGAGCCTTCGCCTACTCCGAAGAAGAGGGCACGTTCGCCGCGCAAAATTACACCGACGACATACCCGAAACTGTCAAGCGCGACAGGCTCTCGCGGCTCATGGCAGTGCAACAGGAAATCGCCGCGGAAACCGAAGCCGGCCTCGTCGGAAAAACCATGCGCGTCATCATCGACCGCCGCGAAGGCGATTGGTTCGTCGGAAGAACGCAATACAGCTCGCCCGAAGTAGACCCCGAAGTGCTCGTCAAGGCCAATAAACACTTGCGGAGAGGACAATTTTACAACGTGCGGATGAACGGCTGCGAAGCCTTCGATTTATATGGTGAAGCCGTTGTGTGAAGATATGTTAAACTACTGACTATGAACAACAAAGAACTAATCAACGAACTGGCGGGCCAAAGCGGATTCACGCAGCACGACACGCGCAAAATGCTCAACACGCTCCTCGACAGCCTCCTCACGCGCGTGGCCGACGACGGCGTGGTTCAGGTGCCGGCATTCGGTACTTTCGAAATCAAAAAACGCGTCGAACGCCTTGTAAACATTGGCGGAAAGCGCATGCTCGTGCCACCGAAACTCGTCATGATTTTCCGACCCGTCGTGGCGTGGAAAGAGCAAGTAAGGAAAGGGGACGACGATGAGTAAAATAAGCGAACTCAGCCGCTGCCTCGTCAGCCGCTACACCATCTCGCAAGCCGACGCCGACCGCTTCGCGCGCGAGTTTTTCAACGTCGTGAAAACAAACCTTGAGATTGATAAGATAGTGAAAATCAGAGGGTTAGGTACATTCAAACTCGTCGAAACAACCGTCCGCGAGACAATCGACATCAACACGCGCGAGCGCATCACCGTCGGCGGCAACAGGCGCATCGTCTTCACCCCCGAGACCGCCGTGCGCAACCGCATCAACTCGCCGTTCCAGCAGTTCGAAACGCTCGAAGTGGCAGGCGCCACTGACTTCTCCGACATCGACAGCAAATATTCTGCCGAAGAAAAAGAGGTTGAAAAAACGGTGGTCGAAATACCTTGCGAACCCGAGATGCCGCTCGAGGATGATGTTGAAAAAAATGCTCCGGTTGTTGAAACAAACGTTAAGGCTGTTGAAACAAATGTTAAGGCCGTCGAAACAAATGTTAAGGTTGTTGAAACGAACCCGACAACTAAGGCTGCGGAAACGGCGGCGGCGGACGAAGCCGGGACTGTAGTAGCAACTAAGATTGTCCCGGCCGAATCAACGGAAAAATCGGCTGTTTTGAACGATTTGTCCTCCTCCGAAACGCTTGAAACAGGCGAGGCTGCGAACGAGGAAACAGCCGAAGAAGAAACAACGGACAAGGTTGCGGACGAAGCTGCAGACGAAGAAGCGGCAGACGATGGAGTAGGGCGCGGCCGTTGGCTGAAGATTGCCGCAGCGATTGTTGTTTTGCTCGCGATAGTTCTTAGTTGCTACTATGGTTACAACGCAGGGTGGTTCGGCAAGAACGCAGCCTTAAACGTCGGGTTAGCAAATAATTCGCCGGCGCAACCTTCCGCTTCCGAGCCTTCTGCTAATGAGCCTTCCGCCGGCAAAATTCTGCCTGCCGATTCGCTTGGCGATGCTTCAAAACATGCGGAAAAATCGGGCATTTTGGAAGATTCCGCCGCATTGCCCAAGGCCGAAATGAACTACGATTCCGACCCGCGCGTCAGGCTCGGCGCGTATGTCATCACCGGCCTCGACACTGTCGTTACGGTTGCCGCCGGTCAGACGCTCAAGGGCATTTCGCGCGCGTTTTTCGGCGACGGCATGGAGTGCTATGTCGAGGCTTTCAACGGCGGCGTAACGTCGGTTTCGGCGGGCGATAAACTTAAAATTCCCAAGCTTCGCTCTAAAAAGAGCCTTCATCGGCAAGCGGCCGATTGAATTTTTGACATAATTTCACATAAAAGCAGTGCCCCGGTTTGTCGCCGGCCAAGCGATTGGCGGGAGGAAAGTCCGGGCAGCGCAGGACACTCCGCTTCCTAACGGGAAGCTGCCGGCAACGGCGGGGGTTGAAAGAAGAAAACAACCGCAGGCACGGCCTGTAAGGGTGAGAAGGCGGTGTAAGAGACCACCAGCGGCACGGGTGATCGTGCCGGCTGTTTCACCGGAGGCTGCAAGTTCGCGTAAACCATCGTCTGAGGGTTGTCCGCCCGAGTTCCCTTTTCGGACACGATGGAGGGTAGAACGCTGGAGACGTATGGCAACATACGCCGTAGATAAATGACAAACGCCCTCGCTTTCGGCGTCGATTTGATGCAGACGCGAAGGAACAGAACCCGGCTTATAGGGGCGCTGCTTATTTTTAACATTGCGAGTGCTGTTTCGTTAAGAATATTTAACGGCGCTTGCTTGTTGCGGCTGACAACGCAAATTTCTTACCTTTGCAGCCGTTTTCGGTCCGGTAGCTCAGTTGGATAGAGCAACAGCCTTCTAAGCTGTGGGCCATGGGTTCGAATCCCATCCGGATCACGAAAGGGAATTTATTGAAACGCGACTTCTGAAAAGCGGCAAGATTATCTTAGTTGCTACTATAAAACTTGGCGAGCGAAGCGGGTCGGCAGCGTCAGCCTTCATTGTCGGGTACGTTTCAACATTATGCAACCTTTATTTGTGATTATCTTTGTGCAATATTTTGCGCGATGGGCGAAAAATAATTTCTACTACGTCAATAGGTGGCGTAGCGGGGTGTTACTTTTGCAGCGCGATACATAATCACGGCTCTCGTTTGGTTGGGCTTGTCCCCCTGGGAGGAACTAACCAACCGAGCGGGAGCTTTTATTAAAAAGAAAAACGATAAACCAAAGTAATAAAAGTATGTTCAATTTAGAATTGACGGAAATCGACGGCAAAGAAGCTGTTTGTATAAGCGACATTCACAGGGATGAATTCGTTTTCAAGCTGTTCTCTATGGTGTTCGGCGAAGACAAGGAGAATGGCAAAATGTCATACATTGATATTCCTTACACCATACGTATTGGTACGGACACGTTCTGTTTTTCTTCCTACCTTTCCGATTGGAGTAACGACCTTGACAAAATACGCCATTCCATCGAGCATTATATCTATACCGGCGAAACGGCAATTGATCTGTGTTATGAGGATTCGCCCGCGCAGATCATTATGAGGCGTAAACATGTTAATCAGTGGGTTTCTGAAGACGGTTCGCAAAGGAGATTTCAAGAGAAAAGCTTCGCAAGTGTCGTTGTCAGGCCTGATGATTTCCATTCACGAGAAGGCTATCATTTGTTCGGTTTTTGCGAGGAGAGGCAGGTCATTCGGGAGATTTACGAGGCATTGCTGAACGTAGGCAGGATTAGTTTCTTCTATTCGAAAGAGTTGAAGGACGCGTGGTGGATTTCGCCGAATGTGTTTTATAACTCGATAAAATCGCCGATTATAGAAGATTACATTTCGCCGCGAAAGGAGAAAAACGCTGATAAAGCAACTCTGAGGCAGATGTATGCCGACCATATCCTCACGATGTATGCCGACGCGAATGCCTTTATTTGGGACGAAGAAAATGCCTCGTGCGGAAACGTGGATAAGGACGATACGGTTGAAATATATTTTGACGAAAAGACATACAACTTGCACGTGCCGGGCTTGTATAAATGGCTTCATGATTTTTACGCCGCTACGGACTTTGTAAAGGGCAAGGTCGGAGATGATTTTGATGTGGACGCTTGGCATAAGCAGGGTAGGGCACTGGCGGCTGAGATGCGCCGGCAACTTCCGCCGAGCATTGACTTTTGGTATGATTATCCTTTCGAAGACGAAAAGAACCGCGGCAAACGTGCGCAACTCATTTATAATGAATAAGTTGTAAAAGACATAATTAGGCTTTTGAGGCTCCCGGGCGGACGGATATTGACGGGGATTAATCCCGTTGAGAAGTGACGGCTGTTCGGGAGCTGTTTTTGTATAATGAAAAAGGCAACCTCCCAGGTGGTTCAATCGTAACTGCTTCAAATACAGGGAAAGAATCCGGAACAGATTGCCGATGCAAAGTTAAGTGAATTTTTCGGAGCGGCAAAGACGTTCAAAACAAATGCGGTGAATGCTGTTGCCGGCGGCGAATTTTTTCTGTTCGAGGCGGCGGCGATTGCCGTTTTTTTTGTTAACTTAGCACGCGGAACAATCATTATTTTGAAAGGTATGAGTGAATATACGGCTGCGGCGGGGCGTTATGCGCGGATGGAGTATGCGCGCTGTCCGAAGAGCGGCGTGCAACTGCCGAAGGTGTCGCTGGGTTTTTGGCACAATTTCGGTGATGCGACGCCTTATTCGCGTTCGCGCGAGATTGCCCTTACTGCGTTTGACAACGGCATCACGCACTTCGATCTTGCGAACAATTACGGGCCTTGTCCGGGTGCGGCGGAGGCGCGTTTGGGGCGACTTCTGCGCGAGGATTTGCGGCCTTATCGCGACGAGCTTTTCATCAGTACGAAGGCGGCTTACGACATGTGGGACGGGCCTTACGGTTGCGGGGCAAGCCGCAAGCATCTTATGGCGAGCCTCGATCAGAGTTTGGCGCGGATGGGTTTGGATTATGTCGACCTGTTTTATTGCCATCGCTACGACCCGGATACGCCGCTCGAAGAAACGCTGGAAACGCTTGTGGATATTGTGCGTTCGGGTAAGGCGCTGTATGTCGGCGTCAGTCGCTGGCCTGCTGCGGCGCTGCGGACGGGAATCGATTATCTTGCCGCGCGCGACGTTCCGCTTTTGATCTACCAAGGCCGGCACAACATCCTCGACCGCGAGCACGATAACGACGGCGTGTTCGAGATGCTTTCCGACAGGCAAATCGCCTTTATTTGCTTCTCGCCGCTGGCGCAGGGGTTGCTCACGAGCCGCTATCTGAACGGCATTCCCGCGGGCAGCCGCATGACCGAGGGCGTTTTCTTGAAAAGCGATGTGCTGACGCCGGCGTTGAAAACGGCTTTAAACAAGTTGAACGACATGGCGAAGGAGCGCGGCGAGACGCTTGCGCAGATGTCGCTGGCATGGCTTCTGAGCAAGGAAGAGATTACGTCGGTGCTCGTCGGGGCAAGCAGCAAGGAGCAACTTTTGGACGACATCGGTTGCCTCTCCGCCGCGCCGTTTACAGCTTCGGAACTGGCATTCATCGACACTGCCGTGAAGGGTGTTTTGTAGAAAATATCACTACGATTTCCGGGCTTTGGCAGAATAATTTTCTATTTTTGCGCTGAAATGAAGAATAATCTAACTTTTTAAAAACCATAATTTATGCTACAAGAACAAGACCTGCAACAAATCAAAAAGATGGGCGTCAGCGAGGCGCAGGTTGCAAACCAATTGAAGCAAATAGTGACGGGCTTTCCTTTCCTGAAACTCAAAGGTGCGGCCGAGATCGGCAATGGCATTCTCGCTCCGGACGACGGCGAGCGCGGCAAGTACATCGCCGAATGGAAGCAATACCTCGGCGAGGGCAAGGGCAAGGTTGTGAAATTCGTGCCGGCCAGCGGTGCCGCAAGCCGCATGTTCAAGAATCTGTTTGCGTTCCTCACGGCTGATTACGACGTGCCGACGACCGATTTCGAGAAACAGTTTTTTGCCGGAATCCGCTCGTTCGCGTTCTTCAATGAGCTCGATGAGGCTTGCAAAAAGAACTATTCTTCGGGCATCGACGAGCTTTTGGCAACGGGCAATTTCAAGGCTGTGGTCGATTGTTTGTTAAACGAAAAAGGGTTGAATTACGGTGCGCTGCCGAAGGGCCTGCTACTGTTTCACAACTATGCCGACGGCGCGCGCACGCCGATGGAGGAGCACCTTGTCGAGGCGGCGCTTTACGCTCAGGCCGACGGCGAGGCCAACGTGCATTTCACCGTTTCGCACGACCATCTCGAGCTGTTTAAACAGCGTGTGGCGGCCACTGCGGACAAGTATGCTGCGAAGTACGGCGTGAAATACAACATCTCTTTTTCCGAGCAGAAACCGTCAACCGACACGATTGCCACGACGATGGACAACGAGCCGTTCCGCAACGACGACGGCACGCTGCTCTTCCGTCCGGGCGGCCACGGCGCGCTCATCGCCAATCTCGGCGACATCGATGCCGACGTGGTTTTCATCAAGAATATCGACAATGTTGTGCCCGACCGGCTGAAAGGCGACACCACCGAGTACAAACAGTTGCTCGCGGGCATTTTGATCAGTCTGCAAAAGAAAGCGTTCGGCTACCTCGAGACGCTCGACAGCGGTTGCTACAACCACGAGAAGCTCGAAGAAATGATTCGTTTCTTGCAGCGCAACCTCTTCTGCCGCCGCTACGATATTAAGGAGCTCGAGGACACCGAACTGGTGATTTATTTGAAGAAAAAGCTCAACCGGCCGATGCGCGTCTGCGGTATGGTGCGCAACGTTGGCGAACCCGGCGGCGGACCGTTCATCGCGTACAATTCCGACGGCACAACCTCCCTGCAAATACTGGAATCCACGCAGATCGACATGGCCAACAAGGAGTACGTCGACATGTTCAAGGGCGGCACGCATTTCAACCCCGTCGACCTCGTCTGCGCCACGAAAAACTACCGCGGCGAGAGCTTTGATTTGCCGAAATATGTTGATGCGCAAACGGGCTTCATCTCGTTCAAGAGCAAGGGCGGAAAGGATCTTAAAGCGCTCGAACTGCCGGGCTTGTGGAACGGTGCAATGAGCGACTGGAACACCGTTTTCGTGGAGGTGCCGCTCTCGACGTTCAACCCCGTGAAAACCGTCAACGACCTCCTGCGGCAAGAGCATAAATAAAAGGCTTTTCGCGCAAACCAGACAAGCTGCAACGCCGGAAAAATGACCCGCAAAGAGCGTTTTGAGCGCGTGCTCGGCCACTTCGCCGAAACGATGCCGGTGGTAACGACCGAACTGCATTTCGACAGTGCGTTCCAGTTGCTCGTGGCCACAATGCTCAGCGCGCAATGCACCGACAAAAGGATCAACCTCGTTACGCCCGCGCTGTTTCGTGCTTACCCCGACGCAAGGAGCATGGCCGGCGCGGGCGATGATTTGGCGGAGTTAATCAAGTCGGTGAGCTACCCGAACGCGAAGGCGAAGCACCTTAAACAAATGGCTGCGGCACTGGTGGAGCGTTTCGAAGGCGAGGTGCCCGGCGACAGCGAGAAGCTCGAATCATTACCCGGCGTGGGGCGCAAAACGGCGAATGTGGTGCTCGCGGTATGGTTCAAACAGGCGCGGATAGCAGTAGATACTCATGTTTTCCGCGTAAGCCACAGGCTCGGATTAGTGCCGGAAACAGCGTCGACACCCGCGAAAACGGAGCAATATCTTTACAAATTCATCCCGCCACGCCTTGCCGCCGACGCGCATCATTGGCTGCTGCTCCACGGCCGTTACACCTGCCAAAGCCGGCGGCCGAAATGCGCGGAATGTCCGTTCGAAACGTTTTGCCCTTCGGCGCGGGATTTAAACAAAAATTAAGGCAAGATTTAAGACAAAGATGGACAGCAAATTAATCCTTTCGTTCCTGCACGACATCGCGGAAAACAATAATCGCGAGTGGTTTCGAGCCAACAAACAACGCTACGATGCGGCGCGCGCGGAACTGTCGAAAATGACGCAAGAGCTCATCCTGCGCATCGGCGAATTCGACAGCGACGTGCTTCGTCTTTCGCCCAAAGATTGCATGTTCGGCTTCTACCGCGACATCCGTTTTTCGCCCGACAAATCGCCCTACAAGCGCAACTTCGGCACGTACATCTGCCGCGCGGGAAAGAAGTCGTTGCAAGGCGGCTATTACGTTCATTTTCAGCCTGATAGCTGCTTCCTCGCCGCCGGGTCGTACTGGCTTCCGACGAACATTCTTACCGCTTGCCGCAACGAGATTATGGCGAATATCGACCTTTGGCGCAGCATTGTCGAAAGCCCGAAATTCGTGAATTATTTCGGTAGGGCGGGGGAGTTTGCCGTGCCGCAGTTCATCGAATACAGCGAGATGTCGGCGAAGGGTTTCGGCATTTCTTACCTCAAAACGTGCCCGAAAGGTTTCCCGAAAGACTACGAATTCATCGACTACCTGCGAATGAAGGAATATTGCTGCTGGCACAGGGTTCCCGACGATTTTTACGAGCAAGCCGACTGGATGGACCGCGCGATGGAGCTGTTCCGCACGGCCAAGCCCGCGATGGATTTTATGAATAGCGTGATTGCCGATTATGAATAGCTTTAATACCGGTTGCGAATGGCGTTAAGGTTGTTAATGAATAGCGTTAAGGTCGTTAATGAATAGCTTTAATGCCGGTTTTAAATAGCGAAATTGCCAATGCCGAGTAGCCTTAAACTCATGCCGGCGATGCCTGTGGCGGTGGTGGCGGTGGCGGGCATGATGACCGAATATTTCTGCCCGTTCGCGCCGCTATGGCTGTCGTTTTTGCTCGTCATCGTCTGCGCGGTGGCCGGCATGCTGGTGCTCGATGTCCGCCTGCTGCGCCCGTACCCCGCCCTCGCCGCATTCTTTTTCATAGGCATGTTCCTCATGACGCTGGCAAAGATGCGGATCAGCATCGAGATGCCCGAAAAACCGGTGGAAATCACCGCAACAATCATCGACGCGCCGCGGCAAACAGCACGCAGCACGATGGCGACGGTCTTTGTGCACGACGGTGCGCTGGCCGGGAAGAAAATTCGTTGCTACTTGCCCGACGACGCGATGGCAGTTTATTTAGGGCAAACCTGCGTGATGCGCGGGCGGTTGTCGCCGTTCAAAAACTTCGAGACGGCCGCGAATTTCAACTACCCGCGCTGGGCGGAGAGCCATTCGCTCGTGGCGCAGATGAACGTCTTCCGACGGTCGGTTTTCGAGGTTGAAAACGAGGTGGAAGCCTTGCCTTTTTTCGAGCGTATTGCATTGAAATCCAAGCTACTTCGCGCCAGAGTGTTAAACCTTTACTTGAACGAGCATCTTCCTGCCGACCACTATGCGCTTGTTGCGGCGATGGCGTTCGGCGACCGCAGTACCTTGTCAGCGGAGATGCGCGACGTGTTTGCGCGCGCGGGGGTGTCGCACCTGCTGGCCCTTTCCGGCTTGCATCTGGGCATCATCTACGTGCTGCTGTCGATGGTGTTTTTCACCCTCTGCGGGCGCACGGCGGGCAGCGTGATTGTCGTGATGTCGCTGTGGCTTTACGCGTTTCTCGTGGGCATGCCGGCGAGCGTGATTCGTGCGGCGGTGATGCTGTCGCTGTACACTATTCTGGCACTTGGCGGTCGCGAGCGGTTGTCGGTTAACGCGCTGTGTGTCACGGTGCTGATCATGCTGCTGAGCAACCCGCTGATGATTTGGGACATCGGTTTCCAGTTGTCGGTGCTGTCGGTGCTGTCGATTGCGCTGCTCTACGGGCGGATTTACGGTTTAATCAGTTTCAATTTTCTCTTTAACCACTTCATTTTCAGGAAGTTATGGGCGTTGGCGGCGCTGTCGACGTCGGCGCAGTTCGGCACGATGCCGCTTGTGATTTACTATTTCGGTCGCGTCGCGGCGTACTTCCTGCTGGCGAATATCGTTGCTGTGCCGATCGTTACCGTGTTCCTTTATTGCGTGGTTATGTCGCTGATTTTCTGGTGGTTACCGCTGTTGAAAGCTTTATTTCTTTGGCTTGTCCAGTTGCTTGCGACGTTCCTCGAATGGTTCCTGCGCGGGCTGGTGTCGCTTGGCGGGGCGAGCATCGAGAACATCAAGATTGACTTTTTCGAGTTGGTTTTGCTGTATATGATTTTCATTGCCGCGGCTGTTGCCATCGACCGCCTCGTCCATATTTTAACGCTGCGGCGGCTGGCCGTTTACGAGGCTTGACTGCGCCGCGAGCGGAGTTTGGAAAAGTTTGGGATTATCTTTGTTGCTACTAAAAAACGGCGCAGGAATGCTGTTCCCCACGCCGTTGTCATTGTTTGGTTCGTTTCAATCGCCTCAGTTTCGTTTCAATCGCCTCAGGTTTGTTTCAACGTTAACTTTTTTCTTAAACCTTTTTCTTAAAGCCCTCGCCCGTGGCAATTTTTAAACTTCTTTCCCGAGCCGCAAGGGCAGGGGTCGTTTCGTCCGGGCATCTTTTCTTTGACGATGGGTTGCACCGGCCGGCGTGCTGTTTCGCGCGTATCTTGCGCCGCAGCTTGCTGCATTCCTCCGCCTTGCCTTACCGCATCGGCATCGGCTTTATGCTCGTCATACCGCTGCGAATGCTGCTCCGGTTGCGCCTCGCGGACTTGGTTTGCGGCAATCTGCTCCGGGATGGCTGCCCGCATTAGGATGCTTGCGATGCGGTTGTTCATATTGTTCACCATATCGTCGAATAGCTTCACGCTCTCGAGCTTGAATATGAGCAACGGGTCTTTCTGCTCGTAGGAAGCGTTCTGCACGGAATGTTTCAGCTCGTCCAACTGCCGCAGGTTCTCTTTCCAACAGTCGTCGATGATATGCAGGAGGATAACCCTTTGAAACTCTTTCGCCACGATTTTCGACTCCGTTTCGTAGGCTTGTTTGAGGTTGCAGGGGATATTGAAGACGTGTCTGCCGTCTGTTATGGGCACCATAATGCGCTCGTAGACGGTGCCTTGCTCCTCGTAGACCCTCTTTATTACGGGCTGCGCCACCTCTTGGATTCTCTCCATGCGCCGCGTAAAATTGGTCATTGCCAATTGGAAAGCATTCTCCTGCAGCTCCTCGAACTTGCCGCCGACGAACTGCTCCTCAGTGAACGGGCACTCCATAGCGAACACTTTGAGGAACTGCTCGCGGCATCCGACATAATCGTTCGTATTGATTATGTTGACCACACGGTCCCAAAGGAGGTTGGCAATGTCCATGCCAATCCGCTCGCCCATCAGCGCGTGGTGGCGTTTCTCGTAGATGACGGTGCGCTGCTTGTTCATCACGTCGTCGTATTCGAGCAGGTGCTTGCGCGTGCCGAAGTGGTTCTCCTCCACCTTCTTCTGCGCCCTCTCTATCTGTTTGGATATCATTGACGACTCGATACGTTCGCCCTCTTTGAACCCGAGACGGTCCATCATTGTAGCAATACGGTCCGATCCGAAGAGCCGCATCAACTTGTCTTCGAGCGACACGAAGAATACGGACGAGCCGGGGTCGCCCTGTCGTCCGCTGCGCCCGCGCAACTGCCGGTCTACACGGCGGCTTTCGTGGCGCTCCGTACCGACGATTGCCAATCCTCCGGCGGCTTTCACGTCGTCGGAAAGCTTAATATCGGTGCCGCGCCCCGCCATATTTGTCGCGATTGTAACTACGCCTAAAAGACACTCCTCGTCCTTTCCGTCGACCCGTTTGGTACCCTTCACCGAGCGTCCGGCTTGCGCTACGATGTCCGCCTCCTTCTGGTGAAGCTTGGCGTTAAGTACCTGGCAGGGTATGCGATTTTGGTCGAGCATGCGTTTGAGGAGCTCGGATATTTCGACCGATGTAGTGCCCACAAGGACGGGACGCCCAGACTCGCGCATGGCAATAATCTCTTGTATGACGGCTTTATATTTCTCGCGGTTGGTCTTATATACGCGGTCGTCCATATCGCGGCGGATTACGGGGCGGTTGGTAGGTATCTCCACCACGTCGAGTTTGTAAATATCCCAAAACTCGCCCGCCTCCGTGATTGCCGTGCCGGTCATTCCCGCGAGCTTGTGATACATTCGGAAATAGTTTTGGAGCGTGATTGTAGCGAAGGTCTGTGTAGCCGCTTCCACCTTGACATGTTCCTTTGCCTCCACCGCCTGATGGAGTCCGTCGGACCATCTGCGCCCCTCCATGATACGTCCCGTTTGCTCGTCGACGATCTTAACCTCACCGTCGATGACGACATATTCGTCGTCCTTGTTGAACATACAGTAGGCTTTGAGGAGCTGCTGCAAGGTGTGGACGCGCTCGCTCTGCACGGCATAATGCGCCAAAAGCTCGTCTTTCTTCTCCAGCTTCTCCTCTTCGGAGAGATCTTTCTTTGTCTCCAACTCGGAAAGTTGTCCCGTTATGTCGGGCAGGACGAAGAGTTTATCGTCGCGCACTTCACCCGCGAGCCACGCCGTACCTTTATCCGTGAGGTCGCAGGAGTTGAGTTTTTCGTCGACCACGAAGAACAACGGCTCGACAGCTTTGGGCATTTCGCGGTTGTTGTTCTGCATATAATACTCCTCCGTCTTGAGCATACCGCTCTTCATACCCTCTTCGGAAAGGTATTTGATAAGCGCTTTATTCTTCGGCAAAGCCTTATGCGAGCGGAACAGAGCCAAGAAGCCTTCTTCCGTCATCTTCGTTCCCGCGTCCTTTTTCCCCTCCGCGAGGAGCTTCTGACCCGCGCTTATCTTCGTCTTCGCCTCGGCTAAATACTGCGTTGCGAGTGTGCGCTGCACGCCCACAAGCCGCTCCACGAGGGGCTGATACTCCTCAAACATCTGGTCATCGCCCTTCGGAACGGGACCCGAAATTATGAGCGGGGTACGCGCGTCGTCAATTAATACGGAGTCAACCTCATCCACAATGGCGTAGTTATGTTTGCGCTGGACGAGGTCGGCGGGAGAAATCGCCATGTTGTCGCGCAGGTAATCGAAGCCGAACTCGTTGTTGGTGCCGAACGTGATGTCAGCTTCGTAAGCCCGTCTGCGCTCCGGAGAGTTGGGCTTGTGCTTGTCTATGCAGTCGACTCTCAGCCCGTTGAACATATAGAGAGGTCCCATCCACTCGGAGTCGCGCTTGGCGAGATAGTCGTTGACGGTTACCATGTGCACGCCGTTGCCTGTCAAGGCGTTGAGGAAAACCGGCAGTGTTGCCACGAGCGTCTTACCCTCGCCCGTCGCCATCTCCGCGATTTTGCCCTGATGGAGCGCAATTCCGCCAAAGATCTGCACATCGTAATGGATCATGTCCCACTTGATTTTGTTGCCGCCCGCAGTCCACTCGTTGTGGTAAACAGCCTTGTCGCCGTCTATCGTGATGAAATCATTGGCGGGGTTGGCAGCCAGTTCGCGGTCGAAGTCAGTGGCGGTTACGACGGTCTCCTCGTTCTCCGCAAAGCGCCGTGCAGTGTCTTTTATAATGGAGAAAGCGACGGGCATCACCTCGTCGAGCACCTTTTCATATTTGTCTAAAACATCCTTTTCAATCTTGTCGATTTGGTTGAAGATGCGCTCGCGAGCGTCGATGGGCGTGTCTTCGATAGTGGCTTTCAGCTCCTCAATCTCCCGCTTCTCCTTCGCCACGGCGGCTTGCACCTTCTGTCTTATCTCGTTTGTCTTTGCCCGCAGCTCGTCGTTAGATAGTGCGCGTATAGCCGGCTCTTCGGCTTTCACCAACTCCACCATCGGCGAAATCAACTTCATATCGCGCGACGCCTTATTGCCGAACAGCGACTGCATTACGTTTACAATGCCCATATTGTTGTTTGTCTTAAAAAATTTCGTTGATTAAAAATTAACACTCTTTAATTAAACTCGAAGCCGAAATGTTAAAACAGCGGCAGGGTGTTGCAAGCGTTAGGCGCACGGATGCGAATGGCCTTGGCGACGGTCGGCGCGATATGCTCGGCGGTGATCTCCTTGTCGATGTAACCGGCGGTGATGTTCGTGCCGTAGAAAATGACCGGGAACGGGATGAATGCCGTGCGCGAAGCATAGCTCTCATTGGTGTCTTCGTTGACGATGCGCCAACCCGGGTTCACCTCTATCCACAGGTCGCCGGAGATGGCCGTGTCGTATGGCGTGAGGCTCACCGATGCCACGCCCGAGGCCGTCCGCAGCAGGTCTTCCGCGCGGCCGATGAGCTCGGAATAACTCACCTTCTTCGTCTCAATCAACTTGTGATTGAGGTAAATCTGGTTCTTGTAATAAGCCTCCACCCACGCGCCGCTGCCGTAAACGGCGGAGAGGTACATGTTGAGCAACTGCGCCGTGCGGTTGATGTAAAATGTGCCCGTCGGGATTTTGTATTTTGCGTAATCGACGTCGGGCTCTTCGCTGTAACCCGTGCCCTCGACGACAAACAGCACTTGACCTTTGCCCACACGCTCTTCGATGCCTTTAACAAGCGTCGCAAGCGTGTTGTCGAGACCTTTGTAAATGCCCTCCATCTCCGCGCGGCGACCCATGCCTTGCCCGAGCCCGGCCGACAGCGTTACGGCGAGGTAATCGGTGGCATCGTCCTTGCCCATCGCGAAATCGCTGACACAACCCAGCGCGAGGCGTGCCACAGCGTCGTTCGCAACCTCTTTCTGCGGGGTAAATTTCTCTTTGTTAAAGGCCGAAATCCATTCCTGCGCAGCGTGAGGATAGTAGGCGGAAGTGGCCCAAACCGACGAGATGTCGCTAATCCAAAAGGCGCCGTCGGCAGCGTGTCCGGCCGAGAGGATAGCTGCATCTTGCGTGGCGGCGACACCGAAAACCATCGCGCTGCCGGCAGTCGCAACCTTCAGCTCGTCGCCAATCGTGGAAACGGCAATATTCGCGGGCGAGGCAACGAAATGCTTGTCGTAAACGCAGTAAGACGGGCGCGACGTGCCGCGGGGAAGCCATTGCTGAGAGGTGATCTTGTTGTAATGCGGCGAGGTGCCCGTGGCAACGCACGTTACAGCCGACGCGCGGTCGACAGGCGCAAACGTGTAGCTCACCGATTCGTAAACGCGCCCTTCCGTCAACAGTTTGCGGAAACCGTCCGTGGTGTAAAGCGGCGAGAACTGCTCTAAATAGTCGGTGCGCAGCTGGTCGATGGCGATGTTCACCACAAGGCGCGGAGCCGCTGTAAACTGTTGCGCGTGAACCGCCTGACTGTTCGCCGCGGCCAGTAACAACGTGGCGAGCGATGCCGTACCGAGCGTGCGCAGCGGCGCGTTATGTTGTTTGTTGCGTTTCATTCGTTCTTGTTGCACCTGTGCGGCGCAGATATGTCATTATCAAAAACAGTGCCAATGTGAGCGTGCCTTCGGAAAAATGCTGGAGCGTCATGCCGCAGACGATGCCCGCGCCCGCCATAACCGCCAGTGCCGTAAGCAGCCGGCAGCCTTCGCCGCGCAATAATTTCCGAAGTATGAAAGGTAAGAAAACGAGAGCTAACGGATTGAAAATCAGTATCTGAGCATTAAGGCTCACTG
Source organism: Prevotella sp. (assembly GCA_021204905.1). GTDB lineage: Bacteria > Bacteroidota > Bacteroidia > Bacteroidales > Bacteroidaceae > Prevotella. The sequence continues at coordinate 111,737 of JAJPYN010000008.1, forward strand.
CCGGATGCTGCGAGAAAATTAATACGAAAAGCAGCAAGCCCGGCACGCCCGTAGCGAGCAGCACAAGCGCGTCGAACAGCCATAGCCGCACGCGGTAACGCACCTCAATGGCGTAGATCAAAACGAGCAGCACAAGGTAGCCGATTGCCGCACCCGCAGGCGAGAGCAGATACTCGTCGGCAAAGCTGTTAGTGCCTTTGTCGTACATCGGCGCGACAACCCACCGGCTTGTTTTAACTAATTTTTTGCCGCCGACAACGGCCCCTTCGAAATCGCCGCTGAGGTTGAACGGCAGAAACTGCGCCTCGCGCGACGTGGCCTTCCGGTCGGCGGGAATGCCAAGCAGAAAATCGTTGCCCCAGCGCGCCCACAGATGCGTGTCGTTCCAGTCGTGGATCAGCTGCCGGAACGAGCGGCCTTCGCGCGCAGGATAATTCACCTCACCGCCAACCGCCGTTTCAACAATGTCGCGCACGCGCGTCGTGCAGTTGTCGAAGAAATAATTATAGCGGTAATAGCGGTTCTCCGGCTTATAATTCTCCAAAACCGAATCAATCAGCCGCCGCTTCTCCGCAAGGCTCAGGTTCAGCACCTGCTCGTAGATGCCGCAACCGTAATGCTCGTAGCGGTAGCAAAACCAGCCCCAGTCCTCGATGTCCATCCGGTAGTCGGTCAGCCCGAGCGTGAAATGCAGGATGAAAAACCGTTGCTGCATGTCGAAAATGCCCCAGTTGGCAAGCAGATCGATGCCGGCTTCGGGCGAAGAAATATGCAGTCCGGTGTGCCCGTAAAGGCTGTAAACACGGTCGAAGGGCTCGCAAGTAACAAGGCTCACCTCCGTCGCCGACAGCACTGTTGAATCAGCGAAAATGCGCGTTAAAACGTCGATGTCATACTCCTGCGCAAACGATTGCGCGGGGTGGAAAAGAGCCGGAAAAATTATCGCAAACAACCACCGGCTCAGCAGCGTATGTCTTCGGGCGTTCATTAATTTTGCAAAGGTAGCAATTTCGCCGCGCCCGGCAAACAATTCGCTTATTAAAACGAATGAATTTGTTTGCACTTTGAACGCCTTTCACTACCTTTGCAGAAAGTGTTTTACGCTTAAACGAACCCGACAAAAATGAAGCCTTTTCGCGCCGCAAACTTCGCCGCAACGATAGTTCTAACCAGCCTGACGCTCGCCGCTTCCTGCGGTCGCAAGCAGCAGCAAGCCGCACCCGCCGCAAACGCAGCCGACACCGACACCATCGTCAGCATCGCCTACGTGCCGGCAATCGACGCGCTGCCCTTCTTCGTTGCCGCCAAGCGCGGACTGTTCGAAAGCGAAGGCCTCGCCGTAAACCTCGCGCGCTTCGCCTCGCATCTGGACATCGACACGGCACTCATCGGCGGCACCGTCGACGGCGCATTCACCGACATCATCCGCGTTGAGCAGTTGAAGAAAAAAGACTCGCTCGCCTTGCGCGTCATAACCTCGACGGAAGCCCAATGGACACTGGTCTCCAACCGCGCCGCGCGCCTCAACCGCCTCCAGCAATTCGGCGACAAAATGGTGGCCATGACGCGCTTCTCCGCCACCGATTACCTCACCGACCGCACCTTCGCCGGCGTGAAGACCGCCGCACCGATGTTCAAAGTGCAAATCAACAATGTCGAGCTGCGGCTTAATATGCTGTTAAACAATGAGATGGACGGTCTCTGGCTGCCCGAACCCTACGCCGCGCGCGCCCTCATCGCCGGCCATAAACCGCTCGTTTCGTCGGAGAAATACGGCCTTAAACTCGGCGTGCTCGCCCTCCGGCAAGCCTTTGTCAACAAGCCCGGCGGCGAGGCAACAGCTGCGAAACTCGCGAAGATTTACTCGATGGCGTGCGATACAATCAACAAGTACGGCCTCCGCGCTTTCGACGCCGAACTCACCGAATATTGCGGCGCCGATTCCGCCGTCATCCGCCGCTTGCCCGACATTCATTTCGCACACGCAAAAGCGCCCGGCGACACGCTGCGGGCCATCGCAAGAAAATACCTTGAAGAATGAACGAAACACTTTTTAATATACGCCAAAACATCAATAGCGACAGCCTCGGAAGCACGCTCCGGGGACTCTCGCAACTCGCTGCCGAGTGCCGCATGACCGAGCGTCAGCAGGAGCTCGAAGCCCTCGCGTCGAACTATTATTTCATGAAGCAATACCTGCTCACGGGCTACAACGACAACCGCCGCGACGCGCTTTATCACGAGCTGAAAACAGGGGCTTACGAGGTGGCGTCGCGCATGGCGGAAAGCAATCTCGCTGACGAAAACCGCGCGCTGAAACAAGCGAAGGAGAGTGCGGCGAAAAGTCGCGTGGCTATTGGCGGGGTGGGGGAGAAACTCGCGCAACTGGCCGAGGAAACCGCGCAAAACGCCGCCGGCATCGCCGATTTATACACGTTCCGCCGCGAGCTGTTCGACACCGTTTTCGCAGCCCTGACGCTCACCGCCGCCGACGAGCAGGCATTGTCCGAACTGCTTCTTTCGGAAAAAACATCCCCCGACGACGCGCGCCTCATCGTTTCGGCAATGCTCCTCGCGCAACAGACTTTGTTCGACATCCGAAAATTCCGCATCCTGAGCAAAATTTATTGCAGCCATCGCGATGCCGCCATACGCCAGTTCGCCCTCACAGCCCTCGCCCTCGCGCTGCCGAACGACTGCGAAACCGACCTTTACAGCGACGAGATCGCCCTTTGTTTAAAGGATATTTCAGTTGTCGAAAGCTCCAAGCAAGACCTCGTCGGACTGCAGTTGCAGATGCTGCTTTGCGCTGACACCGAGACCACGCGCAAGACCATCGACAACGAGATAATGCCCGTGTTGCGCAGCGGCCGCGAGGTGCTTGACGGCGCAACGACGAACGAGCAAAAAATCGACGCAATCATCAATCCCGACAAGGAGGAACAGGAAATGGAGCGCATCGAAGCAAGCCTCGACCGCATCCGGCGCATGCGCGACGACGGCGCCGACGTGTTCTTCTCCGGCTTCGCAAAAGCCAAGCGCTTCCCGTTTTTCTACTCGCTCGCGAACTGGTTCATGCCGTTCTCGCTTGCCCATCCCGCCATCGCCGAGCTTGACACGGGCGGCGTCGAACCGGCTGTCATCGCGCGGTTGATGGAGGCGCAAACGTTCTGTGACTCAGACAAATACAGCTTTTACCTGACATTCTCGCGCGTGGCAGGGCAAATTCCGCCGCAGTTGCTCGAACTGCTGAAAAAAGGTGAGGCCTCAGGCGAGTTCGACAGCGATGAACCGCGCGACACAGCCTACCGCCGACGCCTTTATTTACAGGACCTTTACCGCTTTTTCACCCTCGCACCGATGAAGAACGAATTCCGCAACCCGTTCGATAACGAAAGCGCGCTCGTCTTTTTCGCGTGGCGCCCGTTGCAACAGCTTTTCGACGAAAAAGGCCACTTGCTCACCATCGCGCGGCAGTTGCTTCGCAGAAATTACTTTGCGTCTATTAACAAACTTTTGGACGGTCAATTCGACGAACTTAACATTTCTTATCTTAAAATTAAGGCTCTCGCAGACCATCGGCGGGGCAATTATTCTTCGGCGTTAGAGCGTTTCAGGCAGGCGCTCGCCTTCGAACCCGACAACGCCGTGCTTGTTCGGCAGATGGCTGAGACGGCCGCGCTCGTGCCCGATTTTGCCCTTGCGAAAAAGTTCTACGCGGCGTACATCGCGATGGCAAAAGATGCCGACACGAGCGGCGAGGAATATCGTTTCGCGCTGTGCTGCCTGCAAACAAAAGACACGAAGCGCGCCGCCGAAACGCTCTACAAACTTGCCTACGCCGACGAGCGGAACCCCCAATTGCAACAGGCACTCGCGTGGGCGCAACTGCAAAGCGGCAAGACGGAGGAGGCGGCGAAAACATTTGCGGCTATCGACGGCGTGCTGAGCAAGGAAAGCCGCATCCGCCAAGCACTCGCGCTATGGCAGTCGCACGCGAAGTCGGATGCCGTCGCCGTCCTCAGCGCACTCATCGCGGACACCTCGCTCACGCCGCGCGAACTGGCCTCGTTGCTCCGCGAACAAACCTCACTTTGCAACCTGCCCGTGTCCGCCACCGACCTCTTCGCCATCTGCGACCTCGCCTTTGAAAACATATCCAAAAGTTAATTATCTTAACATTGAAAGCTAAATAATATGCAAAATTACGCTGATTACATTCAACAAATCGAAATCGACTCGCTATGGTCGGGCACGAAGCACATCCGTTGGCAGTTGCAAAGCGGCGTGAACGTGCTCAGCGGCGTCAACGGCGTCGGCAAAAGCACCATTCTCAACCGCGTGATCCGCGCTATCGGCAAGGACGGCGCGCTGCCCGATTACGAGGCGACAGGCGTCAGCCTCGACTGCAGTCCCGACGGCGCGAACGCCATCCGCTACGATGTCATCCGCTCGTTCGACCGCCCGCTGATCAACTCCGACGTTCTCGCGAAGATGAACCTCACGCTCGCCACCGAGCTCGATTGGCAGCTTTACACGTTGCAGCGCAGGTTCCTCGATTACCAAGTAAACATTGGCAACCGCATCATCGAAGAACTCCAAAGCGGTAACATCGACGCCGCCGCAAAAGCGCAGCAGATCTCGTCGCAAAAGAAGCTTTTTCACGACCTCATCGACCATTTTTTCGCCGACACGAAGAAAACGGTCATCCGCAGCGAGAACGAGATCCGGCTCATGCAACTCGGCGAGGTGCTCCTGCCGCATCAGCTATCGTCGGGCGAGAAGCAGCTGCTCGTCATCATGCTCACCGTGCTGGTGGAGGACATGCAGCCCTGCACGCTCTTCATGGACGAGCCCGAGGTGTCGCTCCACGTCGAGTGGCAGCAGCAGCTCATCGACACCATTTTGCAGCTCAACCCCAACGTGCAAATCATCCTCACCACGCACTCTCCGGCGGTGATTATGAACGGTTGGATGGACCGCGTTACCGAGGTGAGCGACATCGAAGTAAATTCATAACTTATTGATTATGAACGGTTTAGGGAAGTACGTTAACGCGAAATATTTCTCGGCGGCTAATGCTCTGGCGGGGAAGAAAGCCTATCGGAAGGTGACGGCCTACGTCGAGAGTTACGACGACATCTTCTTCTGGCGCTCCATCCTTTCGCAACTCGAATCCGACAGCCTGAAATTCGTCGTAACGCTGCCTTCGCACGAAAAAAAGCTCGAGCGCGGCAAGAAAGCTGCGATGATGTCGGCCATCGCGAAAGGTGCCGGACCGGACATGATTGCTTGCGTCGACGCCGATTACGACTACCTCCGGCAGGGCTGCAACGACTTTTCGAGGACCGTCATCACCAGCCCTTACGTCTTTCACACCTACGCCTATTCCATCGAAAATCTGCAGTGCTGGGCGCCCTCGCTCCACGATGTCTGCGTTGCCGTCGCACTCAACGATTCGCCAGCTATAATTGACTTCGAGGCCTTCCTCGCCGATTTCTCGCGCGCCATCTACCCGCTGTTCGTCTGGAGCGTCCTTTTTTGCCGCCATCCCGAGTATGCGCGGTTCGACATTTCCGACTTCATGAACGTGATAAAAACGGGCGCAATCACGAAGCGCGAACTCGCCCAAGTTGTCAATAGGGTGGGGCATAAAGCGGCAGTAAAGACAAGGCATTTCGAACGAACGATGAGCGAAAAAACGCTTCGCAAATACGACGCGCTCAAAGACGAACTCCGCACACTCGGCATCACCCCCGACGACACGTATCTCTACATCCAAGGCCACCAGCTTTTCAACGAGATCGTCGCGCCGCTCATCACATCCGTCTGCAACACGCTCATCCGCCAGCGCGAGTCAGAAATCAACGTCCAGAGCAAGCACCGCACCCAGCGCAGCAATGAGATTTCGTGCTACGAACGGTCGGTGGAAAACGTCTCGTCGATGCTCAAAAAAAACACGGGTTACCTGCGCTCGACGCTCGTGGCGAGAATCATGTCCGACCTGAAAACATTCATCGCAACAACCCAAAACAAGAATGTCCGCGAGCGACCAAGCCAAAGAAATTAAGCGCGCACTGCGAAGCTTCATGGACGTCGTAACAGCGCAGTCGCTACGGCAAAAAGGCTGCCGCTGCAAGGTGGTGTGGGGCGCCTCAACGCAGCATCTGCGCAGCCTCGCCAGCCGCTACAAGCCCGACGCCGAACTTGCTGAAATGCTATGGCAAAGCGATGTGCGCGAGTGCAAAATCTTGGCGACAATGTTAATGCCTGTTAACGAAGTCGATGCCAAAACCGCAAATCGATGGCTTAAAGAAACAGTTGAAGTAGAAATAGCCGAGCAATTGGTTTTCAATCTGTTACAGCATCTTTCGTTCGCGATTGATTTAGCTTCAAAATGGCTTGAGTCCGAAGAATTCATCCTAAAACTTGCAGCATTAAACCTGTTTTGCCGGCTCTTTATGCGCAAAATTGACAGCGTCGGTAGTTGCAACAAACCGGACGTTGAACCTTGCAACGAACCGAACGGTGAACCTTGCAACGAACCCGGCAACGAACCGGACGTTGAACCTGACGCTGTTCGCGCTCGCAAGTTTCTTGCGATAGTTGTCAATTGCCTGAGCGATGAAAGTCCCGCAATCCGGCGCGCCGCAATGAATGCGCTGATCCGCTTTGCAGAAACAAGCGAACAGAACCGCGTCGCCGCTGTTGCCGCCACGCATTCCGCCGGCTTCGATTTCCTTTAAGTAGTAAGTAATTGCTCGCTACAAAGCAAGTTAAACCAGATAGTAGGCTAAATAAGTAGAGTAGTGTGTAGCAACTATAAGGTAAGTAAAAAGTATTCCCCAAACACGCTATTTATCATAATGCCGATTATGTGAATTTCGGACAAGGAGGGATTAAATGAGAATTCCGGAGATTAATTAGTCGTTGTCAATGGAGACGAGCTTGTAGGACTTTGTGCCGAGCCCGATCTTCTCGGCGTAATCGACGATGTACGTGCCGTGCTGACGGTTTATTCGTTCGATGAGCGGCGCATTGTCGTCATTCTGCGAAGCGACGTGGTTGAAGACGAGGTCGAGGCAGGCCTTGTCGAGCGCGACGGGGTCCGTGCTGGCGAGGATGCCGATGTCTTTCATCAGCGGTTCGGCGGGATGGCTGTCGCAATCGCAGTCGACGCTCATGTTGTTCATCACATTGATATACAGGATGTTACCTTTGCCGAAATAGTTGTGTACGGCTTGCGCGGCGGCGGCCATCGCTTCGAGAAAATCGTCTTGTTTGGCGATGAAATTATCCCACAATTGTTCGGGGTCTTGCGTGGCGCCTGCGGAATGGATGTACGCCTTGCCTTCGGCCGATGCGACGCCGATGGAAGCATTTTTTAACACTCCGCCAAAGCCGCCCATCGCGTGGCCTTTGAAATGCGCGAGGTTCACCATAAAGGTATAGTTTGGCAGGTGCGAGCCGACGATGTCGTATTTGATATGTTTCTTGTCCTTCACGGGGATGCGGACGGTGCCTTGTTCGTCCATCAAATCGACAGCGGCGACGGCGTCGAAGCCGTGTTCGCGGATGGTTTGCCAATGGGCTTCGGAGGTGTTGCGCGAGCCTTGATAGGCGGTGTTGCACTCGACGATCGTTCCCCCTACTCTATCGACGAGTTTCGTGATGAGCTCGGGTTTAAGGTAGTTCTCGCCGCCGGCCTCGCCTGTGCTGATTTTCACTGCGACGCGCCCGTGGGCCTCTATGCCGAGCGCCTCGTAAATCTTCACGAGTGCTTCGGGCGAGATGTCGCGCGTCATGTAAACAGTTGATTGCGAACGAGTTATGTTTGTTTGCGCGAAGGTCTTAGTTGCTACTAAAACACTTAACAATGCTGCGAGAAGAATACGCGTTTTCATTGTTCGGTTCGTTTCAATAGTTTGTTTTGCTTTTGTTAAAAACTGTTTATTTTGCATATGCTACCGAGCGCGTTTCGCGTATGACTGTGATTTTCACTTGTCCGGGATAGGTCATCTCGTTTTGTATTTTCGTTGCTATTTCGCCCGACAGTTTCTCGGTGTCGTCATCGCTGAGTTTGTCAGCCCCCACTATCACTCTCAGCTCGCGGCCGGCCTGGATGGCGTAGGTTTTCGTTACGCCGGGGTACGACATGGCGATGGCTTCGAGGTCGTTGAGGCGCTTGATGTATGCTTCCACGATTTCGCGCCTTGCGCCGGGGCGTGCGCCTGAGATGGCGTCGCACACTTGCACAATCGGTGCGAGCAGCGTTTGCATTTCCATCTCGTCGTGGTGGGCTCCGATGGCATTGCAAATGTCGGCTTTTTCCTTATATTTCTCCGCCACTTTCGAGCCGTAGATGGCGTGCGGCAGCTCGGTGTCTTCGTCGGGTACCTTGCCGATGTCGTGGAGCAGTCCGGCGCGTTTGGCCTTCTTCGGATTAAGCCCGAGCTCGGCCGCCATGATGCCGCAGAGGTTGGCTGTCTCGCGCGCGTGCTGGAGCAGGTTTTGACCGTATGACGAGCGGTATTTCATCTTGCCGACGATGCGCACCAGTTCGGGGTGCAGGCCGTGAATGCCGAGGTCGATGGTGGTGCGTTTGCCTGTCTCGATGATCTCGTTTTCGAGCTGTTTCTTCACTTTCGCGACAACCTCCTCAATGCGCGCGGGATGGATGCGGCCGTCGGCAACGAGTTGATGCAGCGCGAGGCGGCAGGTTTCGCGGCGGATGGGGTCGAAGGCGGAGATGACGATTGCTTCGGGCGTGTCGTCGACCACGATTTCCACTCCGCAGGCTGCTTCGAGCGTGCGAATGTTTCGTCCTTCGCGCCCGATGATGCGGCCTTTCACCTCGTCGTTGTCGATGTGGAAGACGGAGACGGAGTTCTCGATGGCCGTTTCCGTTGCGACGCGCTGGATGGTCTGGATGACGATTTTCTTAGCTTGCTGGTTGGCGTTGAGCTTGGCCTCGTCCATGATCTCGTCGATGTAGCTCTGTGCGTCGGAGCGCGCCTCGTCTTTGAGCGATTCGATGAGCCGCTGCTTGAGTTCCTCGGCGTTCAGGCCCGACAGTTCTTCGAGTTTCTCGCGCTCGCGAACCTGCATCTTGTCGAGTTCCTGCTGCTTTGCGACAACCTGTTTGCGCTCGTTGTCAAGCAGTTGCTCGTCGCGCTCCATGTCCTGCCTGCGCCGCGCCAGTTCGTCCTGTTTCTGGTTGAGCGACAGTTCGCGCTGCTTAAGCCTGTTTTCGTTTTGCAGAATTTTCTGACTGCGTTGCTGCACCTCTTTCTCCAATTCTGATTTTTTGTTAAGAAACTTCTCTTTCACTTCGAGCAATTTCTTCTCTTTCACAACGTTGGCTTCCTTCTCCGCCTCCGCGATAATTTTGCTGTAAATCCCTTTTATAACGTACCGGAATATCAGGTACCCCGCCGCGCCTCCGAGTATGAAAGCTACGGCAACGACTATAATCGTTAATTCCATATTTTTGGCTTATTTGTTGTTAAAAAATATTATTTCTAAATTCACTTCAATGCATCTTCTATCTCCGAAGTCAGCTTAGAAAGAATATTCTCGTATGGCTCGACGTCCTTGCTCGCTTGCAATCTTGCGTGGCGGAGCGCGATGTCGACGAGTGCCATATACTGTATCTCTTTTTCGGTGTTCACGCCTTTGTACATTGACGAATACGTGTTCATCGCGTCGGTGATGAGCCTCTCGCTTTGGCGGTAGAGTTCCTCTTCGCTGGCGGGGATGTTCACCGTGATGTCCGTATCGTAGAGATGGAGTGTGATTCTTCGTTCTTTGTCGCCAACCATAGCCGTTTCAGCTATTTTCGTTTAGGTAGGTAATGCATTTATTCACGTCGCGGATGAGCTTTGCCACACGGCTGCGCGCCTTTTCGATGTCGCCGTCGGAGACCTCGAGCATCCGCGCTAATTTCAGGTTGTCGTAATCGCGCTGCAACTGCGCCATGTCGTCGTGCAACCGCCTTATCTCGTCGGCCTTCCGCGCCAGTTCCTCGCGAAGCCCCCTACTCTCTCTTTGCGCCTCGCGATATTGCAGGATGAGCTGCCGGAGCCGCGTTTCGAAGGTGGTCAAGATGGGATTGCCCGATGCCATTTGTTTTACGAATTTGCCAACAAATTTAATGTTTTTGTTTCATTTTTGCAATATCCTTGCAATTTTATGAGGAATATCGGTCGTTTGAATTAATCGTCTTGCTTCTTCGCGGGCTCCTTCTTTGCGAGCATCACCACTTGGAAGACGTACGCCGACACCCATTTGCGGCTGAACCCGAGCCGGTTGTTGTACTTGCGGATGGCTACGGCGGTGCTCATCACTTCGGCGTCGGAAAAATCGTTCTTGTCGAAAATGCTGTCTACCGTCTTCTCGGTCATCGCCCGCAGCGCACCTCTGAGGAACGACGGCAGGCGCAGTTTGAACTTCATCAAGTTGCCGAGCAGCATCATTATGTCTTGCGAAAAGCCTTGAAACTGAATAAGATACGTCTGCGCATCCTGAATCTTGCGGCAGTTGCGGCGAATGCTCTGGTCGATCTCTTTGAAGAATGTGTCGTCGGTTTTGTAAAGCTCTTTCATCATTTTTTTGCACGCCGTCTTCTCGCCCGCCCCGAGCTTGTTGTTCTGCGTGGGCACGTGGAGAGTGGCTTTAAACATTCGCAAATCGGGGAACATCGCGAGGTTCGTTATGCCCACCGCCGACGCGATTGCCGCCTGAAAATACACGCGCACGAGCATCATATAATCCTCCATGCCGCCCTTTTTCGGTGCCGCGTCTTTGCGCCTGAATATTTTTGCTAACACGTTCATTTTGAGTAGTTTAAGCGGGTTTATATAAAGTATTTTGTCTCATCGCTCTGCAAAGATAATGCTTGCCGGCGGATTTGGCAAATAAACAAAACATATTAGATGTTAACAAATCATTAGCCGCGCGGCATTTTCCCGTTCGGCCTTTTATTCCTACCTTTGCGATGAAGAAAATTGTTTTAAGTCGATATGGAAAGGGACAAATTAAGCAAGCAACTGTTTGAACTGCTTCATGGTAGCGGGCAGTGTGTTGCTACGGCGGAGAGCTGCACGGGCGGTGCTGTGGCGGCGGCGATAGTGGCTACGAGCGGCGCTTCGGAGTATTTCAAGGGCGGCGTCGTGTCGTATTGTAATGAGGTGAAAGAGCGGCTGTTGGGCGTGTCGCACGACGTTCTTGAGGAGCAGACGGCGGTGTGCGAGGAGGTGGCAATCGAGATGGCGCGGGGGGCGCGCGAGCTTTTGAAAACGGATTATGCGGTGTCTCTCACGGGCACGGCGGGTCCCGGCGGCGGCACGGCGGCAATTCCCGTCGGCACGATATGGATCTGCGTGAGCGGCAAAACCGACCGGCAGACCCTCCGCCTCACGGAAGACAATGGGCGTAAGGCTAATCTTGACAATGCCGCCCATGCCGCGCTGACCCTCCTCTGCCGCTTTATTGCCTCATCACAGTCCGGTTCCGGCACGGCAAAATCTAAAAAATCTTAATTTGAAAGTTTAGGGCAGGCATTCCTTTGTCGCGTTAATTATTTTACATAACTTTGCACCCCGATTGGCGAAAGTCAGTCAAAGCATAATTTTTAAGGACAAATAAAAAACGAAAATAGCCATGTCAAGGATTTGCCAGATTACGGGAAAGAAACCGCAAACGGGGTGTAGGGTGTCTCACTCCATGCATCACACGAAGCACCGCTTCGACGTCAACCTGTTTACAAAGAAGTTCTACTACGTTGAGGAGGGTTGTTGGGTCAGCCTCCGCCTTACCGCCGCCGGTCTGCGACATATCAACAAGGTGGGTCTCGACGCAGCTCTGAAGCAGGCTGTGAGCAAAGGCTACTGCGACTGGAAAGACATTAAAGTTTTAAGCGAATAACATATTATGGCAAAGAAAGCAAAGGGCAACAGGGTGCAAGTTATTCTCGAATGCACCGAACACAAAGCAAGCGGTATGCCCGGCACAAGTCGGTATATTACGACAAAGAACCGCAAGAACACTCCCGAGCGGCTTGAGTTGATGAAATACAACCCGATTCTCAAGAAGATGACTCTGCACAAGGAGATTAAATAATAAGAACACGCATTATCAAACCCTGTAAAACCAAAAACTATGGCAAAGAAAGCGGTCGCTACACTTCACGAGGGCTCGTCGGAAGGACGCGCTTACACGAAAGTGATAAAGATGGTGAAGAACCCCCAGACGGGTGCTTACGTCTTCGACGAGAAGATGATTCCCAACGAGGAAGTTAAGAACTACTTCAAATAAACTTTAGAAACAGTTCTTCTGTATAGTATACCAAAGGAGAGGCGGCCAATAGCGGTTGCCTCTTTTTTTGCAACTGTTAAAAATGATTTCCGGCAGCGCGGACAGCGTTTTATTTTCGTTTTAAGCCTTTTTTGTTTCGCCGAAAACCGGTAATTTTGAACCGTCGGAATAAGTCCGGAACGTCTTAGAGCGAAAATAAAGCGCCTCTAATGCGATTTTCCGGCAAAAGCCAAGAGCATAAACAATAAACGAATAATCAAATCATAACGACCTATGGAAGATAATCAGACTATCGATCAGGATAGGATACTCAGAGTGAATATTGAGGAGGAGATGAAGTCGAGCTATATCGACTACTCCATGTCGGTAATTGTGGCGCGTGCATTGCCCGACGTGCGCGACGGTTTCAAGCCCGTTCACCGCCGCATCCTCTTCGGAATGATGAACATCAACAATGTCAGCACGCAGCCTTACAAGAAGTGCGCGCGCGTCGTGGGCGAGGTTTTGGGTAAGTTCCACCCGCACGGCGACAGTTCCATTTACGGCGCGTTGGTGCGCATGGGGCAGGATTGGAATATGCGCTACACCCTTGTCGACGGGCAAGGCAACTTCGGTTCGGTCGACGGCGACGGTGCTGCGGCAATGCGTTATACCGAGTGCCGGCTTTCTAAGATGGGCGAGCATATCATGGACGACATTAAGAAAGAGACCGTCGATATGGAGCCCAACTTCGACAATACCACGTTGGAGCCGACGGTGATGCCTACGAAAGTGCCCAACTTACTTGTCAACGGAGGCAACGGCATCGCGGTGGGTATGGCGACAAACATCCCCACGCACAACCTCGGCGAGGTGATCGACGGCTGCTGCGCATATATCGACGACCCGGAGATTGATACCGAAGGGCTGATGAAATATATCCCCGCGCCGGACTTCCCCACAGGTGCGTACATCTACGGACTACAAGGCGTGCGCGACGCATACGAGACGGGACGCGGCAGGATAGTGATGCGCGCCAAGGCGGAGATTGAGACCGGCGAGACGCACGACAAGATTGTCATCACCGAAATCCCGTACGGCGTGAACAAACAGCAGCTGATTGAGTACATCGCAGAGCTGGTGAAGGACGGCAAAATCGACGGTATCACCAATGCTAACGACGAGACCGGACGGCAAGGAATGCGCATTGTGATCGATGTGCGCCGCGATGCCAACGCGAACGTCATACTCAACAAGCTTTTCAAAATGACCGCCTTACAGAGCTCGTTCTCGGTTAATCAGATTGCATTAGTAAAGGGACGGCCGCGCTTGCTTACGCTGAAAGAGTGCATAAAGTACTTTGTGGAGCACCGCCACGAGGTAACGATACGCCGCACGAAGTATGACAAGAAGAAGGCTGAGGAGCGTGCGCACCTGTTGGAAGCATTGATCACCGCGTGCGACAACATCGACGAGGTGGTGCATATCATACGCGGCAGCCGCACGCCGGCGGAGGCAATGGAGAAGCTGATGGCGCGGTTCGCGTTCGACGAGGTGCAGGCAAAGTACGTCGTTGATATGCGTCTGTCGCAGCTGACCGGACTTTCGATGGAGCAGCTGCACAACGAATACAACGATATTCTTGCGCAGATAAAGTATTTGCAGAGCATTCTCGACGACCCGGAGCTGTGCAAGAAGGTGATGAAAGACGAGCTCATCGAGGTCAAGGAGAAATACGGCGACGCGCGCCGGACGAAGATTATCCCCGCCGAACACGAGTTTAATGCGGAAGATTTCTACCCGAACAGCCCCGTTGTCATTACGGTCAGTCATCTCGGATATGTGAAACGCACCGCTCTGAGCGAATATCGCGAGCAGTCGCGCGGCGGCGTAGGGGCTAAGGCAGCGCGCCACAGGGACAATGATTTCGCGGAACTGATCTACCCCGCCACTATGCACCAGACGCTCATGTTCTTCACTAAGAAAGGGCGTTGCTATTGGTTGAAGTGCTATGAACTGCCGGAGGGAGGCAGGGATTTCAAAGGTCGCGCCATACAAAATATGCTCAATCTCGACGCCGACGACAGAGTGCAGTACATCCTGCGCTTGCGTCCTAACGCGCTCGACGACAGCGAATTCATCAATAATCATTATGTCCTCTTCTCTACGAAGTACGGCACGTTGAAAAAAACCGTATTGGAGAAGTTCTCCCGTCCGCGTGCCAACGGCGTGATAGCTATCAGTTTGGACGAGGGCGACGAACTTGTTGACGTGCGTCTGACCAACGGAAAGAACGAGCTTATTATTGCCAGCCGCAACGGCTACGCCCTGCGCTTCCACGAGAAAGCAGTCCGCGCGATGGGACGAACGGCGACGGGCGTGCGCGGCATACGGCTTGGCAAGGACGACGACGCACTGATCGGCATGATTGTAGTCAACGACGCGCAGAACGAGACGGTGCTTGTGGTGAGCGAAAACGGCTACGGCAAACGCTCGCAAGTGGAGGACTACACGCTCCGTAACAACCGCGGCGGCAAGGGACTCATCACGATGAACATCACCGAAAAGACGGGTAAGCTCGTGGCAATCAAGAACGTAAACGACGCCAACGACGTGATGATAATCAATAAGAGCGGCATTGCCATACGCCTGTCGATGACCGAATGCCGCGTCATGGGCAGGAACACGCAGGGCGTAAGGCTGATCAACCTGACGAAGAAGAACGACATCATCGCCGCCGTAACCAAGGTGATGGGTGCCGAGCAACAGGCTGACATCGAGGAGGCGAGCCGTGCCGAGTGGGCGAAAAACAACGGCGAGGCGAGCGAGAACGAAGGCGGCACGGAACCGTCGGAGGGCGCATAATGCAAGAAAAGTATCATTTGTTGAAATGTTTCCATAATAATGATTACATTTGCATACGCTCGGCTGCATTCGGCAATCTGCAAGTAAGTTTGCATTGCCCTCGTTTGCACGAGCCTTGCATAGACTATTGTTACAACCTATAATAAATTATAAGATGAAAAAAATTATGACTATGGCGCTCGTGGCGTTGTTTGCCGCGTCCGCTTTTGCACAGAACCCCGACGCGCTCAAGCAGATTAAGAAGTCGAAGAGCGCGGAGGAAGTGAAGGCGCTCATATCCGCAAACGAGGCGACAATGAGTGCTGCGGAGAATGCGCAAGCATACAACAAACTGACGGACATCTATATGACTGAGGTGTCAAAGGCGCAGACAGCCATCCAGACCAACGAATTGCAGAAGCAAATGGGGCAGGAACCGAAGGAGGAAGTTGACATGCCGGCGTTCTACAGCAACCTGAAAGAGGCGTTGGAAGCGGCATTAACGTGCGACAAATACGACATCCAGCCGAACGAAAAGGATAAAGTCGCCCCGAAGTTCCGTAAGGCGAACGGCGACCGCCTGTACAATCTGCGCGTGCAACTCATCAACGGCGGGCAGGACGCACAGGAGAAAGACGACAACGATCTTGCCACTTCTTACTACACGCTTTATGTCGTTTCCGGCAAGGCGGACCTGTTTGCAGAGCAGGCGGAAGCGGCAAAGAAGCTGTCGCCCGACGGCGTGGCGGATCCCTATATCTCCGAAGTGGCGCGCGTGGTGTCCCTCTCCGTGTTCAACTCCGGCGATGTTGACCTCGCATTGAAGTTCACCGACATCGTGCTCGAAGACCCCGAGAAGCTCAACGACGGACTGAGTTTGAAGATGTATTACCTCGAGAAAAGCCTCAAGACAAAGGAGGATTCGCTGAAGTGCTTGGAGGCATACAAAGACCTTTATGCACAATATCCGCAGAACGAGAACGTCTTTTCGCAGTTGGCAAATATGTATGCCAACCTCGGACAAACGGCGGAGCAGGAGGCTCTTATCGAACAATGCTTGCAGTCTGACCCGAATAACTTCACCGCGTGGGCTATGAAAGGGCAGAACGCGATGAACGATCAGGTCTACGACGAGGCGCTGACCAACTTCCAAAAAGCCCTCTCCTGCGACGAGGAGGACACGGGTAAGGTGGCGCTGGTGAATACCTTTGTAGGCTTCTGCTACAGCCAGCAGGCGGCGCAGTTGGAGGAATACGACCAGCAGCTTGAAACGTTAAAACTGGCTATTCCTTATCTCGAAAAGGCGCGTGAGCTCGACCCGGAGCGCGAGCGTTGCAACTGGGCGTATCCCCTCTACAACTGTTACTACCACATAAAGGGCGAAAACGACGCCGTAACAGAGGAGCTCCGCGTCATGCTCGGCTTGTAACCCCCACCCTATTGAAAAGAGGATTAATTCAATAAAGAAGTAAATTCAACAAGGGATTAAATTCAATAAAGAATTAAATACAAATAAAGAGAGCGCATGGATTAGTCCCGTGCGCCCTCTTCTTTTATGTTATTTCGTCAATTATCAGTCTATCTCCTCGTCAGCGTCATAGCCGCCCATCTCGCGGATGGCGTTTTTGAGCATTGTGTACTGCTGATAGAGGTTGTTGACCGCCTCTTCGCCCTGCGTGTAATCGTGCATGGGGCTCTTGAGGAAGAAGCTCAGGAAGCGTTGGATGCCGTAGCGTCCGGCACGTGCGGCAAGGTCGGAGAGCAGCGTAAGGTCGAGCAGGAGCGGCGCGGCAAGGATTGAGTCGCGGCATAAGAAGTTAATTTTGATCTGCATCGGGTAGTTCATCCAGCCGAAGATGTCGATATTGTCCCAACCTTCCTTATTGTCGTTGCGCGGAGGATAATAGTTGATGCGCACCTTGTGGTAATAGTCGGTGTAGAGGTCGGGCTGGTTTTCCGGCTTGAGAATTGTCTCGAGCGTCGACAGTTTCGACACTTCCTTCGTGCGGAAGTTATCGGGCTCGTCGAGGACAAGTCCGTCGCGGTTGCCCAAAATATTAGTTGAGAACCAGCCGCTCAAGCCCAGACAGCGCGTGCCGATTATGGGCGCGAAGCCGCTCTTGACAAGTGTCTGCCCCGTTTTGAAGTCCTTGCCCGCGATAGGCAGTTTGGTCTGCTCCGCCAGCTCCCACATTGCGGGGATGTCTACGGTGGTGTTCGGCGCACCCATAATGAACGGCGCACCCTCTTTCAGCGCGGCGTAAGCATAGCACATCGACGGTGCAACATGCTCGCGGTCGTCGGCTTTCATTGCCTCTTCGAGGGCTTTAAGCGTGCCGTGAACCTTTTCGTTAACAGGTACGTAAATCTCTGTTGATGCCGCCCAAATGACCACTATGCGGCTGCAATTATTGCTTTCCTTGAAATTCTTGATGTCTTTGCGGAGCGCCTCGACCATCTCCCACCGCGTCTTGCAGGCTTTCACGTTGTCGCCGTCGAGACGTTTGGCATAGTTCTTGTCGAACGCAGCCGCCATCGGAACTATCTTCTCCAGCTCGTCCTTCACGGGAAGGATGTCCTTTTCTTTAAGCACCTCGGCGTACATAGCGGCTTGGAAAGCGTTCTGCGGGTACACGTCCCACGTGCCGAAAACGATGTCGTCGAGCTTCGCCAGCGGCACGATGTCGCCGTAATGCAGATATTTCTTGTCCTTGCCTTTGCCGACACGTATCTTGTCGTATTGCGTCATAGAACCCACGGGCTTGGCTAAGCCTTTGCGCGTCATTAGCACACCCGTCATGAAAGTGGTTGCAACGGCGCCGCAACCCACACACAAAATGCCCAGCTTACCTGCAGCCGGGCTCACATTCGTTTGATTCATTTCCTTTTGTAAATATTTGATACTTAATACTTTCCACGCGCGCGTTAAATTAAAACTTCAGCAGGCTATTTAGCAATAAAGCGTTTTTGCCGCCAACTACGCATTACAAAAGTAGGTAAATTATTTGTTAATACTATCATTTTGGTGAAATTTATACAACTTTTGTCTTGTTTGCATTTCTTTACAATAGGCAAAAGGCAGGCCTTCGTTCAGCGTATTTCTCCGGGCGGCACGACGGTGGCGAAGTACTTCCACAGCGGCGCAATCATCAATGCTTGCAGGAACTTTCCGTCGCAGAGCATGCGGTAAACCTCGCGCTTGGTGTGCAGGCTGACATCGATGTCTTCTGTCTCGTCGAGGTGCCTTTCCGAACTTTTCACCACCCCGCGCGCAAGGAACGAATAGCTGTAATTGTCGTTCGAGCTCGGGTTCGGCGCCATCTTCATCAGCAGTTGCCACTCGCCGCCGGTGTAGCCCGTCTCCTCTTGCAGCTCGCGCTTGGCGGCTTCGAGCGGCGTCTCCCCTTCCTCGGCGATGCCCGCGCAGATCTCGGTGGAGACGATGCCCAGCGCGTGGCGGTACTGGCGTTCGAGGATGAGCCTGCCGTCAGTGGTCTCGGCGATGATGTTCACCCAATCGGGGTAATGCAGCACGTAGTATTCAGGGTGGATCTTGCCTGTCGGCAGCAGCACGCGGTCGCGCCGGGCAGTGAGCCAAGGGCGCTCGATGACCACCTCCGACGACAGGATCGTCCACGCCATTTCTTCGTCTGTGCGCTGTTTCATAATGTTAAAATTGAGGTTTTTCGTAGCGACAAAGGTAGCATTTTTCACGCGATTATCCCGATGAAATCGGCGTTTTTTGCGCGTTAAAGAAGCCTAAACGGTGTTTGAGGCAAGGATTTAAGTTTGAAAGGAAGCAAATAGTTAGTGAAAGGGCGAATGGGCTTGCATTTTGAAACCAAAACGGCCGTTATGCGCGTTTATCTGCTTGTAAGTGAGGGCTTTACTTGACAAATGTCAAGAAGAACGGCTTATTTTGCAAAAGCATAGCGAAAGTCCTTGCAGTTGCGGCCGGCTTGGCTTACTTTTGCACCGGCTTTCGGGAACTATGGCGGCTGCGGAGGCGGCTTGCAGCGTTTCGAAAGGCCGGAATTGGAACGAGTACAATTGTTTAGGTTAGTAGTAATAGATTTAGGTTTTTAGTTATTAGTTTTAATGTAATTGACAAGGTTGTTTAACGGGGGAACGGCGGTCGCGAGGCCGTCTATCTATTGAGAGACTCAGGTTAAACATTAGAAACGGCAGGATTCGCGAGAACCCCGCCGCTTTTATTTGTGCAAGCGCGTGCTTGTTAGTATAAAATGAGCTTGCTTTTACTAAGTAATAACGTTGCTTTTGCTAAGTAATGACTTTGCTTTTGCTATGTAATTAGCAAGTAAGGCAAGTGCATTCATTTACTTCACGCGCGGGCCTACTTTTTCATTTGTGCTTTGAGCAAAAGCGGAATCTCGCTTGTCTCCTTTGCCACCGGTACGCCCACAGCCTCGAACGCCGCCACCTTGTCCGCCGCCGAGCCTGACGACGTGGAGATGATTGCGCCGGCGTGCCCCATCTGCTTGCCCGGAGGCGCCTGCCGCCCGGAGATGAACACCGCCACGGGTTTGGTGATTTTCTCCTTGATGAACTGCGCCGCACGCTCCTCCGCGTCGCCGCCGATCTCGCCGATGAGGGCTATGCTGTCGGTCTCGGGGTCGTTTTGGAACATCTCGAGGAGGTCCTCAAAATAGAGCCCCACGACGGGGTCGCCGCCCACGCCTACGGCTGTCGACTGCCCCATGCCGCTCTGCGTGAGGTTGTAAACCACTTCGTAGGTGAGCGTGCCGCTACGGCTTATCACGCCCGTGCCGCCTTTCTTAAAGATATTAACCGGCATAATGCCCACCATGCTCTGCTCGGGAGAAATCAGTCCGGGGCAGTTCGGTCCGATGAGGTTCGCGCCTTTCAAGCGGATGTAACGGTGTGCGTAGGCTGCGTCGACGACCGGCACGCCCTCGGTGATGCACACGATGAGTTTTATTCCTCCGTCCGCCGCCTCGAGCATCGCGTCTTTTGCAAATGCCGCCGGCACGAAGATGACCGACGTGTTCGCGCCCGTTGCCTCTACTGCATCCTTCACTGTGTTGAACACCGGCACGCCGGCAACTGTCTGTCCCGCTTTTCCGGGCGATGTGCCGCCGACGATCTGCGTGCCGTATTCCTTCATTTTTGCGGCGTGGAAACTGCCGTCGCGCCCGGTGATGCCTTGCACAATCACCTTGCTGTCTTTATTTATAAGTATGCTCATATTTTGTCTGCTTGTTTTTCGTTAGACATTATTTCATTCGCAAATTTGCTTTGCCAGCGCAACAGCTTTATGCCCCGCGTCCGCCATTGTCGTGCCGACGGTGAACGAGGTGCCTTCGAGCAACTTGCGCCCCGCGGCCTCGTTGGTGCCTGTCAGACGGATGACGATGGGCACTTGCGTGTCAATCACCTTGAACGCATCGATAAGTCCTTGCGCCACATCGTCGCAACGGGTGATGCCGCCGAAGATGTTGATTAGCACCACGCGGACGTTCTTGTCGGCAAGCAGCAGTTTCATCGCCTCCACAATCTTCTGCGGGTTGGAACTGCCGCCGATGTCGAGGAAGTTCGCGGGGTTGCCGCCGTAAAGCTTTATCATATCCATCGTTGCCATCGCGAGCCCTGCGCCGTTGACCATACAGCCGATGTCGCCGCCGAGGTTGACGTAGCTGAACCCTTTCTCCTTGGCATAAAGCTCTTTCTTCTCTTCCTCCGTAGGCTCGTTGAGCGCGGCAACATCGGGATGGCGGAACAGGGCATTGTCGTCGAACGTCATCTTCGCGTCAATCGCCTTGAGGTTGCCCGCCTTGTCAACGATGAGCGGGTTGATTTCCGCAAGGGAGGCATCTTTCTCCGTGAACAGCCGGTAAAGGTTTTGGAAGAGCGGTATTGCCTGCTTCACCTGCGCCATATCGTCGAACAGGGCGAATGCAGCCTCGCGCGCTTTGTATGTCGGCAGTCCCACGAGCGGGTCGATGGCGATTTTCACTATCTTCTCCGGCGTGTCCTTCGCCACCTGCTCAATCTCCATGCCGCCCTCGCGACTGAGCATGAGGATCGGCGATTTCGTGCGGCGGTCGATGAGGATTGACACATAGTACTCTGCGGCAATGTCCATCGCCTCGCCGATGAGAACACGGTCGACGGTGAAACCTTTGATGTTCATTCCGAGGATGTTAGTTGCGTGAAGCAGCACCTCCTCCTCCGAACTTGCGAGCTTCACTCCGCCCGCCTTGCCGCGTCCGCCGGTGTGCACCTGTGCTTTCACCACCACGCGCTGTAATCCTAACTTCCTGTAAACTTCCACTGCTTCTTGCGGGCTGTGCGCCACCTGACTGCGGTCGACGGGCACGCCGAACTGTGCGAAGAAGCTTTTTGCTTGATATTCGTGTACTTTCATTCGATTATTTAATATAATGTTGCGTTTTTCGCCGGCGAAGGTACGCATTTTTGTCCGACAATCGGCGCGTTTTGCCCGATAAAATCAGCGTTTTTCAGACATAAGGCAAAAAAATCTCGCGGCGGGGGTAAAGGTTTTTCGAAAAACGTCCGCAGGCTAATCTTTTTTCATTACCTTTGCGCCGGAATTTGACGCAACTACAAACAGAGTTTATGAAAGGAATTGTCCTCGCCGGCGGGTCGGGCACGCGGCTCTACCCCATCACGAAAGGGGTGAGCAAACAGCTTTTGCCGATTTACAACAAGCCGATGATTTATTACCCCGTGTCCGTGCTGATGCTTGCCGGCATTCGCGACATTCTCGTCATTTCCACGCCCGACGATCTGCCGGGTTTTAGGCGGCTTTTCGGCGACGGCAGCGAGTTCGGCGTCAGCTTCGAATATGCCGAGCAACCCTCGCCCGACGGTCTGGCGCAGGCGTTCATCATCGGCGAAAGGTTCATCGGCGGCGACAGCGTCTGCTTGGTTTTGGGCGACAATATTTTTCACGGCAGCGGCTTTACGGGGATGCTTAAAGACAGCGTGCGCCTTGCGGAAAAAGAAAATAAGGCCACCATTTTCGGCTATTACGTGAACGACCCCGAGCGCTACGGCGTGGCGGAGATGGATGCTTCGGGCAATTGCCTGTCGATTGAAGAGAAACCCGCGCGGCCGAAGAGCAATTACGCTGTTGTCGGCCTTTATTTCTACCCGAACGACGTTGTCTCGGTTGCAAAAACGATTAAGCCCAGCGCGCGCGGCGAGCTTGAAATTACGACCGTTAATCAGGTGTTCCTCGAACGTAAGCAGTTGATTGTCAAGACGTTGCAAAGGGGTTTCGCGTGGATTGACACGGGCACGCACGACAGCCTTTACGAAGCCGGCACGTTCATCGAGGTCATCGAGAAGCGCCAAGGGTTGAAGATTGCCTGCCTCGAAGAGATCGCCCTTTCGAACGGCTGGATAACGAAGGAAGAAATAGGTCGCAACCCGATGGCTTCGGCCAAGAACGATTACGGCGAGTACCTTCGGCAGCTGGCGCGCGGATGATTTTTTTGACGAAGAAAAAGTTTCACACAGAAGAATAACACTCTTAACAAATGGAAAACAAGAACATCGAAGAAAAAGAATACTTGGAAGGTGAGGAACAGTCCGGGTTCAATTTTCAGGAACTCTTTCAAATGCTGGTCCTCAACTGGCAGTGGATAGTCCTTTCGGTCATCATCTGCTGCGCCGTGGCGTTCGTTTATTTGCGCTACACCACGCCCGTTTTTCAAGTGTCCACCAAGCTGCTGGTGAAGGACAACGACAGCAACCGCTATTCGTCGCGCTCGGCAATCTCGGCGATGAACAATCTGGGTATGATTTCCAACTCGAACGGCATCGACAACGAGATTGAAATCCTTAAATCCACGCTCATCAGCGAGCAGGCGGTCAGGACGCTCGACCTTCACACGATGTATTACACAAAAGGCCGCATGCGCTGGCGCATCCTTTACAAGACGCAGCCTATCACCGCCGTCATCAGCGACGAGGCGCTCGATATGCTCGAGGGTCCAATCTTGCTCGAGGTGAAAGCCACCGACAAGGGTTTCCGCGTTAAGGGCGAGTATTATCCTCCGCGCCCGGAAGACGGCGATTACGAGCATTATAAAAAGATTGAGATCGACAAGACTTACGCCAAGCTGCCCGCGCAAATCCCCACCACCTACGGCTTCATCACGCTCGAACAGAACGGCAAGCGCGTTTTAGACGAGGGCGACAGGATGAAGATTGAGATTTATCCGCCGAGTATGCTGGCCATTTCTTACGCGAACAGGCTGGCCGTTGAGCAAAGCAACAGGAACACGACGATTGCCATCCTTACTCTGAAAGACATCTCCGTCGGGCGCGGCATCGATTACCTCAACGAGCTCGTGAACGCTTACAACCAGCAGGCCAACGACGACAAGAACGAGATTGCGCGGCGCACCGAGGAGTTCATCAACGAACGTCTGCAAAAGGTGGAGTCCGAGCTCGGGCACACCGACGGTTCCATCGAGAGCTTCAAGCGCAGCAACAAGATGATTGAGCTGTCGCTGTCGGCCAACGAGACGATGAAAAATTCCGACGAGTACGACCAGAAGCTCACCGACATCAACACGCAGATCTCGCTGATCAATTCGCTTAGCACTTACATCGACAAGGAAGAGAACAAATATCAAGTAATCCCTTCGAACATCGGCCTTACCGACGGGAGCACCACCGCCCTCATCGCGAACTACAACAAGGTGGCGCTCGACAGAAGTTCCATGCTGCGCACGGCGAGCGACATAAACCCGGCTCTCAAACCGCTCACGGCCCAGCTCGACGAGCTTCACGAGAGCATCAAACAGGCGATGGCGCAAGCGAAGAAGACGCTGGAGATACAGCAAAGCAGCATCCTTTCGCAGTATAATAAATATCAAAACCAGATCCTTAACTCGCCCGAGCAGCAGCGCGTGATGACCGAGATAGGCCGCCAGCAAGAGGTGCAAACGGCGCTTTACACGATGCTCCTGCAGAAGCGCGAAGAGAACTCCATCTCGCTCGCAGCAACAGCAAACAAAGGGCAACTCATCGACAAGGCCGTCTCCAACGGCAAGGTCAGTCCGAAAGGCAAAATCATCATGGCCGTCGCCTTCGTCCTCGGCTTGCTCATCCCCATCGGCATCCTTTATCTGCTGCGCTTCCTGCGTTACAAGATTGAAGGCCACGACGATGTTGCCAAGCTGACAACGCTGCCCATCATCGCCGACGTGCCCATTGCTAACGACGCGAAGAAATCTGTCGGCGAGATTGTGGTTTACGAGAACTCGAACTCGACGATGGAAGAGATCTTCCGCTCGATGCGCACCAACCTGCAGTTTATGCTCGAAGAAGGCCAGAAAGTGATTATGTCGACATCGAGCATCTCCGGCGAAGGCAAAACATTCATCACCTCGAACCTTGCCATCAGCTTCGCCCTGCTCGGCAAGAAAGTCATCCTTATCGGTATGGATATCCGCAAGCCGCGCCTCGCCGAACTGTTCCGCCTCAAGGATCGTCATAAGGGCGTTACGCCGCTGCTGTCGATGGCCGAGCCGACGCGCGCCGACGTGCTTGCCAATGTTGTTCATTCCAACGTCAACGACAACCTCGACATCCTTATGGCCGGCCCTATCCCGCCGAACCCCGCCGAGATTTTAGGCCGCAGCCAACTCGATAAAATCATCGAAATCCTCAAAGGCGAGTACGATTATATCCTTCTCGACACCGCGCCGGTGGGCCTTGTTACCGACACGCTCATCATCAACCGCGTGGCCGACCTGACCATCGCCGTTGTGCGCGCCGACTACACGCCGAAGGAGAACGTGCAGATGCTCACCGCGCTGGCTCAGGAGGGCAAGATGGCGAATACGGCGGTGGTGATCAACGGCATTGATATGTCGAAGAAGAAGTACGGCTATTACTACGGCTACGGCAAGTACGCGCACTACGGCAAATACAGCCGCCGCTACTCGTCGTACGGCAGCTCCTACTCGTATGGCGGTTACGGCCGGCGCTATGGTTACGGCCACGGCTACGGCGGTTACGGCTATGGTTACGGCAAGTACGGCAAGAACACTTACGCCGACAAGAACGACAATTCGGTGAAGCTTTAATTCGGCTTTGACTGAGGTTTAATTTAAGGTTTAAATAAAGGTTCAATCGAAGGCTTAACCTGATTTGAAATTCAGCCCTGCTTATGATAATCGCGACGGATTTTGACGGCACAATAGTGGAAAACCGCTACCCCGAGATTGGCGCGGAACTGCCTTTTGCCACTGAGACTTTGCGCATGCTCATCAACGATAAGCACCGCCTGATTCTCTGGACCGTGCGCGAGGGGCAGGCGCTCGACGAGGCCATCGAATGGTGCCGCAAGCGCGGAGTGGAGTTCTGGGCTGTCAACAAGGATTTCCCTGAGGAGGATGTCGACAAGAACAAGCATTTCTCGCGCAAGATCAAGGCGGACTTTTTCATCGACGACCGCAGCATCGGCGGCCTGCCGTCGTGGGGGCAAATCTACCAAATCATCTCTTCGGGCAAGACCTTCGAGGACATCCTCCGCGAGCAGATAGGCAGCCGCTTGGACGATTTCGCCCCGCCGAAGCGCAAGCACTGGTGGAACAAATAAAGGCTTAAAGCGAAGGATGTGTTGATTGCGGCGCATCCTTTTCTTTTCCTTGAAAATTATGACTACCTTTGCACGTGAACGATAAATTTTAAACACCCTGAAAGAGAGATATGTTCAACAAAGAAACTTATATTTCGCGGCGCAGCGAGCTGAAACGCTTGGTCGGCAAGGGGCTGATTATTCTCTTCGGAAACAACGAATCGCCTTATAATTACCCCGCCAACGGGTACGCCCCTATGCGCCAGGACTCCGCATTCATTTATTATTTCGGCAGTCATCGCGACGGTCTCGTCGGCGTGATTGATATTGACAACGACACCGATATGCTGCTTGGCGACGATGTCTCCGTAGAGGATATCGTGTGGCTCGGCACTGTCGGGAGCGTAAAAAGTCTCGCCGAGAGTGCGGGCATCTCCGTGTCGTTGCCGGTGAAACAACTCGCCGCGATTGTCCGTAAGGCACAGGCGCACGGGAAAGAGATACATTTCTTGCCGCCCTACCGCTTCGACACGCAGATTGCGATAATGGATCTTCTCGGCATCCATCCGTCGGAACAAAAGGAGAAAGCCTCCGTCAAGCTCATCAAGGCGGTAGTGAAAATGCGGTCGAAGAAAAGTGCGGAGGAGATAGAAATTATCGACCGGGCGTGCGACATAGGCTATCTGATGCACACAAAAGCGATGTCGCTGTGCCGGGAAGGAGTATCGGAGAAATACATCGCGGGACAGATGGACGGCATCGCGCTGTCGCATTCGCAAGCCGTTTCGTTCCCCACGATTTGCACGCAGCACGGAGAGATAATGCACGGCATACCGAAAGACGCGCCGTTAGAGGGCGGACGGCTGCTCCTCTGCGATGCCGGCTGCGAGAAAGACGACTACTGTTCGGACAACACACGCACGATGCCGGTCAGCGGAAAGTTCACCACGCAGCAGCGCGAGATATATCAGATAGTGGTCGACTGCCACGATTTGGCGCTGCAAATGGCGAAGCCCGGCATCCTTTGGCGAGATGTTCACTATGCCGTTTGCACGTTGATGGCAACCCGTTTGAAGGAGCTCGGGCTGATGAAAGGCGACACCGACGAGGCTGTTGCGGTTGGTGCGCACGCGCTGTTCCTCCCTCACGGGCTCGGGCACATGATGGGTATGGACGTGCACGATATGGAGGGGCTCGGGCAGAACTATGTCGGCTTCGATGATGAAGTGCAGCCCCGCCTCGACCAATTCGGCATTGACGCTCTGCGAATGGGCAGGCGGCTCGAAGAGGGATTTGTCGTAACTGACGAGCCCGGAATATATTTCATCCCCGCTCTTATTGACGACTGGCGCGACAAAGGGCTCCATACCGACTTCATCAACTACGAGAAAATCGAGCCTTACCGCGACTTCGGCGGCATACGCATCGAGGACGACGTGCTCGTTACCTCCGCCGGCGCACGCTTCCTCGGCACGAAGCGTATACCTTATTATATTGCCGACGTGGAGAAATTTATGGAAGAAAACAAACAACAATCAAACTCATAATGAAAAAGACATTACTTCTTGCGCTGATGATGACGGCATTTCTCGGCGCGTATGCACAGGAAAAAGACTCCGACTCCGTAGATGTCAACAAGCCTGTTTTCACTGTCGTAAAGCAAAATCCCATCACTTCGATAAAGAACCAGAACCGTTCCGGCACGTGTTGGTGTTTCTCCACGCTGTCGTTCTTCGAGAGTGAGATACTCAAAAAGTCGGGCAAGACCTACGACCTCTGCGAGATGTACGTCTGCAACAAGGACTATATGGATCGCGCCGAACTGTGTGTCCGCATGCACGGCGATGCACAATTTTCCGAGGGCGGCTCGGCTTACGACGTGCTCTACGTGCTCCAAAACTACGGCATCTGTCCCGAAGAGGCGATGCCCCTGCCCGGCACGCTCTACGGTGATACCCTTGCCAACTTCGGCGAGTTCTTCTCTGTCCTCTCGCCATACGTTGACGCTGTGGCAAAGAGTTCCGCAAAGACAATCACCCCCACGTGGAAAAAAGGCTTCCAAGGCATACTCGACGCCTATCTCGGCACGTGCCCGGAGACGTTCACCTACGAGGGAAAGACTTACACCCCGCAGAGCTTCGCCGCAAGTCTCGGACTGGATTGGAACGATTATATCTCGATAACGAGCTACTCCCACCGCCCGTTCTACACAGAGTTTCCCGTAGAGGTGCAGGACAACTGGCGGCAGCCCGGCTCGTGGAACATCCCGATGGACGAGATGGCGCAGGTGATTGAGAACGCCGTGATGAACGGTTACACCATCGCGTGGGGCGGCGACGTGTCGGGCGACGGCTTCACCCGCGACGGACTTGCCATACTTTACGACCCCGAAGCAACCCAGTCGGCGGAGGGCACGGATATGGACCGCTGGCTCGGACTATCGAAGAAAGAGAAGGAGGAAAAACTGCAGGAGCTGGGCGTGAACGTAACGGAGAAGACGCCCACGCAGGAGATGCGCCAAGAAGAATACGACAACTGGACGCTCACCGACGACCACGGCATGCTCATCTACGGTATCGCAACCGACCAGACAGGGCGCAAATACTATATGGTAAAGAACTCGTGGGGCGACGCCGGCGACTATGACGGCATCTGGTATATGTCGGAAAACTTCATCGTGGCAAAGACGATGGACATCCTCGTAAATAAGAACGCCCTCCCGAAAGACATCCTTAAAAAGCTGCAAAAGGCGCAAGAGGAGGCAAAAATCTGATTAATCCCCCACCCTAACTAATTAATGCGCGCTATAATTCAGTAGCGGAAAGAGATTATTTAGTACTAAACAACTAAGGCGGTGCCTGCTGACGGCATCGCTTTTTTCGTATTATAGTAGCAACTAAGATAATGCCCGCGGCGAAATAAGGTTGCAACGCGTGAATTGCAATCGGCCGCTAAATAATGTTTCTTGCACAAACATTGCGCAGGTTTGCATTAAAATTAAATATTTTTTCGTTCGCAACCTCTTCCTAATGCCGCTTTTCACCCTACATTTGCACCCGAAATTTTGACCTCCAACATAGTGTTGTTGCAACGTGCCGGTTCGCGCGGCGCCTTTAAACAAAGGGTTGTCCGCCATGCTAAAATACTGAATGAAAAGCACAAAGACTAAATTAGATGAAGCAGCATGGGCTACGACGCAGCAACACACACGGACGCAGGAGCTTCTTTTTTGCCCCTGCGTCTGCTCTTTTTAACTAAGAATTTTATTTCAAATCAACAGAAAAGCCGCCCTATCTGTACTATCACTGCGGAGATCACCCACGCGACAATCGTCGTATATCCCGCGACGAACACCGCCCATTTCCATTTGCCCGTCTCGCCCTTTATCGCGGAGATTGCCGCCACGCAGGGGAAATAGAGCATGACGAACACAAGGAAGCCCAGCGCGGTGGGTATGTCGATGCCGTCAGCCTCCATTATGTCGTGCAGATGCTCGTATTTGCTTGTATTTTCAGCGTCGAACGCCTCGTCGTCACCGAAGCTGTCGTCGCCCGAATAGAGCACTCCCATCGTGGCTGCAACTATCTCTTTCGCGCCGACACCCGCCACGATGCCCACGTCGAGCTTCCAGTTGAAGCCCTGCGGAGCGAAGACCGGCTCAATGGCTTTCCCTATTCTGCCGATGTAGCTCTGCTCCTGCTGCGCCTGATTGTCAAGCTCGTCGTGGTGGGGGAAGTAGCTCAGTGCCCACACTATGATACTTGCCACGAGGATAATACCGCCCATTTTCCTTAGGTATTGCCGTCCCTTCTCCCACGTGTGCCGGGCTATCGCCTTGCCTGTGGGGAACCGGTACGGCGGCAATTCCATCACGAAAGGCGAGTCCTCACCCTTTATAACAAACTTCATTAGCACCTTGCTCATTATCACAGCTACGATAATACCCAGCAAATACAGACACATCATTATCACCGACTGGTACTTCAGCGCGAAGAAAGTCGATATTATCATAATGTAGACCGGCAGCCGCGCCTCGCAACTGATCAGCGGAATAATCATCATAGTTGCCAATCGGCTCTTGCGGCTCTCGATGGTGCGCGTCGCCATAATTGCCGGCACGTTGCAGCCGTAGCCCATAATGAGCGGGATGAACGACTTGCCGTGCAGACCCATTTTGTGCATCAGCTTGTCCATGATGAATGCTGCGCGGGCCATATATCCGCAGTCCTCCATGAACGAAATGAAGAGATAGAGGATTAAAATCTGAGGAAGGAACGAGATGACGGACCCCACGCCGCCGATGATACCGTCGATGATGAGGTCTTTGATGATACCTTCGGGCATGTTGTCGCCGATGAAATCGCCGAGCCAACCCACGAGAGCGTCAATCCAATCTTGAGGATAGGCGCCCAGTTGGAATGTTACGGTGAACATCAAAGCCAAGAACAGGAGGAATATGGGGAACCCTACCCAGCGGTTGGTGAGTATCTTGTCGAGCACGTGCGTCATGTTGTAGACGTTCTTCTCGTTGCCTTTCTCGTAGCGCGCCTCCTGAAGAGCCCCGTGGATAAAGCCGTATTTGGCGTCCATTATCGCCGTTTCGCTGTCCTCGCCCGTCTCTTCTTTGACGCGTGCAGCCGCCTCGTCGCGGTGCCGGAGTATCTCGTCCGCCTCGCCCGAGGTCCGTATATAGCTCTCCGCATCGCGGTCCATCTCAAGCAGTTTGATAGCTAAGTAGCGCGTGGAATAGTGCAGCCGCAGCTCGTCCTCTTTCTTCAAGTGCTCCTGCATCTCCGCTATGCCGTGCTCAATCTCGTGCCCGTGGTTGATGTGAATATGGCGGAAATGCGCATCGGAGTCCTCGGAACCCTCGTATAAGCGTATCACTTGGCGGAACAAATCGTCCACCCCGCGACCTGTGGTGAACACTGTGGGCACGACGGGGATGCCGAACAGCTCTCCCAATTTGTCGGTATCGATCCTGTCGCCCCGCTTTTCCGTCTCGTCGAACATATTCAGCGCCACCACCATACGCAAGTGCATGTCAATCAGTTGCGTGGTGAGATAGAGGTTGCGTTCGAGGTTCGACGCGTCGATGACGTTGATTACGACGTCGGGCGTGTGCTCCGTAATCTGCTTCCGGACATACAATTCCTCCGGCGTGTAGGCGGATAAGGAATACGTGCCGGGCAGGTCGACGAGGTTCAGACGGTAGTCCTCAAATTTCGCGTAACCCTCTTTCGCGTCCACCGTAACCCCCGAATAGTTGCCCACACGTTCGTGCGCGCCGCTCGCGAAATTAAACAGTGTCGTCTTGCCGCAGTTCGGATTGCCCACAAGAGCGACGTTGACGGTCTTTCTCTGACGCTCGGCAAAGAAACGCAAATGCTTGTCGGAAAGGGCACGCTCGTCGATATTGTCCTCGTCGACCACCTCTCCCGCAAGGTCAATTTTTTCGTTTTGGTGCATCGAACGTGCCTCCGCCTCGGTCAAGATCTCGATGCGCTCCGCCTCGGCATGGCGCAGACACACCTCGTAACCCATAATTTTATACTTCACGGGGTCCTGCAGAGGCGCGTTCAACACGCTCTCCACCTCCTTGCCGCGTATGAACCCCATCTCCACGATACGCTTGCGGAAGCCGCCGTGACCCGTAACTTTCACGATGATACCCCGCTCGCCGGTGTGCAACTCCGATAGTTTCATGCTCCAAAAAATTGTTTGTTGATTGCCAGCTGTTTGTTTTTCGCTGCTGCAAAGTTAGACAGCATGCCAAAGCAAAGCAATACCAATCGGCAAAATACCTAATTTTTGGTAGCACCCTTTGCCTTGTCGGAGAGAATGTGTTTTATCTCGTGCGCCACCGTTTTTGAGTATGCGGTTGCGCCTCGGGTATTGAGGTGAACTCTGTCGTAGAAAAAATCTCTGTAATGAATGAAAGCTGTGTCAGTGTAATGGTTAAGCAGAGGAATGTCATATTCTCTACAAAGCGTCTTAACGGGTTCAAGCATTTTATCGTCCGGGTTCTCGTACAATGGAGACACTGTAAATATAAGCCTTGTTTTGCCCTCACACTCGTTTATCAGCCTTTCTAAATAATAAAGTTTCAGACTGTCAACTCTTTTGACGCCCTCTTCCTCGGAAAAAGAGAGGCTCGCCACAGCCATCTCTCTGTCAACGGGGGAATATCCGTTGTTGTAGTCGTGTACGGGATGGAGATTATCCATTACGAGCATAGGCAACTCCGAATTGAATCTGTACATCTTGGAAACCATCTTATAGCGTTCATTATTCTCTATGCTCAGGAATATGGAGTCTATGCCCTCACAATCATAGAAATGGTAAAGGTCCCGGAGATACTTGGTATTATCGCTGAGAATGATATCTGATGCCGGGAATACATCATAGAGAACAACCTTAGGAAAGTAGCGGGCTGTTGCCAATTTATAGAATCCGTAAGCACAGATAATACCCATGCCGTCCATACCGCAGTTGTAGACGCTCATCCCCAGTTCATTTGAAAGCACGTCCGGGTCGTAATGATGGAGGGCGCGTGAAGAGCCGAAGACGAGTACGTCAGTATTTACTTCACGGGCAACGTATATCTTGCGTTTTGTCTCCCCTCCTTTGGCGTTAGCGAATAACCGGTCGCCAACAAAGCCCGTGATAAGGTCGCAGACCAACATAATCAGGGCGAATGCAACCAAACGAATAATAAATTTCTTCATAGGTATCAGAAACTTACGTATATGAATTGACCGCTTTCAAGCACTCCCATTAGGGCAATGTAGATTAAAAGTAATACGTATGTACACCACCTTACCGCCACGTGTCTGTTGTTAAGCAAGGCAAACCGCGACGGGGCGAACTCCTGCGCCGTTTCCGAGATAACAACTATTAGGGCGGCAACAAAGGAGAAGAGCATCTGTCTGTTCGGAGGCAATGGTGTTCCCCATTGCGTAAACACCTTAACAATGATGCTTGCTCCGTCGGAAATCGTGGGCATGCGGAAGATGGTCCAAAGGAAATTTATAAGCACGAACGTGATTATTATCCGCGGCAAGCGCACAAGAAACCGTCGGCTTTCACACTTTTGCAAGCCCAATATCTTCTCTACGACTTGCAACGCGCCGTGAAGCAGGCCCCAGATAATAAACGTCCAATTCGCCCCGTGCCAAATGCCGCTGACGAGAAACGTTATTATAATATTGAAGTAGTTCCGCGCTTTAGAGCAACGGCTGCCCCCGAGAGGAATATACACATAATCTTTCAGCCACGTCGAGAGCGATATGTGCCAGCGGTGCCAAAAGTCGGTGACGGATACCGAGAAGTAGGGGCGGGCAAAGTTATTTATAAGGTCAATACCCATTATCTTCCCCGTCCCGACAGCCATAAGCGAATATCCCGCAAAGTCGCCGTATATCTGAAACGAGTATGCGAAGCTCGCAATGAGGCACGAGATGCCGGAGTTATACTGCCAATGATTATATACTTGGTCGACGTATAACCCTAACCGGTCCGCCATAACAACCTTGAGGAACATCCCCCAGAGCAACAGTTTGAGCCCCGCTACGGCGCGGTCGTAATCGAACCGCCGGCAGGTCTTAATCTGCGGCAAGAGGTCTTTCGCCTTGCTTATAGGCCCCGAAAGGATTTGGGGAAAGAAGCAGACGAAGAGCATGTAATCCGTCCAATCGCGCTCCGCGGGTATGCGGCGGTAATACACATCGAACAAATAACCGACCGCCTGAAAAGTGAAGAACGAGATTCCGACGGGCACAGCCCAATTCAAACCGGGGATGTTTGACGCTATGCCCGCAGTGGCGAGCAAGCCGCCGATAGTGTCGTTAATGAAGTTATAGTACTTGAAGACGACTAAGGGGACAAGGGCAAGGACGATGCACGTTACTGCCAAGCTTCTGCGACGATATTGCGTTTCTCCCCCCCCCCATAAGTGCGCCGAGGTAAGTAATAGCTGTTACTGAGAGCAAAAGTAACGCATACGCGGGTCGCCATTGCATATATAGCCCGTAGGAGATAAGGATAAGCGATATGTTTTCTATCCTCCTCCGCGTCGCGTCCTTAATGTGCGGCAGGCTCGCCAACCCGTAATACACGACGAAAATCAACGGGAAGAGCCACAGAAACTGAAAAGAATTGAATACCATCGAATAATCGTTAAACACATACAAAGGTAGAAAAATTAATTGTAAATTTGCGGCACTAACAAATAAACCAATACCAGATTATCTATGAATACGATTTATGATTTCACTGTCAAGGACAGAAAGGGGCAGGACGTGCCGCTGAAGGAGTATGCGGGCGAGGTGTTGCTCATCGTGAACACTGCGACAAAGTGCGGTTTCACGCCTCAATACGAAGAATTGGAGAAGCTCTACGAGAAGTATCACAAGCAGGGATTTTCGGTTCTCGACTTCCCCTGCAACCAGTTCGGCGGGCAGGCTCCGGGCACCGACGCCTCGATACACGAGTTCTGCACGCTGACCTACGGCACTGCGTTCCCGCGATTTAAGAAGATTAATGTCAACGGAGAGAATGCCGACCCGCTCTATACGTGGCTGAAAAGTCAGAAAGGCTTTGCCGGGTGGGATCCCGCACATCCGCTCACGCCCATCCTCGACGAGATGCTCTCTAAGGACGACCCCGACTATCAGAGCAAGCCGGATATCAAATGGAATTTTTCGAAATTCCTTATCGACAAGTGCGGCAATGTCGTTGCCCGCTACGAACCTACGGAGAAGATTGAGAATATCGCGAAGAAGATTGAGACGCTGCTGTAAATAAAGCCGAACGAAAGGCGGTTAATTAAAAGTTTATCTTAGTTGCTACTATAAACCTGCGCAACAGTTCGAGACAGTTGAAACGAATTAAAATTCGGTAACGTTCAACTCGCCGGCAAGTTGGTTAGGATTTTAGTAGCAACTAAGATAATCTTTTTGTGTTTGTAAAGTCGTTGCCCTTTACTTTTTTTATTTCTTTTGCCAAAACCGGCTGGTGATGTCCGTCATCTCCTGCGTGGCGTGGTCGAGGCGGTAGAGACGTTGGTTTGTGGCGGGCGATTTCAGCGCTCCGAGGTGGGCGATGTACGGTCCCACCTTGATGTAATCGAAGTTGCGGCGGTCAATTTTCGGGGAGATGAGCGTGCGCCCGGTATACCAACCGACTTTCTTACCTGCGTAGGCGCGGCGGATATAGCCGGCGAAGAGGTTGACAGTTTCGGGTTCCGCGTCGCCGCCCATGAAGCACAGGCAGCTTATATCCTTGCCGAACTCGTCCATAAAGCCGTCTATTGCCTTTTCGTCAAGCGGTGTCCCGACATCCTCCCACAGGAATTTGCTGTGGCAACCGGGGCATCGGCACGGACAGCCGGATATGTTTACGGCTAATGTTACCTCGTCAGGCAGTTCCTGAAAGACTACGTCGGTGTTGTAGAACTTCAACATCCCTTACGCCCCGACGGGAACTGCAACGTCGCGCTTCGGTGCTTCTTGCTTGGCTTTTACTGCGGTTTCCGCGCCCGGGAGTTTGTCTTTCCCGGCGTAATAACGTCGTGCGGCTTCTTTCTGACGTGCCTGCGAGAAGTTGCTGACCCGCTTCAGATAGCCTATGATACGTGTCATATAGTCCACGTCCTCCGAGCCGCACTCGGGGCATTTGTGCAGGTAACGCTTGTCGATATGTCCGCAACTGTTGCAGATGGTGTTGGGTATGTTGAACGTGAAATAGTTGCAACCCTCTTTCGCCGCTACGCGGAGGAGCTGTGCATACTGCGCTTTCGACAGGTGCTCGTCGAGGTTCATGTGCAGCGCGGAGCCGCCCGTGAGGTGCTCGATGTAAGGTTTGCCGTGCAGTTTGAACTTGTCGAGGATGGTGAGCGACTCATCTTCGACGATGTAGAAGTAGGAGTTATAGCAGTCGCGCGGCACGAAATATCCGTCCTCGCGGTCCCATTTGGCGTGCTTCACGCCGACGTTCTCCGCCGGAATCATCTCGCAATTGAACATCAATTCCTTAGTGCGGTACTCCTTATTCTTCTTCTCCACCACTCCGAGAATGCTCTGCACGAAGTTGCGATAGTCGGCGTTGTCGTTGATTTTCAGCCCCATAAACTCCGCCGCTTCTACCATTCCGTTCACTCCGATGGTGAGATACTGGCGCGACATGTTGATGTATCCGGAGTCGAAAAGCGGGAGCATGCCGTTGGTTTGCAACTGTTTGAGGTTCTCGTTGTAAGCTGTCTGCACCTTATGGCACAGGTCTACCACGTCGCTAAGGAAGTCGAGGTAGTTCATCCTGTGGTTTACGGCATACTGAATGCAGCGGTTGAGGTTCACCGTCAGCACGCTCTTGGAGCCCGTAGAGATACCGCCGGCGCCCAGGGTGTAAGAAAACGTGTTGTCAGTTATCTCGTTCCGCAGGCGGCAACATGAGGAGAGCGAGTCCGCGTTATCACTCATGTACGTGAAAAACGAGTGTCCTTCGGCGTACATCTCTGCCGTGAAGTCGCCCCATTCCTTATCTTTCGGTTCGCCGTTCTCGGTCAGCATCGCCATCGTTTCCACGGGGAAGGTGAGCAGGGTCTTGGTTCTTTCCTGATTAAACCACTTCATAAACCGCTTCTGCAGCCACGACAAGCTGTCCCAATCGGGGCGTGTGCCGTCGGGGAAATAGAAGTTGTCGAAGAGCGATTGGAAATAATACTTGTCGTAATAGGATATGTTCCAGAACACCGCTTGGAAGTTCCTTGCTCCCGTCGGCTGGTTTATGGAGTAGACAATCTGCTCGAAACAGTCGGTGATAACTTTGTCTATGGAGCGCTTCTTCAGAGACATGTCCGCCTGACGGTCGGGGTGCTGCCAGTAGTCGGCGCCGTATTCCTTGCCGATGAAGTAGTTCATGTACATCAGGAACTCGGGTGTGGCGCACGCTCCGGAGAGCATTGAGCTGACGATAAACACCATATTGACGAACCCGCCGCAGAAAGACTTGAGGTTGGTGGGTGCCGTTGAGTTGCCGCCGATGCCGCCCGTGCCGCCGATGAGCCACGGGTACATCGTGATGGAGGCACAGTAGTTGGCGAGTGAAGTCTCGTCGTTCTTATATATAAAGTGGTGTGTGAGCAGGTCAATATATTTCTCCGCCAGCTCCTTACCGTATATCTTCTTTATCCTGTCGGTAAGCATGCGGCGGTTCAGACGTATAAACGCCGACTTGGGAAGTTCGCCTATGAGCGTCGCAATGTTCTTGTGCTCCACGTTGGCGTTAGCGTCATACTTCGAGCCTGTTGCCGGATTGGACGCCACGCAATAGTCGGAGAGGAACTTAATGCGCTCTATCGTCTCGCGGTCTTCGGTGTGTTGCTGGCGGTAAAGCATAAACGACTTGGCTACGGAGTAATGTCCCTCCTGCATAAGCGCAACCTCCACCTGGTTCTGAATGTCCTCCACGTTGATGTCGTTCTTAATGTCAAGGTGGAGAATTATCTTCGACAGCACGGACAAATCTGTCGGTTGACCCACCGAATCGAATGCTTTGATGATGGCATTCATAATCTTGTCGAGCGAAAAAGTGTCTTTCGACCCGTCTCTCTTAGTAATGGTGAAATTCTTGATTTCCATTTTAGATTAGTTGGTTATATCGGTTTATTTTTTTAGTCGTAATGCCTTGACGGTCAATGAAATCGCTCAGCCTAACATGATGCAAAATTTCCTTTTTGGAAAACTTTTCGTCGCTTCCAAGCAGCAAACTTTTCCTTTTTGTAAATCTTGATCCATGGTTTTCGCTGTTGAGTTAGCCGTTTTCATTTTTACCAATCGACCGCAAAGATAATAATTTCGAAACATTCGCAAAAATAATTTCAACAAGTTTTTGAAACGAACCAAACGCTCAAAACGGCCGATTTTTCCGCATATTTTGCAAGGTTTACAGTAGCAACTAAGACCTTCGCAAGCCTGAAATTCACTCGTTTACGCCGCTTGATATAAAGTGATAGTTCAACCCCTCGCGCGCGCAACTTTTCGGCAAAACTTTTTCTTCACCGCGAAAAATTTTTTTAATCCGAAGTGTTAAATCTTCGCCCTTCCGCTTTTCTTTTTGGAAAACTTCGGCTCTTCGTTCAGGCAAAGCAATAGACAATCGAGCGGACAAGTCCCGCCGCCAAAAACCACAGCAGCGCAAAGGGCATCGCAGCCTTTAGCCCCGTCGTCAGCGTGCAATAAACAGCCCGCCACGCCCCACGCGAAGCGCTCATCGCCGCGAATACGCAACTGCCGCACGCAACCGCCGCTACGAACAACGCCAGCACCGCCTTCGGGTACGGCCCCGTCGTCAGCGTACCGTTCACGCTCAGCAAAAACGAGTGCGGCCAAAGTGCGAAAAGTGCCGATAAAATCGCGGCAAACAGCACGCCGGCGATGAACATTCCCGCCGCCAACCGCTCGTCGCTCGTGCATTTTTTCAGACTGAAAATTTTCTTCGCCACACCGCTTTCAACCATCGCACCCGCCGCGAAGCACGCCGCCAAAAGGTAGAACAGCGCCGCCCCGTCGACGTTCGCGCGATAGCTGCCGAGCAACCACCGCAAGCCCTCGCCGCTGAGCAATGACCGCACGTCGCTCGATGGGGAAAGCGCCGCCGCGAGCCACGATGCCAGCACCGTCAGCAGCTCCGCCACGCACAGTGCCGCGACCGCGAGAACATACCATTTTTGCCGATTTTTCCGCATGTTTTGAAGCATTATTCGTCGTCGGGCAGCAGGTTGTCAATGTCGAGAATGCCCAGCTCGATGGCGCGCACCACCAGCCGCGTCGCGTTCACGCCGGTCTTGCTCACGGGAAACAGTTTCTGCACCAGTTCGTTCTGCCGCTTCTCGAGGCTCTTCACACCGAACGGCATCGCGCGCAGCGACGTGATCTGCTCCTTCGTGTAACCCAGCGCGAGGTGCCGCAAGAACCGCTCGTCGTACTCGTCGATCTCGTATTCGGCCAGCGCCTCGCGGTTCCTCACCTGCCTGCACACGGCCTCGGCGAAACGCTCCGTCACGCGCCGCAGAATGGGTTCGTTGAACACCGGCCGCTTGCCTTCCATCACAGCCAGCACATCGCTGCGCGTGAGCATCTCGCCGCATTTCAGGATGATGCCGTCGCAACCGGCGTCGAGCGCGTCAACCCACAGCTTCTCGTTGAGCGTTTCGCCCGTGAAAATCAGCACTTTAACCTGCGGATGAGCGTCCTTCGCGCGACGGCACAGCTCCACGCCGACGGTGGTCGAACCGCCCAGCCCGAGGTCGAGCAGCACCAAGTCCGGCACGCCCTTGCGCAGCAGCCGCCAGAAGCCCGCCTCGTCCTCCGCCGTGCCAATTACCTCCGCCTCGGGGATGTCGGTCTGCAAAATGCCCAGCGTGCCCTTCATCTCCAGCGGCACATCCTCAACAACAATCACTTTGAATTTATCCATAATCGAAAAATTTTTCTAAAAAACAAATTTTATGTTCTTCGCCAGCACAACCGTAACGCGCACGCCGCCCTCCTCCGCCGCAGCCATTACGCCGCAGCCGCGCCGCCCGCACGCCTCGCCCATCTCGCGCACCGTCTGCCGGAGCAGCAGGCATTTCCAGTTCTTCGTCAGCGGCGTGAACAGCGCGGAAGCCTCTTCGGCAGTGAGTTTCGCGTCGGGGTAAAAAAACTCGAACTCCTCGTAAACACTATTCATCTCGCGCTGCATTATTGTCGGATGAATGCCTTCGAAAAGCGTCATAAGCAGCGTCCGCAAATACGTTTTCAGCGCACCGAGCGGCAACGGTTCGCCCGCGTAACACTGCGCCTGGCGGATGAGCAGCGAGAACAACTCCTGATAATACTGCGCGGCCTCCTCCAAGCGCGCGGCGTCGCGGTCGGGCAGCGCCAACAGCCGGCGGATGCGCGACGGGTAGTACATTGTCTCGTGTTTGAGCGTCGACAGGCAGTTGTCAAGCACATTGTTCGCCACGTGCAACCGCCCGGCCTCAAAGGTGATTCGATGCAGCTCGTCGCCCGCGAGTTCGATGTCCCCGGCACTGCGCAGCTTGCTTCCGCGACTGTTTTCCAGTGTGGTCAAAATGCGCCGCGCGGCATTGTTTAATTCGTTCAAAAGCCTATTGCCTGCTGAGGGTTTGGCGGTTTCGTCGATTTCCCAAAGGCGCCTGATTTTCTCAATCTTATCATCGTCGGAAAGAGCTTCGTCGAGCAGCACGCCATTCAGAGCCGTAACACGCTGAGTTACAGTGAGATAGATGGCGCGGCGACGGAAATAAAGGAGGTAGTACACCGCGACGATGGCGGCAAGAAGTATCGCGAGCAATGCCGCCGCCACGTTCTTCGCGTCGCTTGCCTGTTGCATGTTTTTCACGTAAGCGGGCAACGAACGGTCGGAGCTAAGTTCCTGAAACAGAGCGGTATACGCCTTATTATTAAAGCTATAAACATCCCATTCGTGCAACGCGAGCGCCGCCACCGCCGTTTCGTTGCGCACATCGAGCAGCGTACCGGCCGCACTGTCGCCCGCAACAGTTGCCCAGCGCAGGTCCGCGAAGCCGTTCTTGCCGGCAAATTGCAGCGTGTCCGTGCCGCCGACCTCGCGCGCGCGATAATAATTATTAAGGTGTGCGAAGGCTGCTTGCGCGAAGTGGAGCGCGTCGGAATAACGTCCTTGCAGATTGCAGAAATAAGTGCTGTCGGCCATCTCGCGCGCGGCCTGCAAACTACTGTCGTTATTGGCGTTCGCGCAAGTGGCGAGGGTGAAAAACAGGGTGATGAAAACCGTGCGCAACGTCCCGTGCGGCAGGCGGAACCTGAACGTGCTGCCCTTGCCTTTCTCACTCTCGGCGGTGATTTGGCAAACGTCGAAGATGCGGCCGGCCTTCTTGTAACTCTCGATGATGCCTTTGCAATTCATCAGTCCGAAGCCGCGCCGCGCCGTGCCCGCCGTCTGCCGCGCGAAGAGAGTTTGCAGTTTTTCTTCGCTAATGCCTGCGCCGTTGTCGGCCACCGAAACCTCGATGAAATCGGCCTTTTTTGACGCTTCGACCTCCACCGTGCCGCCCTCGCCCGACGCCTTGCGCGCGTTGTCCGCCAGGGTGTTTACCATGAACAACGTCAACGCTTTGTCGGCCTTCACCACCGCCGTTGTCGGTTTTACTTTCAGCGTTATGCCGCGCGCCTCGAACGCCGTTTTGCTCTTGGCGATGATGTCGAAAAGTTCCTGCAGCGGGAAGCTCTCGATTTTCATGCGCAATGCGCCGGCGCGAAGTTGTATCCAGCGCGTGAGCACGTCGTTGTATTCGTTGATTTTGTCGTTCAGTTCGGCGATATATGCGAACCGTGCCTCGCGCCGTAAAGCCGGTTCGTTGCGCGTTGTAAGGCAATGCAGCTCGGCGGTGAGGCGGTTGATGAACGGCAGGATGCTCGTTGCGACGTCGGTCTTGGTGCGCTGCTCGATGTTTGTTTGCAGGTTGCGCTCGAGTTCGAGTTCCGCCATGCGCCTGTTTTCCGCGATTTCTTCGGACATTTTGGCCGTTTCCGCCGCCTTTTCCGCCTCGCGCTGTTGCCATTTTTTCAGCGGTTGCAAGAAGCGTTTCGCCGCATCTCCGCCATCGCGCGAGCGCCTTTTTAACAGCATGAAAAGCATGCCGCAAAGCAGGATGACGGCGGCGAGAAGGGCGAGCAAAACGAGGTTGAGCTGCGACGAAGCCTTGTCCAACTGCTCGGCGCGAAGGTCGAGTTCGCGGTCTTGCCGGGCGTTCTCGTGCGCGTCGAGATAAAGGTTGCGGAAGCGGTCCGACGCGGGCTTGTTGCCGAGCGCGGCATAGCTCACCGACAGCCGTTCGTAGATGCTTGCGGCGAGTGCCGGCGATTGCAAAACAAGTTGCTTGCGCGCGAGTGCTTGGTTGAGCGAATAAACGGCGTCGTCGAACAGGCCGATGGCGAAATAACAGTCGGAAAGCGAGCGCAGGGCAGCTGCTGTTTGATAAACGTCGCCATAGTCAATGAACTGATTTACAGCGCGTTGCGTAAGGTTTCCGGCCAACAGGCTGTCTTCGGCGAGGTCATCGTTCACCGCGCGGAGATACACCTTGTTTTCAGCGATGATTGCCGGCGCGATTTTGCGGTCAGCCAAGTGCTCGCCCATCGCTTGCAGCGCGTTGGCCTGCCAGAACGTTTCCTTCGAGCGCAGGGCGATGAGGTAGCATCTGACAAGCGCCGAAAACTCCTTTTTCGCAACGGCCTCGCCCGAGCCTTTCGCAAAGTATCCGCCCGCGCCGATGTTGTAGAGATAATTGAGCAGTTGGGCCGTGTCGCGGGCTATTTCATCAGCATTTATCGCGCGGAGGGCGGCGCGAAAATCATCGTTGCGGCCGGTGTAAAAAAGGTAGGCCGAATAGACAAATGCCATCTCCGACTCGGCATAAACCAGCCGCGCCCGTTGCCGTTGCGACAGCTCGCCCAGACTTTCTTTGCAGCGCGCGCAATCCTGTTTCGCCGCCTCGAAGTAAGCATAAAATTCCTTATTCCGCGCCGTCCGCTGGCACAAACGCATCATCTGCACGTTCGCCACAAACAGTTCAAGGCGGTTGTCCGTCGACGAAAGAGCCTCGCCGAGCCGCGCCTGCGCCGAAGCGTAATCCATCGCCGCGATGTCGACAAACGCGAGATTGTTCAGCGCCTCGCTCCTGCCCGCGGGATAACCCTCGCTTGCCTCGAGCGCAGCCGTCGCAAAAACAGCCGTAGAGTCGAGCGACACGTAATGAAAACGATAGGCCTTATCGTTCAGCGCATCGACCTCCGCAACCCGCGCATTCCGCCCGCAACCGCAAGCCATCGCCGCTAAAAAGACGAACATAAACCACATCGAACGCATATCGCAAAGTTAATAAATCATCCGAAAACCATTGCGCCTCGCTTATGAAATTTTTGCCCGGAAAATAGTTGTCGATTGCACGAAAACCATGACGGCGGTCAATAATTCGCCCCGCTTTGCCATTTGCCCTAACTTGCGCCTTGCTTTTTTCCACGAAAAAGTTATATTTGCAACAATTACTGACAAAAGGGAGATTTATGAGCGAATTTGAAAAGATGTTAAACGGCGAACTGTACGACTATTCCGACAAGGAAATCGCCGCAAGTCTCGAGCACGCGAAACGCCTGTGTGCACGGTTGGAAACGGTCAGCATCTACGACGATTGTTACCGCGAACTCATCGAGGAACTCATCCCGTCCATCACGCCCGACAGCATCGTCTGTCCGCCCGTTCATTGCGGACACG
This sequence comes from Prevotella sp., assembly GCA_021204905.1. Lineage (GTDB taxonomy): Bacteria > Bacteroidota > Bacteroidia > Bacteroidales > Bacteroidaceae > Prevotella. The sequence goes on from JAJPYN010000008.1 coordinate 154,794, forward strand.
GCCATCAAATACGTCTCGGCCGCAACGTTTACATCAACTATAATTGCACGCTGCTCGACGGCGGCGGCATCACCATCGGCGACAATGTGCTCATCGGTCCGAACTGCCAGCTGTACACGCCGCAGCACCCCGAAGATTTCATGCTCCGCCGCAAGCCTGTTGAGCGCGCGTTGCCTGTCGTCATTGGCGAAGACACGTGGCTCGGCGGAGGCGTCATCGTGCGCCCGGGCGTAACCGTCGGCAAGCGTTGCATCATCGCCGCGGGCAGCGTGGTGGTGAACGATATCCCCGACGACAGCCTCGCCGCAGGAAACCCCGCCGTAGTGAAGCGCAGCCTGCTTCCGGCTAAGGACGAGGCATAAAAAAGAGCTGCGAACAAGTGCGGCCCTCTTTTTGTAAACTATTGCAAATCAATGCTTTAAAGCGGATAACCGTCGAAGTCGTAAAGCTTCGTCGACAGGTAACGCTCGCCGGTGTCAGGCAGAAGGACGACGATGCGCTTGCCCTCGTTGCCGGCCTCGCAAGCGATCTCGAGTGCGGCGTGCGCGGCGGCTCCGGACGAGATGCCCACACACAACCCTTCGAGGCGCGCAAGGTCGCGTGCCGTGCGGAAAGCGTCGTCGTCGGAAACGCAGATGATGCGGTCGGTGAGGCGCGCGTCGTAAGTGTCGGGAATGAAGCCCGCGCCGATGCCTTGAATCGCATGCGACCCCGGTTGTCCGCCCGACAGCACGGGCGAGTTTAGGGGTTCAGTAGCAACTAAGACAATCTTTTCGTTCACAGCCTTCAGACGCCTTGCCACACCGCTTAGCGTGCCGCCCGTACCTACCGTTGCAACGAAAAAGTCGATTTTTCCGCAGGTGTCGCGAAGGATCTCTTCGGCGGTGGTGCGCTCGTGCGCGGCGGGGTTGGCGGGGTTACTAAATTGCCCGAGAATTACCGCGCCGGGCGTTTCGCGACATATCTCATTAGCTTTGTCGATTGCGCCTTGCATGCCTTTCGCGCCGGGCGTGAGCACCACCGTTGCGCCCATCGCTTTCAGCAACGTCTGCCGCTCGACGCTCATCGTGTCGGGCATCGTGAGGATGACTCGGTAACCTTTCAGCGTGCCGATCCACGCGAGGCCCACGCCCGTGTTGCCGCTGGTAGGTTCGACGATTGTGCCGCCATCAACAAGCGCGCCTTTTGCTTCGGCATCGGCAATCATCGCCAGCGCGATGCGGTCCTTCGAGCTGCCGCCGGGGTTGAACCGCTCGAGCTTCGCCACGACCTGCGCCTTTGCGCCGCGCTTCCGGGCAATTCGCGACAGGTTGAGCAGCGGAGTTTTGCCTATTAATTCAGTTAGGTCGTTGTAAATTTTTTCCATCGTTGCGAATGTTAAATTTGTTGGAATGCCCTTTATTTACGAGCATCTACGGGTGAGCGGCTTGTGCGGCGGTAAGAGCGGTAATCGTCGGTCTCGATTTCGACATCAGGCTCGACGAGGGCTCCGGCATGCGGCAAACGGAACGCGATATATTTGATTGCGATGCCGCGCGCGCGCCACATTTCTTCGTAGTAAGTACGAATTTGCAGAACGCTTTGTAATTCGCCGCCGATATTAGCGTTTTCAATGTTTTCGATGCTGTTTATTTCGGGCAAATGATTAGTGGCGACAAGGAGTTTCGTGTAGGTGAAAAGGAACCGCGAGTCTGTTTTTAAGTGGATTACGCCTCCGTCGACGAGGAAGCGGCGGTAACGATTGAGGAAGGCGGTGGATGTCAGACGTTTGCGCGGACTTTTCATTTGGGGGTCGGAGAACGTAAGCCATATCTCCTCCACCTCGTCCTCCGCGAAGAAGCGGTCTATGATTTCGATGTTCGTGCGCAGGAAAGCGACGTTCGTCAACCCCTCGTCGAGCGCCTGTGTTGCTCCCGTCCACATCCGCGCGCCCTTAATATCCACGCCGATAAAGTTCTTCCCGGGGAACATCCGTGCGAGGCTCACGGCATACTCGCCCTTGCCGCAGCCCAGTTCGAGAACTATGGGATTAGCGTTATGGAAATAGGTTTCACTCCAATGCCCGCTAATTGCGCACGGCTTGTTTTCCGCGAATTTATAAGGGAATTGGAACACATTGGGATAGCGTTCCATATCCGCGAACTTGGCTAATTTGTCTTTTCCCACAAGGTAAAAATTGCGGTTAGCGTTACTTCACAATCCTCGTCCAGCCGTGCTTGTCCTCCACAATGCCGTACTGTATGCCGCGCAATGTCTCGTAAAGACGTGTCGACCAAGGTCCCGGCACGTCGCCGAAGTCGTAGCGCTTGCCCGTCTCCGGGTCGTCGATATACGAGATGGGGCTTATCACCGCCGCCGTTCCGCACGCCCCCGCTTCCTCGAATGTGGAGAGCTCCTCGATAGGTATGGGTCGGCGTTCGACTGTCATTCCCAAGTCCTCCGCTACCTGCATGAGGCTCTTGTTGGTGATTGACGGCAGGATACTTGTAGACTTCGGCGTGATGTAAGTGTTGTTTTTGATGCCGAAGAAATTTGCCGCGCCGCATTCGTCGATATATTTTTTCTCCTTCGCATCGAGGTAGAACTCGCACGCGTAGCCCTGTTCGTGCGCCTGTTTGTTAGCAAGGAGCGACGCCGCATAGTTGCCTCCGACCTTGTAACGCCCCGTTCCGAGCGGCGCCGCACGGTCGTATGCCCGCGTCACAACGTAGGGATTGGAGGCGAAACCGCCCTTAAAGTAAGGACCTACGGGGGTAACGAAGATGAGGAAAAGGTAGTCGTCGGACGGGTGAACGCCCACTCTGGCGCTCGTGCCGATGAGGAGCGGACGGACGTAAAGTGTGGCTCCGCTCTCGTAGGGCGGCACGTAGTCAGCATTAAGGCTCACAACCTTTTCGGCCATTTCTGTAAAAAGTTCAGTAGGCACCTCGGGCATGACGATGCCCCGGCTTGTCGTTTGCAGACGCAGAGCATTCTCCTCAGGACGGAAGAGCCGTATTTTGCCGTCGGGACAACGGTACGCCTTCAAGCCCTCGAATGCCTCCTGACCGTAGTGGAGGCACACGGCAGCCATGTGGAGGCTGATGTTCTCGTCCGTCGACACCTCTATCTCGCCCCAGCGGCCGTTGCGATACCAGCAGCGCACGTTATAGTCCGTCTTGACATAACTGAACGGCAGATTAGCCCAATCCAAATTTTTCATCGTTTCTCTCTTTTATAAAAGTTCCCGCAAAGGTAAGAATAAATCGATTGAACTGCAAATTGCCGGCGGCCGGATTTTGCGTTTGGGAAAGATTATCTTAGTTGCTACTGTAACACTAATTAACAAAAGCGCACGCCACCGCAGCCTAAACCGTTTGCTTCGTTTCAAAACTCTAATTAGCACAAACCTCAAGCTTGTAATTTAAACAAACCTCAAGCTTGGCATTAGGCTTCAAGCTTCCTCTTCGCCGGTGCTCTTAATCTCCTCGCCGACAGCGTGCAGACGGTCGTTGCACAACTTAATGAGCTCCTTTGCGCGCTTGATTTGCCCGGCAAGACTGTCGATGTCGATGTCGCCGTTTTCAAGCTTCCCGGCGATGGCTTCGAGCTCGCTTAACGCCTGCTCATATTTCATCGTTTCCATAAATTTGTTGAATGATTGATTTTGCTTTTCCGTCGGCGAAAACGGTCTCGATGGCCTGCCCCGGGCGCAGCGTTTCCGACCTTTTAACAATTCGTCCGTCCGCAAGGGTCAGTGTGTAGCCGCGCCGCAGCAACAGGTTCGGGTCGAGGCCGGCTATGCGTTGCGCGATGATTTCGAGGCGATGACTTTGCGAATTGATCAGTGTTTGCAGGGTGTTTGCGATGCGGATGTTGATTAGGCGAACGGCATTTTCTTGGTTTGAACAAGCGAGCTTCGCGCCGGTTTTAATCGTTGATGAGAGTTGCCGCAAACTTGTTTTTTGCCGCTCGATGAGGGTGTTTGAAGAGTTAAAAATTGTTTCTTTCGCCGCCTCCACCCTACTCCACACTGCCACCAAGCGGTCGATGAGAAACGCAGCCACGGCGGTCGGGGTCTTCGCCTTGAAGTGCGAGATGAGGTCGAGGACGCACTCGTCGCGCTCGTGACCGATGCCCGTGATGACCGGCAAGGGGAAATTGGCGACGTTCTCGGCCAGCTCGAGCGTGTCGAAAGCCGACATGTCCGCCGTTGCGCCGCCGCCCCGGATTATTACGACGCAATCGAATTCGTCAAGCTTTTTGTTGATTTCGTCGAGCTGCGAGATGATGCTTGGCCCCGTCATTTCGCCCTGCATGATAGCCGGAAAAAGTGTTAAAAGGAAAGAAAAACCGTACTCGTTGTTCGCCATCTGGTTGCAGAAATCGCCGTAACCCGCGGCCGTGGCACTCGAAATGACCGCAATGCGCTGGCAGAACAGCGGCAAGGCGAGCTCGCGCTGCAGGTCGAACACGCCCTCGTCCTTTAATTTCTGGATGACCTCCTGCCGCCGCAGTGCCATCTCGCCGAGCGTGTAGGCGGGGTCGATGTCGCTCACGATCAGCGCGAAACCGTAGGTTGGGTGGAACTCCGCAGACACCTTCAGCAGCAGCTTCATGCCGGCGCAAGGCAGTCCGCCCGTTGCATCGATAAACTTCGCCGACACCTTTATCCATTGCGTTCGCCAGCATTTCGCCGAGGCGCGCGCCACGAGGTTTGCGGAGAACGCGTCCTTTTGCACCACCTCCATGTAGCAATGGCCGTGCGAGGTGCGTATCTCGCTCAGTTCCGCCTCCACCCACACCTGCTCTTTGACGGCGCCGGCAACGGCTTCGGCCACCAGCGTGTTCAGTTCGAAGAGGGTCATTCGGTTTGGCATAAGTACAAAACTGCGGTTTCGCCGCGCGGGGAAAGTCGAGGTGACAGGACTCGAACCTGCGACATCTTGGTCCCAAACCAAGTGCGCTACCAACTGCGCCACACCTCGAAAAGCGGTGTCAAAGGTAGTTCGATTTCGCTTCAATGCAAAATTTTTGCAACTGATTAATTAAATTGCAACGCCGCGCCTGCAAGAGGTTGAAAAAGGTTTAATTGTTTGCCTGTTCGCCGCGTAACGCGTATTTTTGCAGATTAGAACTATGATTTCAGTTGAGCATTTAAGGGTTGAATTTGCAGCTGTGCCGCTGCTTGAAGATGTGAATTTCGTCATCAATACGCGGGATCGCATCGCCTTGGTAGGCAAGAACGGCGCGGGCAAATCGACGCTTCTGAAGATATTGAGCGGCATTCAGGCGCCGTCGGAGGGCAGAGTGTCCGTCCCGAATGACACCGTCGTGGGCTATCTGCCGCAGGTGATGAAACTGTCGGACGACACAACGGTGCGCGAGGAAGCGCAGAAAGCGTTCGCCGGCATCGCGGCAATGGAGGAGCGCGTGCATAGGCTTGAGGCGGAGATAGCGGCGCGGACGGACTACACGAGCGAGGATTACATGGCTCTCGTCGAACGTTTCACGGCGGAGCACGAGCGGTTTCAGATGGCGGGAGCGGAGCAAAGGGATGCCGAGACGGAGAAAACACTGCTGGGATTAGGGTTCTTACGCCGCGACTTCGACCGCCCCACGCGGGAGTTCTCCGGAGGTTGGAGGATGCGAATAGAGATAGCCAAGCTGCTCTTACGCAAGCCCGACGTGCTCCTCTTGGACGAGCCGACCAACCATCTGGATATCGAAAGCATACAGTGGCTTGAGCAATTCCTGATGGCGAGCGCAGGTGCGGTTGTGGTTGTGAGCCACGATAGGGCGTTCATTAATAACGTTACGAACCGCACGATGGAGATTTCCTGCCGCCATGTAACGGACTATCGGGTGAAGTACGACGAGTATGTGAAGATCAGAAAGGAACGTCGCGAGCAGCAAATCCGCGCCTACGAGAACCAACAACGTGAGATTGCGGACGCCCGCGACTTCATTAACCGTTTCCGATACAAGCCCTCGAAGGCGGTGCAAGTGCAGCAAAAGATAAAGCAATTGGCGAAAATCGTGCCTGTGGAGATAGACGAAGTGGACACGTCTGCGCTGCATTTGAAGTTCCCGCCCTGCCGGCGCAGCGGTGATTTCCCCGTCATTGCGAAAGATGTAAGCAAGGTTTGGAGCGCCGCCTACGACGCTGCGGGCAAACAGATTGCACCGGACAACCGCGTCTTTGCCGACGTGTCGTTCACCATAAAGCGGGGCGAGAAGGTGGCGTTTGTAGGCAAGAACGGCGAGGGAAAGACCACTATGGTGAAGTGTATAATGGAGTCTTACGCCTCCGCAGCGCCCGACGGGACCCACGACAGCTTCTATTCCGGCTCGCTCCGCATAGGGCACAACATCGAGATAGGCTATTTTGCGCAGAACCAGGCGCAACTTCTTGACGAGGACCTGACCGTGTTTCAGACCGTCGACAACGTGGCTAAGGGCGAGATAAGATTTAAGATTAACAACATTCTCGGTGCGTTTATGTTCGGCGGAGAGGCATCGGACAAGAAAGTGAAAGTGCTCTCCGGGGGCGAGCGAAGCCGGTTGGCGATGATCAAACTCCTGCTTGAGCCCGTCAATCTGCTTATCCTCGACGAGCCGACCAACCACCTCGACATGCAGTCGAAAGACGTTTTGAAAGACGCCATACGCGCTTTTGACGGCACGGCAATTATCGTCAGCCACGACCGGGAGTTCCTCGACGGACTTGTGGAGAAGGTGTATGAGTTCGGCGGCGGGCAGGTCAGGGAGTTCATGGGCGGCATTTACGACTTCCTCCGCAGCAGAAACGTTACCGACCTGAATATGCTCTCGTCGAGCCAAACGCCGGAAGCAGCACCGGAAAAACCGGCAAAGGACAATGCTGACTATGCCTTAAGAAAAGAAATTCAGCGTCGCATAACGCGGCTTAAAAAGCAAATCAATGAGGCTGAAACAAAATTAGAGCAGTTTAAAAAGCGCACCGACGAGCTCGATAAGATCCTTTGCAAACCGGAGAATGCCGCGAACTTGCAGCTAATAAACGAATACACCGGCCTTAAATTGAACATCAATCGCGAAGAGGAGCGTTGGCTTTCGCTTAGCGAACAACTTGAAATTGAAACGAATAAACTATAAAGAAATGAAGACATTATTTATCATTATGGCGCTCATTACAGCCTTTTCACAGGGCGCAAAAGCCCAGCTTGCTTCGGGAATCGACCCCGACAACCTCGACACTTCTATCCGTCCGCAAGACGATTTCTACGCTTTCGCCTGCGGAGGATGGATGAAAAACAACCCCTTACCCGCCGCTTACTCGCGCTTCGGCTCATTTGACAGGATAGATTTAGAGAACGACAAGCGCATCAACGGCATACTTAAAGAGCTGCAAAACGGCAAGTATGAGGTAGGCACACTCGAGCAGAAGATCAGCGACCTCTACAAATTAGCGATGGACTCGGTACGCCGCAACGCCGAAGGAGTCAGCCCCGCGATGCCCTATATCAATGAAATGGAGGCGGCAACGGACAAGGCAGCCCTCGAAGAACTGCAACTCAAATACGCCGCGTTCGGATATGGCGTGCCCTACGAGCATTGGTTTTCCGCCGACGAAAAGGACTCGAAGAACAACATACTCAACGTTTATCAAGGCGGATTGACACTCGGACAGAAGGAGTATTATCTGAAGAACGACAGCGCGACACGGGTTATCCGCGACGAATACCGCAACTATATCATTCGCATGTTTACCCTCTTCGGCTTCGACAACGACGCTGCAACCCGGAAGATGGAGAGCATTATGCGCGTCGAAACGCAGCTCGCAATAGCCTCGAAGAGCCGTACGGAACTGCGCGACGTGGAGAAAAACTACAACAAAACCACGCTCGAAGAGTTTGAGACCGACTATCCCGCGCTGCGCCTGACGGCAATCGCCAATGCCGAAGGTATCGACACGAAATATATGGACACGCTTGTCGTGGGGCAGCCGGACTTCTTTGCCGCCGCCGACAAGATTGTTTCGATGCTCACCACCGACGAACTAAGGGCGCTGATGGAGTGGAATCTGATAGACGGAGCGGCGAATTTGCTCGACGACACCGTAGATGCGGCACGCTTCGACTTCTACGGACGCGTGATGAGCGGGCGCAAACAGGACTACGAACGCTGGAAGAAAGCCACCTCATTAGTCAACAGGGTGCTGGGCGAGGCATTGGGAAAGATCTACTGCGAGCGCTACTTCCCCGAGACGAGCAAGAAGCGCATGGAGGCTCTCGTGGCAAATCTGCAACGGTCTCTCGGGGAGAGAATACAGGCGCAAACGTGGATGAGCGACTCTACGAAGGCGGCTTCGCTCGAGAAATTGGCAACGTTCTACGTCAAGATAGGTTACCCGAACAAGTGGCAAGACTATACAAAGCTCACCGTCAACCCGCGTCTCTCGCTGTTTGAGAACATGCTCGGCGCACGCCTGTTCCGCAACAACAAGGAGATAGAAGATAACGCCGGGAAGCCCGTAGACAAAGATAAGTGGTACATGACGCCACAGACTGTCAACGCATATTATAACCCCACGTCCAACGAGATCTGCTTTCCCGCCGGCATACTCCAGCCCCCGTACTTCGATGCAACTGCGGACGACGCGTTCAATTACGGCGCTATCGGCGTGGTGATAGGGCACGAAATGACGCACGGATTTGACGATCAGGGCTCCCATTACGACAAAGACGGCAACATGGCGGACTGGTGGCAGCCCTCCGATGTTGAGAATTTCAAGAACAGAACCGCCGCATACGCCGACTGGTTCTCAAAGATTAAGGTGCTGCCGGATATGAACGCGAACGGTCAGATGACACTCGGCGAGAACCTTGCCGACCACGGAGGGCTCATGGTTTCTTACAACGCATACCGTAATGCCACGGCAGACAGCCCGCTCGACGTAATCGACGGCTTCACGCCCGACCAGCGTTTCTTCCTCGCCTACGCAGGTGTGTGGGGACAGAATATCACGGTTGAGGAGATCAGAAACCGCACGCTGAACGACGTGCACGCGCTCGGCGAATGGCGTGTCAACGGTGCGCTGCCGCATATAAAGGCATGGTACGAGGCGTTCGGCGTAACTCCGGACGACAAGATGTTTATCCCCGAGAGCGAGAGACTGGAACTTTGGTAAACCCTACAACTTAGTTTTATAGCGAAAAATGCCTCTACGACTGCCCGACAAACTGCCCGCAATAGAACTCTTAAAGCGGGAGAACATCTTCGTGATGGACACTACACGCGCCCATAGCCAGGACATTCGCCCGCTGAAAATCGTGATATTGAACCTCATGCCCCTGAAAATCACGACGGAAACGGACCTTGTACGCATCCTCTCCAATACGCCGCTGCAGCTCGATATCACATTTATGCGCCTGAAAAGCCATACCCCGAAGAACACGCCGATAGAGCACATGATGATGTTCTACGAGGACTTTTCCGTGCTCAGAGAGAAGCATTTCGACGGCATGATCATAACGGGCGCGCCGCTGGAGATGATGGCGTTCGAGGAGGTATCCTACTGGGACGAGATTGTCGACATATTCCGCTGGGCGCACACCCACGTAACCAGCACGATGTATATCTGCTGGGCGGCGCAGGCGGGCTTGTATATCGACTACGGCATACCAAAGTATGAGCTGCCCATGAAGAAGTTCGGCATCTTCCGGCAGGTGCCCCTCGTGCCGACGGAGCCGATCTTCCGCGGCTTCGACGACTACTTCATGATGCCCCACAGCCGCCATACGGAGATACGAAAGGCGGACATTGAAAAGCACAAAGAGCTGACCATACTCGCCGAGGGCGAAGCTACGGGCGTGAGCATACTGATGGCACGCGAGGGCAGAGAGTTCTTCGTAACGGGTCATCTCGAATATGCGCCCGACACGCTCGATACCGAATACCGCCGTGATCTCGGGAAACGCGCCGACGTGGGCATACCGGAGAACTACTACGAGGGCGGCAATCCCGAAAACAGACATATCGACACGTGGCGCTCGGCGGGACATCTCTTCTATCACAACTGGATAAACTACTACGTCTATCAGACGACGCCGTACGACATAAACCAAATTATCTGATGCGCCGACTTGAGCTGCTTGCCCCCGCGAAGGACCTTTCTTGCGGCATTGCGGCTATCGACTGCGGTGCCGACGCGGTGTACATAGGCGCCGGGAAGTTCGGTGCAAGGGCGGCGGCGGGCAACTCCGTAGAGGACATAGCGCGGCTCGCGGACTATGCACGGAGGTTTCGCGCAAAGGTGTATGTTACCCTCAACACCATCATTTACGACAACGAAATCGACGAGATCCGGCATCTTGTGGAGCGGCTGGCAAGTACAGGCATTGACGCGATATTGGTTCAAGACCTCGCAATGCTATCCCTGACCGCCGGCACGGGCATTCCCCTGCACGCTTCGACACAAACCGACATACGGACAAAAGATGATGTCCGGCTGCTCAAAAGGCTTGGTTTCGCCCGTGTCGTCCTCGCTCGCGAGCTGTCATTAGAGGAGATTCGCGCCATCCATGTTGCCGTCCCGGACATCGAGTTGGAGGCTTTCGTGCACGGCGCGCTATGTGTCAGCTACTCCGGAGCGTGCTATGCGTCGCAGCATTTCTTCGCCCGCAGCGCCAACAGAGGGACTTGCGCGCAGTTCTGCCGTATGAAATTCGACCTCGTAGACAGTGCCGGCGCAGTGGTAAAACGCGGCTCCCACCTCCTCTCGCTTAAGGATTTGGCGCTCATCAATCGCCTCGAGGAGCTTGCCGACGCGGGTATTACCTCGTTTAAGATAGAGGGACGGCTCAAAGACGCTGCCTACGTGAAGAACGTGGTCTCGGCTTACAGCGGGCGGCTCGACGAGTTATGCCGGCGGAGAAGCGACGATTACGCCCGCAGCTCGTCGGGAACGGCGGAACACGACTTCACCCCCGACATCCGCAAAACGTTCAACCGCGGCTACACGGAGTATTTTTTCAACGGACGACAACCCGGCATCGCCTCGTTCGACACCCCCAAGGCGACGGGCGAGAAGGTCGGCATCGTGAAGAAGATTGAAGGCAAATGCGTAATTATAACTGGCTTTAAGGCATTATCCAACGGCGACGGCGTCTGCTTCTTCGACGGCAATAACGAGTTGCAAGGGTTCCGCATCAACCGCGCCGAAGCCAATCGTCTGTTTCCGCTCGCCATGCCCGAAGGCTTAAAGGTCGGAATGGCGCTTTACCGCAACAAAGACGCGGCGTTCGACAAGCTTCTTTCGCAAAATGTTGCCACGCGCAAGATACCGATTAAATTAACATTTAGCGCCACGCCCGGCGGCTTCTCACTTGCTGCAGAAAGCGAACTTGGGCAAAGCGTAAAGGCCGAAATCTGCCTCGCGCACGAGCCTGCAAACAAACCGCAGCCCGACTATTTGCGGACGCTGCTGTCGCGCTGGGGCAACACGATTTACAAACCGGCGGAGGTCAACATCGAAGGCAACGCCGAACAATATTTCGTGCAATCGTCAGCGATAACACGGTTGCGGCACGACCTTGCGCGCCAGCTCGACGAGCAAATTCAAGCCGGAAATCAAACCTTGAAAGAGGTTCCGAGCCTCAAGCAACAAGGGCAAATTGCGTTAAACCAACACTTTAAGCCGAAGAATGTATCTAACTTGATTTCCAGAGAGTTATACGAGCAAATTGGTTGTCGCGACTTTGACGTTGCACCTGAGGTTGATCCTACTGATTTTAACTTGCCTTTGATGCAATGCAAGCACTGCCTACGCTACGCCTTGGGGCACTGCGAAAAGCACGGCGGCACACGTCCCGCATGGCGCGAGCCCCTCTTTCTGCACTTCGGCACCGATCGCCGCGTGCGCCTCGACTTCGATTGCAAGGCTTGCCAAATGAATGTTTGGCCTTGCGACAACGCGCAGGAAACAATTAAAACGAAACACGGACGGCGAAATGATTTAACACAATGAAGAAACTGCCTTACATCCTTTGTCTATTGCTCCTCGCGGCCTGTTACGGTGCGCCGCAGAAAGCCGTTCGCGAGCCGCAGGAGCTGACCGCCGCGCAGGAGGATTCCCTTGCCTTCCGCCTCGGGCACCATTTCTCGAACAACTATAATTTCATTGTCCGCGCCGATTCCGTCGTCTTGCTCGGCGTGCAACCCGAAGAAAAAGTGTCCGAATTCCCGTTAGACACGTTCGCGATATACTGCAATGAGCGCATCGTGGTGGCCGACATCCGCATCTTCGCCGCCGACACTATCGACTCGGTGTGGATCGAGGTGGCCGACGCGCGCGCGCGACTGGGGTGGCTGCACGAAACGGACCTCACCAAAAACGCTGTACCGGACGACCCCATCTCGCAGTTCATCAGCATCTTCTCCAGCGCGCATCTGCCTGTGTTTATTGCCTTTCTCGCAATCATCGCGGCCTTTTATGCGGTGCTCATCCTGCGCAGGAAAGACGTGCCGTTCGTGCATTGGCGCGACATCGCATCGTTCTACCCCGCCCTGCTCTGCCTGCTCGTCGCCCTCGCCGCGGTGCTCTACACCTCCATCCGCATGTTCGCCGCCGACACGTGGGAGGAATTTTATTATAACCCGACGCTCAACCCGTTCGCCGTGCCCGTACTGCTCAGCCTGTTCCTCGCCGCAGTCTGGGCAATCATCATCGTCTGCATCGCCGTTGTTGATGTCGTTTTCAAGCTGCTGCCGCCCGCGAAAGCCATCCTTTACCTCGGCGGCGTAGGTGCTGTCTGCATCGTTAACTACATCATTTTCAATCTGTTAGTGAGGTGCTACATCGGTTATCCGCTCTTCGCAGCCTACCTCCTCTTCGCGCTCGTCCGCTATTTCCGGCTGTCCTACGCACCCTACGAATGCGGCCAATGCGGGGCGAAAATGAAGAAAAAAGGCCGGTGCCCGGTGTGCGGCGCGATGAATGAATAAGGTGCGTTTTGCATTGAAGTAAAGGTTAAGCCGACGCTATGGAAATGTCTGTGTTTCAAGGTATTAAGCTAAGGCACTGCACTCTTGGTTGCAAGTTGAACTTTGCCGAAACCGCGTCGCTTGCGAACAAGTTAATCGAATTGGGTGCGGTGCAAGCTGCAACCGGCGCGAAGGCTGACCTGTGCATTGTCAACACGTGCTGTGTAACGGAGGTTGCGGTGCGGAAATGCAGGCAGGCAATACGTCGGCTCGCGCGGCAGAACGGCGGTGCATACATAGTGGTTACAGGCTGTTTCGCGCAACTGTCGCCCGATGATGTTGCCGCGATTGAGGGGGTCAACCTTGTGCTTGGCAACAACGAAAAAGCGCGCGCCACCGAGCTCATTGCCGAAGGGTTAGCCTTGCGAAAAAGCAACATTGCCGAAGAGTTAACCTCGAACAAAAACGTTATAGCCGAAGATTTAACAGCAAGCAAAAACGTTGCCGTTCACGCTGTTAAGAGACTGGAAATCAAGGACTTCGCTCCGGCTTGTTCGCGCGGCGACCGCACACGTTATTTCTTAAAGGTGCAGGACGGTTGCGACTATTTTTGCACCTACTGCGCCATCCCCTTCGCCCGCGGCCGGTCGCGCAGTCCGTCGGTGGCGTCGCTCGTCAGGCAGGCCGAAAATGCCGCGCGCGACGGTGCGAAGGAGATCGTCATCACGGGCGTGAATATCGGCGCTTACCGCAGTCCTGCCGGCGAGGATTTCCTTACGCTTGTGCGTGCGCTCGACAGGGTTGACGGCATCGCGCGCTACCGCATCAGCAGCCTCGAGCCCGACCTACTCAGCGACGACCTCATCGCCTTTTGCGCGCACGACAGCCAAAAATTTATGCCGCATTTTCACATCCCTTTGCAAAGCGGTTCCGACGAGGTGCTGCGCCTGATGCACCGGCGTTACGACACGCGGCTGTTCGCCGAGAAGATCGATTTAATTAAAAAGCTTATGCCCGACGCGTTCATCGGCATCGACGTGATGGCGGGTTGCCGCGGCGAGACGGCGGAGCTGTTCGGCGAGTGCCTGCGTTTTGTCCGGTCGCTGCCCGCGGCGAAGCTCCACGTGTTCCCTTACAGCGAGCGGCCGGGCACAGCTGCGTTGCGCATCGATTACGTTGTGGGTGAGGTTGAGAAACGCCGCCGCACCGAGCAGCTATTGGCCCTTTCGGAAGAGAAGCAGCACGCTTTTTACGCCTCGTTCATCGGGAAGAAGCGGCCTGTCTTGTTCGAACGATCGCTGCGCGGAGGGCGGATGCACGGTTTCACGGACAATTACCTTCGCGTGGAACTGCCTGCAACGAAAGGGCTCGACAACGAGATCCGCGCCGTTCGCCTGACGGGTTTTGCCGCCGACGGGCAGACCCTCGCGTGCGAGTTAGCCGATTAGTTCGCAGGCGAGGACGAGGCATTTTCCGGCTTCGACGCGGAATTTCACATCATAATTTTTGAAAGGCATGCCGTAAATTTTGCCGTCGGCGTGGTAATGCGGGCGCGGGTCGAGCGCGAGCGAACGGCATAGGGCGGCCTGCTCGGTTGGCGAAAAAAGGCAGGCGAGCTCGTCGGGCAGCGTTACGGCAAGGCGCCGCATCGGGCAATCGTCAACGAAGCCGGCTCGCGCGTCGGCGTGGCTGTCGGTGTAAGGGATGTATGGTTTGATGTCGAAAATCGGCGTGCCGTCCTGCAGATCCGCGCCGCGCACTTTTAACACAAGGCTCTTCGAACTGCTTTGCTCAATGCCGGCGAGCCTCACTGACGACAGGCCGATAGCGTTCGGGCGAAAGGGGCTGCGCGTGGCGAAGACGCCCATTTTCTCGTTGCCGCCAAGCAAGGGCGGACGGACGAGCGGCGAGGCGGGCGCGTGGCTGTTGGACGAGAACTGCCAGAGCAGCCAGAGGTAGTCGAAGCCGTCGATGCCGCGAATGAAATCGGGGTTGGAGTATTCAGGAAGGAGGATTATCTCGCCTTCGATTTCGTCGACGAGGCCGCTTTGTTTCGGTATGCCGAATTTCGATTTGAACGGCGAGCAAAACAGCGCAACAGGGCTTATCTCCATCGTCGAAACTGCCTTTATTTAGTGGTGGATGGCGTAAAGATAGCGCTTGATGCTTTTCTTCGACGTCTTCTCGAATTCCTTATCGTGCAGGCGGATCTCGCTCACCTTGCAATAGACCGGCAGCATCGCGTTGAGGCGTTTGCGGTTCTTCTCCATCATCGCCTCGAGCTCGGTTTTGGAAAGCTTCGAACCGTCGGCCGGCTGCTCGGGGAAGACTATCGCGACGAGGCGTTGACCGTCTTGCACCACCACGCTCTCGGCCACCATCGGCAGCGAGTTGAGCTTGTTTTCGATCTCTTCGGGGTAGATATTCAGTCCGTTCGAGCCGAGCAAAATATTTTTTATCCGCCCGAGCAGGAAGAGGTGTCCGTCGTCGGAAATGCGGCCGAGGTCGCCGGTGTGGAACCAGCCGTCGCGCATCACCTCCGCCGTCTCTTCGGGGTTCTTGTAATAGCCGAGCATCACGTTCTTGCCGCGGCACACCACCTCGCCGGCCTCGCTGCCCGCCGCGCACGCCACGCGCATCTCCATGTGAGGAACGACGGTGCCGCACGAGCCGAGCACATGGTCGGTCCAGTCGCTGTAAGTGATCATCGGCGAGGTCTCCGTTGTGCCGTAACCGCTGGTGATGGGGAAGCCGATGTCCATGAGGAACTTCTCGATCTCATAGTTCATCGACGCGCCGCCGGTGAACACTTGCCGGATGTTGCCGCCGAGCTCGCGCTTGATGAGCCTTACTATGCTGCGCCTGACGAGGTATTTCACGAGGGGCATCTCTCGGAACACCTTTGCGCGGCGGCTTTTTATCCTCGGGAAGATGTTTTTGCGAATGATTTTCTCGATGATGAGCGGCACGGTAACGAGCATCACGGGCTTCACCTCGCGGCACATCTGCAGGATGATTGTCGGGCTTGTCGAGCGGTTGAGGAAATGCATGTGCAGGCCGTAGACGAAGCCGAAGAACACCTCGCAGGTCATGCCGAACGTATGCGCCGGGGGCAGCGTGCTCACTAACGTGCCGCCGGGACGGATGCCGCGCGCGAGGCGTGTCTGCGTGAACGAGAGGTTGCCCCAGAGCGAGCGGTAAGGGATCATCACGCCCTTCGAGAAGCCCGTTGTGCCCGAGGTATAATTGAGCAGCGCGAGGGCTTCCGGGTCGGTGTCGCGGAAATAATGAATGTCGTCCGGCGTGAGCCCGCGGGGATATTTCTCATCGAAAAGGGCGTCGAGCTGTTCGCGCACTTCCCGCAGTTTCTCGTCGCGCGAAGCAATAATCTCGAAGCGCTCGAGTTTCGCAATGCCTATTAAGCCGGGCATCTCGTCGAAGCGGATGTTTGCGTCGATGCCCTCGCCCGTGAACAGGAATTTCGTGCCGCTGTGGTTGATGATGTTGTGCACCTGCTCGGCGCGGAACTCGTTTTGAATAGGCACGATGACGCAGCCGCGCGTGATGATGGCATAAAACGCCGTAACCCAGTTGACGCAGCTGCGGCCGTAAATGGCCACCTTATCGCCCGCGTTAACGCCGAGGCGGTCCATCGCGATGTGGATTTTCTCAATGCGCCGCGCCACGTCGGAATAGCGCAACGTCTCGCCTTGATAGTCGGTGAGCGCCTTTTGCGACCAGTGGGAAATTATGCTTTGCTCGATGTTCTCAATGAAGGACGGTTTGATTTCCATTGCTCTGACTTGGTTGAAACGACGCAAAGGTAAATCATATTTTGCACAAACAACAATATTCCGTGCAATTTAACCTACTTTCCGCCGCAATCGTTCGACCTTTCGCTGCGGTTGCCTTAGTTGCTAACAAGAAATTTAATGCAAGCCTACGCACGCGCGCGCGAACATTATTTTTTTATATAAAGAAAGAAAAAGCTACACGAGCTTCACGGCGGTGATGGCTTGTTCCTTGTCGCAATACCGGCACTTGATGATGCCGCGCCGCTTGTCGATGACGCGGAAGACGGTGGCCATCGGCTCGTTGTTCGTGATGCATTGCGGGTTGTTGCAGCGCACTATGCCGCGCAGGATGTCGGGCATGATGACGGTTTTTTTCTCGACCACCTCATAGTTGCGGATGATGTTCAGGACAACGTTCGGGGCCACAACGGACAGCCGCGAGATTTCTTCGTCGGAGAAATAGCGGTCTTGCACTTTGATGATGCCTTTCGTGCCGATGCGTTTCGAGAGGTAGTTGTTGCCGATGGTTACGACCGTCGTGAGCTGTTGCAGCCCGAGCAGGCCGGCCACCTCGTAGGTTTTGTTCGAAGGGATATGATCGATGACGGTGCCGTTTTCTATTGCTGCGACGAGGCGTTCTTTCTTGCTCATTTCTGCGAAGGGTTTGGTTTAACGAATGATTGTCTTGTCGGCCAGAACATCGTCGAGGGTGATGCCGAGCACATAGCAATAGATGGCTTCGCGGGCGTAGAGGCCGTTGCGCGCCTGCTGGATGTAATACGCGTGGGGGTTGCCGTCGACATCGTAGTCGATCTCGTTGACGCGCGGCAGAGGGTGCATAATTTTCATGTTGCTCTTCGCCGTGTCGAGCATGGCGTTGCGGAGGATGAAGACGTTCTTGACGCGCTCGTATTCCATCAAGTCCGAAAACCGCTCTTTCTGCACGCGCGTCATGTAAAGGATGTCGGCTCCGGCGATGGTGGCCTTGTCGAGCGTCGTGCTTTCCTCGAAGCGTATGCCTTGCTCGCGGCAGTATTGCTTATATTCCTCGGGCAGCGACAGGCTCGGCGGTGCCACGAAGCGGAACGTCGGGTTGAAATGGCGCATGGCGGTGATGAGCGAATGGACGGTGCGCCCGTATTTAAGGTCGCCCACGAGCGTGATGTTAAGGTTCTCAAGCGTGCCCTGCGTCTGCTGGATGGAGTAAAGGTCGAGCAAACACTGCGAAGGATGCATGTGCGCACCGTCGCCGGCATTGATGATAGGCACGTCGACCACCTCGCCCGCATATTCCGCGGCGCCCTCGATGAAATGGCGCATCACGATGACGTCGGCATAGTTCGCCACCATCAGCAGCGTGTCTTTGAGCGTCTCGCCCTTGGCAACACTCGAGGCGCGCGCGTCGGTGATGCTTATCACTCTGGCGCCCAGACGGTTAGCGGCCGTCTCGAACGACAACCGCGTGCGCGTCGACGGCTCGAAAAACAGCGTTGCCACCACGCGCCCTTTCAGCAGCTCGCGGTTGGGGAAGCGCTCAAACTCCGCGGCGAGGCGCAGCAGATAAAGGATCTCCTCGCGCGACATGCCCGCTATCGTAACAAAATTCCGCTTGTTCATCACGTTCATTCTTGGCCTTTCGACGGGCAAAGGTAAGGCAAACGCCGCCAAAAGGCAAATAAAACGCGCGCTTTTAAAGAGACGGCGGCGGGGGTGTTGAAAATTTTATTACAATGGCGATATTTTTATGCCTTTTCATTTGCGCGTCGCCGCCGATTTGCTATATTTGCAAAGAAGAAACAAATGCGCGATGCAAGACGAAAACAATGCCGAGGCTCACGGCAATGATAATGCGAAACCCTAATAGATACTAACTAATTCATTCATTCACTTAATCTTAACTCTTTTAACTTCTTATGAAAAAAACTCTACTTTTAATCCTTGCGGCAGTGTTCTCGCTGTCGATGAGTGCCAGTGTGACGCTGGATTTCACTACTAACACGTGGAGCTTCCCGGAAGGCAGCAGCAACGGCGTTACCGAAGGAACCTACACGGACAGCACAACCGGCTACTCCATTTCCATCAATGCGTCCACTTCGGGCTACTGGAACACCAGCGGCTACTACATGCTTGGTAAGGCTAACTCGACGATGACTTTGCCGACAATGAATTTTGCTGTCGGTTCAATCGCCGTTGTAGGCCATGACGGTGCGTCCGGCAGCGTGGTTCAAAACATCTATGTCGGCGATACGGCTGTAAGCACGGCGACAACAGGTGCGAACGGAGTGACAAACACCTACGAGATTGATTCCAACTATCAGACGGCAGGCACGCAGTATGTGCTGGAAGTAACATCGGCTCACAACACCCAAATCGTCAGCATCACATTCTATGAGGCAGGTGAAGTTGCATTAACCGGCGAAGGTACTGTGGACAATCCTTACACTTGTGCAGATGCAGTCACGCTCGTTACGGGAGGCAATACCCCCTCCGATGTCGTTTATGTGAAAGGCACCGTTTCGAAGATTGGCGGTTATTACTCAAATTACCAAGACATGACCTATTACATCTCCGATGACGGCGAGACTACCTCCGATCAAGTTGAGATTTACGGCGGCTATGGTCTCGGCGGCGAGAAAATAACCTCTGAGGATTATCTTTCTGTCGGCGACGAGGTTGTTGTCTACGGTACGCTCACTCTTTATAACTCATCAACCGTTGAATTCAACTCAGGCAGCTCCATCTACTCCATCAACGGCGAGACCGCTCCGGAAGTTGATATGGATGACCCGTACACGTCGAACACCACTTGGACGAACATTGAGAACGCCGAAGTAAACGACGTTGCAACGATTGGCGAAAATGACTACACCGTTGTAAAGATGGGTACAAGTTCGAAACTTGGCAGTGCATACACCACGCTTCCGGCAGGAACGACTTCGTTTGAACTCTATGCCGTTGCTTGGGACGACGTAACTTCCGTGCCGTACACCATTGTCCTTGACGGCATTGGCGAGAAGAGCTACACGGCAAATACTAACAGTGCCGTGTCCGGCAACAGCCCTTACTCGATTGCTGTCGACGAGATTTCTACTGAAACTGACTATCATGCAATCACGTTCGACGCATTGACCGCAGACACTAAGCTCACCGTCAAGACTACCGACGAGAGTGCCCCCCGCATGATCATCTTCGGTTTGAAGTATTATGACACCGCCATTGAAGGTGCCGACACGCTTGACGAATTAAGCGAAGACAATAGCGGCGAAGAAGGCGAAGGCGAGGAAGAAGAGACGACCATTTCTGCCGGCGGCCTTGACACCTTTGAGAACGGCGGCTTCGAGGATTGGACCGAGGACGGCGACCCCGTAGGCTGGGTTTCCGTAACGTCGGCAGGCAACGGCACTGTTACGCAGAGCGAGGATGCTCACGGCGGCAACTATTCCGCACAGCTGCACCACGCTTCGAGCAACAAGCGTCTCGGTTCGAAGGAGTTCTTGCTCCCTGCCGGCACTTACAGCGTTTCGTTCTATGCAAAGTCTGTCGATGCTGAGGGCTTGGCAGAGATTGCTCCGGGTTATGCTCCGTCGGACACCGGCACTACCACCATGGGCAGCTATGTTTACGCCGACTATGTTTATCCGTCGGCTGACGAATGGACGAACATCACTTGGGAGTTCACGCTCGAGGAAGAGACCCAGCTTAACCTTGTCATTATGAACAACAAGAACGGCGGCGGCGACGTGCTTATCGACGATTACACCATCACTTCCGACAGCGAGACGGGCATCCACGCTATCGACGCTGCAACGGCTGTTGGCACGGGCGCGATGTACAACCTCAGCGGCCAGAAGGTTACCGAGAGCTATCGCGGCATCGTGATTGTTGACGGCAAGAAAGTGCTTAACAAATAAGCTTGGCGGCGATTGAAAAGCCGGCTAAACAGTTAGGGGGTTGTGCGACGACGGTTTGCGCAACCTCTTTTCTTTTGCCTTGCCTTTGCGCCCGTTTTGTTTGCCTTTTCGCTGCTCTTGCGCTATCTTTGCAGGTTGAAACAAAGAAGAAACAATGGATAAGAGCAAGACCTTAGAGCTGGGCACAAAGCCGCCCGGCAAATTACTTATGCAATACGCGGTGCCTGCCGTGATTGCGATGATTGCGACCTCGCTTTACAATATGGTGGACCGCATCTTCATCGGTCAGGGCGTGGGACCTATGGCAATCAGCGGCTTGGCTGTTACGTTCCCGTTTATGAACCTTGCGAGCGCGCTCGGTGCGGCGGTGGGCGTCGGAAGTTCCACTCTCATCAGCGTCAGCCTCGGCAGAAAGCACTACGACAAGGCGCAGACAATCTTCGGCAACAGCGTTATGTTGAAGATAATCATCGGCATCAGCTTCTCCGTAGTGTGCCTTACGTTCCAGATTCCGATACTCCGGCTGTTCGGCGCCACTGACCAGACGCTGCCCTACGCACGGGATTACAACCAGATAATCCTATTGGGCAACGTCTTCTCGCATCTGTATTTCGGGCTTAATGCCATACTTCGCTCCGCGTCGATGCCCAAGCAGGCGATGGCCGCGACGATATTTACCGTCGTCCTTAACGCCATCCTCGACCCCATATTTATTTATGTCTTTCATTGGGGGATACGCGGTGCGGCGATAGCAACGGTTACGTCTCAGTTCACCGCACTGTGCTGGCAGCTATACCTGTTTAGCGACAAACGCCGTATCGTACATTTCCAGAAGGGCATCTACCGGCTACACTCCCGTATCGTGCGCGATATATTCGCGATTGGTCTCTCGCCGTTTTCAATGAATGCCTGCGCCTGCCTCGTGGTCATCCTTATCAATAATGCGCTCGTCCGTTTCGGCGGCGATTACGCTGTCGGAGCTTACGGCATAGGCAACTCGATAGTGTTTGTCTTCCTCATGATTGTTATGGGCGTGAACCAAGGAATGCAGCCGATAGCCGGCTATAACTTCGGTGCGAAGAAATTCAAGCGAATGATGCGCGTGGTAAACCTGTCTATCATCTGCGCCACATGTGTTACATCAATCGGCTGGATAATATGCGAGCTCTTCCCCCAGCCCGTCGTAAGCTTGTTCACTACCGATGCCGACCTTATGCACCAAGCGATGCGGGGTCTGCGGATCAATGCTATTCTCTTCCCGATAATAGGTTATCAGATGGTGGTAACCAATTTCTTCCAGAGCATCGGCAAGGCCAAGCTGAGCATTTTCTTGAGTTTGTCGCGCCAGCTGATATTCCTTATCCCGTTCATTCTTATCCTTTCCCGGTTCTTCGGCACGGACGGCGTGTGGGCTGCATTGCCTTGCAGCGACGGCGTAGCGACGATTATGGCGGCTGTATGTATGATGGTCTATATGCGAAAGCTGCGCAACCACGAGGAAGGCGACGAGTGCTGCGACGTGAGAAGTTACAACTACTACCGCTCGAGCAACGGCGCCACGCCGCGCGGTATGGCTCCGCAAGCCAACGGAGCGCTGTATGAGAAGGTCGACAAGGGACTGTCCGACGGCTTGGCAGAAGGGGATTAGATGACGCGGATCGGCATCTTGAGCGACACCCACTCCTTTTGGGACGAGCGCTACGCACACTATTTCGCCGAGTGCGACGAGATTTGGCACGCGGGCGACATAGGTTCCTTGGAGGTGGCCGACCGCTTGGCGGAGATAAAACCTTTGCGTGCGGTGTGCGGCAACTGCGACGGGGGCGACCTGAGGCGGATGTTCCCCGAACTGTTACGTTTCCGCGTGGAGGATGCCGACGTGCTTCTGACACACATCGGAGGCTATCCCGGCAGGTATGATCCCCGTGTCCGCGACAAACTGTACGCCTCTCCGCCCGACCTGTTCGTCTGCGGACACTCGCACATACTCAAAGTGCAATACGACAAGACGCTCCGTCTGCTCCACATCAACCCCGGCGCGGCGGGTATGACAGGCTGGCACAAGGAGCGGACTATCGTAAGAATGACCGTCGACGGCAAGACATTCAAAGACCTCGAAGTTATCACTTTGGGCGACAACAATACACGCTTGTAATTATAATAATGTACGCGGCGGATACGTTATAGATACAGTATAATGCGTGAAGAAATGAGAACAATAGTCATCACGGGCGGTGCGGGGTTCATCGGGAGCCACGTCGTGAGGCTCTTTGTCAATAAGTATCCCGACTGCAAAATCATCAATCTCGACAAGCTGACCTACGCCGGCAACCTCGCCAACCTGCGCGACATAGAGGACAAGCCAAACTACCGGTTTGTCAAGATGGATATTTGCGACTTCGAGGGCGTGATGTCTCTATTGAAGGAAGAGCACGTTACGGGCATCATCCACCTCGCTGCGGAGAGCCATGTCGACCGCTCCATCAAGGACCCCTTTACGTTCGTGCACACCAACGTGATAGGTACATTCACGCTGTTGCAAGCCGCACGCCTCTATTGGGACAGCCTTCCGGAGCGCTTTGAGGGTAAGTTGTTCTATCATATTTCTACCGACGAGGTCTACGGCGCGTTACGTCCGGACTGCCCCGAGGGTATCCGCACGCCCTTTACAACGAAGGCATCGTCGGGCACGCACCACGTGGCTTACGGCTCGGAGTTCTTCACCGAGGCGACGAAATATAACCCCCACTCGCCCTACTCCGCCTCAAAAGCCGCCAGCGACCATTTCGTCCGCGCCTTCCACGACACCTACGGGATGCCCACAATAGTAACCAACTGCTCGAACAACTACGGTCCGTACCAGTTCCCGGAGAAGCTCATACCGCTCTTTATCAATAATATACGGCACCGCAAGCCGCTCCCCGTCTACGGCAAAGGGGAGAACGTGCGCGACTGGCTCTACGTCGAGGACCACGCGCGGGCTATCGACCTGATTTTCCATAAGGGCACTGTGGCGGAGACATACAATATCGGCGGCTTCAACGAATGGAAGAACATAGACATCATAAAGGTGCTGATAAAGACCGTCGACCGCATCTTGGGACGCAAGGAAGGCGAGGACCTGAACCTCATCACCTACGTTACCGACCGCCCCGGGCACGACGCACGCTACGCCATCGACTCCCGCAAGCTGCAACGCGAGTTGGGTTGGGAGCCGTCATTGCAGTTTGAGGAGGGCATAGAACGTACCGTCCGCTGGTATCTCGACAACGAGGAGTGGATGGATAACGTTACCTCCGGCGATTATCAGAAATATTACGAAACGATGTACGGCAACCGTTCGGCAAATGACAAGTTAACATAGTTATATATGAAGAAAATACTTCTTCTCGGCTCGGGAGAGCTCGGCAAAGAGTTCGTCATCGCAGCTAAGCGCAAGGGAATTTATGTCGTTGCCTGCGATAAATACGATAACGCGCCGGCTATGCAGGTGGCAGACGAGCGCGAGGTGTTCAGCATGCTCGACGGCGAAACGCTGAAACGAGTGGTGGAAAAGCACCGTCCCGACATCATCGTGCCGGAGATTGAGGCAATCCGAACGGAGTGTCTGTTCGACTTCGAGGCACAAAGCATACAGGTTGTGCCCAGCGCACGCGCCGTCAATTATACGATGAACCGCAAGGCAATCCGCGATCTTGCCGCGCAGGAGCTGGGACTTCGCACGGCAAATTACCGGTACGCGAAGACCTATACCGAACTGCTTGCTGCTGTGGAGGTTGTCGGGCTACCCTGCGTAATCAAGCCCTTGATGTCCTCATCGGGACACGGGCAGAGCACGGTGCGCGGCAATGACGAGCTGCGCACGGCATTTGAGGGTGCCATGAGCGGCGCTCGCGGAGACGTGAAAGAGGTGATTGTGGAGGAGTTTATCCCGTTTGAATCGGAGTTTACACTGCTTACCGTTACGCAGAAATGCGGCAAGACGCTCTTTTGTCCCCCTATCGGGCACGTGCAAAAAGGGGGCGATTACCGCGAGAGTTGGCAGCCCTACGCCATCTCCGACGAGGCTCTAAGGACGGCGCAGGATATGGCGGACAAGGTAACACGTGCGCTCACGGGCTACGGCATCTGGGGCGTGGAGTTCTTCCTGACCAAGTCGGGCGAAGTCATTTTTTCGGAGTTGAGCCCCCGCCCCCACGATACGGGGATGGTTACGCTCGGGCATACGACCAACTTATCCGAGTTCGAGCTTCATCTGCGTGCCGTTCTCGGTCTGCCGATACACGACATCCGCCTCGAGCATTCGGGTGCTTCCGCCGTCGTTTTGGCGGATAAAGACTATGCCGAAGCGCCGGAATACAACCTCGCGGACGTGCTTAAAGAGGAGTGCGCGCGCGTTAGAATCTTCGGCAAACCCGACGCGCATCGGGGCAGGAGGATGGGTGTCGTGCTCTGCTACGGCAACACCGGCGACGATACAACCGCGCTTAGGGACAAGGCGAAACGGCTGGCGGCAACGGTGTTGGGCACAGACCCGTATATGGAAAAGGATTAACTTGTGATTAGCATGAAGCTCGGGAAGATAATTGATTTGCCGAAGATGATTGATCCGCGCGGCAACCTCACCGCTGCGGAGGGCATGAAGAGCATTCCCTTCAATGTTAAAAGGGTGTATTGGGTTTACGACGTGCCGGGCGGCGAGTGCCGGGGCGGCCATGCGCACAAGGATTGCCTCGAATTTCTCGTTGCGGTGAGCGGCAGTTTCAACGTTACCCTCGACGACGGCACAAGCAAGAAAACTTACCTTTTGAACCACCCTTACCAAGGGTTGCTCATCGACAAAAACACGTGGCGAACGCTCGAGGATTTCTCTTCCGGAGCCGTGTGCCTTGTGCTTGCTTCGGACTACTTCGACGAGGACGACTATATTAGAGACTACGAAGAGTTCCTCAGATGTGTGAGATAAGACGATACACGAGTTCGGATGCAGCCGCGTGGGACGCATTTGTCGACACGTCAAAGAACGGGACGTTCCTCTTCCGGCGCGCATATATGGACTACCATAGCGACCGTTTCAAAGATCATTCCCTCCTCTTTTACAACGCCAAAGGCAATCTCCTTGCGCTCCTGCCGGCAAATCTCGCGACTGACAATGATGGTTCGCTTGCCTTGCATTCCCATCAGGGGCTTACCTACGGCGGGTTTGTCTTGGGCGCGAAGGCTACGATGAATGACGTCTTAGACCTATTTCAAACCACTATCAACTACCTGCGGCAGAACGACATACACCGATTTTACTACAAGCAAATGCCCGTCTGCTACCACCTCTGCCCCGCTCAGGAAGATGAATATGCCCTCTGGCGCGCCGGCGCAACGATTGACGTGTGCAACATTTCCTCGGCAGTGGAGCTGGACAATCCCCGTTACGACGCTCCGCAGACACGCTACAGCAAACGCTACGGGGCGGCACGCGCGGCGAAGAACTATACCGTCGAAGAAACAAAAGATATTGTACCGTTCTGGCGGATATTGGAGGCGAACCTGATGGAGCGTCACGGCGTGCGACCCGTTCATACCGTCGAAGAGATGAAGAAACTGATGGCGGCGTTCCCCGACGAGATAAAATGCTTCGTTGCGAACAAGGACGGACGGAGCGAGGCGGGCGCTGTGATGTACCTCACGCGGCAGACGGCGCACGTGCAATATATTTCCTCATCGCCCGCGGGCAAGGCTGACGGCGCGTTAGACCTGCTCTTCACCGCGCTCATAGACAAATACAAGGCGCTGGGATACCGCTACTTTGACATCGGCACATCCAACGAAGACAGAGGGCGGAAACTTAACGCGGGACTCATCGCACAGAAGGAAGGGTTCGGCGCGAGAGGCATAGCATACAAGCAATGGATATTGAATATCTGAGTCTGAAACGCATTACCGCGATGCACGGCGAGGAGATTTGCCGGGCTGCGACGGAGGTAATTGGCGGCGGTCGGTATCTTCTTGGCGAGCACACGGCACGCTTTGAACGGGACTACGCGGCGTATACGGGGCGCAAATACTGCATCGGCACGGGCAACGGACTGGACGCGCTGACCATTATGATACGCGCTTGTAAAGAGTTGGGACTGCTTGCCGACGGCGACGAAGTTATTGTCCCGGCGAACACCTACATAGCTACAATCCTCTCAATCACGGAAAACCGCCTCACGCCCGTCCTCGTCGAGCCGCGCCTGACCGACTTTCAGATTGACGACAACCTCATAGAGCAAGCCGTTACAGCGCGGACGAAAGCAATAATGATAGTACATCTCTACGGCTATAACGCGCTGACAGACAAGATTATATCTATCTGCAAGGAGCGCAACCTCCTGCTTTTCCAAGACTGCGCACAGGCTCAGGGTCTTTCCGTTCCCGCCTCGCAAGCCGCCGAAAACCTGCCCGGCGCACAGGCACACTCCTTCTATCCCGGCAAGAACATGGGGGCGCTGGCGGACGCGGGGGCAATAACGACCGACGACGAGCTATTGGCAAAAACGGCACGAGCTGTCTGCAACTACGGCTCGAGCGAGAAATACGTGTTCCGATACCAAGGCAGAAACTCGCGTATGGACGAGCTGACGGCTGCCGTGCTATCGGTGAAACTGAAGTATCTCGACCAAGACAACCGCCGCAGACAGCAGATTGCGGACATTTATATAAAAGGTATAAGCAACCCGAACATCATCTTGCCGCCGCCGTCGGGGGTGCACCACATCTTCCCCGTCCTGTGTCCCGAGCGCGACAGGCTGCAGTCGTTCTTGCAGGAACACGGCATTCAGACGCTTATCCACTACCCTATCCCGCCGCACCGGCAGGAGTGTTACCCCGAACTACATCACCTCCGGCTGCCCGTAACCGAACGTATCCACCGCGAGGAGCTCAGTCTGCCGCTCAATCAGGCTATGACCGACGACGAGGCGGCTTACGTAGTAAATACCGTAAACGCCTTCCGATGATAGTCTGCATTGCCGAGAAGCCGAGTGTGGCGCGGGATATTGCGCACGTGATAGGGGCAAATGCCGCGCACGACGGCTATATGGAGGGCAACGGCTACCAAGTTACGTGGACCTTCGGGCACCTCTGCACGCTCAAAGAACCTGACGATTACACTCCATCGTGGCACCGTTGGGCGCTGTCATTGCTGCCTATGCTGCCGCCGCGGTTCGGCATAAAGCTCATCAATGACAAGGGAATAGAGAAGCAGTTCGGTATAATCGAGCGGCTGATGCAGCAGGCGGAGGGCATCATCAACTGCGGCGATGCGGGGCAAGAGGGCGAGTTAATCCAGCGGTGGGTTATGCAGAAGGCGGGCGCGAAATGCCCCGTGAAACGCTTGTGGATATCGTCGCTGACCGAAGAAGCTATCCGCGAGGGCTTCAAGAACCTGAAAGACCAGAGCGAATACCAATCGTTGTACATGGCGGGACTGTCGCGCGCGGTGGGCGACTGGATACTCGGCATCAACGCCACACGCCTCTATACGCTCAAATACGGGCAGCGGCAGGTGCTGTCAATAGGGCGCGTGCAGACCCCGACACTTGCGCTCATAGTCAACCGCCAAAGGGAAATAGAGCGCTTCGAGCCGCGCCAATCGTGGGCATTAATCACTCTTTACCGCGACACAAAATTCACAGCGGTAACCTTAGACGAGGACGCCGACCCCGACGAAACGAAGAAATCAGCCTACAAACAGATGGAGTTCGCCGACGAGAACGAGGGGCGCAAGTTACTTGAACAAATCATAGGTAAACCGCTGATTATTAATAAGACAACCAAGAAAGCGGGAACGGAAGCGCCGCCGCGACTGTACGACCTGACATCACTGCAAGTGGACTGCAACAAGAAGTTCGCTTTCTCCGCCGACACTACCCTCCAACTCATCCAAAGCCTTTACGAGAAGAAGTTCACCACCTACCCGCGCGTCGACACCACATTCCTCTCCGACGACATCTACGCGAAGTGTCCTGCGACGATGAACGGGCTTTACAAGACGACATTTGCGGGCGTTGCGCCGTATGCAGCTCTCGTCAAGCCGCTCGGGGGCAAGCCGCTGAAGAAGAGCAAAAAGGTGTTCGACACGTCGAAAGTTACCGATCACCACGCCATAATCCCCACGGGCGTGCCGCCAAAGGGGTTGAGCGATATGGAGCAAAAGGTGTTCGACCTCGTCGCACGCGCATTCATCGCCGCGTTCTTTCCCGACTGCCGGTTCGAGACAACCACAGTCTTGGGTGAAGTGCGCGCGGATGAAGCCGGGCCTGTCGTGTTCCGCACCACCGGCAAAACCATTATCGACGAGGGTTGGCGAACGGTTTTCAAGAAACAGGAAGACGACTTCGACGATGGCGCGACGAAGGAAGAAGAAACCTCCTTGCCCGTTTTCACGAAGGGCGAGAGCGGTCCGCACCTGCCCTCACTTGCGGAGAAATGGACGCAGCCGCCTAAGCCATACACCGAGGCAACGCTGCTCCGGGCGATGGAAACGGCGGGTAAGCTCGTTGAAAACGAGGAGTTGCGCGACGCAATGAAGGAGAACGGCATAGGGCGACCCTCAACCCGCGCCGCCATAATAGAGACGTTGTTCAAGCGCAATTATATCCGCAAGGAGCGCCGCAACCTCATCGCCACACCCACAGGCATAGCCCTCATCGACATCATTCACGAGGAACTGCTCAAGAGCCCGCGACTAACGGGTATCTGGGAGAAAAAGTTGCGCGACATCGAACATAACGCCTACGATGCCAAGACCTTTATCGACGAACTCAAACAACAAATCACCGACATCGTCGCGCAGGTCCTCCAAGACAACTCCAACCGCCATATCGCCGCCGAAGAACCTAAGGAGAAGAAAGTGAAAACGGGGAAGAAGGCAACAAATAAATAAGGTGCACCCGCGCTAGACAATTCATCTAAAGAAACAAGCGAGGAGAAAAGATATTCCTCTCCCCTCGCTTATAATTACTAATTTCTATCAAAAGTCAGCGTCAAAACTCTTCGGAACGCTGATAGCTCCCCAAAGAACAGAATAAAGTTTGGTAACCGCAGCCCCTATTTTATCTTTGGGAAATTCCTTGTCATAATAATCAGGTGTCATTTCCAAACGCACTTTCTTAACACCATAATTCATCATATCAAAAAGCTGTTCTTTCTCAATCGGATATGAAGGATGTACGTAATATTGCTTTATAATTGTGCCACCGGATGTTGACACCTGACCTATATTATCCTTTTCTTCGGATGATGCCTCCAATTCAAGCACGCTGTCATCTCCCAATCTAATAAGTAATCTGCCGCCTTTCTCCACTCTCATCGGATTACCACCATTTATCGACATACCAAGCAACAGCGTTGTGTCTCCTTCTTCGATAATTGATTCTAAGGATACTCTTAGTACGAGCCTGTCTGTAAAGCTCCTGCAGATTATCGCATCAGTTAACGTTGTTCTCATGTTAAGTTTACTATCCACCTCATCTAAAATAATCTTCTGTGCCATCACGGGCAATGCAAGGCACGAGATGAACGATAAAACAAAAGTTAGCAATATTTTCTTCATAATTTTAATTTGTTATGCACCCGTGGTTGTGACGGGCGCGGTTAAACGATTGATTGTTAGTATTGCAACAAAGTTAAGCAAAACGTTAGAAAGTGCGAAACAACCGTCTGATTTTCTTGTTGATAAATTGTCACGGCCGATTCTTTAAAGCATAGCGGAAAGGAGCTTATTAGGCTGTTTAAAACGCGCTTATTACTATGTTCTTGCGTGCTTAAAAGGCAGTACAAACGTAGCGGAAAAGGAAGAGGATGCAGTGTCTCGTACCGAAGAGTCAGAAATCGAATCAGTCATCGCATTGCTCAACGGCTTATGAATTTTCAAATTTTTGATAGTTTATTATTGGGCTTCAGATAATTCATCATTTATCACTTTCTTTATTTCGCCAGCAACAACCTTGCTATAAATTGTAGCTCCGCGGCGGTTGAGATGGTTCATATCAGAGAAATACTCTTTTTTATAGATAAAAGAAGAGTCATTGTAATGACTTATCAAAGGGATTTTATATTGTCTACAGAGTTTTTTAATTGGATCCAATACTTTGTCGTCAGAAATTCTATACCAGGGAGAGACGGTAAATATAAGAGTTGTGTTGTTCCGGCAGTCCTTAATCAGTCGTTCAAGATAATACAATTTCAAGCTGTCACATTCACCTTCTTCTTTAAAAGGTCCTGGTTCGAATAACATTTCCAGATCCTCTGGCGAATAACCATTAATATCATTTTTCAAAGGGTGGATATTATCCAAAAGCAAAGCCACAAAATGAGAATTGAAACAGTACATTTTTGACAGCAACTTATAATTGGCCCTCTCATCTAAATTCATAAAAATCGAGTCGACGACAGGATTTCCATGGAAATAGAGCAGGTTATCCAAAGCATGCTTTATATCACTTTTGTTCAAATAATCAGTTTCCGGATTAAAATCAAGGACTACGACTTTTGGCCACGAATGTTGCGTTGTCAGTTTAAATAAGCCGTAAGAACAAATAATCCCAATGCCATCGAAGCCACAATTAAAGACAGACATTCCCAAAGAGTCCTCCAATATCTTTGTGTCATAATGATGTTCCATACGAGAAGAGCCAAATAACAAGACATCCTCTTTCGCCCCATTTCCTATATAAACCCTTCGTCCGGTCTCACCCCTTGCATTCAGCGATAAAAAGTCGCCAATAAAACCCACCGCCAAATCACAGGCCACTATAATCAAAGCGAATAATAAAATGCGAAATAAAAATCTTTTCATAGGAGTCAAAATCTCACATAAATAAATTGACTGCTGTCAAGAACACCAGTCAGCATAATAATCACCACAAGGGCAACATAAGTAAGCCACCTAATCACGACGAGCCTACTGTTGATTAATGCGAAAGAAGGAACAAATTCCTGGCAAAATTCAGAGACAGACACGATGCCGATTGACATCAGCATATAAACCACGTTATCAACCCCTAACGGCACTAAAACCCTCATTTTGGCAAATATCAAAGAAGAAACACCTTTGAAAAAAGATAAGGACAAGAAATACAGCCGCCGCAAACACTATCCATTTCACGGTACGATGTCTGTTTTCCATCATAGCTACTATCATATCATAGCGATTTTCCAAAAATTTGGAAAGGGCAACCAAAAACACCAATCCTAACAATAAAGACAGAATAAACAAGTACAGCGATATAGCGTTGTGAGGCAGCACAAATATTCGAGAGATAAACCCCCACCAACAAGATATTGACGAAGCCCTGAAAATAGTCCACAGAAAACTTATCAGAATGAACGTTACTATTATTCTCGGCAACCTGACCCACATACACTTACTTTCACACTTTTGTAAACCTAATGCCTTTTCAATAACTTGGAACACACCGTGGAGCACACCCCAGACAATAAACGTCCAATTGGCGCCATGCCATATACCACTCACCAAAAAAGTTATGAGGATATTGAAATAGTTGCGAGCCTTGCAGCAACGACTTCCACCCAGAGGAATATAGATATAGTCTTTCAACCAACTCGACAGAGAAATGTGCCAACGGTGCCAGAAATCCGTTATGGAAACAGATAAATACGGACGGTTGAAGTTGTTGACCAACTCAATCCCCATCAATTTACCGGTTCCGACGGCCATCAGCGAATAACCCGCAAAGTCGCCGTAGATTTGGAATGAATAGAAAAAGGCAGCAAAAAGGCAAGACAACGAAGAACTATTTTGCCAATTATTGAAAACCATATCCACATACAGACCGAGTCTGTCAGCCATAACGACTTTCAGGAACATCCCCCAAAGCAGAAGTCTCATTCCCGATACCGCCTGAGAGTAGTCAAACTGTCTGTCTGCTTTTATCTGTGGGAGCAGGTCTTTCGCCTTGCTTATAGGACCAGATAAAATCTGAGGGAAGAAAGACACGAACAGCATGTAATCCCACCAGTTTTTCTCTGCCACAATCCGCTTGTAGTAAACATCAAACAGATAGCCTAACGCCTGAAAGGAAAAGAACGAGATGCCGATGGGGATAGCCCAGTTGAGGCCAGGCAAACCAGTCGCTATGCCAAGCGAAGCCAACAAGCCACCGACGGTATCATTTATAAAATTGTAATATTTGAAAGCAATGAGAGGTATCAGCGTGATAACGGCACAAATAGAAATCAGGAATTTTCGCTTGGCATAGGCTTCATTCCTGCTGATAACCAAAGCAGACAAATAAGTTACTGCCGTAATGCCCAGTAGGATAAGGGCGTATGCAGGTTTCCACTGCATATAAAGGCCGTAAGAAACGATTATGAGAGCGAAATTTGTAACCTTATGTCTTGTCCTGCTTTTTACCCGCGGGATATTCGCCAAGACATAATATACGATGAATATCAGAGGAAACAGCCATAGAAATTGAAAGGAATTGAAAACCATAATTTCAGTCTATATCAAAATCTGCCTTTCCTCCTCGAAAGTTACAAAATCGCCCTCATTCTGCCTCGCGCGAGGCGTTATTCCACTCGGAACGGCGGGGCTATTTGGTTATCATCTTCTTCCCATTGGAGATGGTGATGCCGGTCTTTGCAGGGCTGCTGAGGTGCTGGCCGGCGAGGTTGTAATAGGCTTTGGGCGCGGAGGTGTTTGCTGTCGGGAGGCTTATGCCCGTGTCGGTGTCGGTGAGGAAGTCTTTGATGACGTAGAACGCCGAGGTGGGTTTACCCGTGTACGGGTCGATGAGGGGCGCGTTGTACCAGCCTTGGAGGTTCGACACGTAGGGGTTGTATTCCGGGAGCCACCAGAAGAAGCCCGTTACCTGCTCGTAGCCGTTGAGCAAGGTGATGAGGTCGGAGGTGAAATTTTTCTGCCCCGCGTCGGAATAGGGATAGGTGGCGGTGTAATCGTAGGTGGTGTCGTCCATCCCCCAATAAAGCGGGTAGCCCGCCTCGACAATCATTATCTCTTTGTTGAAGGTTTTCAGCTTGTCGAGGGTGGCTGTGAGGTTGTCGAAACTGCCGTGATAATACGAGTAATAGCTCAGTCCGATGATGTCGTAATCGATGCCGTACGAGTCCATCAGGCTGTAGAAAGTGTTTGCGACATCGGGTTGCGCCACGCGCTCGGTGTGAATGACAATCTTCGCCTCGGGCAGCACTTCGCGGCAGGCCTTACCCGCATTTTTGAGAAGGTTTGCGAAGCGTTCCCACTTGGCCGCGTCGCTTGACGCCGTCGAAGGGTAAATCTTGTAGGTGGTTTTGCCGTATGCGCCCCACAGCATGCCGTAGCTTATCTCGTTGCCGGTCTGGATGATGTCGGGCGCGGCGCCGGCCTTGACGAGCTGCTCCAACGCGTCTTTGGTGTAATCGTAGATCTGCGTGCAGAGGTCGTCGTCGGAGAGGCTCTCCCAGTCCTTCGGCGTCCATTGCTTGGCGGGGTCGGCCCACGTGTCGGAATAGTGGAAGTCGAGCAGGAAGGTCATGCCGGCGTCCTTCACGCGCTTGCCGAGCGCCTTAATCATCTCCAGATCTTGGCACGCGTTGGCGTCCTTGTCTGACTGCGTGTAGTTGTCGGGGTTGACGAAGAGGCGCAAGCGGATGGTGTTCCAACCATTGTCGGCGCAGAACGGGATGAAGTCGGAAATGGTGTTGCCGTCGGCGTCGACATAAACCGAACCGGCAGCCTCGTAGATAGGCAACTGCGAGAGGTCGCCGCCGGCATATTTCTGCGCCTTGCCGTTGAGCGTGAAGGCCAATAGCAACAGGGCGGGAAGGATGATTTTAGCGTTCATAAACAAGAGCTATTTAACGATGATTTTCTTGCCTTCCTTAACGTAAACGCCTTTGGGCAAAGCATTAACATCCGCAGCCTTCACCTTACGGCCGTCGAGCGTGTAAATGCCTGTGTTTGAAGTTGTTACCGTCGAAGAGGCAATTGCTTCGATGCCGAGCGATGTTGAAGATGTGATGTCTTCCACCATGTATCTCACGTTCGGCTCTTGCCCTTGTTTCGACGACGAGATCTTGAAGCATTTCGATTCGGTCACGCCCATTACGTCTACTGTCTGCGGCGAGCCGCCGCCCACGCTGAACACGAACGAGACATAGTCCGAGCGGCTGGTCATCGTGTAGGTTTGGTAGAAATAAGTAACGTCGTCGACCACCGCCGTGGAGGTTACCTTATCGCCGGGCCAGTTATCGTTTGCCGAGGCGTGCAGGCCGGTGTCGTCGTTCCATGTCCAGAAGTTTATCGACGGCGAGTCGGCGGTGGAATACGCTTCTGACCAGCTGCTGTCGGCATCGTCGGCATTGACGTAAACGGTGATGTCGTAAGGCACGAACTCGTCGATGACGGTGTAGTCGCGCGTGATAATATTGCTCACCGTTGTGCCGTTAAGCAAGCCGGCCTTGAGCGTGCAGTTGCTGCTGATGGTGATGGCGGTGCTTGCATCGAGCTGCGTGCCGTTAGTGCTTGACGGGTCGGTGCCGTCGAGGGTGTACACGATTTTCGTGCCGCTTGTGGCGCTGACGAGCGAGAGGAGCACGTCGAACGAACCTTCATATTCGCCGCTGGCCTTGTCGGCCCACACCATCTCGCACGAGTTCGGCATGTAATAGGCGTAATGATAGCCCGAGGCCACCTGCGTGTAATTGTTGTACGACGAGGTCGACGGGCTGCCCACCGCGAGGCGCAGGGTGCCGTTATCGCCCGTTACGTCGACGATGTAATAATTTGCGCTCGAGGCATATTTCGAATACGACGACGTGTTCGTGATGCCCATCGCCTTGCGGATGTCGATCATGTTTTTAATCTCTTGCTTGTAGGCAATCCAGTGCTTTAAGAAGACGCAGGGCGTGCCGGGCATGGAGAGCAGATAGGCGTTCAGCGCGAGGGTGTCGGCGTTAAGCGGGTCTTGGTTGTCGCCGGAGCGCTTTTCGGTGTCGTGGTTCTCGAGGAATGTTACGGCGTACTGGCGGTAGTCGGCATCGGTTATGCCGCTCGTGTTGCCGAGGTTGCTCCAGTTGCTGTTGTTCACAACGTCGCGCGCGGTGTAGCGGAAGGCGAAGTCGAAGGCCGCGCTGCGTTTGCTTGTTGCGTCAATCCAATTCTTCACCGTGGCCGCATTACCGTCCCAATATTCGCCTACCGAAAATTCGATGCCGGCATAATCGTTGTAATCGCCGATGTGCGAACCGTTGAAACCCTTGGCCATATCGTAGCGGAAGCCCGTGTAACCGAGGTCGTCTTTGAGGTACTTCACATACGCCTTGACGATGGTCTGCACGTTCGAGCTCTGGTGGTCAAGGTCGCGGCAGCCCGACCAGTCCTCGCCCTCGTCGTTGTTCGAGCTGAGCTGCACGCC
The DNA here is from genome assembly GCA_021204905.1 of Prevotella sp. Classification (GTDB taxonomy): domain Bacteria; phylum Bacteroidota; class Bacteroidia; order Bacteroidales; family Bacteroidaceae; genus Prevotella. The sequence continues at coordinate 190,863 of JAJPYN010000008.1, forward strand.
TTCAATGGCAGCCTCCGTTGCCGCCGCGCCGCCGTCGTCGTTAGCGCAGATGTCGGTAGAAAGGAACTGGTAGGTGGTGCCGTTATAGGTCTCTGCGGGGAAGCTGAACCATCCGTCGGTGTTATGATGGTTTACCACGACGTCAGCCACAGTGCCGAGCCCTTTGTTTTTAAAGGTCGAAATCATACTTCTCAGCTCCGACTCGGTGCCGAACGACGAGTTTTGGTCCCAATAATAATAGGGCATGTAACCCATATTGTTGTAGTCCGTGTTCGCGTTTCCGCTTTGCGGCACCCATATCAGCGAGAAGTATGCGGCGAGCTCGTCGGCTTGCGACTCGAGCTTTGTCCATTGCGTCTCCATGTAGGAATCCCAATAAAAGCCTTGCAGCATCACGCCGCCATAGTTGCTGGGCCAATGACTGTCGGCACGTGCGGCGGACGTTGAAAGCGCGAGTATTGCCACGGCGAGCAACAGCCTCTTCGCGGCGGGGGTTTGGATTGTTTTCATAAGGTGTGATGTTAGTTATTAATTTGCTTCGTTGATAAAATTTTCGTTTGGCAAATATAACCAAACTTTTCAGACTATCGCCCTTTTGCCGAAATAAAAACGCGGCAAATGCGGGTTAGGCACGAAAAAAAGCGGAGGGAGAATTGCAGCATCCCGCCCCCGCTTTGCAAAATGAAAAGTTCTTGTTCTTTTTTTTAATGAAAGGTTCAGATCTCTTTGCGAGAAAGGTTAGTCGGCCTTCAAGGAGAAACGCTTGAAGCACGTTACTGTCAGCTCCTTGTCGGCATCGTGGAGGTAGTCGGTAACGCTCTTGCTCGAATCTTGGATGAACTCCTGATTAAGCAGACACGACTCCTTAAAGAACTTATTGAGGCGTCCCTTCGCGATATTCTGTATCATCTGCTCGGGCAGGTTGGCGCTTTTCTCCGCCGACACCTTCGCGATAATCTCCTTTGCGCGAGCCACATCCTCGGCTGTGATCCACCCTTTGGCGCAGTTAGACTCCATGTGGTCTTCGCTGTCGACGTGCGCGGGGTTGATGCCGGCTTTCTTCAATGCCGCCTCCACCGCTTTCTGCACTTGCTCCTGCTTCGTCTTCTCCACAGCAACCTTTATCTCCTCGTCTACCACAGTCTGCGGCACATCGTCGGCTTTGAGCGCGATAGGCTTCATTGCCGCCACCTGCATTGCTACGGCGTGTCCCTGCTCTGCGGCGGGTTTGTTGGTCTGAACCATAGTGCAGAGGATGTTCTTGTTCATGTGGTTGTAGATTTCCACGTTGTTTCCCTCGATGTAATTGTAGCCGTCGAGCTCCATCTTCTCACCTGAGATGCCGGAGCGGTGCTGTACAGCCGTCGCTGCATCGTCGCCTGAAGCCAGCTTGAGCGCCTTTACCTCGTCTAAAGACTTACAACGTGCGGCGATTGCGGCGTCGAGTATCTCGCTCACAAGTGCGATGAAATCCTTTCCGTTAGCAACAAAGTCGGTCTCGCACTTCACCGCCACCATAGCAGCAAAGCCGTCGGTCTTCTTCACGAGCACACAACCGTTAGAGGTCTCGCGGTCGGAACGCTTAGCTGCAATCGCCAAGCCACGCTCGCGGAGCAACTCTTTCGCCTTGTCCATATCGCCCTCAGCCTCAGTGAGAGCATTCTTGACATCCGCCAACCCGGCACCTGTGAGGGCGCGAAGCTTCTTGATGTCTTCCATTGAAACTGCCATATTCGTTTTCTCTTTTTTACTTTTCGATTAATGTAAATATACTTATTCCTCTGCCGCGGGCTCGGTTTGGGCAGCCTCTGCCGCTACTGCCTCCGGCTCCGGAGCCGCCTCCACAGCTGCTGTCTCGTTAGCGGGAGCCGTCTCGTTCTTACGTGCTCTGCGTTGGCGACGCGGTTTCTCCTCCGCTTCAGCCTCTGCCTGCTCCTGCGCCGCCTTCTCGTCAGCCTTCTCCGCCTTACGCTCTGCCAGACCCTCGGCTATTGCCTGACAGCATGCAGTGAGGATTACGTCGATGGCATCCTTTGCATCGTCGTTAGCCGGGATTACGAAATCAATGTCGTTCGGGTTGGAATTGGTGTCGACAATAGCAAACACGGGTATGCCGAGCTTGTTCGCCTCGCGCACCGCAATATTCTCTTTCAGCACATCCACGACAAACAATGCCGAGGGCAGACGTGTCAAATCGACGATAGAACCGAGGTTTTTCTCCAGCTTCGCCCTCTGACGGGTGATCTGCAGAAGTTCGCGCTTGTTGAGGTTGGCGAAAGTTCCGTCGGTCGTCATCTTATCGATTGTCGACATCTTCTTTATTGTCCTGCGTATCGTGGGGAAATTTGTGAGGGTGCCTCCAGCCCAGCGCTCGTTGACGTAAGGCATACCGACGCTCGTCGCTTTCTCCGCAATGACATCCTTCGCCTGCTTCTTTGTTGAGACGAAAAGTATCTTCTTGCCCGACTTGGCAATCTGTTTCAAGGCGCTTGCCGCCTCGTCTATCTTTACCACAGTCTTGTTGAGGTCGATGATGTGGATACCGTTGCGCTCCATAAAGATATACGGAGCCATCGCGGGGTTCCACTTACGGCTGAGATGACCGAAGTGCGCGCCCGCTTCGAGTAGTTGTTCGAAATTTGTTCTTGACATTTTTAATTGGTTTTGTTGTTTACTTTCTTTTTAATTCTCCGCCCCGCAGACAGCGTTTACGCGCCTGCGCGACGTGCTTAGAACCAGCCTGTGAGTAGCCTTGCACTTCCGTGCGACAGGATCTCACCGGCTTAGATGCTAAACATGCATATCCCCGAGAGACAAGCAGGATTAACGTTTCGAGAACTGGAAACGCTTGCGTGCCTTCGGCTGACCGGGCTTCTTGCGCTCCACAGCACGCGGGTCGCGCGTGAGGAACCCCTGGTCTTTCAGCGCCTTCTTGTCTTCGGCATTGACCTTAACCAAGGCTCTCGCGATAGCCATACGCAGTGCTTGGCTCTGACCTGTGAAGCCGCCGCCGTCGAGATTAGCCTTTATGTCATACTTGCCCTCCACTCCGAGCGTCTGCAGCGGTTGCTTGACGACATACTGAAGGATAGCCGACGGGAAATATTTGGTCAGGTCGACCTTGTTGATGGTTATCTTGCCCGTGCCTTCGGACATATATATGCGCGCTACGGCACTCTTGCGACGACCTATTGCATTTATATATTCCATATCTTTACGCTTTTATTTTAACAGATTAATATCAATTGCTTTCGGTTTCTGCGCTTCGTGAGCATGCTCCGTACCGTCATAAATATAAAGATGCGTGAGCAACTTTCTGCCGAGCCGGCCTTTGGGCAACATACCCTTCACCGCATGACGGAGAATCTTGTCGCTGCCGTTCGTCTTGGCACGCAGCCGCGCGGGGTTGATGAAACGCTGGCCTCCGGGATAGCCCGTGTAACTGATATACTGCTTGTCGGTTTCCTTCTTACCGGTGAAAACCACCTTGTCGGCATTGATAATAATCACATAGTCGCCACAGTCGATGTGGGGGGTGTAAGTCGGCTTGTACTTTCCGCGGATAAGCTTTGCCACCTTCGAGGCAAGCCGGCCGACCACCTGGTCTGTCGCATCCACCACAAGCCACTCTTTTTTTACATCTTCCTTACGCAGGGAAAATGTCTTGTAACTTAAAGTGTTCATTTCGTTCGTTTCTTTTCCGGGCAACCTCGAACCTTAGTCCGAAACCTCATTGCTCTTTAAGGCAACCTCGAACCTTAGTCCGAAATCCTTTGCCGCTTGAAAGCAACATCGGCGCGCCGCCCGCTTATTAAACTCAATTTTTAATTCAATTCTCTAACTCAAACCGACGGCCGCCCTGCCTCCTTTCGCCCTGCCGTCAAGCAGAAAACGACGAAGAGCGGACTCCCGTCTGCGTGTCCCGGCGGCGATTCACTGACCACTACGTCCGTACCATTTAAGGCGCAGCTATCAACACGCGCGGCTGCGAAATCATGTTAGTCTGCTGACTCCGGCAGCACTTGCCCGCGGGGACCTAAGCCTTCCCCGCAATGTTGAACACGGCCGCGAAGGTAGGCATTAAAATTTGTTCACACACGCGCGAGAGCCGCAAAAAGGGTTCGGTTTTGCAAGGATTAGCAACATTTGCGAATAATTAACGTTTCTGCGAGCGGACTTTCGGCTTTCATAAACTTTATCTTAGTTCCTACTAAAACCCTGACTCAACCTTGCGCCCGAAAGCCTCAGCCTTAGTTGTTCGGTTAGTTTCAACTGTCGCTTGCACGCACCTTTTTGTTTTCTTGCCGCGAAAACCTTACCTTTGCAACGTGAAGACTATTCCCGCCATTCCCCGCTTTCTCCTTTCTTCTTCGGCGATCTTTCTCGTCGTTGCGCTGGCGGGTTGCGGCTCAACCAAAAGCATTCCCGAAGGCTCATACGTGCTGGACGGCGTGGCGGTGGAGTGTGCGGACAAGGGTATTGACGGCGCGGCGCTTTCGGAATATGTCCGCCAGAAGCCTGCGACAAAGATTTTTTCGCTTTTCAGAAAACCCGGCGCGAAGCCTGTGGTTTATGACACTTTGCTCGCCAACCAGTCGGCCGCGGACATCGAACAGGCTGTGCGGAACCTCGGTTACCTTCACGCGAGGGTTGACATTTCGAACGCCATTGCGAGCAAGCCGAAGGTGAACAAGGTGCGGACGCGGTATGTTGTCGACGCCGGCGAGCCTTACTACATCCGCAGTTTCGCCGCGGACATTCAAGACCCTTTCATCGACAGCCTCATCACGCTTCACGCCGGTTGTCTGCGGCCGCTGGCGCCGGGCAGTCCGCTGTCGGTTTACGCCCTGGGCGAGGTGCGCGAGACTGTTACGGGCCTGCTTTTGGACAACGGTTACTGGCGTTTTAATAAGGACTATGTTGATTTCACCATCGACACCCTTGCGCAAAGCACCGCCGCCGATGTTACGATGAGCGTTTATATGTTTCGCCCCACGCGCACGGCCGCCGACACGCTTCACACGCAATACCGCCTGCGCGACATCACTTTTTCCGGTGCGGACAACCAGAAGTTGCACCTTCGCCGGAGGGTGCTCGAGAACAATACCGCCTTGCGCCCGGGCGAGCTGTATTCGGCCTCGGCGCTGAGGAAGACCTACAATAATTTCGCGCGTTTGCAGGCTGTGAGATACACCAATATCGCCTTTTCGGAAGTGCCCGACAGCAGCCTTCTCGACTGCAACATCCTTCTTAGCACGAACAAGCCCTCGTCGCTGTCGATCCAGCCCGAAGGCACGAACACCGCGGGCGATTTCGGTGCGGCGCTCATCCTCGCCTACGAGAACAACAACCTCTTCCGCGGCAGCGAGCTGCTCACCGTTGAGGGGCGTGTCGCTTACGAGGCCATCCGCGGGCTCGAAGGCTATTCCGACCAAGATTATCAGGAGTACGGCATCGAGACGAAGCTCACCTTCCCGCGCTTCATGATACCTTCGGGTATGGCGCGCCGCCGCAGCTTCTCCAACCTGACCGGCCAGACCACCGAGTTCGCGCTGTCGTACAACCTGCAGAACCGCCCCGAGTTCCATCGCCGCCTCTTCTCCGGCGTGTGGCGCTATCGTTGGAGCAATCAGGAGAAAAACAAGGTGTGGCGCTTCGACCTGATCGACTTGAATTACATCTATATGCCTTGGATCTCGGAGACCTTCCGCGAAGATTATCTCGACAACAGCGACAGCCGCAACGCCATCCTGCGCTACAACTACGAAGACCTTTTTATTATGAAAATCGGGCTCGGCCTCACCGTCTCGCGCAAGGATTATTCGCTGCGAACGAACATCGAGACGGCGGGCAATCTGCTTCACGCGCTCGCGGCGATAACAAGCTTTCCGACCAACGCCGACGGCCAGCATACGCTCTTCCACATCGCCTACGCGCAATATGTCAAGGGCGACGTCGAATACACGCGCAACATCTCCTTCGACGAGAACAACCAGCTCGTGCTGCACGGCGCGCTCGGCATCGCCTACCCCTACGGCAACAGCACCATCCTGCCTTTTGAGAAACGTTACTTCGCCGGCGGCGCCAACTCGGTGCGCGGATGGAGCGTGCGCAGTCTCGGACCGGGCAGCTTCCACGGTAAGGACGGGCGCATCGATTTCATTAACCAAACGGGCGACATCCGCCTCGACCTTAACGCCGAGTACCGCACGAAGCTCTTTTGGAAATTCCACCTCGCGGCCTTCATCGACGCGGGAAACATCTGGACCATCCGCAACTATGACGATCAGGCCGGAGGGCAGTTCCGCTTCAACGAGTTTTATAAACAATTAGCTGCGGCGTACGGGCTTGGCGTAAGGCTCTATCTCGGCTATTTCATCCTGCGCTTCGATTTCGGTATGAAGGCCGTCAACCCCGATTATACCACGAAGAAACAGCATTTCCCGATTTATCACCCGCGCCTCGACCGCGACCTTGCCGTGCATTTCGCTGTGGGTCTGCCGTTCTAAAACAAAAGCAAGGTTCGTTTAAAATCAAACTATTGAAACGAACCAAACAATGAAGGCTGAAATGCCCGGCCGCAGAATTGAGCCGGGATTACAGTAGCGACTAAGATAAACTTTTTTTCAAGCAAAAGTCAGCCGATAGTTTTTTAACCCGAACTCCGGTGCCTTTCAAACGCCGTTAGCCTCGCGCGCGTAGCATTTATAAAGCTCTTCCTGCGAGCGGAACGGCACATCGCTGTCGGTCTTCCAAGGCAGGTTCGCGCCCGTGCCGTCGACCGTGTTCCCTTGGCAGTTGTCGCGGAAGGAATAGTCGACGGCGCGCCACAAATCGGCCTTTATCGCCGGGTCGTAAACGGGCGTAACGACCTCTACGCGGGCGTCAAGGTTGCGCGGCATCCAGTCCGCCGAACCGATGAAGGTCTTGTTCTCGCCGCCGGCAGCAAAGATGAATATCCGCGAATGCTCGAGGTAGCGGTCGATGATGCCGTTGATGCGCAGGCGGCCGTGAAGTTCTTTAAGGCCTGTGATAAGCGAGCAGTTGCCGCGCACGACGAGGTCGACAGGCACGCCGTTTGCCGCCGCTTCGTACAGTTTGGCCACCATTCCCGGGTCGGTGATATGGTTGATTTTAATTCGTATATACGCCGGTTTGCCGCGCTGCTTGTTGCGTATCTCTTCGTTGATGAGCTTCTCGAATTTGCGCCGCATCTCGTTGGGCGAGACGAGCAGCTCCTTGTAGGTTACCGGCACGTAAGGCTTTTCGATAAAAGAAAAAACGTTGTCGACGTCGCGCACCACATTCCGCGAGGCGGTCATCAGCATGTAATCGACGTAGGTGCGCGCGTTGCCTTCGTGGAAATTGCCGGTGCTGATGCAGGCGATGTCGTTGCCGCGCTTCATGCCGATATGCGTGATTTTCGAATGCACTTTCAGCCCTTCGACGCCGAAGATGACGTGGATGCCGGCCTCTTCCATCTTGCGCGACCAGTCGATGTTCGATGTCTCGTCAAAGCGCGCGAGCAGCTCGATGACAACGGTTACGTGCTTCTTGTTTCGCGCCGCGCAGATGAGGGCTTTCACCACTTTCGAGTCCTTCGCGAGGCGGTAGAGGCTCGTTTTAATGCTTCTCACCTCCTTGCTCACGGCGGCCTCCTGCAGCACGCGGATGTAATAATCGAAGCTGTGGTAAGGCACGTGGATGAAGCGGTCCTGCTCTTGGATGAGGCGCAGGAGGCTCGTGCCGCTGTTGAGCTCGGGCTTCACGACCGGTTCCCAAACGGGGTATTTCAAATCCTTGCGCCCGCAATCGGGGAAGGCCATGAGGTCCTTATGGTTCACGTAGCGGCCGCCGCCGAGCTTGGTGTCGAGCGGGTCGAGGTCGAGCTTGTTGAGGATGCGTTTCAAAAGGTCTTGCGGCATGGCCGAATCGAACACCACGCGCAGGGCATCCCCGTTGCGGCGGCTGCTCACGCCTTTCGATATTTTTTGCAGCATGCCCGAATGCAGATCGTTGTCGATTTCCATCTCGGCATCCTTGGTGAACTTGAACGAATAGGCTTTTAAATTGTAGCACCCGAGCCCGGAGAAGATCATCGGCAGACAGTAGCGCACCACGTCGTCGAGGTACATTAAATAAATTTTGCCGTCCTTGTCGGGCAGCCTCACGAAGCGGCCGCATTCCTTTGTAGGCAGGGCGATGAGCGCGTAGTCGGGCCCTTTCTTGCCGCGCGTGAGCATCTTGACGCCGAGGTAGATGCTTTCGTCGGTCTCGTCGATGAGCGATTTGATTGACGAGAGCCAGACGGGACTGATGAAGCCGCTTAACTTTTGGCGGTAGAACCGCGCCACAAACCGTTGCTGGTTGCCGTCGAGCTCATCGTCTTGGAGCAGGAAGATGCCCTCTTTCTCGAGCAGGTCCGTGAGCGTGTTGATGGCCAGCTCGTATTGCTCGGAGTAGCGGCTGTTGAGCTTGTTGATTTGCTTGATGAGCTTCGTGGCGTGCTCGCGCTCGGCGGCGAACTTGCGGTCTTCACTCTCTGCGATGCGCCCGAGCGTGGCCATCCTGACGCGGAAAAACTCGTCGAGGTTGTTCGAGTAGATGCCGAGGAAATTCAGGCGTTCGAGCAGCGGCACATGCTCCTCCATCGCTTCTTGCAGGATGCGGTGGTTGAAGTACATCCAACTGAGGTCGCGGTCGACGTAGCCCGAAGCGAGCAACTTTTTGTTTAGCGGTTTTGTCATAAATTATCTTTTTGTTTTAAGCCCGCGCGAAGTTTAAATCCGCTCGAGCTGCACTGTGAAATGGCGCATTATCGGAGCCTCCCAAACGATTTTCACCCCGTGCGTGATCTGTTCGCGGCGGTCGAAAACGTTCTTCAAAGCCGCGGCGATGACGGCGATGTGGTTGTCGGTGTACACGCGGCGCGGGATGGCCAGCCGGCAAAGGTCGAGCCCGCCGAAACGGTTCGCGCGCGTAACAGGGTCGCGGTCGGCGAGGATGTACCCGATTTCGCACGCGCGGATGCCGGCTTCGAGGTAAAGCTCAATGACGAGGGTCTGCGCGGGAAACTCCTCTTTCGGCACGTGTGTCAGTAACAACGAAGCGTCGACGAAGATGGCGTGGCCGCCGGCCGGACGCTGGTAGGGTATGCCGTAGTTGTCAAGCAGCTGTGCGAGGCGTTGCACTTGGTGAATGCGCGTGTCGAGCATGTCGAACTCTGTGTTTTCGTCCAAGCCGACAGCCAGCGCGTCCATATCGCGGCCGTTCATGCCGCCGTAAGTGAGGTAGCCTTCGAACTCTACGCAGAACCCTTTCGCGCCGTCGTACCAGTCGTGCCTGCGCGTGGCGATGAACCCGCCCATATTCACCAAGCCGTCCTTCTTTGCGCTCATCGTCATGCCGTCGGCAAGGGCGAACATCTCGCGCGCAATCTCCTTAATGCTTTTCGCGGCATAACCCTCTTCGCGCGTCTTGATGAAATAAGCGTTCTCTGCGAAGCGTGCCGAATCGAACAGCACCGGCTTGCCGTACTTGTCAGCTATGGCGCGCACCTGACGGAGGTTTGCCATCGACACGGGCTGTCCGCCGGCGGTGTTGTTCGTGATTGTTACGATGATGAACGGCACTCTCTCCGCGTTTTCAGCCAGTACTTTTTCGAGTTTTGCGGGGTCGACATTGCCCTTGAACGGCAGTTCGCGCTGCGTGTCTTTCGCCTCGTCGATAGTGCAGTCTACGGCCGTAGCGCGCCGGCTTTCGATATGCCCTTTCGTGGTGTCGAACGGCGAGTTGCCCGGCACGATGTCGCCTTCGTGAACGAGGTAAGAAAAGAGCACGTTTTCCGCCGCGCGCCCCTGGTGGGTGGGGATGAAATAGTCGAAGCCCGTGAGCCGCGCGACAGTTTCCTTCAAGCGGAAGAACGACGATGCGCCGGCATAACTCTCGTCGCCGGTCATCAGCGCGCCCCACTGCCGGTCGCTCATCGCGCCTGTTCCCGAGTCGGTGAGCAGGTCGATGTACACTTGCTCGGCGCGCAGCTGAAACACGTTGTAATGAGCCGCTTTAATCCACGCCTCGCGCTCGCTGCGCGTGCTTTTGTGCAGGGGCTCCACCATCTTGATTTTCCAAGATTCTGCAAAAGGTAGTTCCATAGATTTAAGTTAAGTTTTAAGTTTTGCGGCAAGCGATGTGCCGTGATGCGAATTACAATTTTTACCTTGCAAAATTAGCGAATCCGTTTGATATAATTTCAATTTTAATTCAACAAAAATGCAGTTGTTTTCGGGGCAAATAGTTGCAGTTGTATTTAAAAAAAGTTGAGGCTGTTTTCAACAAAAAAATAGTCCCGAACGCTTGCCGCCCGAGACTATTTTTAAATCGTTGTTGATTGAATTTCGGGGCTGCCCTACTCCACTGCCGCCTGTGCTGCAGCCAACCGTGCGATGGGCACGCGGAAGGGCGAGCAAGAGGCATAGTCCATTCCCGCTTTGGCGCAGAACTTTACCGACGAGGGTTCGCCGCCGTGCTCTCCGCAGATGCCCATCCGCATTCCCGGTCGCACGCTGCGCCCTTTCTCTATTGCCACTTTGATGAGTCTGCCGACGCCGTTTTGGTCGAGCACCTGGAACGGGTCGACTTTCAATATCTTCTTTTCAAGGTATGCGGGCAGGAAGCTGGCGATGTCGTCGCGCGAGTAGCCGAAGGTCATCTGCGTCAGGTCGTTGGTGCCGAACGAGAAGTACTGCGACTCGGTGGCAATCTTCTCTGCCGTGATGGCGGCGCGCGGCGTCTCGATCATCGTCCCTATCTCGAATTCTACCTCCACACCTTCTTCGGCGAACACCTCTTTTGCGGTGCGCAGGATGACTTCCTTCTGCTGTTTCAGCTCGTAGAGGATGCCGATGAGCGGTATCATAATCTCGGGTTTCGGGTCGTAGCCTTCCTTTTTGAGTTGGCACGCCGCCCCGAGTATGGCACGTGTTTGCATCTCCGTGATCTCGGGGAACGTGATGCCGAGCCGGCAGCCGCGGTGACCCAGCATCGGGTTGTTCTCCGCGAGCGACGACACGCGGCGGCGGATCTCGTCGAGACTCACATTCATATCCTTCGCCATAATCTCTTGTCCGGCGGCGTCGTGCGGCACGAACTCGTGGAGCGGCGGGTCGAGCAAACGGATATTTACCGGCAGGCCATCCATCGCTTTAAGTATGCCGTAGAAATCCTCTTTCTGATAAGGCAGCAGCTTGTCTAACGCTTTGCGGCGGTCTTCGGCGGTGTCGGCAAGAATCATTTCGCGCATCGCCACAATCTTCTTGTCGTCGAAGAACATGTGCTCGGTGCGCGTCAGACCGATGCCGCGTGCTCCGAAGGCGCGTGCCAGCTCGGCGTCGTGCGGCGTGTCGGCGTTGGTGCGCACCTCCATCTTCGTGTATTTGTCGCAGAGGTCCATCAGCGCCTTGAAGTCGCCGGAGAGCTCTGCCGCGCGGGTCTTAATTTGCCCGGCATAAACTTGTCCCGTCGTGCCGTTGAGCGAGATGTAATCGCCTTCTTTGTATGTCGTGCCGTCGATCTCTACCGTCTTGTTCTTATAGTTCACGTTGATGCCGCCCGCTCCCGACACGCAGCATTTGCCCATACCGCGTGCCACGACGGCAGCGTGGGATGTCATTCCGCCGCGCGCGGTGAGGATGCCTTCCGCCGACTGCATCCCCGCGAGGTCTTCGGGCGATGTCTCTATGCGCACCATAATGACTTTATGCCCGTTCTCGTGCCACGTCTGCGCGTCGTCAGCGTGGAAGACAATCTGTCCGCAGGCCGCTCCGGGCGATGCCGGCAGCCCTTGCGTGATGGCCTTCGCCGTGGACAGCGCGAGCTTGTCGAACACGGGGTGAAGCAGTTCGTCGAGCTTCTGTGGCTCGCAGCGCAGGATGGCGGTCTTCTCGTCGATGAGTCCCTCGCGTACAAGGTCCATCGCGATCTTCACCATCGCCGTGCCCGTGCGTTTGCCGTTGCGCGTCTGCAGGAACCACAGCTTGCCTTCCTGCACGGTGAACTCCATATCCTGCATATCGCGGTAGTGCTTCTCCAGCTTGTCCTGCAGCGCGTTAAGCTCTTTGTAAAGCTCCGGCATCGCTTCTTCCATCGACGGGAACTTCGCCACGCGCTCTTCTTCGGAAATGCCCGCGCGCTTTGCCCAACGCTGCGAACCAATCTTGGTTATCTGCTGCGGCGTGCGAATGCCGGCAACAACATCTTCGCCTTGCGCGTTAATCAGATATTCGCCGTTGAAGAGGTTCTCGCCGTTTGCCGCGTCGCGCGAGAAGCATACGCCCGTTGCCGACGTGTCGCCCATATTGCCGAAAACCATAGCCATCACTGACACCGCCGTGCCCCATTCGTCGGGGATGCCTTCCATCTTGCGGTAGAGTATGGCGCGGTCGTTCATCCAACTGCGGAACACGGCACAGATGGCGCCCCACAGCTGCTCCATCGGGTCGGTGGGGAAATCGCTGCCGGTCTGCTTCTTAATCGCCTCTTTGAAAAGGCCTACGAGCTTCTGCAACGACTCGACGCTCAAGTCCTTATCGAGCACCACGCCCTGCTCCTCTTTCACCTTCTCGATAATCGCCTCAAACGGGTCGATATCCTCTTTATTTACAGGCTTCATGCCTAAAACAACGTCGCCGTACATCTGCACGAAACGGCGGTAACTGTCGTAAACAAAATGCGGGTTGCCGGTCTTCTTCACCATCCCTTTCGCCACCTCGTCGTTCAAGCCAAGGTTGAGGATGGTGTCCATCATGCCGGGCATCGACGCGCGCGCACCCGAACGTACCGACACCAGCAGCGGGTTGTCCACCGATCCGAACTTGCTGTGCATCAAATCCTCGATGTGCTTCACCGCCGCAAGCACGTCCTTCTCCAGCAGCGCCACAATCTTCTCCTGACCCACTTTGTAATACTCGTTGCAGGTGTCCGTCGTGATCGTGAAACCGGGCGGAACAGGCACGCCGATAAGGTTCATCTCGGCAAGGTTGGCGCCTTTGCCCCCGAGCTGCTCGCGCATTCCTGCATTACCCTCAGCCTGACCGTTGCCGAAGGTGTAAACTCTTTTTTCGCTCATGAGATCTTTCCTTTTTTTAGTTTATGTTTTGATTTATCCTATGTCTTCGTTTGGCACGCAAAAGTAAATAAATATAGTGTTATTACGAAAAAATATCTGCACAAAAAATCTGATTCGTGCATTTTATTTTCCATAAGAATAATTTTGCCGTTGACAAATATTCATTACCTTTGCAGCCGTTCGCCGATATGGCTCAGTTGGTAGAGCAACGCATTCGTAATGCGTAGGTCAGGGGTTCGAGTCCCCTTATCGGCTCAAACAAGCGGCAGTAGCTCAGCTGGCAGAGCATTGGCTTCCCAAGCCAAGGGTCGCGGGTTCGAGCCCCGTTTGCCGCTCAAAAAAAGCATTCTCGTTGCAAATTAAAAGCAATGAGATTTTTTTATGTAAAAATTTAAATGATGTGCGGGGTTTAAGACAATGCAAAAAATGCCCGGGTGCTTGCCTTCTGTTGACTTCGAGCCAAACTTTAATTCAAACGTCTTAACGCGCTGAGTTGCAAAGGATTACAGTAGCAACTAAGATGAAGGTTCAAAACCGAAAAGTTCGTTCGCGTTCCTCGAAGTAACCTCCGCAACCTCCTCCGCGCTGACGCCGTAAGCCTCCGCAATCTTCTCAACGATGAACGTGGTGAACGCACTCTCGTTGCGCTGCCCTCGCTTCGGCACGGGCGCCATGTACGGCGCGTCAGTCTCGATGACGATTCTTTCGAGCGGCACGGCCTCGGCCAACGTTTGCGCAAGATTGCTCTTTTTAAACGTGATCACGCCGCCGATGCCAAGGTAAAAGTTGTCGAACTGCAACAGCTCCGCCGCCTCGAAAGCGTTGCCAGAGAAGCAATGGAACACGCCGCCCGCAAGGTCCGCCTTATAGTCGCGCAGCAGCCGCACCAGTTCGTTCTGCGCCTTCCGGCAATGAATCATCAGCGGCAGTTTCAGTTCAACGCTCCATTCCGCCTGCTCGCGAAACGCCTCCATTTGCTCGCGTTCAAACTCGCGCGACCAGTAATAATCGAGCCCCACCTCGCCGACCGCAACCACGCGCGTGCCTTTGTTTAATTCTTCAAGCAAAAGCCTTTTGATTGCCGCAAGCTGTTCGCGAAAATCGCCGCGCACCTCCTCGGGATGCAGCCCGAGCATAGGCAAAACAAAGCCCTCATTCGCCGCGCAAACATCCAGCACGCTTTTGCACGAAGCAAGGTCGATCGCCGGCACAAGGATTTGCGTTACGCCGGCAGCCCTCGCGCGCGCAAGCACCTCAGGCAAATCGGCGGCAAACTCCTCACCGTCGATGTGCGCGTGCGTGTCGATAATCTTCATCACAACTGCCTGTCTTTCAAGCTATTAACATAATCAACAAGCGCAGCCTTACGCTCGTCCGCAGCGTTGATTTTTTTGATTAAAGAGATGCTTTCGGCGAAAAATTTTTCAATCTCCTTCCTCGCCATCGCACCCACGCCGAGCCTGTCGTAAACGGCCGTTACCGCCGCGATTTTCGCCTTGGGTTCAAAGGTCGTCGCAGCCAATTGCCTGAGCAGTTCACAGCGGTCGCCGCCGCGTGCCGTTTCGAGCGCTTTGATGAGCAAGAATGTTTTTTTGTTGTTGCAGATGTCGCCGCCGATGGGTTTGCCGAACACCGCCTCGTCGCCGTAGACATCGAGCCAATCGTCCTGCAACTGGAACGCGAGCCCCGCCGCCTCGCCCGCCTTGTAGAGCAGCGCGCAATCGCCCTCCGCCGCACCTGCGAGGATGCCCCCGATTTTCATCGCGCAGGCCAGCAGCACGCCGGTTTTCAGGCGTATCATCTCGACGTATTCGCCTTCGGACACATCGTCGCGCGTCTCGAAATCCATGTCGAACTGTTGCCCTTCGCCAATCTCGAGCGCCGTCTCGGAGAAGCATGCCAGAACGGCGGGCAATTTCGAGCTATCGCACTGAGACACAAGGCGATACGCCAGCACAAGCATCGCGTCGCCGGAGAGGATGGCCGTGTTCTCGTCCCATTTTTTGTGCACCGTCGGCCGCCCGCGCCGCAGGTCGGATTTGTCCATCAGATCGTCGTGCAGCAGCGTGTAATTATGGTAAGTTTCGAGGCCGGCAGCGACAGGCAAAACCTTTTCAAAATCGTCGCGGAAAAGGCCGTAAGCCATCAGCAGCAACACGGGCCGGAGCCTCTTGCCGCCGCCGGAAAGCGTGTAGGCTATCGGTTCGTAAAGCGTCTCGGGCTGCCGTCCGCGCGGCACGTTTTCGAGGAAAGCGTTCACGGCCAGAGCAAGTTGTGCGGGGGTTTGTATCATAGTTCGAAATTTATCACATCTTAGTTCGAAATTCAACGCATCATAGTTCGAAATTCATACATTTTAATTTGAAATTCATCGCATCTTAGTTCGAAATATATCGCATCATAACTCAAAGTTTATCGGCACTTTCACCATCGTCGCACACACCTTGCCGTTTTGTATGCCCGGCCGCCACTTGGGCATGCGGCGCATCGCGGTGAGGACGGTTTGCGCGAGCTGTTTATTGCCCGACGTATCGACGGCGAGCTGCGTGGCGTTGCCCTCGGTGTCGACAACGAAGCTTACAGTTACCGTGCCGGCTATCTTCTTGGTTTGCAGCGACTTAGGGTATTTCACGTTCGCCGTAATCCATTTCATAAACGCCGTTGCGCCGCCGGGAAATTCAGGCAGCCGCTCGAGCACCACCTGCCGTTCGAGACTGTTCGCATCGACCGAAATCAGCTCCTCGGCCTCGCTCGTCTCGCTTTCGTCTTCGCCGTTGTCCGCACTGTCGTCAGCCTGCGCGCAAGCCTGCTCCTCGTCAGCAGCCACTATGGTTGTCGACGTCTCGGCCGGTTGCTCCTCAGGCACGGCGGCAAACAGGTCGGCATCGTGGCGGAGCAGGTCGAAATCGATGTCCTCGATGATGTCGTCGAGCGAGGCGTCATCGCTGTCGGCAGGCCGCGCCGCGCACCATTCCAGCACGCAATAGCCAATCGACAGGGCAAGCAACAACGACAAAATAAAGATCTCTTTCCGCCGCCGTTCGAGGTTCGCTTTCGGGCTTTTTTTCGCCTCTTGCATCGTTTTCCCGGGCATCTTACAATTTTTCCGCCGCTTCAACGTTATCTCTTCGAATGGAAATACCACGCGCAACGTTGAAGACCGCTACAAAAATAATATTGTTTTTCGTAACAGCACGCCGTTTTACGTTATTTTTGACACGCCGAAGGGCAAAGTTATGCCTGCTCCTCGCCGCGGGTTTCCTGTCGCAAACAATGATGGCCCAGCACGAGAGCCAAACGGAATACAACATGCTCAGGCTGCCCGTCAGCGCGCATTCGGCGGCACTCGGCGGCGACAACATCACGCTCGTGGAGGACGACCCCGCGCTTATCTTTGACAACCCCGCGCTGCTGAGCAACGTGGCAAACAAGACCATCGGGCTGAATTACATGAATTACATGGCGGGCATCAACACGCTCAGCGCCACCTACGACTTCTCCGTCCTCGAGCGCGGCACCGTGGCCGTCTCGGCGCAATATATCGCCTACGGGAGCATGAAAGAAACGGCTGTCGACGGCACTATCACCGGCGATTTCAACGCGAAAGACATCTCCTTCGCGGGCTATTTTTCCTACTTGCTCAACGATTATTTCTCCGCAGGCATCGCACTGAAATTCATCACCTCCTACATCGCCGAATACAACTCGCTCGCCGTAGCTACCGACCTGGGAATCAACTACTTCAACCCCGACAACGAATGGTCCGCGTCGATCGTGGTGAAGAACCTCGGCGGGCAGGTGAAGGCTTACAACGAGGACTATGAACCGCTGCCCATCGACGTGCAAGCAGGCGTGTCTAAACGGTTGATTCACACGCCGTTACGCCTTAATTTAACCTTTGTCGATTTAAACCACCTCAATTATAAATTCATCAACCACGTCGTGTTCGGCGCCGACCTGCTGCTGCCTTACAACATCTGGATCGGCGGCGGCTACAACTTCCGGCGCGCGGACGAGATGAAGATTGGTGCAGCCGACGAGAAGAGCTCGCACGGCGCGGGGCTGTCGTTCGGCGGGGGCATCGGCCTCGACCGCTTCGGCGTGAATTTCTCGTGGGGCAAGTACCACCTCGCCGGGTCGAGCCTGATTGTGAACGTGAATTATAAACTCTGAGGGATGAAGAAAATCACCATTGCCGTCGACGGCTACTCCTCCTGCGGCAAAAGCACAATGGCCAAGCACCTTGCCGCCACGCTCGGGTACATCTATGTTGACACGGGCGCGATGTACAGGGCTGTAACGCTCTACGCGCTCGAGAACAATCTTTTTCGTTGCAACAAGCCCGACGCTCAGGCCGTTGAAAACGCGCTCGAAAACATTCAAATCAGCTTTACGCGCGAAGCCGGGACGGGCAAGCTGCGGACAATGCTCAACGGCCGCGACGTCGAGGACGCGATTCGCGCGATGGATGTCTCGCAGAACGTCAGCGCGATTGCGGCGTTGCCGGAGGTGCGGCGCGCGATGGTGCGGCAGCAGCGGGCGATGGGCGCGGACAAAGGTGTGGTGATGGACGGTCGCGACATCGGCACGACGGTTTTTCCTGATGCCGAGCTTAAAATTTTCGTTACGGCCGACGCGAATGTCCGTGCGCAGCGGCGCTATGACGAGCTTGCGGGCAAAGGCGTTCGCGCGGACTTTAATGAAATTCTCGAGAATGTTAAAAGCCGCGACTACACCGATTCGCACCGCGCGGCGAGTCCCTTGACGCAGGCGCCGGATGCCGTGTTGCTCGACAACAGCAGGATGAGCATCGAGGAGCAAGACAGGCGGGTTTTGCAACTGGCGCGAAAGGCTATTGAAAAGGCTAACGCTTGCGGCTAAACCCTTAACTTTAAACTAAACTTCTTGCTTGCGACTGACCTTTTGATTTGTTTGCGAAGGTCTTAGTTGCTACTAAAATTCCGGCTCAGCGAAACGCCTGCAGCACGCAGCCTTAGTTGTTTGCTACGTTTCAATAGTCGTTCGAACAGGTTTCAATAGTCGTTCGAACAGGTTTCAATTGTTTTTCGAACAGGTTTTATTTCTCTTTCGAAAAGCTTTCAATTTGTTTTTTGCACGCTTCCATCAGCCATTTCGGGGTGCTTGTTGCTCCGCAGATGCCGATGGTTTGCGCGCCGGAGAGCCATTCGCGCAGGATTTCGGAAGGGTTTTCCACGAGGTGCGAGTTGCGGTTTACCGACAGGCATTGGTCGAAGAGTGCTTTGCCGTTGGACGATTTGCGTCCGCAGACGAAGATGATGATGTCGTGGGTTGCGGCGAAATCTTTGACTGCGCTGATGCGGTTGGCCACTTGCCGGCAGATGGTGTCGAAGCTTTTAAATACTGCGCCGGGCGCGATGTTTTTCTTACAGAAATCGATGATTTGGCGGTACTCCGCGACCGACTTGGTGGTTTGCGAATAGAGGTAGATGTCGCGCGTGAAGTCGAGGCGGTTCAGGTCGTCGAGGCTTTCGATGACGATGGCGTTTTGGTTGGTTTGCCCGACGAGCCCGAGCACTTCGGCATGCCCTTTTTTGCCGAAGATGACGATTTGCGCGTCGGGGCAGCGGCGGCATTGCGAGTAGATGCGGCGTTGGAGGGCGAGGACGACGGGGCAGGTGGCGTCGATGATTTCGATGTTGTGGTTGCGGGCGATGGTGTAGGTCTCGGGCGGCTCGCCGTGTGCGCGCAGGAGAACAGTTGCGCCGTAGAGCTTTTTCAGTTCTTCGTGGCCGATGGTTTGCAGTCCTTGCGCAGCGAGGCGGCTCACCTCCATGCCGTTGTGCACGATGTCGCCGAGGCAATAAAGTCGTCCTCCTTCGGCGAGTTTCTCTTCGGCGCGGCGGATGGCTGTGGTTACTCCGAAGCAGAAGCCCGAGTTTTCGTCGATCTCAACGTGCATTGGTCAGTTCGTGTCGATGTCGAGCGTTACTTTCGGCTGCTGCGGGTCGTTCGTGATGAGCACAATCCGCCGCATTCGGCCGTCGGCAGGCAGCTGCTTAGGGTTGGTTTTGATTTTCAGTTTGGCCGTCTCGGCAGGGGCGAGCGTGCGTCGGCTGAGGCTCACCTCGATGCCTTCGGAAATGACGCGCAGGCTGTAAATCTCGAGGGCGGTCTTACCCGTGTTTTGCACATCGACGACGGCTGTGCGCTTTTTCCCGTCGGCGGCCGGCAAGCTGAGTGTTTGCGAAGAAAGCTGAATGCTCGGCGCGTATTTTAATTCGGCTTCGGACAGCTCGGACGCGGCGGGCAAAAGGGTTACGGCGACGCTGATCTCCTTCGACGGAGCGACCCTCTCGCCGGGGTTGGCGCCGAGGTAGACGTGCGTTTTCTCGTAACCGTAATCGCGCATCATTCGGGAGTCGAGCGTCAATGTTACTTCGGCGGAATGGCCCGGCGCTACTGCCGACGGCGAGATTTCGGCTTGCAGATACGCGGGCAGGTGCATTATCTGCGGGTTCACCGTTTTGCTCGTGGGATTGAAGATGTGAAAACGCTGCGTGAGCGTCTCGCCCTCGAACACATCGTCGAAGCTCACGGCGTTGCAGTTCGCGGAAAGGTCGCCGAGCATGAAGGGGTAGCTGCCGGCGTAATCGACCGGTTCGTCGACCACCACGCCGCGCATCTCGAGCGTCGCCGGGTCGTCGTTCGTGTTGCCGTAGACCTCGATGATCTTGTCGAAATGGCCCATCTGCCGCGCGTCGTAAGTGATTTTTATTTGAAACTTGTCGCCCGAAGCGATGGCTGCCTTCGGAAAATCGGCAACGCTGCAATTGCAACCGGTGTCCACCTTCGAGATGGTGAGCGGCCGTTTGCCTGCGTTTCTTAAATCAAAAACGGCGGTGGCCGGACGGCAATATTTCACTTGCCCGACGTCGACGAGCGCGGTTTCCACCTTAATCCGCTGCGCCGCAATGCCCAGACTGAAAGACAACAGCGCGGCAAGGATGGAAATTTTCGTTGTTTGCATATTTATTAGTTTCAAGCGCAAGGTTTGCATATTTATTTAGTTTCTAAAACGAAGGTTATGAGTAATTATTTAGTTTCCAAAACATAAGATTTGTCGCGCGCCTGATACTCCGGAGCATACGCGCATTTCACCGTCGCGAGGCCGCTGCGATAGATGCCCGCGCGGTCGGTAAAGTATTCAGTTTCAACGATATGCGTGCCTTTGGCGAACTTGTCGAAATAGTAAATCGTGCGGTCGTCGCGCGTGCTCGTGAAGGCGCCGGACTGGTAACCGGTGTGCTGGCGGACAGGCTCGAGGCACGCCGCGCGGTTGTCGGTGATCTCAACAAAATCAAGGTCGCGCGAGGATTTCACGGTAATCCTCACAACCACTTTTTGCCCAATGCCCGGCGCAGTTTGCAGCGGTTTGCCGTCGGCGTCGAGCAACTCGCGCGCAATCGTCAGCCCTTCGCCCGAAGAAGCAACATCGGCAACCGGCTGAATGCCCTTCACGCGCACCGCACCCCACGAAATATTGTCCGTCGTCTTCGTTGCTTTAAACTGCGAAAAACGGCCCTCGAGCGTCTTAGAAAAATAACCTTTGCCTTCGACCGAAGCGTCCCTTTCGAGCTCCTTACCGTCAACGAAAAGCTTAGCAGGCACAAGGCGTTCCGTTGATATGGTCTCATCGAGCTTGCCGCCTTTGAAACCGCCCGCACCGTTGAAAAAGGCGTACACCGCATCGGCTGCCGACAGCGGCGAACCCCATTGCTGCGTGCGCTTTTCTTGCAGCAGCCAACGCTCGAATTCGCCAATCGTCGCAAGGTCGTCCGGCGCAAGCGTTTGCAACGCCTCAATCACCATCGTCTGCGTCGGGATCTTGTAGTCGCGCCACGAATATTTCACCTTGCGCGTGTCGAAATAGCGGCCTTTCTCGTCGTCGTAAACGCTGTATTGCCGGATGCTCTCGAGCAAGGCCTGCGCCTCGTCAAGGTCAGTAAACACAGGGTGTTTCGCAAGCAAAACGGCAACGGCGGCCTTACCGAAAACGCTCAGCTCGCGCGATTTGCCTTTCGTTAGCGGCAACAAATAAGCTGCGTTTTGCGTGGCGAGACTATCGAGTTGAACGTTTGAAACAGCTTGTAAATAAAGGTAATTAAGCGCGAAATCGCTAACCGGAATTGCCTTACCGCCGCTCTCGGAAACCTTCATTTGTTCGATGTCCGCAGCAACTTTCTTGTCGAGGTAATGCATTGATTTTGAGAGCATTAGCCCGTCGCCCATGTCGAGCCCGAAATGCCTGCCGCGCGCTAACTGCAAGGCCGCAGCGAGCGTCGCGTAATCGGACGGCAGCATGCCGGCGAACCACGAGAACGACCCGTCGGCGTTTTGCAAAGCGGCGAGCTTTTCGGCAGCATCCGAAGCCTTTTCCGAAAAATTATTTTCTGCAAGCAAACCCTCGGGAATGCGTGTGTTTATTGCCTCTGCGATGCGATTGGCATACAGCGCCGCAGCGAGCGAAATCGCGTTTTCGGCTTCCGGCACGCACATCTCGTCGAGCGCGTCGAGCATCATCCACGCGGGGTTGTCGGTGTACTCCACTTCCAGCGTTTCGTCCGAGATATTTTCGCCGTAAAGCCCTTCGAGCGGTATCGTTATTTCGCCCGAAGAATTTTGCGAGAAGGCGCGTGTGGACTCGGTTTCGACGCAATCGGAGAGCACCGGCAGGAGATGCTGCTCGCCGTCGGAGATGTTGCCTGTTTGCACGGTGATAACGCACGCGTAAACGTCGGCGGCGAGTGTCGCGGGAAGGTCGAACTGCACCGCCGTATTGCTCTCCGCAGGCACGCGGCACGGCAACGCTTGCTCGTAGACGACCTCCTCCGTGGCGCGGTCGAGCAACTGAATTCTCGCCGTCAGGGTCAGCGCCTCCTCCGACGCATTCGCCACCGTCGCGGCAATCTGCGCCCTGTCGCCCTCGCGGATGAAGCGCGGCATGTTCGGTTGCACCATCAGCGGTTTGCTTGCCACAGTCTCGCCCTGCAAGCTGCCCGCGTTCATCTCTTTATCGTGCGCGATGGCGAGGAACCGCCACGTCGTCAGGCTCTCCGGAAGGGTGAATTTTATCACGGCCTCGCCGCTGCGGTCGGTCGTTATCTGCGGCAAGAAAAAGGCGGTCTCGTCGAGGTTCTCGCGAGCGGCAACAGTCTCGCCCGAGTCGAGCGAACCCTCGTCCGCAGCAACCCCCTCGCTAACCGCCGCAAGCTCAGTAGCCATTGGCATCGCCGCGCGCGAATAGGCCACCGGCATAGCTTCGGAAAGGAAGCCGTTTTCGAGGAAATAACCCGGGTAAACGATGTGGTAAACCGCCAGCTCGGGCACTGCCGCATAGCGTATCGACTGCTCGCCGTAGAGGTTGCTCTCGCCCTTGTCGAACGCCGCCGTCTGCCGAATGACCGGGCTCGCGAAATAAGGCGCATGCACAAGCGACCAGTTATGAGGCGTGATCGCGTCGAGCGCCTTGTCGTAAAGCGTCGCCATCAGTTGCGCCTTCGCGGGTTTGCCGTCGGCGTGCTTCACCGTGATGGTCCATTCCTCATCGCTGCCAGGCTCGGTCTTGTCGCGGAACGTCTTGAAACTGACATCGAGGCTGCAATCCTTCACCGGCCGGGCGAGGCTTTCTGAATATTTATACAGTTTGCCGTCGCGAACCCATGAGAAACGCAGTGCCACGCCGTCGCCCCACTCGTCCTTATATTCAATCTCGCGGCAGACAAGCTCGTTCGAAAGCGTCAGTTGCCCCGATTCCAAAAGCTTGTTTTCCGAAGCAACGGCGTAAAAAACGGTTTGGTTCTCGCGGCTCGTGCCGAATTGAACATACTCCTTTTTGCCCGTAACAAGCTGATAATGAGATACTTGCCCTGTCGTCGAGAAGTACCACGCAGGGGTGTCAACCGGCGGCGTCTTGTCGTCCAAAGAAAAGACCGTGAACTTCTCTTCAAGCGTGTCGCCCGCGCAAACGGCCTTTAACAAATGCTCGCCCGAAGCCAAATTTTCGAGCGGAAGGGCAACCTCTTTGTTAGTCGCTACTAACGCAACAGCCTGATTATCAATTGAATAGCTTACCTCAGCATCTAATTCGTTTCCGGCGCTGTTAATGTAAACAAATGTGAAAGGCTTCGCATCCTCGCGCCGCTGCTGCTGCTCGAAACCGCCCAGCGCGAACAAGCCCGGCCTGTCGCTCAGCGGATAGGCGGCCTCCTGCAAATGGGTCTCGCCGGCAAGACTTGTAACCGCCGCCGAGAGCACGACGCGCGCGAACCGTTTGCCCTTCTTCGTGCCCGAGGGGAAGGCGATTGGCACGCGCACAAGGAAACGCCCGTCGCCGTCGGTGGTCGTCTCGCCTTTATTTAAAAGGGTTGCGCCGCTGTTTTCCGATGCCGGACGCCACCACGAACAGTCGCTCGTCTTAACCGAAAAGGCCACCTTCGCGCCCGCGACAGGCACGCCGGAAAAGGTCTTTGCCGTGCCGTAAACCGAGATGGTGTCGCCGGCCTTGTATGCCTTGTCGAAATCATCAATATCCACTGTGAAAGTGGGGCGTTTGTATTCCTCGACACGGAAATGAAACGTACCCGACACTCCTTCGCCTGAAACGGCAAGCTTGAAATAGCCCGTGTTTACAGTAGCAACTAAGATAAAGTCAGCCGCAGCCACGCCCCACTCGTCCGTCTTCGCGTCCGTCGCGCCGATCTCGTTGCCCTTCGCGTCGGTGAGTTTCAAATGCAGCGTCTTGCCCGGCGCAACCTCCCAATGCTCTTTGTCGTAGGCGGTGTAGACAATGACCGCCGCATGCACCGTTTGACCGGGGCGGTAGACGGCGCGGTCGGTATAAATATTCAGTTTCTCCGCAGCCTCATCCTTTTCCGAAGAACCCCACGTCCACGCGCTGCGGCTGATGCGCTGCCAAGGGAACGCCCTGTCGTCGCCGCAGGTGATGCGGTATTGGTAAGGGTTGAGCGTCGAGGTGTACACCACTTCGCCGTCGGCCTCCGTCGTGAGCGTCGTTTCATCCTCTTGCCATTGCTTGTCTTTCCACGAGCGGAACTTTATTTCAATCTTCGCGCCCGGCACAGGCTGCCCCGTCACGGCGTCAACAACGGCAAGGCGCATCGCATCGCCCGGCAACTGCATGTCGATAAGCCGCAGGTTCGTGATGTTTATCATGGCGCGCTCCACAGGCACGTTGCTGCCATCAGCTGAAAATTCGACCATGTAAACGCCTGCCGGCAACGGAGCGATGGTCAGCGTGTCGCGTATCTCGCGGAACTCGGGCAGGCCGTAGTAGACGCGGCTGTCGGCGGCAACGGGCTTCTCCGACCTCAGCGGAAGCAGCATTTTGTAGTCTTCGGCCTTGTTCGGGTCGTAACTCTCGTCGCCGGTAACATTCACGCGGAAGACGTTCATCGCGATGCCTTGCAGGTTGATGAGCGACGTGATGTAAACCGGAATCTCCTTGTCCGGCACGGCGAGCGTCTCGGGAATGGAGACATGGAACGACGGCAGGGTAATCCTTTGCCGCGCATTCTTTAGGATGACCATCCTTTGCCACGCCGGCCAGCGCAGTAAGGCCCTGTCGATGAAGTCGATTTTCTCTTCCGAAGACACGTCGGGCGAGGTGTCCATCACGTCGAAATGCTCAATAGCCACTTCGCCCGCCACGTCGAGATCCTGATATTCGTTGATGAGCGAGTCGAGCCGCGCAAGGTAGGGCGAACGCTTCGGCTCCTCATAGCCCGGCCGCTCGCTGCGCAACTTGTAGAGCGTGGCGAGGCACACGGCGGCGCGGTTGCCGGCTTTCGTATAAAAATCGATCATCGCCTGATAATCCTCCGCCTCGAACGCAATCAAATGCAGCAGATCGCCGCCGAAAATAAGGTTCGTGTTGCCCGCCTCGGCCAGCGGTTCAAAGCCCTTCGCCTTCGTCTTGGCCAGCAGCGACGGGTTAGCCAAGGCCTTCGCGTAAAATTCTTTCGAGAGGGTTAAAGCTGTATTTTTATCCAAACCCAACTGCCGGAATGAATATTTATAAATGTAACCCAGCGTGGCATACCTCACCGCCGCGAGCGCACCGTCCGCAGCGTCAGCCTCCGCAGCATATTGCTCCATCGACGCGGCGAGAACATCGGGCTCCACCTCAGCAGCCACTGCCATTTCCGTGAGCGATGCCTTGAGCAGATGGCCCCATTCCCGGTCCTTCGCAGCCTTGTCTTTAATCTGCCGCAGCACGCCGATTTCGTCCGCGGGCAGGTCGGCCTTCTCCGCCGCATCAACCTGTTTCCAAAGGGCGGAATAGGTCTGCGCAATGATCGGCATCGCGAAAAAGGCAAAGGCAAAAATGATGATTGTTTTCCTCAGCATATCCGGCACAACATAGATTTTGGTCGTTGAAGCAAAAGTAAGCAATCGCCCTCAACAACGCAAACTTTGGGCGGTTTAAAATAAAATCCGGGGCTTGGTTTGAAATTAAATTCAGGTTCGGTTTGAAATTAAATTCAAGGCTTGGTTTGAAATTAAATCAAAATCAAATCAAAGCCGTTGAAACGACGCAAACACTTGTTACTGCGCAGTGTGCCGCAAAGCTGAGCCGGGATTGCAGTAGCAACTAAGATAATGCTTTTCAAAAACTTAAACCGTTCGCAGCAACGCCGCTTTCCTGCGCATATTCTCATCGTGTTTCTCCCTCTGCCGCAGCATCTTTCCCACGGAGAACCACGACGGCATCAACTTCATCGACGACCGCACCGGCTTGATGTCGGCCACGAGCAGGACAATGAGGATGAAGCACCCGATAAGGCACGTCGCCCCGAACACCTCCTTCAAGGCGATGAGCACCGTGTCGCCGCGCTCCGTCACTATGCCCGCCGCGAGCGAAGACGCCTCCTCGCGCCGCAGGAAGAAATTATAGATGCCAGTAACGATGGCGCTCGTCGGACCGTTACGCATAAAGCCGGACAGCGCGATGCCCATAAAGAACGTCTCGAAGCTCATCACCTCGAACAGCTCGATGGTGCACACGATGAGGAACACGTCATAGCCGATGCCGCGCAACACCATAGGCAGATAGAGCGCCTCGATGTTGGTGTCGGGAGAGATGAGGAAATACATCATCCATTGATAGGCGAGCAGCGAGATGAAACCCAATATGCACAGGTGGGGATAGCTCAATCGCCACACCTTCATCCACAGGAACGAGAAACCCGAACCGATCAGCACGCCGAGCCATACATAAAGGTCGAGCGCCGACGCGCTGACAACGCCCCAGTGCAACACCTCGCCCACAAACGCCGTGCCCAGCACTTTCGGGGTGGTGCTGAACCATTCACCGATGAAGAACAGCGACAAAATGGGGTATATCGCCTTGTTTTTGAATATCTCCGGAGTGATGTACGGGTGGCGTATGTTGCACATCCTGCCGACGGTGCACAGCAGGACGATGACGGTCATAACGCACACGTCGCGCCACACCTTGCCCTCGCCCCAGTTGTAATACTCCCCGTAAGTGAAAATCCACACTATGCAGCAATAGAGCAGCGACCACAACAGCATGCCGAACCAGTCTACCGATTTGAACGTCAGACGCATGATATAGTATTTCCTCAGACACGTGAACTGAAAGAGCAAGCAGCACAGCAGCAGTCCGATAACGAACCAGTGCATCATCCGCCACCCCTCAAACAGGTAGGCGATGTTCACCGCGAGAAAGGATTGCAGCGACATCGTGCCGGCGATGAAGATATAAAGCACGGGGAAAAACACGCGCAGGTCGCGCTTCGCCGTTATCCACAGCTGGATGTTGCTGAAACATTCAAAGGTGGCGCAAGGCTTGAAAAAGCCCTCTACAAACGCCAGGACGGCGAGCAACGGCACACTGCGGACATACATGCAGGCGAGGTTGCACAAGAGCATCATCGCCGTGGCGTTAAGCAGCAGGCGGTTGTTGGAGAAATGAAACTTAAACTTAAACAGCAGCGGGAACGGCATATTGATGCCCACGACGTTACACAGCCCGATGAACATCACGTCCTCCTGCATCAGCCCGCCTTCGCCCGCGATGAGCGAGACATTACCGAGATAGAGCCCCGACGTGAGCTGAAAGACGAGTATCATCGCCAGATAGCACCACGGACGCGGACGCACGGGGAACCAATCCTTGTACATCGGCATCGCGAACGGCTGTCCCAAGCTATCCTGCGGCATCAGTACTTCACTTCCGTTTCAACGTTCATGCCGGCCAAGAGACGCGCTACCGCCTCCTCGTCGTTGTCTTCCGTGAGGCGTATTCTTACGGGTATGCGCTGCTCCACCTTAACGAAATTGCCTGTGGCATTATCGGTCGGCACCTTGGAGAACGCCGCACCCGTGGCGCCGGAGATGACGTCCACCACGCCGCGGAATGTTACGCCGGGAATGGCGTCTGCGGTGATCTTAACCTCGTTGCCTAACTGGATATTGCCCATCTGCCGCTCGCGATAGTTGGCGATGATCCAAACATCGTTGTCGTCAACAATCTCGGCGAGGGTCTGACCGGGTTCGACAAGCTGCCCTTCGAGCACTTGCTTGCGTCCGATCTTGCCGTCGCAGGTGGCGGTGATGACCGTGTAAGAAAGGTTGAGCCGCGCAAGGTTGGCCTCGGCTTCGGCAACGGAGACCTGCGCGTCGCTGTTCGATAACTGGTGCTTTTGTTCCTCCTCGACGAGCGAGGCGCTGTTGCGGCGGTTGGTTGCGGCGGTGTAACGCGCTTTTGCGGCTTCGTATTTAGTCTTCGCCTCGTCGTATTGCTGGCGCGTAACGGCCTCCTTCGCCAAAAGATTCTCGTAGCGCGACAGGTCGGTGCGGGCATTAACCATCTCCACGCGCGCCTCCTCGATGTTGGCCGCCTCGGTCTTGACATTGCTCTGCGTGGTGTTCATGCTCGCCGAGATTGCCGAACCGCTCGAGCGCGAACCTTTCACGTTGGCTTGCGCCTGCGCCAGTTGCAAGCGGAACTCCGAATCCTCAATTATAATTAATGTGTCGCCGCGTTTCACCTGTTGATAATCCGAGAAACGAATCTCCTTGATGAAGCCGCGCACGCGCGTGTTGATGGGCGTGATGTGGCGGTAGACCTGCGCGTTGTTGGTGTATTCGACGCTGCCGACATGCACGAATTTATTGCAAACATACGCCACGCCGAGCAGCAGGATGACGATGACGAAAATGTTGTAAGCCCGTTTGACGTTCTTTTTATTCAGCCCTTTCATAAATCTCTATAACGAATTGATTTCCAGTACTTTGCGAGAAGCCGGTTAAAGTGTTCCGCTAACGAATTTCATCTTGTAGTAAGTGTAAACCACGTTCATGCGGGCGTCGGCTTCGAGCAGCTCGGCGTTCAGGCGGATGTTCGAGGCGTCGATCATGTCGGTGATGAGCGAGAGTTGGTTGAGGTAGCGCTCGTGAACAACGTCGTAGTTTTCCGTGGCGAGGCGCACGCTCTTCGTTTGGGTGTCGAGTTCGACGAACGAGCGGCGGTAGGCTGTGTAAGCGTCGAACATCGTGTTGCCGACATTCTCTTCGGCGGCGGCCTGCAGCTCGCGGCTTTGTCGCAGCTCGATCTTCGATTTCCTCACCTTGCGGTTGTATTTGTAGAGCGAGCTCGGGCTCCACGACAGGGTCAGGCCGACGTACCAGCAGTTAAGGTTCTGGTCGATGATGGGCACCTCGAAAGTGATCGGGCCGGTGAACTGGTCGATGGCGTTAAAGCTCAGTTTGGGCAGTACCTCGCTGCGAGCCATCTTCACGTTTTGCTCGGCCATCGACGCGCCGATGTCGGCTAATTTTATCTGCGGCGAGGAGAGCAACGCCTCGTTTTGCCACGACAGTTCGCCGGCGGCAACGTTCTCTTCGGGCGTAAAAATCGGTTCGCTGAAAACGGTGTCGGGCACGATTGTTACGCCGTCGATGCCGAGGCTGGTGCACAGCTCGCGGTTCTTCACGTCGAACAGGTCGTCCACGCGCCGCAGCCCGAGCCTCAGGTCAGCCAGTTGCAGCTCGTAGCGTGTAACGTCGTTCTTGAGCGCCATGCCTTGCTCGTGCTTGGCGTTGATGTCGTCGATGAGGGTCTCGGTGAGCGCGATGTTGCTTTGATAAACCTTGCGGCGGTTGGCCAAAGTGAACAGGTCGAGGTATTGCCCGAGCGCGATAAACCGCAGTTGCTGGCGCGTGAGCACGGCGTTCTGCTCGGCTTGCTCCTGCTGCAATTCGGCCATGCGCACCCCTGCCGTAACGGCTCCTCCGGCGTAGATGGCCTCACTCACTTGTATCGAAAAATTGTTCGCCCAATGCGGCGCGGCATAACCCTTCGCGTTGTGGAAATGGCGGTCGGTCATGAAGACATTGCCGAGGTAATTGCCCGAAACGGCAAGGTCGATGTCAGGCAGACGCATGCGTTTCGCATAGTCGACCCCGGCAGCCGCAGCCTCTTGCCCGCTCACCGCAGCGCACAGCGCGGGGTTGTTCGATTCGAGCAGCGCAAACATCTCGTCGACAGACAGCGTGCGGCACTCCTGCGCGCGGGCCATTGACAACGACGCGGCGCATAAAGCGATAAGAAAAATCCTTTTCATTAACAGGCTTATATTGTTTGTAAGAAGGGCGCCCGCATTAGCGCAAACAACGTTTGGAGAAACGGCGGAACACCTGTTTAAATCGTGTACAAAGGTAGAGTTTTAGTTTAAAATACAAACACAATAACTAATTATTTTTAACGGAAATTTGTAAACG
Source organism: Prevotella sp. (assembly GCA_021204905.1). GTDB lineage: Bacteria > Bacteroidota > Bacteroidia > Bacteroidales > Bacteroidaceae > Prevotella. Next base: position 220,798 of record JAJPYN010000008.1, read on the forward strand.
CGGTGGTGTCGCAACGCTGCGCAGTATTACAGTAGCGACTAAGATAAACTTAAATTTTTCGTGCAAACGTTTGCGCAACAAAATCGTTTACTCTCCGCGCGATAATTTCCGAAGGCCTTGCCGCGGGGGTTATCTTTGTGGAAAAGTACAAACTAACAACTATGAACCTACAACTGAACATTGCCTATGCCACGCGCTTCGGCGAGGAGTTGCAAGTGAACATCCGCGACGACAAATCGGGCGGCTTCACGGCGTACAGGATGCACACCGAAGACGGGTTGACGTGGCGCTGCGACCTTAAAGTGCCCCGGCGCTGCGGCACGCGCCTCGATTATTATTATAATGTTGTCGAGGGCGAGCAGCACCTTGTACGCAGTGAATGGACCACCGTGATGCACCGGCTCGAGATGAATGCCACGCTGTGTTCGGCGTACACGGTTTACGACCGCTGGAACGACTTCCCCGCCGATTCGTATCTTTACAGTTCGGCATTCACCGAGTGCATTCAACACAAGGCTGTGATGCGCGTGCCGGAGTGTCCGTATGCGCGGACCTTGCGCCTGAAAGTGCGCGCGCCGCAGCTCGACGAGGGGCAACGCCTCGTGGTAACGGGCAACGACAAGGCTCTCGGCAAATGGGACGCGGAGCAGGGCGTGCCGATGTACGAGCACAATTATAACGAATGGATAGCGGACATCAATGCCGACAGGCTGGCAGACAACACTTTCGAGTGCAAGTTCGCCATAATCGACAAGCGCGAAAAAGGAAAAGTGATTTGGGAAGACTGCTACAACCGCGAGCTCAGCATTGTCGATACGGAGGACGGCGTGGTACTGGTCTACGAGCTGGAAACGGCGCTCTTCCCCATCTGCGACAAACATTTTGCCGGCACATTGGTGCCCGTGTTCTCCCTGCGTTCTCACGGCAGCTACGGCGTGGGGGACTTCGGCGACCTGAAGCGAATGGTGGATTGGGTGGCTCTGACCAAGCAACGGCTGCTGCAAATCCTGCCCGTCAACGACACCACAACGACGCACACGTGGACCGACTCCTACCCTTACAGCTGCATAAGCATCTTCGCGCTTCATCCGCAATATGCCGACCTGCGCGCCCTGCCGCGTATTGCCGATGAGGAAAAGCGCAAGGCATTCGAGACACTGAGGAAGGAATTGAACGCCCTGCCGCAGATTGACTACGAGCGCGTCAATAACGCCAAGAACGAATATCTTGCCGTTTTGTTCGCCCAAGAGGGCAAGCGCGCGATGGCAACGACGGCATACAAGGAGTTCTTTGCCGCGAACGAGGAGTGGCTCGTGCCATACGCGCAGTACTGTTTCCTAAGGGACAAGTACGGCACGGCGGACTTCACTGCGTGGAAAGACCACAAGACGTTCGACGAGACGGAACGCAAGGCGCTGTCAACGCCCGGCAACGACAAATATAAAGATGTGGCTTTCTTCTACTACGTGCAATATGTGCTCTGCTCGCAGATGGCGTCCGTCCATGCCTACGCCCGCCAGCGCGGGGTCATCCTCAAAGGAGACATCCCCATCGGCGTCAGTCGCTACGGCTGTGATGTTTGGCAATCGCCGCGCTATTTCAACCTTTCCGGTCAGGCGGGAGCACCGCCCGACGACTTCTCCGTCAACGGTCAGAACTGGGGCTTCCCCACTTACAACTGGGACGAGATGGTTAAAGACGGCTGCCGCTGGTGGGTGCGCCGCTTCGCAAATATGGCAAACTACTTCGACGCGTACCGCATTGACCACGTGTTAGGCTTCTTCCGCATCTGGGAAATACCGATTGACGCCGTGCACGGACTGCTCGGACAGTTTGCGCCCGCTCTCGGCATGACGCGCGAAGAGATAGAGGCTTACGGCTTGCGGTTCCAGGAAGAGTTGTTCACAGAGCCGTTTATAACCGACTGGGTGCTCGCCCGGATGTTCGGCGAGAGGGCAAAAGAGATAACCGAAAAATATCTCCTGCCGACACACGACGGACGTTACAAGCTGAGAGAGCAATACAACACGCAGCGCAAAATTGAAGCCGCGTTCGCCGGCAAGACGCTGACGGACGACGTGAACCTGCGCGACGGGCTGTATGCACTGGTGAGCGACGTGCTCTTCGTCCGCGACCACAAGGACAAGACGAAATATCACCCGCGCATATCAGTACAGTTCGACTTCATCTACGAGTCTCTCTACGACAGCGACAAGCAGATTTTCAACCGCATATACAACGATTATTTCTACCGCCGCAACAACCATTTCTGGTATCGCGAGGCAATGAACAAACTGCCTAAGATAGTCGGCGCGACACGTATGCTTGTCTGTGCGGAGGACCTCGGTATGGTGCCGGACTGCGTGCCGTGGGCAATGAACGACCTGCGCATACTCAGCCTCGAGCTGCAATCTATGCCGAAAGATGCGTCGGTGCGCTTCGGCGTGTTGGCAAACAACCCCTACCGCTCGGTATGCACCATATCGAGCCACGACATGCCGACACTGCGGCAGTTGTGGGACGAGGACTATGTCCGCACCCAAGACTATTACAACTCCGTCTTGGGCAAATACGGCTACGCGCCTCACCCCCTGCCGGGATGGCTCGCACGCGACATCATAGCCCGCCACTTGGCATGTCCGTCGATGCTCTGCATAATGTCGATACAAGACTGGCTGTCTATCGACGAGAGCCTGCGCCTCGCTAATCCCGCGGCGGAACGGGTGAATATCCCCTCTAATCCCCGCCACTATTGGCGCTACAGGATGCATGTCTCTATCGAAGAACTGCTTGCAAGCACCGACTTCAATCAGAACCTCACCGACCTCATCCGCGAGAACAACAGGATGGTTTGAATTTCGTTGCGGCGCACGAGGCTGCATTTGAACTCCCGTGCGGCCGGCTTTCGGGAAGATATAAACCGACATAAACAATATAAATAACTACCGACCTATGCGTAAGATATTACTTTTTGCGGCTCTTCTGCCGATATTTGCCGCAGCGCAGACCGTGCTCTCGCCCGACGGCAACGTTGCTCTGACATTCTCTCTCGCCGACGGACGACCGACGTATGAGATGACATACAAAGGCAAAGACGTGGTGCGCCCGAGCCGTCTGGGGCTTGAACTGGCTAAGACAAAGCACGCCAGCCGCGGCATGGACGAGACTGACCTGATGGACGGATTTACCGTTGCCGACACGCAAACCGCGGAGTTCGACGAGACGTGGACGCCTGTATGGGGCGAGACAGCCGCCATTCGCAATCACTACAACGAGCTCGCCGTAACGCTCAACCAGCCTTCGACAAGCCGCAACATCATCATTCGTTTCCGTGTCTACGACGAGGGGATGGGTTTGCGCTACGAGTTCCCCATGCAGGACGCGCTCAACTACTTCGTTATAAAGGAGGAACACACGCAGTTCGCTATGGCGGGCGACCACACGGCATTCTGGATTCCCGGCGACTATGATACTCAGGAATACGAGACAATCGAGTCGCGGCTGTCTCAGATACGGGGTTTGATGGACTCCGCCATCACGCCCAACTCCTCGCAAACGACGTTCTCGCCCACCGGCGTGCAGACGGCGCTGCAATTAAAGACCGACGACGGGCTGTATATAAATATCCACGAGGCGGCGTGTATCAACTATCCGACCATGCATCTCAACCTCGACGACACTACCATGACCTTTGAATCGTGGCTCACGCCCGACGCTCAGGGAATGAAAGGATATATCCAGACACCGTTCAATACGCCGTGGCGGACGGTCAAGGTGAGCGATGACGCACGTGTTATGCTGTCGTCAAACCTCACTCTAAATCTCAACGAGCCGTGCGCCTACGACGATACGAGCTGGATACACCCCGTGAAATACTGCGGTGTTTGGTGGGAGATGATTGTCGGCAAGGGCTCGTGGAGCTACACCAACGACTATCCGTCAGTACATCTGGGGGTAACCGATTATAGCAAATGCACGCCCAACGGCACGCATTCGGCCAACAACGAGGAGGTGAAACGTTATATCGACTTCGCCGCCGCCAACGGACTGGACGAGGTGCTCGTCGAGGGATGGAACGTCGGATGGGAAGATTGGGCGGGACACTCGAAGTTTGACGTGTTCGATTTCATCACCCCCTACCCCGACTTTGACATAAAGATGCTCAACGACTACGCCCATTCGAAAGGGGTGAAGATAATGATGCACCACGAGACATCCGCCTCGGTGATGAACTACGAGCGATGGATGGAACGGGCATTCACACTGATGGACGAATACGGATATGACGCGGTGAAGAGCGGCTACGTAGGCGACATCATCCCGCGGGGAGAATACCATTACAGCCAGACAATGAACAACCATTACCTTTATTGCGTCAAGGAAGCCGCGAAGCACCATATTATGGTCAATGCACACGAGGCGTCGCGCCCGACAGGTCTGTGCCGCACCTACCCCAACCTCGTCGGCAACGAGAGCGCACGCGGTACGGAGTATGAAGCATTCGGCGGCAGCGCACCCTATCATACCGTCATACTGCCCTTCACGCGGTTGCAGGGCGGACCGATGGACTATACGCCCGGCATCTTCGAGACGCAATTGAGCGCGTGGAGCGACAATCCGTCGTTCGTACATACTACCCTCGTAGGGCAGCTCGCTCTTTACGTTACGCTTTACAGCCCCTTGCAAATGGCGGCTGATTTGCCTGAAAACTACGCCAAATATGACGATGCATTCCAGTTCATACGCGATGTGGCGGTAGACTGGGACGACAGCAAGTACCTCGAAGCGGAGCCGGCACGCTACATCACCGTGGCACGCAAGGCGAAAGGCACGGACAACTGGTTCGTCGGAGGCAAATGCAACGAGGACGGACACAAGACAACTGTCGTGCTCGACTTCCTCGACAAAGGCAAGAAATATGACTGCACGGTCTACGCCGACGCTGCGGATGCTGACTACGAGACCAATCCGAAGGCGTACACCATTACGAAGAAGACAGTGAAGAAAGGCGATGTCCTTAAACTGACCGAGGCTCCCGGCGGCGGCTTCGCGGTATCTATTATAGCGCAATAATGAACACAAGGCAATTATTAGCAACGGGCATATTGTTCGTTTTGACTATGGGGCAGACGGCACGCGCGCAGGGCATTTCTTTCGACGAAGCTTCTTACACGCCTGAGATGACACGCTTCTGCCTGTTCGCGCCCGACACGGCAAGCAACGTTGTGGTGCGCATTTATGCCGACGCACTGGCGGCAGAGCCGGAGCAAGTTGTAACTATGAGCAAGACCGGACGCGAGCGGTTCTGCGCCGAGATAGAGGGTGATTTAAAAGGGAAGTTCTACACTTTCGACATAGGACAAGGCGAGACGCCGGGCGTGTTCGCCAAAGCCGTGGGCATAAACGGCAGAAGAGCCGCGATAATAGATTTGAAAGAGACCGACCCCGACTGTTGGGACGAGGACAGGAGCAAGGTGTCGGAGAAACAGCCGTGCGACCGCATCATCTACGAACTGCACCACCGCGACTTCTCTATTGACCCCTCGTCGGGTATTGAGCACAAAGGCAAGTTCCTCGCGTTGACGGAGCCGAAAGCCGTCGGTTACCTTAAAGCACTCGGCATTAACACCGTCCATATCCTGCCGTCGTTCGACTTCGCCACTATCGACGAGACGCGCCTCGATATTCCGCAATACAACTGGGGCTACGACCCGCTCAACTATAACGTGCCCGAAGGGTCCTACTCCACCGACCCCTACAACCCTCTGACACGTATTCGCGAGTTCAAGGAGATGGTCAAGGCGCTCCACGAAGTTGACATCGACGTGGTGCTCGACGTGGTTTACAATCACACAAACGACATTGCGGGCAGTAACTTCCAGCGCACCTATCCCGACTATTTCTACCGCAAGACCGCCGACGGCACATATTCCGACGGGTCAGGATGCGGCAACGAGACGGCAAGCGAGCGAGAGGGCATGCGGCAATTTATGATAGAGTCGATGGCGTATTGGATGGAGGAATACCACATCGACGGCTTTCGCGTCGACCTGATGGGCGTGCACGACATCCGGACAATGAACGACATACGTTCTGTTTTGCAGGAGCGTTTCGGCAAAGCATTTATCTATGGCGAGGGTTGGAGCGCCGGCACGTGCGCCTACCCGCAAGAGAAGCTCGCGATGAAGGCTAACATTAAGCAGATGACAGGCATTGCGGCGTTCTGCGATGATATGCGCGATGCACTGCGCGGACCGTTCGACGACGACCATAAAGGGGCGTTTCTCGCGGGCATAGCGGGCGAGGAAGAGAGTCTGAAATTCGGCATAGCGGGGGCAATAGACCATCCGCAAGTCGACATGACGAAGGTAAATTACAGCAAAGAAGCGTGGACTAACGAGCCAAGTCAAATGGTTGCGTATGTCAGCTGCCACGATGATATGTGCCTTGTCGACCGTCTGCGGACTTCCGTTCCCGCCATCACCGACGACGAACTCATACGTCTCGACCTGCTGGCACAGACGGCGGTGCTCACCTCGCAGGGCATACCGTTCATCCTCTGCGGCGAAGAGATGTTGCGCGACAAGAAAGGCGTGCACAACAGTTATTGCTCGCCGGACAGCATCAACTGCCTCGACTGGACTAACTTAGAAAGGTATCCGCAGGTATTCGACTATTACAGCCGCCTCATTTCATTACGAAAGAACCATCCCGCATTCCGGCTCGGCAAGGCGGAAGAAGTGGTAAAGCATCTTGAATTCTTGCCTGTAAAGGACAATCTCGTCGCTTTCCGGCTCTCCGGCAATGCGGGCGGAGACGAGTGGAAAGACATTATCGTCATCTTGAACGCCTCGAAAGAAGTGAGGAAAGTCGCCGTACCGCGAGGCAAATACACCGTCGTATGCAAGAACCTGTTCATCGACGAGAACGGGCTTGAAACCGTCAAGGGCAAGCAAGTAACCGTGCCGGCACAGAGCGCGATGATTTTACACGATTAGAAAAAACACATTGATTAGAAAACGCATATTATTATGAAACAAACGCTTTTATTCCTTTCCCTGTTTATGTCTTTCACGATGATGAACGCCAAAATAACCGTCGACCGCATCGAGCCGACAGATTGGTATGTCGGTATGAAAAACCCGTCGCTACAACTGATGGTTTACGGCGCGGGCATACGCGATGCCGCCGTAACGACCGATTATGCAGGGGTGAAGATAGACAGTCTCGTACGCCTTGACAGTCCGAATTACCTCTTTATATACCTTAATATAAAGGATGCGCAGCCGGGCGAGATGACGCTGAAATTCACGTCGGGCAAGGCGACAACCAAAGTGAGCTACCGCCTCAAAGCACGCGAGATGAGCGGCGAGGAGCGCACTGGCTTCACCAATGCCGACGTCTTGTATATGCTGATGCCCGACCGTTTCGCCGAAGGCGCCCCTGCAAAAGACCTTCCGTCGGGGATGAAAGATTTCAAAGTTGACCGCACGCAGCCGAGTTTGCGGCATGGCGGCGACCTTGAAGGCATCAGACAACACCTCGATTATTTCAACGAGCTCGGCGTAACGGCGCTGTGGTTCACGCCCGTGCTGGAAAACAACTCTTCCGACTTTATGGGCTTCAGCACCTACCACGGCTATGCCACGACGAATTACTACAAGGTTGACCCGCGCTTCGGCACCAACGAGGACTACCGCCGCTTGGTTGACGAGGCGCACGAGAAAGGCTTGAAAGTCGTGATGGATATGATTTTCAACCACTGCGGCTTCGACCATCCGTGGCTCGAAGATATGCCCTCCGCCGACTGGCTCAACATCCCCGAATGTGTCAGTAAAGACGAGGCAACCGGTGAGGTTAGGATAAACGACAAGTTCATGCAGACGAGCTACAAGCTGACACCCGTCGTCGACCCCTACCGCAGCGATATTGACTTGAAAGAAACAGTGCAGGGATGGTTCGTGCAGTCAATGCCCGACCTTAATCAGAACAACCCGCACCTGATGACTTACCTCATCCAAAACAGCGAGTGGTGGATAGAGACAATCGGCATCAACGGCATTCGCATGGACACTTATCCCTACGCCTACGCCGAGGCAATGGCGCACTGGATGGCAACGCTCAACGACGAATACCCCAATTTCAATGTCGTGGGCGAGACGTGGGTAACGGAACCCGCATATACCGCCACATGGCAAAAAGGCTCCAAACTATCCAAGACCGACAGCAACCTGAAAACGGTGATGGATTTCAGCTTCTATGACAAGATAAACCTTGCGAAGAAAGAGGAGACCGACGCGATGTGGGAGGGATACAACCGCATATACAACAGCCTTGTTTACGACTATCTCTACCCCGACCCGTCAAGCGTGATGGCGTTCATAGAGAACCACGACACCGACCGCTTCCTCGAAGACGGACAAGACACGGCGGCATTGAAACAAGCATTAGCATTGCTCCTCACCGTCCGACGCATACCGCAGCTCTATTACGGCACGGAAATTCTGATGAACGGCACTAAGGCGATAACCGACGGCTACGTGCGTAAAGACTTCCCCGGCGGCTTCCCCGGCGACGACCACGATGCCTTCACAGCCGAAGGGCGAACGGCCGAAGAAAGCGCGATGTTCGATTGGTTAAGCAAACTTTTGCATTGGCGGAAGGGCAACGATGTGATAACGAAAGGTTCGCAAAAGCAGTTCATACCTTACAAAGGCATCTACGTTGTTGCAAGGCAATACGAAGGCAAAACGGTGATGACCGTGATCAACGGCCGCAACAGAAAAGGCTTGCTCGAAACGGCGCGCTATGCCGAATTAATAGGCGACACCGCAGTTGCAACTGACATCCTCACGGGCGAAACCGTTGCGCTCAAAGGCAATATCGCAATCGACCCTCGCGGCGTGCTGGTTTTATCTTATTAGCGACTAATCCTGCAGCTCTGCCAAGCCGCACCCCGCACCCGCGGATAAGTGTCGGGTACGTTTCAAAAAAAAGGCAAGGCTTCGAAGCGGATTAAACCGCAAAAGGCAAGGCTTCGAAGCGAATTAAACCGCGCGCAGGCTTAAAGTTCGTTTCAAACTATTTACCTCGAACCGAATTAAACTTCTTGTTTAACCAAACGCTGTATTAGCTTGGATTTCAAGTACTAACTACTCCGAAACCCAAGCTAATTTTTCTTTGCTCCGCCTATTGTCTCGCGAATGATGAACACGCAGGCGGCACCCGCGACGAGCAACCCTCCGGCGACGAGCATCATACTGCTCTGCGCGCTGCCCACGAGGCTCAAGACGATGCCGCCGAGCAGTGCCGCGACGATTTGCGGTATGCAGATGGTGCCGTTGAACAAGCCGAGATAAACGCCCATGTGGCTGCCGTCGAGCGCGTTGGTTACGATTGTGAACGGCATCGCCAGCGTCGCAGCCCATGCGCAACCGATGAGGATATACGGAACAAACAGCATGTATTGGTTATGTATGAACGGGATAAGGATAAAGCCAATGCCGCCCAAGACGAGGCTGAGCGAATATGCCGCCTTGCGCTGCTTGAAACGCGGGAGCATCACCGCCCACGCCACGCTGCCCAGCGCCTGAATTGCATAGAGCACGCCCACCCAGTTGCCGGCGGTCTGGTACGCCTCCGTCGACGTGTCGGTGGTGTTCCAGCAGGTCTCCGCAATCGCGCCCGGCGTGTAGTTCCACATATAAAGGAACGCGGCCCAGCAGCAGAACTGCACCAGTCCGACGGTCCAGAATGCCGACGGCGCCTTAACGAGCAGCTTGATGATGTTAACTTTCTCCTCGTTGAGCGGTTTGTCGAGGCCGTGGTGGAAAGCATATTCTTTCGGCGGCATCTCCTTCACTTTCACCGTCGTGTAGATGACGCAGAGGATGAGGATTATCGCGCCGATGTAGAAGGAATAAATCACCGAGTCGGGTATCACGCCTTGCGGAGCGACATTGCTTATGCCGAGGAACGTGAAGAAGAACGGGAACACGAAGCCCACCACCGAGCCGGCGTTGCACAGGAAGCTCTGTATGGAATATGCGAGCGTCTTCTGCTTCTCGTTGACGAAATCGCCCACAAGCATCTTGAACGGCTGCATCGCCATGTTAATGCTCGTGTCGAGGAACATTAATGAGATTAGCCCGAAGATCATCGTTGTCGACAAAGCCATACCGAACGAGCCGGCGTTTGGCAACAGGCACATCACGATGATGGCGATGAGCGCGCCGATGAAAAGGTAAGGTATGCGCCGCCCGAAACGGCACCATGTCTTGTCGCTGCACGTGCCCACTATCGGTTGCACGATGATGCCCATCAGCGGCGGGAGAATCCAGAAGTAACTCAGGTTGTGCGGGTCGGCGCCGAGCGTGGCGAAGATGCGGCTGATGTTTGCGCTTTGCAGGGCGTAGGCAATCTGCACGCCGAAGAAGCCGAAGCTGAGGTTCCACAGTTTCCAGAAACTAAGGTCGGGCTTGCGGTCGATGTTTGCGGGATTAGTAGTCATTGCTATAATGTTTTAATTGTTTTATTTCGTGCTTTATAATTGTCTTAATTGCCTATTTCGCACGTGTGGAATCGCGGACGACGAGGCGTGTGCGGACGATGCAGCGCTCCACTTTCTCAATGGGCATCCGCCGCTCGGCCTTACCGATGAGGATGCTTGCCGCCTGCCGTCCTATCTCCATGCCGTTCTGCTCGACGGTGGTGAGCTTCGGGTCGCAGGCCTGTGCGCGCTGGCCGTTGGTGAAGCCGCAGACGGAGATGTCTTCCGGCACGCGGAACCCCATGCGCTTGATGGTGTACATGATGCCGATGGCGGTGTCGTCGTTCACGGCAAAAAAGGCGTCGGGGCGGTCGTCGCCTGACATCACCTCGCGCGTGATGCTTTCTGCGTCGGGTCCGTTGTCGCAGTCGCGGTAGATGCAGTCCTTCGGGTTGATTTTATGCCTAAGAAGGGCGTCGCGCCAGCCGTTGTAACGGTTTTTCGAGATCTCGAGGTTCACCGGCGAACCGTAGTAAGCGATGCGTCGGCACCCGAGGCTGATGAGGTATTCCACTGCCGCGAACGCGCCGTTGTAATCGTCGACCACCACGCGGCTGGCATCCACGCCGGTGCAGATGCGGTCGTAGAACACGAGCGGCATGCCGAGACGTATGAGCTTCTCGAAGTGATCGTATTTATTGGTACTCTTGGCTTGCGAGACGATGATGCCGCACACTTTGTTTTCGAGGAACGCGTCGCAAATCTCCACCTCACGCTCGTAACGCTCTTCGCTCGAGGCCACCATCAGCTGATAGCCGCGCTTCGAGGCCTCTTCTTCGATGCCGCAGAGAATCGACGAGAAATAGAAATGCGTGAACTGCGGGATGATGACGCCGATGATTTTCATCACTGTGCGGCTGCGGAGCGACGCTGCCATGATGTTCGGGCTGAAATTGTTCTCGCGGGCGTATTTCTGAATCTCCTCGCGCCGTTGCAGGCTGATGCGCGGACTGTCGTTCAGCGCGCGCGAGACCGTCGCCGGCGTAACCCCGAAGCGGGCGGCGATGTCCTTAATCGTTATCGATTTTTTCCTCTCAGACACGATCGTTTTCGGTTAGAATGCCACAAATTTATTAAACTATCTTCCAACGCCCCCGCCCCGCAATTCGTTAATGCCGCGAACGGTTGCGCAAACGTTTGCACAGGCAAAATTACATATTTCGCTTAAAATTATGTCGTTAATTGCAAGACTAAACTATTTTTGTAAAATATTAATTAAATATCTAAATCAAATCAAACGAAAAGGAGACCAGAAAGTACAAACAAACAACCAACCCCATTGGCGCGCCGGCGGAACAACTATTGCGGTTTGCACGCTGCGGCGCCCGGAAAAACAAGAATGAACGACTAAATTTTCAATTAACTAAAAAAAACAATTAAATGATGAAGCAAGTAAAATTCACTACGCCTCTCAGGATGTTCCTCATCACATTGGGGTTATTCCTTTATGCAGGCGGAATCTTCGCGCAAGACATCACTGTCAACGGTTACGTCAAAGACGCTAACGAAGACCCTGTCATCGGTGCAACCATCTCCGTTGACGGCAAGGCTGTGGCTGTAACCGATTTCGACGGTAACTTCACCGCGAAGATACCCGAGGGCAAGGAGATCACGGTGTCATACGTGGGCTTCACAAGCCAAACGGTTAAGGCAACGCCAAACGTTGTGGTAACGATGACCGACAACGCACGCGAGCTCGACCAAGTGGTGGTCATCGGTTACGGCCGCGCAAAGAAGACCGACCTTACCGGTTCGGTTACGGCGATGAAGCCCGACGACATCAACAAAGGCTTGAACACCAGTGCGCAAGACATGTTGATCGGTAAGATTGCCGGCGTGAGCGTAATCAGTAACGACGGTGCGCCGGGCGGTGCGGCAACAATCCGTATCCGCGGCGGCTCGTCCCTGAACGCAAGTAACGACCCGCTCATCGTCATCGACGGACTGGCAATGGACAACTACGGCGTGCAAGGCTTGGCCAACCCGCTGTCGCTTGTCAACCCGAACGATATCGAGAGCTTCACGGTTTTGAAAGACGCCTCCGCAACAGCCATCTACGGTTCGCGCGCATCGAACGGTGTCATCATCATCACCACGAAGAAAGGCAAGAAAGGCTCCAAGCCCCACGTGTCGTACAGCGGTAACGTGTCGGTGAACATGATTCGCAACAAGCTCGACGTGCTCGACAAGGACGGATATATGAACCTTGTGCAGAACGCTTACGGCTATTCCGATGAGGAGTTCCTCGCTTCCGAGCAGTATGCCAACCTCGGTTACTACGACGCTAACGGCAACCACCTCTTCGCCAATACCGACTGGCAGAGCGAGATCTACCGCACCGTTGTCAACACCGACCACAACATCAATGTTTCCGGCGGATTGAAGAACATGCCCTACCGCGTATCGTTCGGTTACACCAACCAAGACGGTATCGTCAAGACATCCTCTTTCAACCGTTACACCTTGAGCTTCAATGTTTCGCCGAGCTTCCTCAACGACCACTTGACGCTCAACATCAACGGTAAGGGAATGTATGCCAAGAGCCAGTATAACAACAGCTCCGCTATCGGCGCGGCGGTATCGATGGACCCGACCAAGCCGGTTTACGGCACAAACGCTTCTTACAACGGCGATGCTAACTTCTACAATCAGAACTACGGCGGATACTGGCAGTGGGCACAGGGCGTCAGCCGTGATGATAACTCGTGGCTCTACGGCGTGAACACGTTGGCAACCGGCAACCCTGTGTCTTACCTCGACAACTATTCCGACAAGGGCGACTCCAAGAAATTGGTGGGCAACATCGAGATTGACTATAAGATCCACGGCCTCGAAGACCTGCATCTGCACGTCAACGGCGGCATGGATGTAACGGGCGGCAAGACCAACAAAGCCCAGACGCCGTACACCTACGACAACGGTACATATTATTATGGTAACTACGGTTGGAACACGATGGACACATACAACCTCTCGTTGAACGCTTACGCACAGTATATCAAGGACTTCACGAAGGATCATCACTTCGATATAATGGGCGGTTACGAGTGGCAGCACTTCCACAAGAAGACCGATTACTACTACTACGGTATCTATCCCGATACGGCAAACGACGAATCGCTGCGCGGCACGGAATACAGCCCGTCGGAAGTGGGCAAGACGCTCTATAAGACGGAGAACTACCTCGTTTCGTTCTTCGGACGTCTGAACTATTCTTACAAAGACCGCTACCTCTTGACCGCCACCCTCCGCGGCGACGGTTCCTCACGTTTCGCCAAAGGACACCGCTGGGGCGTGTTCCCGTCAGTGGCATTAGCATGGCGCGTGAAAGAAGAGACCTTCCTGAAGAATGTTGACGCCATCTCCGACTTTAAGGTACGCCTCGGCTACGGTATCACCGGTCAGCAAGAGGGTATCGGCGACTATAACGGCTTCGCTTCGTACACAGTAAATAATAAAGGTGCATACTACCCGGTAGTGGGCGACGGCACCAACTATCGTCCCGACGCATACAACCCCGAGCTGACGTGGGAGAAGACCACCACGTATAACGCGGGTATCGACATGAGCTTCCTCAACGACCGCGTGACGCTCGCCGCCGATTACTACTACCGCAAGACCACCGACCTGATTAACACGGCATACGTTGCGGCAGGCTCCAACTTTGCAAGCAAGGTGACGAGCAACATCGGCGGGCTGCACAATCAAGGTGTGGAGTTCTCCGTAACCTACCGTCCTATCCAAACGAAGGATTGGTCGTGGGAGCTCGGATATAACATCACTTACAACCAGAACCGTATTGACGACCTGATTGCAAGCCAGGGCGAGGACTACACCATTATGTACGGCGGCGCGGCCATCGGTACCGGCGGTGATGTCAAGGCTTGGCGCAAGGGCGAGTCGGCCAGCGCATTCTACGTTTACCAGCAGGTTTACGACGAAGCCGGACAACCGATTGAAGGCGAGTTCGTTGACCGCAACGGCGACGGTGTCATCAATGCCGACGACCGCTACTTCTATAAGAAAGCGGATGCAAGCGTGCTGATGGGCCTCACCTCGAAGTTGATCTACAAACACTGGGACTTCAGCTTCTCGCTCCGCGCAAGCTTGGGCAACTACAACTACAACGCAGTGGAGATTTCCAACTCCAACCTCTCTACTTCTTCCCTCTATTCCGGCTATGCATTCCACAACCGCCCGATTATGTCGCTGGCGAAGAACTGGCAGACGGACAACGTCATGGAGGGCGTGTCCGACTACGCTATCCAGAACGCCTCGTTCCTCAAGTGTGACAACATCACGCTGGGCTACTCGTTCGACAAGATCGGCAAGGCTCCCCTCGGCGGACGTGTCTACGCCACCGTGCAGAACGTCTTCACTATCACCGACTACAAGGGATTAGACCCGGAAGTTAGCGGCGGCTACGACAGTAACATCTATCCGCGTCCTATCGTGGCAATACTCGGTCTGAGTCTTAACTTCTAAACCCTAAAAACAAGAATAATAATATGAAACTGAATAAGATTAAATCATACGTCCCGGCAATCGCGCTCGCCTTTGCCTTCGGGATGACGTCTTGTGTGAATGATTTGGATGTTACGCCAATCGACCCGCAGACGATGATGGACTTCGACGATGATGCCGTGTTCAACAAGATTTATGCCAGCTTCTCGCTCACAGGCCAGCAGGGTCCGTCGGATAACGGCGACGTTGCGGACATCGACGAGGGCTCGTCGGCATTCTACCGCATGGGATGGTATCTGAACGAATTCACTACCGACGAGGCAAGCTGGGTATGGGCATCCGATGCCGGCGTGCCGGACTTGCTCCACAACACCTACGGCGCATCCAACGACTTCTCCGTCGGCATGTACTACCGCCTCTACTTCACCATCACCCTTTGCAACTTCTATCTCGACCAGACCAGCGACAGCAGCGATGAAGAGATAATGCGCCGCGCAGAGGTACGCCTCATCCGCGCAATCAACTATTTGTACGTGATGGATCTCTACGGCAACGCCGCATTCACCATCGACGCTCCGGGCGCCGAACTGGCAGAATACTACACCCGCCAGCAGTTCTACGACTTCGTTGAGAGCGAGTTCCTCGATGTTGAGAGCAGCTTGGCTGATGCCGGCGCCAACACCTACGGCCGCCTCGACAAGGTTGCCGACTGGCTGCTCCTCGCGCGCCTCTACCTCAATGCCGAAGTCTACACCGGTACGGCACAGTGGGAGAAGGCAAGGACTTATGCCAAGCAAGTGCTCGACAACGGGTATTATCACCTCAACACTACCGGCGCCGTCAACCCCGTTACACAAGAGGTTTACTCCGCTTACCAGCTGCTCTTCATGGGCGACAACAACACCAACGGCGCGCAGTATGAGGCAATATTCCCCATCCTTTGCGACGGCGTCGACACCGAATCGTACGGCAACAGCACATTCCTCGTGCTCGGCTGCTACGGCTCGGCAGAAGATGCAACAGTGCCGTCGGGCAGCGACAACTCGTGGGGCAAGTGCGTGCGTGTACGCCGCCAGCTGCTCGACCAGTTCTTCAGCACCAACGCCGACGGCTCGTCTGCCGCACCCATCACCGACAACCTCCAAGCTATGATCGATATGGCGGGCGACGACCGCGCACTGTTCTTCAGC
The DNA here is from genome assembly GCA_021204905.1 of Prevotella sp. Taxonomy (GTDB): domain Bacteria; phylum Bacteroidota; class Bacteroidia; order Bacteroidales; family Bacteroidaceae; genus Prevotella. The sequence goes on from JAJPYN010000008.1 coordinate 237,001, forward strand.
GAGGGTTACACCGCCGACACGCCCGACGAGAGCGACGCCAATGCCGGGTTCTCTTGCGTGAAGTTCCGCACATTGCACACGGACAACACCACCACATCCACGCTTAACATGTCGGATATGGACATCCCGTTCCTCCGCGTGGCAGAGGCAAACCTGATCTATGCCGAGTGCGATGCACGTCTCAACGGCGGCAACACCACCAGCGAGGGTACAAACTACATCAACGAGCTGCGCAAACGCGCCAACGCCTCCACACAATCCACCTACTCCCTGTCGTACATCCTCTCCGAATGGTCGAGGGAGTTCTGGATGGAAGGTCTGCGCCGCCCCACGCTCGTGCGCTTCGGTTACTACGGCGGACAGTCGTCTTACAAATGGGAATGGATGGGCGGCACCTACGAAGGCAGCCAGTTCAGCTCCAACAGAAATATCTACGCTATCCCGGAGAACGACTTGTCGAACAACGCCAATCTGGTGCAGAACCCCGGTTATTAATCCTTTAAGAGAAAAGTAACAGATATGAAAAAGATAACATATTTAATGGCTGCATTGTTGTGCGGAATGGTGGCGCTCACCGCTTGCGACGACGACCGCGACTCCAACCCGACAGTGAAACAGCCCGAATCGTTTGTGTTGAACGAGCCGGCACTCAGCGGCAATGTCTACGACCTGGCAAACTCCACGTCGCTCACCGTTACCTGCCAACAGCCCGACTACGGCTATACCGCCCTCGTTACTTACTACGCACAGGTCTCCCTGGATGATACTTGGGTTGATGCCGAGACGGAAGATGACACCGCTTCATACATCGAGCTCGACGAGTCGTGGACCGTTTGCAAGCTCGACCTTGACGCCGAGGCCATCGACCGCGCTATTCTTAAAATAGGTGCATACGAGAGCGAGGACGAGTTCCCCGCGCAACCGATGACCATCTACATCCGCCTGCGCGCCACGCTCACCTCAGGCTATGAGTGCTACTCGAACACCATCGCGCTCAACGTGAAAGCTTATTATGCCGACTTCTCCGACGCAGAACCCGAGCTATGGTACATCACCGGCGACGCCGTTGCCGACGGTTCGTGGGGCAGCGAGGTAGGCGTAAGCTGCGTGCCGATGTCGTTCGTCGACGGTTATGAGTACGATTCCAACGGTAAGGGAGAAATCACCTACACCGCTTACTTCGACTCCTCGAAGGGCTTCAAGCTCGTCAAGGTGCCCGGCGCTTGGGACGACCAGTGGGGCAGCAGCGACGGCGGTCTTTCTCCGGTAATGAACGACGGCGGTAGCGGCAACTTCTATGTTCCGTCAAGCGGATACTACACCGTAACGCTCAACACCAAGACCGACGTGCTCACCATCGAGGCGGCAGACACCCCGACCGAGTACGGACAGATGCTGATCTCCGGCAGTGTCAACGGCTGGGAATGGCCAACCGACATTAATATGTCGTCAGTCAACACCTGCAACGATGTCTCCGTCGAGCACCTGTGGACCTACGAGGTAACCTCCGACGGCTCCGGTGAGACTAAGTTCCTTGCCGACCCGGATTGGGCTACCAACTGGGGCGCACCGGACTTCCCCTACGGATTCGGCACACAAGGCGGCGATAACATCCCCGTAGCGGCAGGCACCTACCGTGTTGTATTCAACGACATCACAGGGTTCTACTACTTCTTCGAAGAATAAAACAAGTCAGGCGGGCTGCTCGCGTATTAACGTATGCGGGCGCCCCCGCCTCTTAACAATTAAATAAACTTCACGATATGAAAAGAATAGCTTTATATGCCCTGCTCCTTGCAACGGGAATGCTTGCAGGTTGCAGCGATGACTTCACCGATTGGGCTGACCCGCAGGGCTACGGACCGGAAGAATCGGAACTCATTCTTTTTGATGCTACCGGCGTGGATGCCATCGCGATGGAAGACGTTACGGACGACTACATTGCCATCTTCACCCCGTCTGTAACCGTACCCGACGGCGCGGTGGTTACGGGCTACGAAGTGGTGCTCGACGAAACCGTTACGCTCGAGGCCGACACCGAAGGCAAGGTGGCTGTTGCTGACCTGCAAACGGCTGTCGAGAGCCTCTACGGCAAGCGCCCCGAAGCACACACGATGACCGAAGTGATCAACGTCCTTGTCGAACTGGACGGACAAGTGCTGACCAACTCCGCAACAACCACGCTGACCGTAACGCTCTCCGCACCGTTCATTGCCTCGGCTTACTACCTTGTTGGCGACTTCTGCGGCTGGGATGAGGAGACAATGATCGCTTTCAGCCACTCCGACGCCGACGTTTACGACGACCCGACATTCACCGTAACATTCACCACCGACGCCGGACAATACTGGAAGATTATCCCGCAGACAAACATCGACTCGGGCGACTTCTGGCATGAAGGCTCCGACGGCGTGGTAGGCGTTGCAGACAACGGCGATACCTCTCTTAGCGGACAGCTTGTTGCCATAGAGGGTGTCGGCGCAGGACAGATTGCAGACGCAGGTATGTATCGCATGACCATCAACATGATGGACTACACCTACACCATCTCCGCACTGGCAGGCGAGTATTACCTCACGGGCAACCCGAACGGCTGGGCTGACGACGCAAGATCGATGCTCTATCCCGAAGGCGACAATGTTTACAGCTACACCAGCCAGTTTAACGCTTCGTGGGATGCCAAGATATGGAGCGGCGACGACCTCGGCGACTGGGACAACATCTACGGTTGCGCCGGATCGATGGACAACACGCCCGGCGACGGCACGCTCGTTTATTCCAACGGCGACCAGAACACTATCGGCTGCCTCACCTCGCCGGCAGAAGGCCTCTACACCCTTTACGTCGATATGGGCACTATGACCTACTCGTGGGAGGAGCTGTCCAACCAGGCACCGACGGAGTACAACCTCGTCTCCATCACGGGCGACTTCAACAGCTGGGGCGATTACATCGATATGACTGAGGTTGCGCCGCACAACTGGTATGTTGAGGCAAACATCCCGTCTGACGGCGGCTTGAAGTTCCTTGTCGACCATGATTGGACCGTCAACTGGGGCGCAACATTCACCGTCAGCACCGAAACCTATTACGGCGTAGGCACGCAGGACGGCGACAACATTACCGTTCCGGCAGGCGACTACCGCATCTACCTCAACGACATCACCGGCAAGTTCATCTTCGTCGCAGAGTAAACGCAGAGTTAACCTTGCAATAAGAACAACTAAGGCAATTTAGAAAGTGCCGCATGGGAGTCATTTCTTGTGCGGCGCTTTGTTTTTTAACCTTTCGCGCAAAATAAAAAGCGGGCCATTCTTTGCCGTTGCACGAAAATTGCCTTACCTTTGCGTTTACGGAGAACCCTTTTTAACATTTTCTTTATAAACGATGGACGACAAACCTTCATTTATGGTTTTCGCGGGAACAAGCACGAAGTATCTCGCGGAAAAAATCTGTGTATCCCTTAATTGTCCGCTGGGCAACATGTCCGTAACGCGCTTTGCCGACGGCGAGTTTGAGATCTGCTTCGACGAGTCGATCCGCGGCAAGGACGTGTTCCTTGTGCAAAGCACGTTCCCCAACGCGGACAACCTGATGGAGCTGCTGCTGATGGTCGATGCGGCAAAACGCGCGTCGGCAAGGACGGTGAACGCCGTGATCCCCTACTACGGCTGGGCGCGGCAGGACCGCAAGAGCAAGCCCCGCGTGAGCATCGCCGCCAAGCTCGTGGCCGATATGCTTACCGTGGCGGGCATCAGCCGCGTCATCACGATGGACCTTCACGCCGACCAAGAGCAAGGCTTCTTCAACGTGCCGGTGGACCATCTCTACGCCAGCAGCGTCATCCTGCCTTACATCGAGAGCCTGCACTTGGAGAACATCGTCATCGCCACGCCCGATGTAGGCGGCACGAAGCGCGCCAATTCCTACGCGAAATATTTCAATTGCCCGCTGGTCATCTGCAACAAGACGCGGGTTAAGCCGAACGAGGTGGCGTCGATTCAGATCATCGGCAGCGTGGAGGACGCGAACGTCGTGATTGTCGACGACCTTGTCGACACCGCAGGGTCTATCACGAAGGCGGCCGACCTGATGAAAGCCTGCGGCGCAAGGAGCGTGCGGGCCTGCGCGAGCCATTGCGTGATGAGCGGCGTGGCGTCGGAGAGGATTGAGGCCTCGTCGCTCGTCGAGATGGTGTTCACCGACTCAATCCCCTACACGCACAACTGCCCGAAGGTGAAGCAGCTCTCCGTGGCCGACATCTTCGCCGAGACCATCCGCCGCGTGGAGAACAACGAAAGCATCTCTTCGCAATACCTCATCTAAGGCGCGAAGGGTTAAGCCTTTATGTCGAAGATAACCTTTGTCCCCGCCGGCGGCCTGGCGAACCGCATGGGCACGATGGCTTCGGCGGTGATGCTTGCCGAGAAATGCACAGGGGGGGGAGAAACGTGCAATTTAGATGTCATTTGGTTTAGCACATGGGGCTTGAAAGCACCGTTCCGCAGCCTCTTCGAACCGATTGAGCGCAGCAATTTCCGCCTGCGCGACGCCTCCTTTCTCGACACCTTGCTCTACGACCGTCCGCGCCCGAAAAACTTCCGGCTGACGAGGCCTTACCAGAAGCTGGCGTTCAAGTCCTGCCTCTACGAGCATTTAATCACGTCCTTGTGCCGGCGGAACTTCGACTTCGCGCAATGGGTGCGGGCCTCGAGGCGCGTCTACCTCGCGTCGTACAGCCCTTTCCTGCCTTACGAGAACAGCCTGATGCAGCGGCTCTTCGTGCCGGTTAGGGAGATAAAGGACGAGGTTGATGCCCGCCAAGAAAGGTTCGCCTCGCGGATGATCGGGGTGCATGTCAGGCGCACGGACAATATCGAGGCTATTCGCAGGAGCCCTATCGAACTGTTTTTCAATAAGTTAGACGCGGAGATAGACAACGACAAGGATGTCGGCATCTGGCTCGCGACGGATTCGGAAGATGTTAAGCGCGGCATGCGGCAACGCTACGGTGAAAGGCTTTTGACGTCGGCGCGCGAGGCTGACCGCAACACTGTCGGCGGCGTGCAGGACGGTTTGGCGGACATGCTCACCCTATCGCGCACAAGCAAAATCTACGGTTCGTTTTACAGCACCTTTGCCGTCGTTGCCTCGCAGATGGGCGGCATCCCTCTCGAGACGCTGACGAACAACGAAGGCGACTGACTGCCGAGTGCTGCGAGATAGGTCTTAGTTGCTACTGTAATACTAACTAACAAAACGGCGGCGGAGGCGTTAATTGGTTTCGGGTACTAAATAATCTCGTAACCCTGACTAATAACGCCTCCGCAGCATTGTTTACAGCCGCAAGGTTTGCTTTACAGCTATAAGGTTTGCTTTACGGCCGCTTGCTTGCAGCTTAAATTTCAGTCAATCCATTTCACGTAGGCGAAGTCCTGACGGTGCGGCAGGAGGTCGTTCTTCGGGTACATGCGGACGGCTGCCTTGAAGGTGCCGGCTTCCTCAAAGTGGAATTTCTTGGCGAAGGTATAGTTGTTGCCTTCCTGCGCCACCATATCGAGGGGATGGACGGAGCTAATCTTGTCCACGCCGTCGACATTGGCAACGACGACCACCTCGACACCTACGGCATCGTTCAGTCCCGCCTCGTCGATGACATAACGGAAGCTGTACTGCTTGCCCGTCTCAACACCGAGAGAGTTGACGTCGTTCTCCTTCTCGATGACACGTATGCTGTCCCAGCGGCTTGCGACACTCTCTTTCCACAAGGCAATCTCCTTGGCGAGCTTGTTGTTGTTGGCTTTGAGCTGCTTAAAGCGCTTTGCCTGACCGTTGTAGAACTTGGTGTAATAATCGTCGAGCTGACGTTTCATCGTGTAGTGCGGTGCAATCTGCGCGATAGAATTTTTGATTACCTTGATCCAACCCTCCGAATAGCCTTTCTCGTTCTTGTCGTAGTAGAGCGGGATAATCTCGTTCTCGAGCAGGCCGTAGATAGTTGTGGCGTCGAGCTGGTCTTGGTAGCCCTGGTTCTCGTATGTGCGTTTGTCGGTCAGCGCCCAACCCGCGCCCTCGCGATAACCCTCGTACCACCATCCGTCGAGCACGGAGAGGTTTACCACGCCGTTCATTTCGGCTTTCTCGCCCGACGTGCCTGACGCCTCCATCGGTCGTGTCGGGGTGTTCATCCACACGTCTACGCCCGATACCAAACGGCGTGCGAGCTGCATGTCATAGTCTTCGAGGAAGATGATTTTGCCAAGGAACTCGGGTCGCTGGCTTATCTCGAAGATACGTTTAATCAAGCCTTGTCCCGCGCCGTCGGCAGGATGCGCCTTGCCGGAGAATATGAACTGCACGGGGCGATCGGGGTTGTTGACAATCTTAGCCAAGCGGTCGAGGTCGGTGAAGAGCAGGTGTGCGCGTTTGTATGTGGCGAAACGGCGGCAGAAACCTATCATCAGCACGTTCGGCTTGATGCTTTTGAGGATTGACGAGGTGCGTGCCGGGTCGCCCTGATTCTTGAGCCACATCTGCGAGAACTGCGTCTTGATATAGTCCGTCAGCTTGTTTTTCAGCACCATACGTGTCTGCCAGATCTCCTCGTCGGGCACGTTATATATGGCGCTCCATATCTTTTCGTTCGACTGATCCGAGAGGAACGACGGGTCGAAGTACTTGTTGTAGATGTCTCTCCACTCCGTTGCCGTCCACGTCGGCATGTGCACGCCGTTCGTAACGTAGCCTACCGCCGTTTCCTCGGGGAAGTATCCTTTCCAGATAGGTGCGAACATGCGCTGCGAAACCCAGCCGTGCAGCTTCGACACGCCGTTGACGCCTTGACAGGTGTTGATGGCGAAGACGGACATGGAGAACTTCTCGTTGTGGTCGTCGGGGTTTGTGCGCCCCATGCCGATAAACTCGTCCCACGTGATGCCGAGGCGGTCCTGATAGCCGCTCATATATTTGCTAAAAAGGGCCTCGTCGAAATAGTCGTGTCCCGCCGGCACGGGGGTGTGGCAGGTGTAGAGTCCCGAGGCGCGAACGAGCTCAAGAGCCTGATTGAAAGTCAAGCCTTCGTTGATATAGTCGCACAGCCGCTCGAGGTTGCAGAATGCCGCGTGTCCCTCGTTGCAGTGGTAGATGTCTTTCTTTATCCCCAGTCGCTTCAAGGTCAACATACCGCCGATGCCGAGCAAAATCTCCTGCTTGATGCGGTTCTCCCAATCGCCGCCGTAGAGTGCGTGGGTGATGGGACGGTCGAATTCGGAGTTCATGTCGTTCTCCGAGTCGAGCAGGAAGAGCTTCACGCGTCCCACCTGCGCAAGCCATACATAGACGTGCACCTGATAGTTGTTAAACGGGACGCTGACGACAAGGGGGTTGCCCTCTTTGTCTTCCAGACGTGTGATGGGCAGCGTGTTGAAGTCCTGGTCGTCGTAGTTGGCGATTTGTTGCCCGTCCATCGACAGGCTCTGGCGGAAATAACCCGACTTATAAAGGAAGCCGACGGCGCACATATCGACGTTGGAGTCGGATGCCTCCTTGAGATAGTCGCCGGCAAGCATGCCCAGACCGCCGGAGTAGATCTTCAACACCTGATTTAGTCCGTATTCCATGCAGAAGTATGCCACCGACGGACGTTTCGTGTCGGGCTTGACGTCCATATATTTGCGGAACGTGGCATAGACGTCGTTCACTTCCTGCATTATGTCCTTGTCTTTCAAAATCTCCTTTGTCCGCTCTATCGACAGGCGGCTGAGGAGCAGCACGGGGTTGTGTTTGACTTCGGTGTAGAGCTTCGGGTCGAGCTTGCGCCACAGACGGCGGGCATCGTTATCCCACGACCACCACATGTTGTGAGCCACTTCGTCAAGACACTTCAGTTCTTTCGGCAGTGTAGACTTTACCGAGATGTCTTTCCAGACAGGTTGATTTGAATAGTCTGCTCTGATTTTCATACCAATTTGATTTTTGATTATACGGTTAAAATGCTATTTCTTCTTCCGGGTTCTCTCCGCCGCACGGCGCAGCGCAATGTCGTAGGCGTCGTAGTAATGAGTGATGAACTCCTTCCACAATGCCTTGTGCGACAGCATGCGCGCGTTATGGCGGAGGCGCGAAACCTCGTTTTTATCAAGACGCGAGAAGCCGATCACCACGTCGCGTATGCGGTCGGCTACCTCGTTGAAATTATGATCTGTGCGGTGGATGACCTCCACGCCGTCCGCCAAGATGCCGCTGCGTCCCAGCTCGCTGTTGACCCACAGCCCGAACCCCGCAAGGTCGGTAGTGATACAAGGCACGCTGAACGCCGTCGCCTCCAACGGTGTGTAGCCCCACGGCTCGTAGTAAGACGGGTAGACAGCGAGGTCGGCGGCGGACAGAGCGTCATAATATGGCATGTTCAGTATGCCGTCGTCGCCCGTCAGATAGCAGGGGATGAAGACGATGTTCACCTTGTCGCCGGGCTTGTTCCACATGTCGAGCCACTCGCAGGTGTTCATCACGAGGTCCTCGTGCTGGTTGTGGAGCCAGTGGGTCAGCTGCGGATAGTGCAGCGCATCGTAGTATTTCTCCGTCGACAGCAGACGTGTGGCGAGGTCTTGGCGCGGCTCTTTCACCCAGCCGGGCACCTCGACGAACGCCACCACCTCACGTTCCAATCGCTCATCAAACCGCAGACGGTTGACGGCAGAGAGGAACAAGTCGATGCCCTTGTTGGCAAACTCATAGCGTCCGCTCGTGGCAAGGATGATGGCATCGGAGCGGAAGCCCTTGCCCGTCAGACAGCTTGCCACGCGCAGGAGGCGTTTCCGTGCCGCACGACGTTGCTTGTCGTATGCCGGGCCTTTACGAACGAAGTCGTCCTCAAAGCCGTTGGGCAGCACCTTATCGCAGTCCTTACAGAGCAAGACGCTGCATTCCTCCGCCGTAATGTCGCTCACGGTGGTGAAGCAATCGACGTTGTGCGCCGTCTGTTTCTCAACGGAGTGCTTGCTTTGCATATTCAGCTCCGCAGCCATTTGGTCGCCGTCGTAGGAGTGGAGATATTCGTAGAGCGGCTTGTGGTTGCCGCAGATAGACCGTCCGATACTCGTGGCGTGAGTGGTAAATACCGTCGCGACCTTCGGCAAGTGCTTGCGGACATACAGCGCAGCCAAGCCCGTCATCCATTCGTTGGCATGAAACACCACCCTCTCGCCGTCGAGACGGAAATAATTATAGTAGCTCTCTACCGCCTTCGCCACAGCGTAAGCAAACATGCTCGACTCGTCGTAGTCGCCGTAAGCGTGGAGGCTGTCGACGCGGAAATCCTCCCACAGACGGGTATAAATCTCGTTTTTCCGCTCGAAATATGCGTGGAAATCCACAAGCAGGGCTATCGGCTTGCCCGGCACGCGCCATCTGCCTGTCCTGACAAGCACTCCCTCACGTGCCGCCTGCTCGCGCCAAGCCCGCAAGAGCTCGTTGTCTTCAATGAAATAGGGACACTGCTGACCGTGCCAACAGTCGGGTCCGATGAACACAAGGTTGTCTCCAAGACGGGCGCCCAGTGTGCGGGCACGCGTGGAAAGCACGGTATAGATGCCGCCGACCTTGTTACAAACTTCCCAAGACGTCTCGAAGACGTAACGCGGGATATGCCTTCTGCTTGCCATAGCGTTGTAGCAAATGTGTTAGTTTCTTCGAAGCGCAAAGATAGCATTTTTAAGTCGGTTTGCGCGCGCGGCATTGTTTTTCTTTGTTAATGCAGCCTTTTTTCTTGATTTGTTTCGCACTGTTTAATGCCCGTTTGCCTCACTTTCCGAGGTCGGCGCAGCTTGCGAGGCGCATAATTCCTGCGGCAGCCACACGACCATCTTGCCTTCGCCGCGATGAGCCCAAGCGTAGTAAGGAATGAGCGTCAGGGTTACGTCGCCGGTTGCTAATTTGCCGTCGGCGGTGTAAGTCAAGGTCTGCGCCGCGGTCGTTATTTGCTTCGTGCCGTAAAGCAAATCGGGGCGGTCGACAACGGCGAACTGCGGCATGCGGTTGAGGATGATGCCCGAAATATCGAAATCGTTGTCGGGCCATTCGGCGCAATAAACCAGCGGTCCGCGCTCCACGGCGATGCGCCCGCGATCGGCCTCAACGTTCTCGTTAGCCTTCACCACGCGCGGCTCCATATCGAGATGCACGTCGATGCGGTCGCCCTTTTTCCACTTGCGCTCGATGGAGACATAGCCGTCGCTGCCGAGGCTGCCGGCCTCCTCGCCGTTCACCGTTACGCTATACGCGAGCTGCTTGCCGTCGGCGTAGGAATAAAGGTTGCTCGGCACAACTTCGCCTTTCACCCAACCCGGGATTCTGATTTTCAAGGTGAAGCGTCCGGCAGCGTTTTTATTTATCGAAAGGGTGATGTCGCCGTCGTAAGGATAATTCGTCGTTTGCCCGATAGCCACTGCCTTTCCCGCCACATCGAGCGTCGCGGAATTGGGCATGAAAAGGTTCACGTAAACATCCTTTTCTTTCACAGCGTAAACATAGCCGGGCAACGACGGGATGAAGCGGCAGAGGTTCGACGGGCAGCACGCGCAACCGAACCATGCCTGACGCTCGTAACCGCCGTTGCTCGCCAGCGGGTTCGGGTAGAAGAAGCTGCCGCCGTCGAGCGACATGCCCGCAATCAGAGCGTTGTAAAGGGTGCGCTCGGCAACGTCGTAATATTTCGCATCGCCGTGAAGCAGAAACAGGCGGTGGTTAACGTAAACATTGCCTATCGACGCGCAGGTTTCGCAATACGCCGACAGGTTCGGGAGTTCGTAATTCGCCCCGAACGCCTCGCCGTCGGATGTGGCTCCGATGCCGCCGGTGATGTAATATTTCTTGCCGACAATGTTCTCCCAGATGCGGTCGACGGCGCGGATGTAAGCCGAATCACCAGTGAGCGCGGCAACATCAGCCATGCCGGCATACATATACGCTGCGCGGACGGCGTGCCCGACGGCTTCGCGCTGGTCGACGACGGGCTCGAGCGACTGCGTGTAAAGGTCCTTCACGGCCGTTTTGCCGCGCATATCAAGGAAGAATTTCGCTTCGTCGAGGTATTTCTTTTCGCCCGTAACAAGATATAGTTTCGCCAGAGCCATCTCCGCGATCTGATGCCCCGGCACAACCTTCACCTGCCCTTCGCCGCCGCCAATCTCGCGGCAGACGCAATCGGCGTAACGTATAGCTATATCGAGGAAGTTGCGCTTGCCGGTTGCCTGATAATGCGCCACCGCACCCTCAATCATATGGCCGAGGTTGTACAGCTCGTGGCTGAGCGCCTCCTCTTTCTCCCAGCGTTTATTGCCCGACCACGCATTCGGGTGCTTCGGGTTCATCGTGCGGCTCGTGTAAAGGTACCCGTCGGGCTCCTGCGCTGCGGCAACAATCGCGAGCACGCTGTCGATGTAATGCTCCATCGCCTTGTCGGGATAGGTCTGCAGCAGGTAGCTCGCGCCCTCGATGGTCTTGTAAACATCGGTGTCGTCGAACGAAAAGCCGCCGACATGAATCGTGTCCGAGGGGTGCGCCGCGCGAATGAAATTGTCGTACCTGCCCGTCTCCTCGCATTTGCTAAACGCCAGCGGCACCGTTACCTCGCGGCAAGCCTGCAACCGCTGCCCCCAGAAACAATCTTGCGCCACCCTCACCGACGTGAACGGCACAGGCGAAATAGGATAGCCGCCCTTGTCGCCCGCGCGAATGTTACCGACGGCTAATGCAACCGCAAGGGCAATCAAAACATGTCTCATTTATAATTGTGTGTTTCGCTATTTGCAAAGATAGTAAAAAGTTTCGGAACGGCGGTTAAGAGGAGCGGCAGGGGCAAAAATGAAGTGTTAAATTGGAATAAAGATGAATGATAATTGCGAATAATGCTGCAAAATCGCGCTACTTTTGTAAACCGTTTAAGGCAAAGTAATGTCAAATGAGTACAAACATTTAACGATAGAAATAAGCTTATGAAAAAGTATTCAAGTTACGTATTCGCCGTTCTGTGCGTCATCGCCGTGGCCTTCTGCGCCGGAACATGGATAAAAGTGAACGCCACCTCCGCACCCGCAGCCGTTGCCGGGCAACCCGTCGACCTTACCTATGCGGCGGAGAAAGCTCTGCCCGCAGTGGTGCACATTAAATATTTGAAGAACTCGAAGGTGGAAACCGTCGACGTGCAAAGCGACCCCTTCGGCGACTTCTTCGACCCGTTCGGCTTCTTCGGACAAGGCAACAAGGGCGGCGGAACGCAGAAGCGGCAGGTGCAAACGCCTAAGAAAGAGGCGTCGGGATCGGGCGTTATCATCAGCGAAGACGGATATATCGTTACCAACAATCATGTCGTCGAGGGTGCCGACGAGCTCACTATCACCCTTAACGACAACCGCGAATTCAGCGCAAGAATTATAGGTACGGACAAGACGACCGACCTTGCGCTCATTAAGATTGACGGGAAAAACCTGCCCACCTTGCCCATTGGCGACAGCGATAAATTAAAGGTTGGCGAATGGGTGCTTGCCGTTGGCAATCCGTTTAATCTCAATTCGACCGTTACGGCGGGCATTGTCTCTGCCAAAGCACGCTCCTTACGCGCCAACGCAGTGGAGTCCTTCATCCAGACCGACGCGGCTATCAACGCGGGCAACTCCGGCGGAGCGCTCGTCAACACGCAGGGCGAGCTCGTCGGCATCAACGCCATGCTTTATTCGCAGACAGGCTCGTACAGCGGCTACGGTTTCGCCATACCTACCACGATAATGAATAAGGTGGTGGACGACCTGAAAAACTACGGCACCGTACAGCGGGCTCTTTTAGGCATAGAGGGACAAGACGCGCACGACTACATCGACGCGCAGAAGGCGCAAGACAAGGAGGTAGACCTCGGCACAAATGAAGGCATCTACGTCGCAAAGGTTGAAGACAACGGCGCGGGGTCCGACGCGGGGCTCGCAGAAGGCGATGTCATCACAAGCGTCGACGGCAAGAAGGTGGCGAAGATGACCGAACTGCAAGAGATGCTTTATTCCAAACGCCCCGGCGACAAGCTCACCATCACCTATCTTCACAACAAAAAGAGCGTTACGAAGACCGTCACGTTGAAGAACGCGCAAGGCAACACGAGCGTCATTAAGACCCACGACATCGACATCCTCGGCGGACAGTTCCGCCCCGTGAGCGAGTCGCAGAAGAAGAACCTTAACATCAGCTACGGCCTCGAAGTGACGAAGGTGGACAACGGCACGCTCAAAGATGCCGGCATATCCAAGGGCTTCATCATCCAGCAGGTGAACGACGAGGAGATCAAGACCATGGACGACCTGCAAAAAGCCGTCGAGGAGGCCTCCACCAGCAAGGAGCCCGTGCTCTATATCAAAGGCATCTGGCCCACCGGCAAGAAGGGTTACTTCGCTGTAGAACTCAGCGAGTGAGCCGGGCAAAAGAGTGCCTAAGGTACTCAAAGGCGTGCCGGTAGGTACGCAACCGAACCTGACATCAAAGGACTAACTTCAAAAGCGGACTGTCGCGGCGCGAAAACAAGCATCACGGCAGCCCGTTTCCGTTTGACCCCCGCGCGCTTCGGACTATTCTCAGACCTCGGAGAGGTCGAAATAAGGTTAACCCCATACGCAGTGTGGGGTAAGCGAACACACTAACTATCAACGTCGGAGATGTTGAATAAGGCAAGGATGCCGAAGGTGCGCGACCAGTTTATAGTTGCAACCGGGTTGCATTTTTCCTTTATTACCTTTGCGGCGGAAATACGAAAATAGAAGGTTATGAAAGGTCAAATCATCAAAATCGCGGCGTGCGCCGTGCTGTTGACGGCGGCATATCTTGTCGTGAAGAGCGTCGCCCTGCCGCTCTGGGGGCAGCTGCTGGTCTATCTCGTCCCTTATCTCCTTATCAGCTACGACACGATAGGCGAGGCTGCGGAGGGCATAATGGAGGGTAACGCGCTGGACGAGAACTTCTTAATGCTCATCGCCACTGTGGGCGCGCTGCTCATCGGATTCCTTCCCGGTGCGGAGCCGGAGTTCACCGAGGGCGTGTTCGTTATGCTCTTTTTCAAAGTCGGGGAACTTTTCGAGGACTTTGCCGAGGACAAGAGCCGCGCCTCAATAGCGGAACTGATGGACATCCGCCCCGATTCGGCTACTGTGGAGCGCGGGTCTGACGTGGTAACAGTCCTGCCGCAGGAGGTGGAGATCGGCGAAACGATGATAGTAAGACCGGGCGAGAAGATTGCCCTCGACGGCGTTGTCGCGGAGGGAATGTCGAGCATTAGCACCGTTGCACTTACGGGCGAGAGCATGCCGCGCGATGTTGCCGCCGGCGACGAGGTGATCTCCGGGTGCGTCAATATCTCCGGTCTGCTTCGCGTAAAGGTGAGCAAGAGCTACGGCGAATCGACGGTGGCGAAGATCTTGAAGCTGGTGGAGGAGTCGTCGGAGGGCAAGTCGCACAGCGAGACATTTATCCGCCGCTTCGCCAAGGTATATACTCCGATAGTGGTCATACTCGCGATTTTGCTGGCTCTTGTGCCGCCGTTCTTCTGCAAAGAATATTTGTCGGGGCTTGCCGTGTGGGGCTATCGCGCGCTGGCGTTCCTTGTTGTCAGCTGTCCGTGCGCCCTCGTTTTGTCCGTCCCGCTCACGTTTTTTGCGGGCATCGGCGGTGCGTCGCGCAGGGGCATACTCGTCAAGGGCGGCAATTATATGGAGGCTCTTGCCAAGGCGGAGACGGTCGTTATGGACAAGACAGGCACGCTTACGCTGGGCGTGTTCTCGGTGGATATAGTCCATCCGCGTGTCGTCTCTCAGAGCGAATTGCTGTATCTTGCCGCCACAGCAGAGCAGTTTTCGACCCATCCCGTGGCAGAAGCGCTGCGGTCGGCGTGTGATAGAGAGATTGAAAAAGAGGCACTCACCGACGTGCGTGAGATAGCCGGGCAGGGCATAAAGGCAAACATTGGCGGCAAGACAGTGCTGGTGGGCAACGACAAGCTGATGGCTTCGGCGGGGGTGGAGCATAGGTCTTGCGCGGCTTGCGCGGCGCACACGGGCACTATGATCCACGTTGCCGTCGACGGACAGTATGCCGGACACATCGTCATTTCCGACAAGGTGAAGCCCGACGCGCCGGCAGCGATACGGCTGTTGAAGGCTGTCGGCGTACGGCGCACGGTGCTGCTCACGGGCGACAACGAAGCTACGACTGTGGCTGTGGCACGCTCGCTCGGCATGGACGAATATTTCGCGGGCTTGCTGCCGGAGGATAAGGTGGCGCATGTGGAGCGGTTGCTAAAGGAGAAAAAGACGAAATCGGGCGGCAAGGGCAAGGCCTCCACGCTCGTGTTTGTGGGCGACGGCATCAACGACGCGCCTGTCCTTGCCCGCGCCGACGTGGGTATCGCTATGGGCGCGCTCGGCAGTGACGCCGCCATAGAAGCCTCCGACGTGGTGCTGATGGACGATAAGCCGTCGAAGATTGCACTCGCCATATCCATCGCCCGCCATACTATCGGCATCGCCTTGCAGAACACTTACTTCGCCATTGGTATTAAGGTGGTTATCCTCATCCTCGTCGGCATCGGCTGTCTCGGCAGTTTTGCCATGCCGATAGCGGTGTTCGGCGACGTCGGCGTGATGGTGCTCGCCGTGCTGAATGCCATGCGCGCGCTGCACACACGTCCTTTGAAAGGATAAAAAAGCATCGGTTTCATAAGGCGAAACCCTTACTGCGGACATACGAAACGGGACCGAACTCCTTGCAAGAAGCTCGGTCCCGTCAGTTTATCGCTTGTCTTTTTCAGCCTATGAGTGAAAAGGAAGGGGGCTTAGTTGTTCTCGGGCCGCAGCTGCCGCACTACTTCCGCCGTGCGCCACATCTCGGATTCGCGCAGCATAGCCAGCTCTTTCTCCAAGCCATCGCGGTAGTCCGGCTTCGAGTTAGCATCGATTGAGATCTGCGCCTCCACACCTGTCTTTACGCTATCGTACAGCTTCTGCATCACGGGCTTTATGGCATCGTGGAAGCGGGGGTACCAATCGAGCGCGCCGCGCTGTGCCGTTGTGGAGCAGTTAGCATACATCCAGTCCATTCCTTTCGCTGCGAAGAGGGGCATCAACGACTGCGTGAGCTCCTCGACAGTCTCGTTGAACGCCTCCGAGGGCGAGTGTCCGTTCTCGCGCAACACCTCGTATTGTGCCAGCAACAGTCCCTGTATGGCGCCCATGAGCGAGCCGCGCTCACCTGTCAAGTCGCTTGTCGCCTCACGCTGGAATGTGGTCTCGAAGAGGTAGCCCGAACCTATGCCGATGCCGAGTGCAAGCGTACGGTCGAGCGCTTTGCCCGTCGCGTCCTGATAGACGGCATACGAGGCGTTGAGCCCGCGCCCTTCGAGGAACATCGTACGCAGGGATGTGCCGGACCCCTTCGGCGCTACCATTATCACGTCGATGTCTTTCTGCGGCACGCAACCGGTGCGGTCGTTCCACGTGATGGCAAATCCGTGTGAGAAATAGAGTGCGTTGCCCGGCTCAAGACATTTCTGTATCACGGGCCATACCGACATTACTGCGGCGTCGGAGAGCAGGCACATCACGATTGTTCCTTTCTTCGCCGCCTCCTCAATGGAGAATAACGTCTCGCCCGGCACCCATCCGTCGGCTATCGCTTTTTCGAATGTCTTGCCCTGCCGCTGACCTACGATGACGTTGAACCCGTTGTCGCGCAGGTTGCACGACTGACCGGGCCCCTGCACGCCGTAACCTAAGACGGCGATAGTCTCATCCTTCAAAATCTCACGAGCTTTCTCTAAGGGAAACTCCTCGCGGGTCATCACTTCCTCGATAACACCGCCAAAATTCATCTTTGCCATAATTTTGTATTTTATAAATAGTCGTTTGGTCTTGTTCCGTCTCAGCTCTTATGGCTGTTAATCTCGTTCTGCCGCTCGCTGAGGTATGCCTCCAGGTGCTCGATATGGCTGCGCGTAACGGCTATGCGCCCCGAACGGACGAACTGAATGACCGCCCCGAGCGCGTTGAGAGCGTTGTATAGCTCGGTGATGGTGTTGCTCTTTCCCTTGCGCTCCACTATGCTGAACGTGTTGTTCACCTCCATTATGCTCGCACCGTTGCGGCGTATTGCCTTGCTCACTTCGCTGTTTTCGAGCAGCACGGGCGTGCTTATCTTGATGAGACACGACTCGTTGAAGAAGATCTCTTCATCGGTGAAGTAGTTCGCCTGCAACACGTCAATCTTCTTCTCTATCTGCTTTGTGAGCATCTTCACCATGCTTTCGGTGCACCAACAGGTAATAGTGTACTTGTGTACGCCGGGCGTGCTGGACGCGCAAACGTTGAGGCTCTCGATGTTGATCTGCCGTCGCGTGAAGACCGCCGTTATCTGGTTGAGGATGCCGGCGAAGTTCTCGGAGTAGATTATCATAGTGTAGAGCGTCTCCCCGTCGTGGCTGCGCCGTCCGAGAACGGAGTAGTTGCACTGCCTCGTGCACGTGTTACAGTCGCCGCACTGCCCTCCGGCACCCGTTTGTAGGTTTTGCTTTTCCATCTGAAACATTAGTTTATTTCCATCAGCATGTTGTCTACGTCCGCTCCCGGCGGTGTCATCGGCAGCACGTTATCTTCCTCCTTGACGGCGCATTGCAGCAAGAAGGCGCCCTCCGTAGCCAGCATTTCACGTATGGCATCGTCCAAATCGCCGCGCCGCACCACCGTTCTTGCCGGTATGCCGTATGCCGCGCCGATCTTCTCGTAGTCGGGATTGAGCATCGGCGTGAACGAGTAACGCTTGTTGAAAAACATATATTGCCACTGCCGGACATTGCCGAGGTAGTTGTTGTTGAGCAGTATTATCTTCACGGGAGCGCGTTGCTCCATTATCGTACCTAACTCTTGGATGGTCATCTGCAGCCCTCCGTCGCCCACAAAGAGGCACACCGTGCGGTCGGGAGCGCCGAATGTGGCGCCTATCGCGGCAGGCAGACCGAAGCCCATTGTGCCCGCGCCGCCCGACGTAACGACGGATTTGCCCTGCGTGAACTTGAAGTAGCGGCAGGCGAACAGCTGGTTTTGCCCCACGTCGGTAACGAGTACGGCACTGTTGTTTGTCGCCTCGCTGACCTTCCGGATTACCTCGCCCATAAGCAAATCGCCCTCTTTCGGGTGGATCGCCTTATCAATCACTGCCGCGTATTCTTCCTTTTCGTACGGCGCGAACCCGGCAATCCACTCGTCATGACGTGCGTTCCGGACGAGCTTGCCCACCTCTCTCAACGTGTCTTTGCAATTGCCCGGCACGGCGAGATCCGTTTTCACGTTCTTGTCAATCTCGCTCGGGTCGATGTCGAAGTGTATGATTTTCGCTTGCCGGGCATAAGTGTCGATGTTGCCCGTTACGCGGTCGTCGAAGCGCATACCTACGGCTATGAGCAGGTCGCAGCGGTTTGTCATGACGTTGGGACCGAGGTTGCCGTGCATGCCGAGCATGCCTTTGTTGAGCGGATGGTCCGTTGCGAGCGCCGACAACCCCAGCATCGTCGTGCCGACAGGTATCTGCGCCTTCTCTATGAGCGCCGTCAGCTCCTCGCGGGCGTTGCCCAGTTCCACGCCTTGTCCGACGAGCATAAACGGCTTCTCCGAGGCGTTGATCATCTCCGCCGCACGCGCAATGACCTTTTCGTCTATTGCCGGTTCGGGCTTGTACGACCGTATGAAGTCCACCGTAACGGGCTCGTAGTCGACCATACCCACCTGCGCGTTCTTCGCGAAGTCGAGTACGACGGGACCGGGTCTGCCGCTGCGGGCGATGTAAAACGCTCTGCTCACCGCCCACGCTATATCTTCCGGGCGGCGTATCTGGTACGCCCATTTGCTGATAGGCTGGGTCACGCCGATGACATCCACCTCTTGGAACGCGTCCGTGCCGAGGAATGCCGCGCCCACCTGCCCGCAGACAATCACCACGGGCGTAGAGTCAATCATCGCATCCGCCAGTCCCGTTATAGTGTTCATTGCGCCGGGGCCCGACGTAACCATTGCACAGCCGACACGTCCGCTGACCCGGGCATAACCCTGCGCGGCGTGGACGGCGCCCTGTTCGTGGCGTACCAATATGTGATGCATCCTGTCGCGGTGGTCGTAAAGAGCGTCGTAGGTGGGCATTATCGCGCCGCCGGGATAACCGAACAGCACTTCCACTCCCTCACGCTCGAGGCTGCGCATCAACGCCTCCGCACCTGTTATCTTTTCCATCGGTAGTTCTCTGATGATAATAACGCTGTTTTCGCGATTTTATTCCACAATTCTCACTCCGCCTTTGTCCGCCGACGCCACCATGCTCGCGTATGCCCGGAGCGACTTCGGCACGGCTCTCTTCCGTGTCAACGGGCGCGGCTGCCGTGCGGCAAGTTCCTCCTCGGAGAGCAAGACGTTTATTTTGCGGGCGGGGATGTCTATCTCTATCATGTCGCCGTCGACGATTTTGCCTATCTCGCCCCCGGATGCCGCCTCGGGAGAGATATGCCCGATAGACAGTCCCGACGTGCCGCCGGAGAACCTGCCGTCGGTTATCAAGGCGCATTCCTTACCCAGATGCATGCTCTTAATATAGGATGTGGGGTACAGCATCTCCTGCATGCCGGGTCCGCCCTTAGGTCCTTCGTGGGTGATAACCACGACGTCGCCCGCCTTGACCCGTCCTCCGAGGATGCCTTCGCACGCCTCTTCCTGCGAGTCGAATACCACGGCGGGACCCGTGAAGTGCCAGATGCTCTCGTCGACGCCGGCAGTCTTGACCACGCAACCGTCCTTCGCGATGTTGCCGTAGAGTACTGCCATGCCGCCGTCCTTAGTGTATGCGTGCTCAATATCGCGGATGCAGCCCGTCGCGCGGTCGGTGTCGAGGGTGTCGTATGTCCGGTCTTGCGCCCCGAGAGTATTACAGAAGACTCCTCCCGGCGCACTTGAATAGATGCGTAGAGCCTCGCTGTCGACCTCCGATTTCATTATGGAGTATTTCTCAATGTCCTCTTTCAGGGTGTGCCCGTTGACCCTTTTGACCGACGTGTCGATAAGTCCGCCCTTGTCAAGCTCGCCCATAAGCCCCATCATACCTCCGGCTCTGCCGCACTCCTGCACGGAATACTTCTGGCTGTTTGGCGCCAGCTTGCAGAGGAAAGGCGTCTTCCGGCTCAGCGCGTCGATATCTTTCATGGTGAAATCCGCCTCCGCCTCCTGCACCACAGCGAGCAAATGGAGCACCGTGTTCGTCGATGCACCCATGGCAATGTCGAGCGTCATGGCGTTGAGAAAGGCGCTGCGGGTGGCTATGCTGCGAGGTAAGACACTCTCGTCGCCGTCCTCATAGTAGGCAAAAGCGTTCTTCACGATCTGCCGCGCCGCATCTTTCATCAGCCGTACACGGTTGGCATGGGTGGCAAGGATGGTACCGTTGCCCGGCAGAGACAGCCCTATTGCCTCCGTAAGACAGTTCATCGAGTTGGCGGTAAACATGCCCGAACAGCAGCCGCAACCGGGGCAGGCGCGACGCTCCACCTCGGCTAATTCCCCGTCGGAAACGGTGGTGTCGCCGCCCTTTATCATAGCTGTGATGAGGTCAAGGTTCTCCCCTTTGTACGTCCCCGCTTCCATCGGACCGCCCGAAACGAACACTGTCGGTATGTTAAGACGCATACTCGCCATGAGCATGCCCGGAGTTATCTTGTCGCAATTTGATATGCATATCATCGCGTCAGCTTTGTGCGCGTTGACCATATACTCCACCGAGTCGGCGATAATGTCCCGCGACGGGAGACTGTAAAGCATGCCGTCGTGCCCCATGGCGATACCGTCGTCGATGGCAATAGTATTAAACTCGGCGGCGTAACAGCCCTCCGCCTCTATCACCTCCTTAACTATCTGACCCGCTTCGTGCAGGTGGGTGTGTCCCGGAACAAACTGCGTGAACGAGTTGACAATAGCTATTATCGGCTTGCCGAACTGCTCGCGCCGCATACCGTTAGCAATCCACAGGGCACGCGCACCTGCCATACGCCGTCCCTCCGTACAGATTGCACTCCTTAATTCGTGTTTCATAAAATCCCTTTTTTTGCTAAGCTCTCTTTCTGACAGTAGCTTCGTAATTCCAACCGCAAAGGTAAACAAATTTTGCCATTCCACGCCACGCAAAAAACCGACAATGCCGCGAATTGCCCGTCCTTTGCCCGTATTTTAACGCTTTTAGCAGTCTTTAACGCGCAGCAAAGATTAACCCTTTCCGACATTAGGCAAACGAGTGCCGGAATTCGTGGCAAAAAGGGTTATCGCCTGTTTTAAGGTGATGGTTTAATTCGTCAAATTCGCGACAGACTAAAACGTTACCTCGCCGTCGTGAGCAATGGTTGAGACGGAGTTCACCGACGCAATCGCGCTTATGGCATCGGTGCAAGCCTTCTCGTCAGTGGTGCTGTATTCAAGAACGATATTCAGCAGCCCGGCCGATAAAGTACGGGATTTTATCTTGTAATGCTTGCAATTGCTCTTTAAAGCCTGCAATATCTCATCCTCGCATTTGCTGTCGGAGGCACTGATGGTCATGATTTTCATTGCCCGCGGCATGGGAATCTTATCCAGTATGAACACGCCAATCGTAACAAGCACGGCAAGCTCCACGGCGATTATCGCAATTCCCGCGCCGCAGATGATGCCGGTAGCCAAAGACCAGAACAGGAATATCAGGTCCATCGGGTCTTTAATGGCCGTCCGATAACGTACAATGGAAAGCGCGCCCACCATGCCGAGGGACAGAATGATGTTGCTTGATATGGTGATGATAATGCCGGCGGTAATCACGGTCAGCACCCACAAGGACAGGTTGAAATTTTTGTTGTAGAAGCTCTTCTTTGTAACTATGCGGTAAACAAGGAAAATATACAGGCCCAAGGCAGCAGCAACGCACAGGAAGAAAAGCATGGAAGTGTTTGAGTAGTTCGAAGAGAACTCTCTTAGGAAACTTTGTTTGAAAATGTCTGTAAAATGCATGATGTCAATATTTAAATGATTTTTCAATTGCGGTATATTTGCGGCACAGGTAAAACTTCGAGCAGCTTGACCACTGCAAGCTCTCGAGCATCATGGCTTGATAGATATAATCCGGCAGGAATTCATCCCATTTTATCTCAAGCACCTGCATGCCTTGGGGCATTGTCGGGTACATGGCCAGATTCGGGTCAAAGAATTCCTCGCACCGGGCAGATGCCCTGAGGTTGCAATCCAAGGTTACCCTCACATTGCCCAAAGAGTGTATATACGGCATCCTGTCATATTCAACAATAACAACAGGATGTAGTTGCCTCGTGCGTATTTGAGTTGTGAACTTGCGTAACAAGGCAGGTTGCCCGCAACTGTCCGGAATGTTCCCGCCTCTTAGGAAACTGTCGCATTGCTCGCGTGTCAAAGGGCAGCTAAGTTTCAGGCATTTCAGCGAATGCTTGTATTTCCATTCGAGGCTTATCCTGTTGCCGTCATGGTTATATATGCGGATACGGAACTTCTCTCTCGGGTCTGTTCCGTTTTCGTTCTCTATATAGCATGAGTTCTCGCTGTCATCAAAATAGACGGAACGGATGTTGTATGCGCCGGCATACTTGCCCGAAGCAGCCACATGACTGTCCGGCTGCATTACAGCCATAGCCCTGCTTTTCACCATGGCAAGCTGCGCCGCGTCGACGAGATATTTATATTCGTGCCGGTATTTGAAAGTTTTCATTTCCTTGATTCCTTGATTGGTAAGATAACAGTTTTAAATACAAGCAAACCTATAAGGCATATAAAGAACGGCAAAACACAGATAAGGAGTAAGTATTTATGCATTTTGTCTTTCATGCCATGATTCTGAGACATTATCTTTTCGCTGAAACTCATGTCATGAGTTACGATGCCGACATCTTCAATTGATACCCCATCGTCAGAATACCACCTAATGTCATTACCCTCAGAATCATAATACATATCGTTGGGCAACATGTCTGAGGTAAGAGAGTCATTGATGTGGCAATACATGACCCTTGCTACATTCTTCCCGGGAGTGCTTGTGGGATTAACAAATGTAATTTCGTAGAATCGTTCAGGCGAACTCCAATAGTCCCGTAGAAACGACATCCTTTTTTGAAACAAATCTTGAATAAGCTCCGCTTGATCCTCTAACGAATTCCTATCATAACCCTTAAATCTAAATTTCGCTTTAGGGTTATATTCCGAATAATTTCTCCAACGTGCATTATTCATAACCCAATCGTTTCGAATAGAATCCATGACGCTTTTAGCATGTTCATCCGTAGCTAGATTCAACGAATCCGAATGTTGTTCGAATAGCGTCAATAGTTCACGACGGAATTCCTTAAACTTAGATAAAGCGTTGTACCATGAATGACCGGAAGTAATTGCATTGAAAGAAAACGAAAATGGTATCCATGTGTTCCCCCAGGACGTGTCATAATCCCATGCGCAAATAGCAGAAATTGCAGAGTCCTTATCCAACATATAATATTGGCTGTGCCCGACATCGTTAAGAGCACAAACGGCATCCACAAAGTATTTCCGTGCAATGGAATGAAGGTCCGCATAATTTTCCAATTGACTGTAAGTCACATTATCGCTGTAAAGAACATTTTCAAAGGCATTTATGGCTTTTCTGATATTTTCCGTCTCTCCATAACGGGTTCTAAAATAAAAGTTATGATCAGATTTATCGTCATACAACCTGGCATCGTTTGTAAAATCATTCATTTCAAATACGGCCAATACATCATCTGCATCCGTCAGATAATTTTGCTTGGTCGCCAAGTTGTACAAACCATAATATTCGCCATTGATATATAGCGAGACAAAATCGATGTCGCTGGTATATTTAACGCCTACCTTATCCGCTATATAATAGCACAAGGCATTTCTTATTTGGCTGTCATCCAAATAATTTGCAAGCAGGCACCAATTCTGAAAGCTCTTTTCTCCCCCCCCCATGAGGTTTATAGGCTGGCTGAACTTGAGGTTATAAGGCTTCTTTGCACACTTCCAAGTAGAATTCCCCCTGCCGGAAATAGAACCCAGCCCGCTGAACCCGACACTGCCATCCGAATCAACAACTACCACTGAAGCCGGAGTCTTATCGCCCTTGTTTAGATTAATTTTCTCCATCGCGCCGTCGCCGGTTTCAATAAACAAAGTCTTCAAATTCTTGCCCTGCATGATGCGGAAATTAAAGCTCTTGGAGCGGTGATTCGCAGCAATTGTCAAGTTGACAAGTTCATCAAGCGGCAGTTCGGAGAGGTCGCTGCCGTAATCCCGTTCCGACGTTGCGAAATCAATGCTCACATCATCCGGCTTCGTGATAGTGATTTTGTCCAAACCCGCGTATGCAGGCAAAAACAGGTAATAAACATCATCCTTCTCGTCGTAAAAAGGCTTGATCGTCATTCCCTGCACCTCGTCAACAAACTCTAACTGCGAGACTTCAATCTTCTCGTTGCGAAGCACAAAAAACAGCACGCCGAGCAAGAACAAACCGAAGACCGCCACCCAAGCATATTTCCTGAAAAGCATAATATTCATTGCTCAACTGCGCATCACAATTTTAGTTCGACGAAGCACAACATGCATTAATCTTTGAAAGAATTCTTGACAAAATTACCGGTTTTTTATGATATATCAAACGAAAAACGCATTATTTCGGTTCCTTAACACCTCGACAAAACCGCCCGATGACCCTAGCCTGCCTAAGGCCAAACGAAAAAAGCGGCGAGAAATTTGGCGAGACAAAAAATAGTCTTACCTTTGCACTCGCTTTTAGCAAAAACGGCGCAGAGGCGCACAGCGGCAAGGCGATTGCCCGTCGAAGGAAGTTTGGGTGAGTGGCTGAAACCAGCAGTTTGCTAAACTGCCGTACGAGTAATCGTACCGGGGGTTCGAATCCCCCAGCTTCCGCAAAAACCGCAAAATGGTGGATTCATCTAAGGGTTAGGATTCAAGATTCTCAATCTTGCCATAGGGGTTCGAATCCCCTATCCACTACGCGAAATCACCCGCCCACAAACAACGAGCGAGTGATTTTTCTTTCTCTGAAGTTCTTAGTCGCTACTAAAACGCCAGCTTCGCAAAAAGCCTGTTAAGCGCAGCCTTAAAAGTCGGGTACGAAGTAAGCTCTTGTCTCAAAAACAGCCTTGCCTGAATTAAAACTAATCAAAAGCTAATTCTTTCAAAACCAATTATTTAGCAAGCAACAATTAAAGTTGTTTATAGCCTGAAACTTACCCTAAATTTTTAGTTGTCGATTGCCCGAAGCCAAGCCAAAATTTTAGTTGTTCCTTGCCCGAAGCTTAGCCAAAATTTTAGTTGTCGATTGCCCGAAGCCAAGCAAAAATTTTAGTTGTTCGTTGCCCGAAACTCCGCCGCAAAATCACTCGCTGATGATGCCCGCCTCCCGCCATTCGTCAATGAGATCGGCGCAATCCTTCCGCGCGACATCCTCCGTTACGTCGTACTCGCCGAGCAGCGCCGCCACCATGTCGTCGAGGCCGAAGTCGCGCTCCGCCATCGCCTCCCAGAGGAACGCCGCGGTCTCGTTCATCGTTACGATATTGTTAAAATCGACGTTCTCCTTACCCTCCGCAACGATGATGTTCTGCTCGCAAATGCGATGCAGCGTAAAACCTTTCTTCCTTTTCATATCATTGATTTTCAATTGTTTATCTAACTTCCTGTCGACAATTTATTTAATTCTTCAACAGATTATCCGCCAAATGTTAAGCCGTCGCAAAAACGTTAAATTGGCCCAAACAACCGGATCCAACGGCGATAAATGGCGAGCAAGTAGCGGCGCACCGGCCGAAGGCGCATCCACACGCACGAATACGCGCGCCATTTCCTGCCGTCCACCCTGTCGAGCGTCTGCCTGCCTTTGCGGTAAAAACCAATCACCTGCGCCTTGACATCGCCCTTTGTACAATGCTCTGTCGCAAGATTGCCGTCGCCAAGCAGCGTTACCTCCTCGCCTTCCACTTTCAGCACGCGGTGCAGCACGAAATGCCCTTTGCCTACTTCGGCTAACACGGGTTCGCCCTCCACCACCTCCGTCGCGAGCCGCATCAGCGCAACATCGCGCTCGTCTTCGAGAAACGGCCGCATGCTCACGCCTTTCAGCTTAAGCGTTACGGTGTGCCCTTGCTCCATCAGCGAGACCAGAAACGGGAACAGTTCCGCGTTGTCAACGGTCAGTTCGCGCTTCTTTTTATTACTTTGTAACATATCTTTGCAGCTTCATTATCCGGCCGGCAGAAAAGGTTGAAATTCGGCGTCGTCTCGATAATCGCCTTAATCGAATCGCAGATATTGTCGAACAGCGAGCAGTCCCATTTCATCGTCGCGCACGCGCTGAGCATCGTGATGAATGCCTCGAGCGTCGTGGCCGGTTTAACATCATTCTCGTCGGCGCGGTTCACCTTCACAATCGCCCCGAGCGGCACGCGCACATTGCGGTAACACGGCGTCTTGCCGCTCCACGGACTGCCGAAAAGGTACGATCGCCCGTCCACCACGCGCAGCACGGGGTTGTCGTCGTTGATGATGTCGCAACCGTCGAGGCACGCCATCCACTGCGCCACATGCGTGCTCTTCCCCGTGCCGCTCTTGGCCGTGAACGCGTAGCCCCAGCCGTCGCGCCGCACCGTCGAGGCGTGCACGAGCAGCGTGTTTTTCCGGCAACCCGCGAAGGCGAAAACAATCATCAGCGCGTTGTTCAGACCGTAAATCCGCATGCCGATATTTCCGCGAAGAGCGCAGTGGCAATTGGTAAAGTCGGCGTTCGATTGCAGCAGGCAGCAACTGTTGCCGTAAATATTTTTTATGATAAATTGATAGCCGTCGCGCGTCTGGTCGACAGTGATGTTCCCGTTGCCGCCCTCAACGTCCTTGATGCGCTCGCATTCGTCCTCGCGAAAACGCCGCAACTTGTCGTCCACACTAAGCGAAAAGAGCAATTCCTCATCGTCGGCAAAACCCTCGGTGCGAAACGGCTCGAACGACGGGATAAACAGCTCGCTGTTCGGCTGGCCGTCGGTGAACGAGATGCGGCAAGGCAGGTCGGCAATGCGGTAATTGTTAATTTTCATACTGAGCGGAGTTTTATAGTTTCGAAAATGAATCTTAGTTGCTACTGTAATGTTAAATTAGTTAATCGCGAATAAGACGCAGCCTTCATTGTCGGGTACGAGGTCAACTCCTTCTAAAACAACAACCTTGCAGTTAGGTTTGAGGTCGATTCCGGCAAGATTGCGCGCCTTACTATTGACTTCGCAGGCGACACTAATTACTGCGTCGCGCAAGCTGCAAATTGAGCCCGTATTACAGTCGCAACTAAGATTCATTTTCTTCAATTTTGTACTCGTTCGCGTCATCGCAAAAGCCTCATTGCAAAATTTACTGTAAAGCTCATCGCAAAATTTTTATAGCAAAGCCTCATAGCAGAATCCACTGCAAAGCCTCATCGCATGCCTCCGCCCATATCGCCCGGCGGCGGTCCCTGCGGCGCTCCGCCCTGCCCTCCTCGCGGCGGCCTTCCGCCCGGTCCGCGCTGCATCTCTTTCTGCTTGGCGCGCGCCTCTTTCTCGGCCTTCTTCGCCTCTTTCAGCTCCTCCTTCGTGGCGCGATTGGCCTCCGCGAGCTCATCGGCGGCGGACACGGCCTCGAACTGGAAATCAGACGCGGGCACGTATTTTATGATGTATGTTACGCCGCGCTTCGTGTAGCGATTTTTAAGTTTAACAATATTTTTTTCAGCTTGTTTGCGTTTTTCGTAAAACATTATGACGCAAGTAGGGTTTTCGACGCCTTGCTCGAGGAGGTAGTTGCGCAGTTGATACGAGTAGGTAGAGCGCGAATAAAGAAATTTAGTTTTTTTATCAATCCACGCCGAATCGAGCTGCATGATGTCGGTCAGGTAAACCGTCGAGTCGTTGAAACAGAACGAGAAGCCATACACGAAAAGCGTCGCGGGACTCGGCACAGCGCGGCATACAGCGGTCGCGGCAAGCATCAAACCCAGTAAAATCGTCTTACGCATCGAGTGTATCATTTTATATGTTAACAATCCTTTTTATTTTGTTGAACCCTCCGCCCCGGCTAAGGCGCGCATTTCGTGCAACCGGCGCAGCGCACGCTTGCGGATTTGCCTCACCCGTTCGCGCGTCAAACCGAAGCGTTCGGCCGTCTCGCGCATCGTGAGTTGCTCCTCGCCGATGCCGAAACATGCAGCCAGCACAAGGCGTTCGCGCGCAGGCAGTACTGCGAGTGCGGCCTTTAATTCATCCTCGTCGAGACCGTCGAAATCGCCCGTCGCGCCCTGTCTGCCGAACTGCCGGTTGTCCATGTCGCCGCTCTTGACGCGCACGCTGTCGTCGGGGCAAAACGCCTGCATCGCCTTGCGCACAGGCCACACGGCGAACTGCGAAAACCGCAAGCCGCGCCGCGCGTCGAACCGTTCCGCAGCACGCAGCAGCGCGATGTTGCCCTCGTTCACAAGGTCGAGCATCGACACGCCCTCCGCCGCATATTGCCGCGCGAGGCTCACCACGAATTTCAGGTTCGCGTTCACCAGCGCCTCGCGTGCCGACACATCACCGCCGCGCGCCCGTTCCGACAGCTCAAGCTCGCGCTCGTCCGTCAGCGGAACATACGCCGAGATGTCGCGCAGATACCGCTCCAGCAGCGCATCTTCGCTGTTCTTGTCGATGAAATTTACGCTTTGTTTCGCCATCGTTTCGAGCCTTTCGATTGCAAAGTTAAACGAAACGGGCAGAAAATCAAGAAAATTGGCGCGTTTTTAGGATATGGCCAGGAAAATCGTGCATTCTAATTTTAGCAAATTCTGTTTAACAAAATTCACATTTCACAATATAATTTTTACAATTCTAAGCATTTTGCCAAAACGCATTGGCATAATTTTGCACAGCCGCCCCACCCCGCGAAATTTTTCCAACATTTTTCATCGTTTCACGCCATAAGCACGAAATAATATCGTAACTTTGCGCACTCGGAATAGCAACGCCCCGCGTGAAGGCACACAAGGGCGCGGAAACAGTTTGAGAAAATGGATTCGCCAAAAATCCATACTTACGAAGACCTCTTTCGTAACTGCGTGATTATCAGCACCTTTCGCGATCCCGCAGGATTGGTTTTCGTTGCGTGAACGCTAATTTTCCGTGTATTGAAGAAAACGCGCCATCTTCGAAAAAACGCCTTTGATTAAAATTAGGAACAGTAGTTCGGCGAGGAATTAAGTACTCGAAAATAATGTTAAATTAGCAAGAACTTGGGTGCATTATTTAAGGCCGAAAGCGCACACATAACGTTGCCGTTTATCATTCCTGTTTACAACGTATCATTTAGTTATTAACGATTTACAACGCATCTTCAAGTTATTAAGAATCACTTCTATGGGGAGAGTAGATAGTTACACGAAACGCGAGTCGGGAGTAGAGTTGCTAAAGATAGGTGCGATTTTTATAATCGTTCTGGAGCACGTTCTCCAAACTTTGTGTCACCAAAACACATTTATTCCATATCACGATTACGCCATTGATTTGAGCCACGCCACAAGCAACATACAGCTACTTGTGTTAAGTATGTTGCGGATCTCAGGAAGTCTCGGGAACATGATTTTCTTTATATGTTCGGCGTGGTTTCTGCTGGAGAAGAAGAACAAAAACACAAAGAAAATTTTCTTTATGTTAACGGAAATATGGTTTGTTTCCGTATCAATTTTACTTGTTTCTTGGCTCATAATGGGGGGGGAGAATATCGCCAACTCATTAGTATTTAAAAGCTTTTTCCCGACTATATGCAACAACAATTGGTACATGACGTGCTACATCATTTTCTATGCGATACACCCTGCCTTGAACAAGCTGATTGCCGGAATGAATCAAAGGAACTTGCTTAAAAGTGCCGTCGTATTATGTGGGATGTATGTTCTCATAAATTACGTGAAGCATGGTCCAACGTTCTTCTACACAAATTTGATGCTGTGGGTGGCCGTCTACTTCATGATTGCCTACATGAAATTCTACTTGAAGGACATGTCGTCAAGCAAGAAAATAAACCTCATACTCCTTTTTGTAGGCATATTCGGACACTTCGGACTGGTGGCACTGACAAATTTTATGGAATTGAGGTTCGGCTTCCCGTCGGGGCAACTTTTATACTGGGATAAAAATTGCAGTCCGTTTGTTATCCTAATTGCGGTGTCCTTGCTAAACTTTGCCAGGGGTGCGCGATGGAGAAGTTTGATGGTGAACAGGATATCCTCCTTGACCCTGCTGATTTACATCGTACACGAGAACATCATAATCAGAACCTATGCGCGACCGCTCATGTGGGAATGGATTTACCAAAATCTGGGCTACCAGTACATTCTGCTGTGGGCAGTCCTTTGTGCGGTGGGGATATTCGTCCTTACAACATTGTTGTCGCTGCTATGGCAAATATTCGTCCAAAGCCACGTGAGAAAAATAAGCGATAAATTTTATCTGTTGGTGAGACATTTATACAATGCTCTGGAGGCCCGGATGAATGTCCCTTCTAAATAGTTTGACCCTCCATAAAATTTCCCCAATTGGTTGGTGAGAAAATTATTATGAACTATATTTGTTTAAATTAATATGATACTCAAATGAAAAAGATTAAAGAATTACTAAAAAAATGCGAAATACTTCACTACTTGGTGGTTGCAATTAAGGGGTATAGGAAAGAAGAAATCCGGGACTATTTGTTGAAAACAAAAAAACATCAATATCTATGTTTACACAATTGGGACAATTACGGGGCAAAGCCGCTATATTATATCAAAGTAGGGACTAGGGCAAGAGGTTTTTTTGCAATGTTGCTTGAAACACTTGATGCCCTAGTATTTGCAGACATGTTGGGGCTAGAAAGCGTCATAGAATATTCCAATGAATGCATGTATGCGAGCAAAGGAGACGGCATGGATCCACGAAGAGTATTTGATTATTATTATCGCCAACCATTCATTGGGAAAATAGAAAGTTTAAGCGAGCAAAAATATATAAACTATGACCCAATGCATCGGGAATACGCATATTCCGGCTTGTCAAATCCGGATGTATGCAACACATATGTTTTTAATGACGAGGACAACAATATATACATTCAACGGGTGTCGGAAATGTATAAAAAACACATCAGGTTCAACAATCGCACAAAGGAATACCTAGATAAAAACATAAACAAAATGCTCGCATCAAAAAAAACGCTGGGAGTACATGTGAGAGGCGGAGAATGGAGAATCCCTGTGAAAGGGCATCCGATGCCAGTGTCGCTAGATGAGCATATCGAACATGTGAAAGAAGTTTTTAACAAATATCAGTTTGAGCAGATTTTTTTAGCATCAGACGAGAAGGATGCCATCGAGAGATTCAAGAAAGAATTTGGGAGCAAGGTCGTTTATTATGAGGACACGTTCAGGGGGGAGGCCGGACATTGGATTCTCAGTGAACATAGCAGCAGGGAAAACCACAACTATCTTTTGGGGCTGGAAGTGCTGCGGGATGCCGAGACCATGGTACACTGCCAGGGGCTGATAGCTGGACTATCCAACGTAAGTTTTTACGTACAGATGAAAAAGAAAGTTCTGAATGAAGAATTTGAATATGCAAGTATAACAAGCAAGGGGGTTAACCAAAAAGGTCGTATAGCACGAAAAGTAGCAATAGAGGAGTTGTCAAGGTGAAGAAGTCATATAGGAATCTCAAGGTCAATATGGCCTTAAATTCGATACAAGGGGTAATGTCTGTCATTTTCCCCTTAATTACATTTCCGTATGTTTCGAGAATTCTTGGTGTAGAAAACCTCGGCAAATACAATTTTTCTGTTTCATTAATTAGCTATTTTGTTCTGCTTGCAGGTTTGGGAGCCTCGGATTATGCTCGGCGGGAAGGCGCGAAAGTTCGTGATGAGAGGCAAGGTTTCAACCAGTTTGCGAATGAAGTATTTTCAATTAATATTTTATCCACTATTCTTTCTTATGTTTTTTTGTTCATATATCTAAGTTACAGCACCAAAGTGCAGGACTATTCGGGAATAGTTTTGGTTCTATCACTCAATGTTCTATTGGGTACTATTGGGGTAAATTGGATATTTGCCGTCTATGAGGACTATCTGTACACCACGCTTCGTTATATTATTTTTCATTTGTTTTCTATTGCAATGCTTTTTCTTTTTGTGAAGGGAGAAAACGATTTGATTAAATACGTATGGATATCAGTCATTGCATCAGGTGGTGCAAATCTGCTGAACTTCATATATTCAAGAAAATATTGCAATTTAAGAATAGTATTTCACGCTGGCATGACAAGGCATTTGAAACCGATTATGATATTTTTTGCTTCTGTGGTTTCTGTTACTATATATGTTCATTCCGACACAACCATCTTAGGATATATGACAGATGATTACCATGTAGGGTTGTATAGTGTCTCGGTTAGAGTATATGCGATTGTAAAATCTATTCTTGCTTCAGCTATAGTAGTGTCAATAGCACGGTTGAGCAATATGGTTGGTCAAAAGAACTTCTCGGGATACAACAATACGGCATCCGGAGTATATCAAACAATCTTGACGTTAGTTCTTCCCGTAATGATAGGTCTACTGATTTATAGTAAAGAAATCATTTTGCTAATTAGCGGCGAAGAATACATTGGAGCGGAATTGTCCTTGCAACTATTGGGCTTTGCAATGATAACTTATTTGTTCGCCTATTTTTGGGCTCAATGTGTCATGGTGCCAAACGGTAGGGAATGGGCAGTATTTGTCATCACTGTTGTCAGCGCGGTCTTGAACGTTGGCTTGAATTTGCTGTTAATACCATTCTTCCAACAAAACGCGGCAGCATTTACAACGTTTATCTCTGAGGGTTGCACGGCTGTTTGTTGTATGGTGATAGGATACAAATATGTCAAACTAAATGGGGTAAAATCTACATTTTTCAAGACTTTAGCAGGATGTTTCTTAATAGTTATAATTGCCGTGCCGATGAAACTTTTCATAGCCAATAGCATGGTGAGAATCCTCAGCGCCGTGGTAGTATCGGGATTGGCTTATCTGATTTGTGAAGTTATGCTGAGGAACAAGGCATTAAACTTCGTGACAAATAGAATATTGAAGAAAAATCAAAGATAAAAACACACAGATGCGATATCTAATATTGGGAGCCGGCCCTTCGGGACTGGCTTTTGCGAACATGCTGAAAAAAGCGGGAGAAACGAGCTTCCTGGTGCTGGAGCGCGAGAACGAGGCGGGAGGCCTGTGCCGGAGCGCGGAAGTTGACGGTGCTCCTTTCGACATCGGAGGCGGGCATTTCCTGGATGTGCGCCGGCCATGGGTAAACGAATTCCTTTTTGGATTCATGCCCGAGAACGAATGGGACAAGTATGACCGCGACAGCCGTATCGCCATTAAAGGGAACGTAATCAGCTATCCCATCGAAGCGAATATATGGCAAATGGATTTGAGCAACCAAGTAGAATACCTGAAATCAATTGCCGTTGCCGGATGCAACCTTGGCAAGGAAATGCCGAAAAGTTTCGTGGATTGGATTTATTGGAAATTGGGTTCCAAAATTGCAACCGATTATATGATTCCTTACAATCAAAAAATGTTCGGCAAGGAATTGAATCAGTTGGGAACCTATTGGCTGGAAAAGCTTCCTAACGTAAGTTTCGAGGAAACCCTGCTTAGCTGTCTGACGAAAAAAGCATACGGGAAACAACCGGGGCATACCCAATTTTATTATCCGAAGAAATACGGCTATGGCGAACTGTGGCTTCGCATGGCGGCTGCGATAGAAGGAAATATTGAATATGGGAAAACCGTGGCCGGCATTGACTTTGTCACAAGGTCTGTAACCACCGAAGACGGATGTACATATCAAGCCGACAAAATTGTTACCACGATTCCATGGATGGAGTTTAAAACGATTACGGGCATGCCGGAAGACCTTCACAAAAGCATCGGCGAACTGAAGTTCAGCTCAATCCAGACTGAATATTTTGAAGAAGATCTGGATACGGATGCGCAATGGATCTATTTCCCCGACCCGGCTTTGTCCTATCACAGGATCCTTGTCCGTAGCAACTTTTGTCCGAACAGCCATGGCTATTGGACGGAAACCAACAGTGAACGCATAGAAAAAGGCAAGGTCGACAGCCACTTCAAATATATGAATGAGTATGCATACCCGCTTAATACGATTGACAAACCGCTTATTATGGATAGGCTGCTCTCATGGAGTGCGGAGCATGGCGTGTACGGTTTGGGACGATGGGGCGAACACCAGCATTATAATTCGGATGTGAGTGTTGGTTTGGCAATGGATTTGGCAAAGAAGCTAATGCATGGTAATTAACTGGAAGCTATTGCAGTTAAATGCATTTATGTAAATGTTACAAGTTAATTCAAGATTTTTGATGGCGTGCTTGCATGGACAATTACGTATACGAAAAATCACGTATATAAATTTCTTGCTATTTGCGTATAGATACAGCCCGTTTTTGGTTGTTCGGAAGGCACTGAGAAAAATCATAAGAAATCGGGTGTATTCTTTTTTTAAGGACAATCACGACTTGTGCAAAGTAAGTTAGGATTAGAGCACACACGGGTTAGCGTTCATAATTATGAACTCAGATTTCGCAAGTGAGATATGGGGACATGCATATCATATAGTGGGGTCAAATGTTCTAAGGAAAGATAATCTGGCATACGTATATTTCTACTAATATCCCGGTACAGCCAATTTGCATGACACCAACAATTATAGCGACATATTTTTAAAGTTTCTGACATATAATCACAAGACAAATCTATGACGAGACCCATTGTTTCTGTTATCGTTGCTGTTTATAATGTAGAGCAATATATCCGCCAGTGTTTGGATTCTTTGAAAGCGCAGACATATAGCGATTTTGAAGTGATTCTGGTGGATGACGGCAGCACGGATGGCAGCGGGAAGATTTGTGACGAATACGCTACCTCCGACAAGAGATTTAAAGTAATACATCAGCCAAATGGCGGTGTTAGCGTTGCCCGGCAAACAGGTATTGAAAATGCTGCGGGGGAATATACCATCCATGCGGATCCGGACGACTGGACTGCCCCGACAATGCTGGAGGACTTGATAAAAAAGGCCAAAGATGAAGATGCCGACATGGTAATATTCGATTATTATGCCGTAAGAACTAAACCTCGAATCATACGCCAAAATATTCCTACGCCGATTACAGCTAAAGAGTTGCAAAAAAAACTATTGGCCGGACAGTTGCACGGAGGTTGTTGTAACAAGTTTATTAGACGCTCGTGTTATGCAGGCATCGGTTTTTATCCAAAGGAGTTGTGCACCTCCGAGGATGTCCTTTTCTGCCTTCGCGTACTAAATAATGACATTAAAGTAACATATTTGCCAAAAGCACTTTATTTCTATAGGATGCGTAGGGGCTCTACGACTCATATTTATTCTATGCAAAAATTGAATTCATTTTGCATTCTTTCTAATGAGATTGACAAAGTTCTCGGTCATTCTTACGATGGAAATTGTAATAGGTTTAAGGTCAGAGCACTGGTTATGTGTCTTATGCTCAAACAGTTCAAAACAATGAAGAATCTGTTTCCAGAAATTCATCAGGACTTAATTGCAGAACCGGTCTTTTCGCTGCGGAAGCCCAAATACGCACATGGAAAAGAGTTATCTCTGGCACTGCGAGGATGGCCTAGATTAGCGTATGCATTTGGTTATGTTCATGAGAATTGTGCTAGATTGGGTGTCGTAGAATTTATAAGAAAAATTTTAAAACACCAAAAAAAATAACGCAATATGGAGCAAATTGTGCTCCCCAAACATGGCTGAAATAGGTTGCCATCACAAAGGTGACATGTTGATCGTCATAGGAGATGATAATGGCGGTAGCCGCTTATTGCAAGGCAGATGTTGTCAAGTTCCAGAAACGTTGCAACAGGGAATTGCTTACTCCGGAAGAATACAACGCGCCCCGTCCGCATCCGGAGAACTCATACGGAAAGACTTACGGCGAGCATCGTGAATTTCAAACATTTTCGTTGGACAAGTATTGAGCGGTGCAAGGAGTACGGCATTGAATACTTCATACCCGAGCAAGATGTGACATCTGTCAAGAAGATATGAACGCTACACGCCAAATTTACAAAGGTTCCATCAGTTTTAACCATAACAAAATATTTGGCGTACTTGTATGACAATTTCGAAGGTGAAATGCATCTCTCGTTCGAGATGACCACTTGAGCTTAAGAAGACATAATCATCAATTTCTCGAACAATTTTTATACGGCGGTCAAGCCCCAGATTGTGAAGAGTTATGCAACCGGCAATATCGACAAGATGAACGAACTGATTATACGGTCCTCGCGGTTCGCGTATTATTTGATACTGTTGATATCCCTTCCCATTTTTCTTAATACGGAACAGATACTTACTTTATGGCTCAAGAACCCGCCCGAATACAGTGTCCTATTCGTGAAGATTATTACGGTGAATGTCCTGCTTGAAGTGTTCAGCATGCCGTTGGTGGCAGGGCTGCAGGCAACAGGCAACATAAAAGCATACCAGCTGACCATTTCCGGGTTATACCTGTTCGTCATTCCTGTTTCTTATCTCTTGCTGAAACTGGGCTGTCCGCCTGCCACACCGATGATTGTCAACCAAACTTTAGTTTTCTTGAGCATAGCGCCGAGGCTCCTGCTGTGCCACCGCCATTATCGGCTATCGCTCAGGAAGTATTGCCTGCATGTCATAGGCCATGTTTTTGCCACAACTGCCATTTGCTACTTGGCCGGCATTGAGGTAATCCGTTTCTTCTCTCCGTCCTCCTCGTTTCAGAGCGTGGCAGTCACGGTGGCCTTGAACATTCTTATTTGTTTGGTTATCATTTTCTTCATAGGATTGACAAGGCAAGAAAGAATTTATATTATTGAGACTATCAAGAATGCAATTAATAGACGAATGAATTATGGAAAAATCGATTTTAAGAAGGGCCATAAGGAAAATTAAGAGGATTTTAGCACGAAATAGATTTCCACATTTAATAAAATATATCCCCAAGGGCAACGTAAATGCAGTCCATATTTCTGCCTTTTCAAATGGGAATGCGGGTGATACGCTTTTGCCTGTCGTCTTGAGAGATTTATTTAATCAAACGATAGGTGTGAAGAAATGGCATGGCAAGCATGTGCATAAATTATTCCGTATGAAAGACGCTTTATTGTGCAACCGCAATGACTTGGTTGTCATTGGTGGAGGCGGCTTGTTCTTGGCCGATACGGCTCCTAATGATGTCAGTGGTTGGCAATGGAATTGTAGTATAGATATGTTGCACAAGATAGAGAAGCCTCTTGTCGCTTTTGCCATAGGATATAACCGTTTCAGAGGGCAGGCGGATTTCAAGCCAATCTTCACGGAACATTTGAATGCCTTTGTTGAAAAAGCTGTGTTTGTCGGCATAAGAAATCATGGCAGCATAGAATGTTTGAAAAAATATCTTCATACAAAGGAGTTGCAAGACAAATTGGTTTATCAGCCTTGTATGACCACTTTAATATCCAAAATCTATCCCTCTCTTACTGATTTTTCTCATAAAGAAGATTTCATAGCCTTTAATTGTGCTTTTGACAGGCAAGATCTTCGTTCTTTGAATGACACTTGCCTACGGAGCATATCTAAGGTAGCCTTAGAGCTTTCCCGTATTACTAATATAAAATATTATTCTCACACGTCCACTGATAAACTGGTTTTGCCGTACTTTGATGAATTAGGAATCAAATACGAACTTATTGAACTAAAAAAAGTCGATCA
This sequence comes from Prevotella sp., assembly GCA_021204905.1. Lineage (GTDB taxonomy): Bacteria > Bacteroidota > Bacteroidia > Bacteroidales > Bacteroidaceae > Prevotella. The sequence continues at coordinate 274,993 of JAJPYN010000008.1, forward strand.
AATAGTGAAATGTTATGCAAAGCCTAAGCTGGTTATAGGCATGCGGGGTCACTCACAGATGATTCCTTTTGGTTGCAACACGCCCATTCTTTCTATCGTTTCACATGATAAAATGCAATGGTTTATGGATGATATTCATCATCCTGAATGGGGAATTGATGTAAAGGATCCAGATTTTGAATCAAAACTATTAGAATCTGCGAAAGCCATATACGCAAACACGCAAAGTGTTATGGATCAGCTTAAAGAAGAGCAAAATCGCTTGTATCATACTACCATTCAGAACATGAAAGAGATTAAAAGGAAAATAGGGAAATGAGCGATTTGACAAAAAAAATAATTAAAAAGCTCCGCCATTATTATCGGAAAATACACACGAAACACGTAGTATTGGACGTGGGCGAGCTGTTTTTCCAGAATAATAGGGGGGGGAGATTCCTGCGTTATGATATGATCTTACGCCTTATCTCGGTCGAAAAATACTATAAGGATCCTCATTATGATTTTAATCTCTATTATCGGATGCAAGAGGCCCGAATGGGTAAAGGTTGGGCGGATAAATCAGTAGATGTTTTTAAAAAGCTGATAGAGAGTTATAAAAACAACGGCTACGACGAAAACTCAGAGATCACATTGGATAAAAATCTTAACTTGATTGACGGCTCCCATCGTATGGCATTGGCGTTTTTCCATGGCTGTAAAACCATATCCGCAAAAGTCTTGCCTGAAATATATGACATCTATTATCAAATAGAATGGTTTAGGATAAACGATTTCAGCGAAGATGAATGTGCAATGTTGAAAGAAAAATACATTGAACTATACAGCTTGTATGAAAAACCCTTTGTGTGCACTTTATGGCATCCGGCAAAATCGTATTGGGACAATATCACTGAAAATCTTAAGCTCTTTGGTGATATAATTGAAATGAAGGATTTTTGTTTCACACCAAATGAATATAAGTTTTATACATACGGAATATATCATGTAGATGACATTGAGAAGTGGAAGATTGATAAAAAATTATCTGTAATGCATGTTGACGATACGGATAAACTTTACCTGAGAATGGTGGCCTTGAATATAAATGACCCGAATTTTAGATTAAAGGACAAAACCAATAAAACTTTATCCCGTAAAGGCGAACTTATAAAAGGTCTTATCAGAAATGCATATAAGGGAAAGATTCATAATTATTTCCACGATGTGATAATCCACATAGGAGATAACTTCTATCAAAATGAATATATCTATAAACTGCTCTCAATGCCTTCAATTGACGTTTCTTCTATCCTTGATGAAATTTACACTTACAAATATGTGATTACTAAGTTTAATGTGGATTATATGCCATCAGACTTTCCTCAAAAATATCCATTGGGTAAAGATATTGACATAATTTGTTCTGATAAAGATAATTATATAGCTATTAAAAAAACAATTGAAAAAGCAAGTGTGAAATACGAGGATTCATATTCCATCCGCTCTGTTACAAAAACAAATAATTCTGATGGTGAGTACCGGACATTAATACGGTTCGAACTAGAACACTATTTAGTACTCCAGTTCGATATTGCATATCGAACTGGAAAGGCCAAGCATGGATTTGAGTCAGCAATGGTAAGTGACAGAGTGGCAAATAAAAATTTCTATACAACGTCAACTTCATTCGAAATACTGATAAGGTTAAGTGAAATCCATGATTATCCTCATAAAAAGCATCATTTAGATTACATAAACAAGCACAAAGAAGATATAAAACCTGATTTGTGTGACAAGTATTTAGATTTTAATTGGAGAAAAATAATTAGCAATGAAAATTCCAAAAATCATAGCTGAGATAGGTTGCAATCACAAAGGTGATATGGCAATCGCAAAAGAGATGATAATGACGGCCGCCACCTATTGCAAGGCGGATGTCGTCAAGTTCCAAAAACGTTGCAACAGGGAATTGCTTACGCCGGAAGAATACAACGCGCCCCATCCGCATCCGGAGAACTCATACGGAAAAACTTACGGCGAGCACCGTGAATTCCTCGAGTTCACCTTGGAACAGCATCGCCAATTGCAGGAATGGTGCAAGGAGTTCGGCATTGAATATTCCACGTCCGTATGGGACATAACCTCGGCCAAGGAAATCTGCTCGTTGCATCCGAAGCTGATAAAGGTTCCTTCGGCATGCAACCTCAACAAGGGACTGTTGACTTATCTATGCGACAACTTCAATGGTGAAATACACCTTTCATTTGGAATGACGACACGCGAAGAGGAAGAGCAAATCATCCAGTTCTTTGAATCAAAGAATCGCAACAAGGATTTGGTGATTTATGACTGCACTTCCGGCTATCCGGTGCCGTTTGAAGACATCTGCCTGCTGGAACTGGCCCGTTTGCGCGAACTGTATGCCGACAGAGTGAAAGCCATAGGCTTCTCAGGCCACCACCTTGGCATTGCCGTAGATGCCGCCGCAGTGGCATTGGGAGCCGAATGGATAGAGCGTCACTTCACACTCGACCGTACGTGGAAAGGGACCGACCACGCCGCATCCCTCGAGCCGGATGGCGTGCGCAAGCTGGCACGCGACTGCCGTGCCGTGGCGAAAGCTCTTACATACAAAAAGGAAAACATCCTTGACATTGAAAAAGTGCAAAGGGACAAACTGAAGAAAAATCAGGTGAAATGGTAAACAGGATTAATTCTCTCGATTTAATTAAGTTGCTGGCCATTAGTGGCGTCTTGTTAATCCATTTGATGGGGAAAACTCCTTATGGCGGCGTCTTCTGGTATGCGCAAGCCGTTCCCATATTCATGGTTCTGATGGGATATAATTGCAAAAGTTCTGTTTCCGGCAATTACATTATTAAATCATATATTCCCTATTTGCTCATATATCTAACGACACTGATTTTGGCATTATACAAGCATACTCCGTTCTCGTATGATTTCATGCCGCTTGGATTTTTGCCTTATGCCGGTCCGGGAACTTATTGGATTCTCTTGTTTTTTTGCTTCATTGTCATCGCTCCTTTTTTACATAAGATATATGAACGGCTAAATACATGTTTGTTCCTTCTGCTATTGTTCGCGTCTGATTATCTTTTTGAACTTTATTATGATTTGCGGGGGGGATTTAGCATTTGTTTACTATTCATGCCCTCTAAGATACATTGTATGCTTTGGGCTGGGAATGGTCATAAAGAAAAACTCAGCCGCGTGGTTCATTAAGAAAATGTGGTTCTTCTCTTTATTGTCCGCGATATATTTGTACGTAAGGAATTATACGCCCTTCTACATAAATGGCATAATGTTCGAAACTTTTGGCTGGAAAACCGGCGAGAATTGTTTTGCAGCGTTTTATCCGGCCATGCTTGTTGCTGTCATGATGCACCTGTTTTCAAATATGAGATATTTCAAACTGCTTTTTTGGGGAAGGATCACATATTATATATTCCTGTTTCAGATTCTTTGGTTTGTCACAGGTTACCGTTTGCTTCCTCCTGATATAATAATCAGGATCCTTGTTACATTCCCGATATGTTTCTTGGGAGGATTTGCATTGCAAAAGATATCCATGTCAATCTATAACCATTTTCTCATTTATGAACAAAACAAATAAAACGATAGCATTCATTCCGGTAAGGGGCGGAAGCAAGTCCATTCCTCTTAAAAACATCAAGCCGTTCTGCGGAAAGCCGCTGGTGTGCTGGAACATCGAGGCTTTGGAAAGTTGTGCCGGCGTTGACGAGATTGTTGTCGCCACGGATTCCGACAAGATAGAAGAAACGGTTTTGGCTCGAAAATATAAGAAAACAAAGATTTACAGGCGCTCGGCTGAAAATGCCTGCGACACGTCGAGCACTGAGAGTGTGATGCTGGAATACATCCATTATGCAAAGCCGTGCGAAGACGCCATATTCATGCTGGTGCAGGCCACTTCTCCATTGACAGAAAACCGGCATTTCTCCGAGGCGTTGGAAATCTATTCGAAAGGGAAATATGATTCGATGCTGACCTGCGTCCGCAATTACCGCTTCTTCTGGAACGCTGACGGAACGAGTATGAACTACGATTATCGTAACCGTCCGCGCCGTCAGAACTTTGGCGGCATGCTGATGGAGAACGGCGCATTCTATGTCAATACGGTAAGGAACATCCTCGCATCGGGGAACCGTCTCAGCGGAAAGATTGGAATCTATGAAATGCCCGAATATACCGCCACCGAGATAGACGAGCCCGACGACTGGATTGTCCTTGAAAACATGATGCGCAAGCATGTCCTGAACAAGCGGGAGAAGCCAAAGACGGCAATCAAGCTGTTTCTCTCCGATGTGGACGGGACGCTGACGGATGGCGGCATGTACTATTCCGAAAGGGGCGATGAATTGAAAAAGTTCAACACGCGCGACGGCATGGGCTTCCAGTTGCTTCGCGAAGCGGGAATAAAGACAGGTATCATCACTTCCGAAGACACAAGGACCGTGGAGAACCGGGCGAAGAAAATGCGGATCGATTATTTGGTTCAAGGAAAGAGGAATGGCAGCAAACTGGCCGCGGTAAGGGAAATCTGTGAAAAGGAAGAAATATCACTTGATGAAGTGGCATATATCGGCGATGACATCAACTGCATAGAGTTATTATCCCATGTAGGTGTTGCTGCCTGTCCTGCCGATGCTTCCGCAAAGGTCAAAAACATTCCCAATATAAATGTGATGACAAAGAACGGTGGGGGTGGCTGCGTCAGAGAATTTATAGAAACTCTCCCATTGTAAACTGACAATGAACATATGTATATGAATATATCTATGAACTCTATTGTAAAAATAACACAAAGGATTTTTTACTATTTACCTCTGTTCTCAGTAACGCTGATAAAATCCCATTTTACATCATATTTTGATTATAAGCGATTTGTAAATTTCAGGAGACCCAGAATAGGGATTTTATATGAAAATTTTATGTATGGCAACTATAAAGCCATATCTCGACTGAGCAACCGAAAATTTAACCCCTTTCGAGATTATTCGGAACATGGTGTTGTTTTTTCCGACTCTCTTCATGGTCTGGGGGCAAGAGATTTGACCAAATGGAGAGATATATATACTTTTTCTCAAAGGAGGAAAAATTTTATAGAGAATTATTTAAAGACCAAAAATCTTAATAATAAGGTTCATGCCGTTGGATCATATATAGTTGGCGCTAAAAATTTCTGTTCCAAACGGCAATTGGCGAGCTTTAAAGAAAATTATGGCAAGATTCTTTTATGCTACCCTGTTCACAGTTTGAAAGATGTAAAGAACGAGTTTGATGTTGATGAATTTATATGTTCAATTGAGAAAGTAAGGGATCGTTTCGACCACGTGTTTATTTGTTTGCATAATTGGGATATAAATAGTCCTTTGGAAGAGATATGTAAAGGAAAGGGCTATATCATCGTGTCGAACGGAACGTCCTCTGACATCAATTTCCTGTCAAGGCAAAAAGATTTGATACAGTTGGCAGACATGATGATGTCAAATGCTATTGGCACGCACATTGGTTATGCCATAGCAATGCGAACCCCGTTCTACTTTGTTAATCAAGAGATAAGAAACATACCAACCTCATCAGAAACTCAGAATTCGTACGAAAAAGTAGAAAAAGCTGCAAAAGATAACCTAATCGGTAAAGTTACCGAATTATTCGGTACTTTCTCATTTGAAATAACACGAGAGCAAATGGACTTTGTCGATATTTATTGGGGACATAATGAATTTGCGCCTTCCCATGACAGCACACAGTGCCCCGTCTCAAGGGGATAAGTATTTGTATCCTTCTTCGACTTAAATCACACTTCAAATCTCGCTTGCTGAAATACCATCCGATAATTCTCGCACACAATAAGAATTAATAGGTTTTCGTAATATTCCTAAGCCCATAAACATAAAAGCATATTAAATTCACATGTTTCCATATATCATCACATTTGCCTTGTCTCTCGTATGTTTCTATTATTCGAGAACGGCGAAAAACGGCACGTATTTCTTTCTGATATTTCTTGGTATTTTGTTTCCTTCACTTTTGGCAGGATTCAGGGATTTATATATCGGTTCGGATACAGATGGTTATGTGATTGGCGCATTTTACAATGCCACTCATCACGTTAACAGTTGGGGGGCGTTTTACCGATTGGTTTTAAAAGACAGCGACCTGGAAATATTATATCTAACATACAATTGGTTAATTGCGCATATTTCGGGCGATATCCACGTATACTTGTTTTTCGCACACATACTAATGATATCCACCATCGTATATTCTTTTAAAAAGACTAATACGGATTTGGTATCTGGAATGTACATGTTTTTCACCTTATTTTATGGCACAACACTTAACGCAGCGAGACAATCAATAGCTTTGGGATTATGTTTGATATCATTCTCGTTTCTATACAGGAAATGCAAAATGTGGAAAGTTCTCTTGTTTCTGATACTTGCCATAGGATTTCATAATTCCGCATTAGTTTTCCTATTAGTGCTAATTCTTTATTACTTCGTACGGAAATATCCCGAGAAATTCGATTCTAACACTTTCAAAATAACATTTATAATAGTCGTGTTGTTGCTGCTATATACATACTCGGAAACACTTCTGTATTTGGTAAGAAATTGGGATGTTGATGAAAAATATTATTACAGATATGGAGGGAGTGAGAGATATGGGACAAACACGCCTATTAGCTTGATAGCCCTCACAGTGTTTAATTTGGTCATTTTCTTTATATGTAAAAGATTGCAAAAGGGGAAAAACCAAGTAATGGACACCTTCTCGGAATATGTGGTGATTGCTTCTTGCATATTTTGCTTCTTGGCACTAATCTCAACATATGCAGTACGCCTTAATGGTTATTTGATATGGCTTTCACCCATAATAATTATATACTATCTTTCACATGTAGCAAATAAAAAACTGGTTGTTACAACATATACTTTCTACATGTTTTATTGGTACATGTGCATTGTTGTTGCAAATTTGTCGAAAACATATCCCTATAGATCCGCAATTTTAGGTATATGAGTAACCTAGGTTTTTTACAAACTAAACTCTATGCATTCGGTGATAGGGCAGAAATTCATACTAAATCAGGGAATTAATTATAAACTTATATGAGGAAGATAAGCATAGAAGAGTTGCACGCGAAGTTATTGGATATTGCCAAGGTCTTTCATCAGATATGTGAGAGACATCAGATTCCATATTATATGATTAGCGGCACAATGCTGGGTGCCGTCAGACACAAAGACATAATTCCGTGGGATGACGACATGGATTTTGGCGTGCCTCGCGAATATTTCGACGAACTGCATGCAATTTTGGTTATTGTGAAGCCATAGTATGGCTATGTGAGATTTTTGAAAAAATTGATGGATAGGAATATCTTTGGCCCTCCAGTGTTTTATCAAATGGGAGACACGAAGCTTTATGGTGTAGAGAATCCTCACGAGTATTTGGAGCATTTGTATGGTAATTACATGAAATTGCCACCCGTCGCGGAAAGGCATATACATTGCGAGGAGGTATGGGTGGATGTAAACAAATAATTCTACAACACGAAACAAAAGATATAATACTTAGGAGTGAGTTAATTGTCTACTGATTCTTTAACAAGGTTCTAATGAACAAACGAGATAAAGCAAGTAAAAAGCGACAACAAAGACAATAAGTTATAGGCAATTCTAACGTTATGAATGAAATAAAAGTGAGCGTCATCGTGCCGATATACAAGGTGCCGGAGCGCTTCCTGCGGCAATGCATCGAGAGCCTGACGGGACAGACGTTGAGGGAAATAGAGATAATTCTTGTGGATGACGGGAGCCCGGATAGGTGTGGGGAGATATGTGATGAATATGCCGAAAAGGATAGGCGTATAAAAGTAATCCACAAAAAGAATGAGGGGTTAGCTGCTGCCAGAAATAGCGGGTTTGACATAATCGCTGGTGATGCTATGATGTTTGTTGACGGCGATGATTATCTTGACACGCAGACTTGTGAGGTAGCCTATCGTACCATGATAGAAAAGAATGTGCAGGCAGTATTGTTTAATCAAAAGAATGTTTATTCTTCTTCCTCATTATGTAGTCCGGTAGGCAAAAATCCTCCTGAAGCATTTAATACAAATTTGGAATGTCGCGAGCTACAAGCCAGGGTTCTCGATTTTAATGGATGTATAGCGACAGCTACAAGCAAATTAGTCAAAGTGAACTACTTGCGGAAATATAATATTAGGCATAATACAGATTTGAGGCAAGGTGTGGAAGGGTTTATTTTCAATATTTACCTGTTTGAACATATGAAGGCTGCATATTATCTGCCTGACCAATTCTACAATTATGTTTATAATGAGACAAGTATAACTCATACGCCCAACATTGAAAATAATATTTTAATTATTAAAGGCCTTGAATATATTGATAATTATGGGAAACAACATCCGGTATCCGAGAATTTTAGAAAGAATCTCCTAAATAGAGTTTTATACTGTATGATAACCACAGCCATTCAAGGTTGTTTCAATCCTATAAACTCAATGTCATTCAGAGAACAAAGAATATGGTACTCGAATTACCTAAAGATACCACTTGTACAAGATGCAATGAAAAATGCCGATAGAGAAGGGTTAAACTTTCAAAGAAGATTAATGCTATTTCTAATTGAAAATCGATGCTATCGTTGTCTTCGTTTCTTCGCTTGGTTAAGAAGAATGCAATTATCAAATCGATAAATTTCGTATGACTAGAGTTATAGATTGACAGATACATTTCATTACATATAGGAAGAAAAATAATTAATAACGTTGTAAAATAATATGATTACACCTAAAGACATTAAGAACAAGACAATGACTGAGGAGAAGAAGAAAAGTGCGAAGAACGATTATTTCGCTTTTTATATCGGTCGTCCAATATCATATATATTGACCATCCCGTTCCTCTACACCAGTATTAGCCCAAATGCAGTCTCACTGATTTCCATAATTCCTATCATTATCGGATTCCTGCTAATGGGATTAGGGAATAGTCTGTCTCTGTATATTATAGGATGGATTTGCTTCTTCCTATGGAACCTTCTTGACGGGGTGGATGGGAATATTGCCAGATATAAAGAACAATTTTCCAAGATGGGAAGTGTCTATGATGCGATGAGCGGCTATATAGCCATGATCTTTTCTTTCTTTGCATGGGGATGGGCCGCATCACACCATCCTGGATTGCTGGCTCAATATATTCCCATTCCCGATGAAACCTATATTGTGCTGGGAGCGTTATCCGGTATATTTCAAATCTTTCCGCGCTTTATCATGCACAAAGCCATGACTACCGTACCTGACTTGAATACGGTGTCCGGCGTTAAGGATAAATCGGAATATGGCATTTTAAAGTTGACAGCCCTGAATTTGATATCCATCTCGGGCATGTGTCAAGTCCTTATGCTTGTAGCGGTCTTATTCAATCTTTTGGCAATATTCACGATAGCCTATTTCGTGCTGAATTTATTGGTTATGCTCTTATCCTTAGGTAGCATTTTTAAGAGAGAACGATAAACAAGCACTCAAGAGCAATAAACTATGAACGTCGCAGTAATCATCGCCGGCGGTGCCGGTCACAGAATGGGACAAGACATCCCGAAACAGTTCATCAACGTCTACGACAAGCCTGTCATCATCTATACTTTGGAAGGATTCCAGAAACATCCCCAAGTAGATGCCATCGAGGTAGTCTGCATAGACGGTTGGCACGAAGTCCTGTGGGCATACGCCAAGCAGTTCAACATCACCAAGCTCAAGTGGGTCATATCCGGTGGAGAGACGGGGCAGGAATCAATCAGAAACGGCATCTTCAACCTCGAAGATAAGTGTAAGGATGATGATATCATCATTGTGCACGACGGCATACGCCCGTTGGTCGACGACACCGTCCTTTCCGATGTAATCATCAAATGCAAGCAGTACGGCAATGCCGTCACCTCCATGCCCTATAACGAGCAGATATTCGTTGTTGATGATGAAAAGTCTACGACCAAATACATCCCCCGTGAGACCTTGCGCCGTGTTTCCACTCCACAGGCATATACATTCAAACTCATAGACGACGGCTACCATGAAGCCTTTGAGAAAGGCATAGGCATACGCGGATCTTCCTACGCCAACACCATGATGGTGGAGCTTGGTGTAAGGCTTTATTTCGCCGCCGGTTCCGACAAGAACATAAAGCTTACCACCAAAGACGACCTTGAAATGTTCAAGGCCTATCTAAAGCAGGGTCAAGATACTTGGCTCAAATAATCAATTCAAACGAATCAAACGAACATCATGCATATAATAGAGAACCTACAATACTTGGCAGACATCAAGAGCGTGGCTGCGTTGGATTTGCCATGGATGTTACTCCAAGACAGTTCCATCCTCGTTTCAGGAGCAAGCGGGCTGATAGGCAGCTGTCTGGTTGATGTCATCATGCACAAAAACACCACAGATGGTTTGAACTGTACCGTTTATGCTTTGGGAAGAAATGAAGCCAAAGCGAAAGCCCGTTTTGGATACTGCTGGAATTCCCCGCAATTCCATTTTGTGGCTCACGACATTAATCTTCCATTGGAGATTAATGACGTGAATCAAATAGGCTATGTGCTGCATTTGGCCAGCAATACCCATCCCGTAGCGTATGCTACCGACCCTATAGGAACCATTACTACCAACATAATGGGAACCGCCAATATGCTGGATTTTGCAGTCGCTCACCAAGCAAAGCGTTTCGCATTCGCTTCCTCCAATGAAATATACGGAGAAAACCGGGGCGACGTGGAGTTCTTCGATGAACGCTATTGCGGATACATCGACTCCAATACCATGCGTGCAGGATATCCGGAAAGCAAACGTTGTGGAGAGGCACTTTGCCAAGCATACCGGAGTCAAAAGCATTTGGATATTGTCATTCCCCGTTTGACGCGCTCCTACGGCTCCACCATGCTTGCAAACGACACAAAGGCCATCAGCCAATTCATCCGTAAAGGAGTGGCTGGTGAAAATATCGTGTTGAAGAGTGCCGGTACGCAGTATTACTCATACACATACGTCACAGATGCCGTATCCGGATTGTTGACCGTGCTTCTGAAAGGACAAAACGGAGAAGCGTACAATATAGCCGACGAGAGTGGCGATATCCGTCTGAAAGATTTGGCAGCCATCATCGCTAATTATGTGGGCAAGGAAGTGGTATTCGAACTTCCCGATGATGTGGAGAAGTCTGGTTACAGCACGGCTACGAAAGCAAGACTTGATGGGAAGAAGATAAAGGCTTTAGGATGGCGACCTAAATATGACATGAAAAATGGCATTCAGAAAACTATATCTATATTACGGGAGTCAGTCAGTGGCAAGGGCGGAAACACCCCTGCGGATGTGGAGTGATTTGACGAGGCGGAGGATGTCTGAGATTTATTAGTTGGTACTAACGGACTTATCCTTGATATGAAAAGAAAGATTATCATTAACGGCCAATTCACGGCGCGCAGGATGACCGGTCAGGAGCGGTTTGCCCGTGAGATAGTGTCGGCGTGGGACAAATCCGACTATATCGACAAATTGGATATGGTTTTGGTTGTTCCGAAGAATGCCGGCAACATCCCGCCGCTGGAACACATCAAAGTCGTGAAGTACGGCAGGGTGAAGGGTTTGTTGTGGGAACAGACATGCTTGGCATTTTACCTCATGACGCACCGCGCCGTGTCGGTGAATTTATGCTCGGTGATGCCCGTGTTCAGGCCGGGAATAATCTGCATCCATGATTTGAGTTACAAGGTGAATCCGCAATATTTCACGACTCTTTACGCCAGAGCGTCAAGACTTTGGCACATGCTGCAATATTCTCTGGCCCGCCGCCTCTCCCCTATCATTTTCACCGTTTCCGAATATTCGAAAAAGCAAATGGTCGACACGTATCACGTACCGGACGAGAAGGTGGTTGTGGTCGGGAACGGCTGGGAGCATTTTCAAAGAACTCGGGAAGACGAGACCATAAAAACCCGCCGACCGGAACTGTTCGAGAAGCCGTATTTCTTCTCGTTGAGCAACTTGGCTCCGAACAAGAATATCGAGTGGATTCTCTCGGTGGCGAGGACTCATCCGCAATATAATTTTCTCATCGCGGGCTATCGCAACCATAAAGCTTATAGTTTGAAATACGAGAAGTGCCATTATCCGAATGTGCGCTTTCTCGGCTACCTGTCGGACGGGGAGATAAAGGCTCTTATGAAGAACTGTAAGGCTTTTGTCTTCCCTTCTTTCTTCGAGGGCTTCGGCATTCCGCCGCTGGAAGCGCTCAGCGTGGGCGCAAAGATTATTGTGGCAAGAAACAGTTGCCTGCCCGAAATATACGGGCAATCCGCCTATTATATCGACGCGCAAGACAGCAATGTCAATTTGGACGAGCTGCTGCAAGGGACTGTTGAGGACAGTCGAGCGGTGCTGGAGAAATACCGTTTCACGAAGTTCGCGAAGGCGATGTTTGACGCTATTGAGAAAGTATAAAAGAGGGCGGGCTATGGGCAGAATTAAGGTTATGCATCTTGCTCAATGCGCCGGCGGGGTGGATTGTTATCTGCGAATGTTGTTCGCTAATATGAATAGTGAACGATATGCAAATGTGCTTATATGTTCTTATGACTATGAGAGAAAGGATTATGATAGTCTTGCAGATAAGTTTATACAAATTGAGATGTGCAACTCGCTATCATTAAGGAAGGACATATTAGCTATAGGACGTGTAAGAAAAATAATAAAGAAAATCAAACCCGACATCATCTATTGCCATAGCAGTAAGGCGGGAGGAATAGGACGGCTTGCTAACATTGGTACGGGAATACCGATGGTTTATAATCCTCACGGATGGGCATTCTGTATATCCGGGTCGAAAGCGAAGAGTCTGATTTATTTATGGATAGAAAGGATGTTATCGCTTCTAACTACAAAAATCATCACAATATCCAACTATGAGAAACTAATTGCCGTCGAGAAGCATATAGCAAAGGCGGAAAAAATAAAGACAATCTTCAACGGGATTGACATGACAGCTGTTGAGCGACAGATTGTTGACAGCAATGTATCAAGGGCACGTTTGGGCATTCCTGATGATGCTTGTTTGATAGGAATGGCGGGGAGAATATCGAAGCAGAAAGCGCCGGACATATTTGTAAAGATGGCAAGGAAGGTCATCGAACGTATACCCAATGCGTGGTTTATGATAGTTGGTGACGGAGAAGAACGGAGCGGAATAGAGAGATTGATAATCGATTCCGGGTTATCCAATCGGTTTATTATAACCGGTTGGGTTGACAATCCGCTCTCATACGTAAATATGTTTGACATTGCCGTATTGTTGTCCAGGTGGGAAGGCTTCGGACTTGTGTTGGCGGAATATATGAAGTTGGGAAAGCCTATAGTGGCAACAGAAATAGATGCCATACCTGATTTGATTACCGACCACGAGAACGGATTACTCGTAAGTGTCGACAATTATGAGCAATCGGCAGATGCAGTACTTGAGATATACGAAAATGAAGGACTTAAAAATGAAATGATACGAAAAGGCAAGATGAGGGCTGATGCCCTTTTTGATATTAAACGCACGGCAATGGAACATGAGCGGCTGTTTGAAAAATTGTTAATAGGGGGGGTAAAATGTAAGGATTATATTCTTATGCCATTATCTCCTGCATTCGACAGAGAATGGAGGGCAGTGGCATGAAGAAGATAATGCACGTGGTGGAGCCGTTTGCCACAGGGGTATTGAGTTTTCTCATAGATGTTACTACAAGACAAATAGATGAGTACGAAATATACATCCTTTATGGTGTTCGGCCGTTGACTCCGGATAATGTAGAGGAGTTGTTTGACAAGAGGATACATTTAGTAAAGGTTCAATCATTTAAAGGTGCCCTTGGTACGGTATTTAATCCCAAAGCATACATTGATACATTTAGATTATACAAGCAAATTAAGCCCGACATCGTCCATCTCCATTCTTCTGCGGCAGGTTTTGTTGGCAGATGGGTATTGCCATGCAAAAGGGTATCTGTATTCTATACTCCTCACGGTTATTCTTTTCTGTCAGGCAACGGGTCTGCATTAAAAAGATTATTATATAAATCCTTGGAACGGTTTTCCGCATTGCGTCCGGCAAAGACGATAGCTTGTAGTGAAGGTGAATATAAAGAGGCATTGAAACTATCTACGAATGCCACATACGTGAACAATGGTATAAACGTCAAGGAATTACAGCATTATGTTCGTCCGTTCCGCCGTCCTGCAAGCCCTGTAAAAATATGTACAAGCGGTCGAATCCTTTTACAGAAAAATCCTATGCTGTTCAATGAGATTGCCGAGCAACTGCCGGCCATGCAGTTCACATGGATAGGTGAAGGAGAACAAAAAGACAAGCTTACTTCTCCGAATATCACGGTAACAGGGTGGGTAAGCAGACCGACGGCGCTCGAGATACTCAGAGACGCCGATTTTTTTATCCTCCCGTCATTATGGGAAGGTTTGCCTATATCTTTATTGGAAGCAATGTTTCTTAAAAAAGTGTGTCTTGTCAGTGATGTCATCGGCAACAAGGATGTAATTAGGGATGGTGACAATGGCTTCATTTGCCATGACGCAAAAGAATATGCGAGAAGAATAAATGACATTATTTGCGGCAGGATGGACGGCAAGGCAATAACCGAATCCGCATCGTCGGATATCCTTGTTAACTACAACGTGGACTTGATGGCTATGGAATACAGCAAAATTTATGAGAACGGAAACCTTAATTCGGGAAAATCTTAAAATTATGAATTATATAATAACGGGTGGCACAGGTTTCATCGGCACGCATTTGGCAAATCTCTTGCACGAGCGATATCCGCAATGTAAAGTGTGGAACCTCGACATTGTTGACCCCGCCAAATTGGACAGTGGCAACATGACGGAAAAAGAGATTGAGGATTATACCACAATCAAACATTGGAAATCACCTGTTGTTGACGGGGAAACAAGAAATTCCACATATGTCTATTGCGATGTGAGAAAGCCGATAGAGGATCTTCCTTTTACGCCAACCCCAGATGATATTATTTTCAATCTCGCCGCCGTACACCGGACGCCCGGGCATCCCGACATGGCCTATTTCGAGACGAACATCCGTGGTGCCGAGAACGTATGTGCGTTTGCAGAGAAGTATGGAATAAAGAGGATCGTTTTCACCAGCAGCATCGCCCCTTACGGCGCGGCCGAGGAGTTGAAGACGGAAGAGACGTTGCCCACGCCCAACACGCCTTACGGCATCTCCAAGTTGGTGGCGGAGAAGATACACGTCGCATGGCAAGCGAAGGATTCATCCCATCGGAAACTCTTGATAGTACGTCCGGGAGTGGTCTTCGGCAAAGGAGAGAACGGCAACTTCACCCGCTTGTATTGGAGCATACGGAAAGGGGAATTCATCTACCCGGGGCGTAAGGATACCGTCAAGGCATGCATATACGTAAAGGAACTCGTGCGGTTTATGCATTGGTGTCTCGACAATCAAAAGAATAACGTGGAGATATACAACTGCACGTTCGAACCGGCTTACAGCATAGAACACATAGTGGAAACTATAAAAGATGTAACGGGTTTGAAACGTCGTGTGCCGTTGATACCCTCGTGGGTGTTGATGCCTATTGCGACGCTTGCCGCCTGTGTTGGCTCGCCGATGGGCATCTGTCCCGCCAGGGTGAGAAAGCTGATGGTCTCAACGAATATCAGCGGGGAAAAACTCGCAAACTCGGGCTACAAGTTCCGTTACACGCTGGAGGAGGCAATATCGGATTGGTTCTTTATAGAGAGATTTATTCATTCCAATGAAAAAACCTTGATGGGGGGGGGAGAGAATGTAGAGCTTCGCATTCATGAGCTGTCGCCACTATGCCCCGCATTCAATGAAGAGTGGAGGGCGGTGGCATGAAGAAGATAATGCATGTGGCGGAAGCATTTGCTTCCGGGGTATTGAATTTCCTCATCGACATTACTAAAAGGCAAGTAGAAGAATATGAAATATATATCCTTTATGGTGTCCGGCCTTTGACCCCTGACAATGTGGAGGATTTGTTTGACAAGAGAATTCATCTCATAAGGATGCGTTCTTTCAACGGTGCCCTTGGTACGGTATTTAATCCCAAAGCATATATTGATACATATAGATTATACAAGCAAATCAAGCCAGACATCGTTCATCTCCATTCCTCGGCTGCAGGATTTGTAGGCAGATGGTCATTGCCTTGCAAAATAGCTTCCGTGTTCTACACTCCCCATGGATATTCCTTCTTGTCGGGAAACGGGTCATCCCTGAAAAGATTGCTGTACAAGTCACTCGAATGGTTATCCGCATTCCGCTATGCTAAGACGATAGCGTGCAGCAAAGGTGAATATGAAGAGGCGAAGAAACTCTCCAAGAATTGCACTTACGTAAACAACGGAATCAATACAACGGAGTTGCGGTCATACGTCCGCTTATTCAGACGGCCCGAAAGTCCTGTAAGAGTCTGCACGAGCGGACGCATACTCCTTCAAAAGAATCCCGCGCTGTTCAATAAGATAGCGGAGAGCTTACCCGATATGAAGTTCACATGGATTGGCGAAGGCGAATTAAAGAATCAGCTTACCTCCTCTAATATAACGGTAACAGGTTGGGTAAGCAGACCGACGGCACTCGAGATACTCAGAGACGCCGATTTTTTTATCCTCCCGTCATTATGGGAAGGTTTGCCTATATCTTTATTGGAAGCAATGTTTCTTAAAAAAGTGTGTCTTGTCAGTGATGTCATCGGCAACAAGGATGTAATTAGGGATGGTGACAATGGCTTCATTTGCCATGACGCAAAAGAATATGCGAGAAGAATAAATGACATTATTTGCGGCAGGATGGACGGCAAGGCAATAACCGAATCCGCATCGTCGGATATCCTTGTTAACTACAACGTGGACACGATGGCTGAACGCTACAAGGCGATTTATGAGGAAAAAGCAATTAAATAATTAAGATAAACATATACACATATCGTAAAATCCTCGATAACGAAATCACTATTTTTCCCCCCCCCGCTGGAAATTAAGGTTCTTAGAATTACCTGAGAATCTTCATTTTTCAGAACGAATACAATATTTCCATATATTATACGATGTAATGGGCAGAGTTTTGAAAGAACAAGTTACTGTCATAGTGCCAAACTGACAGTAGCTTTAATAAGGCTCATAACCTTGTTTGCAGCAAGGTTAGAGTAGAAGAGGTTCAAAGCACAATCAACAGGATTTATTTTTTGATATTACGATTTCCTGACGATGTAACATTACAAGAAAGACGCTCGTCTTGACGGGATGCATTATTCTCCCATTGTAAAGGGCGAAGATTGGAGAGGTTATCTGTACCTCCTCTAGAAACGGGAGTAATGTGATCTATTTCCCATCCATATTCACTGTCTCTGTTTCCATAGAAATTTCTTCCAATCCAAGCTTTACATTGGTCTTGACGCCAAACCTTTGGATCATTGCCAAAAACGACTTCTGCCTTTTCCCAAACTTTTTGAATTGTGTCGTCTGAAAAATTTGCCATTCTCGGAATTTTCGGATTAAACATGTTAACTGCCCTTGTTGTCGAAGAGGAACTCCGCTATCTTAATCAACAGGAAGATAGATGAAAACTGCCGTTATATCCAAAACTGGATTTTAAGCATAACGATATGCCAATGGCACTATGTCGCAAGCTAGCAAATATCATACCATGATCATATTTTGGCATATAATATTGCTCATTCTTTCAAAGTTATACTGTACAGAGAGACTAATAAAAGGGGACAATCCGTACGAGAAAAGGAATGTTCGCTTTCTATCTTGAAGTTCTAAATCTTTAAAGCCATAATTTAACATGAACCAAACATTATCAAATGCTATCAGGGATATTCGCTTTCCTCTTGCAGCATTAATTGTTTTCTTACACTATTACACTCCGGATATTCATGCGGAAAATATTCTGAATGGGGGGGTAATTTGTATTTCTATATGGGAAATATAGTGTCACATGTAATCCCAGGTATAGCAGTTCCGACGTTCTTCTTTATTTCCGGCTATTTGTATTTCATAAAGACAGATATGGCAAAAGGTATAGCAGGAATTAATTACGTTGAGAAAACAAAACGAAGGATTAAATCACTATTAATTCCCTATCTCAGTTGGAACATTATTGTTTTCTTGCTATTCAGTTGTATGGCAATGCTGACCTCTGGAGATTCTGTGATGGAGAAGGACGGCTACAAATCTATTTTGGATTGTTCCTTACTGGATATCTGGAAAAATATGTATGCGTTAGATTCTACAGGTATGCCAATCGTCAATGCCTTATGGTTTATACGTGATTTATTTATAATCTCTTTGTGCTCACCCCTTGTTTTTCTAATTGCCAAATATTTAAAATGGTTTGGTGTCATTTTATTAGGTCTCTTCCTTTTATTAAATATTCATTTACCCTTTAAAGGCTTCAGCACTGCCTGCTGGTTTTATTTCACATGGGGTGCTTACATGGGACTGAATAAAAAGAATTTATTTTCTACCGTGAGCGAAAGAACATCAATTTTAATGAATGTTGCAATTGTGGCTTTAATGATATTTGCTTCAATAGGCTATTTCTATGACATTCAGTTTTCCGGTTTTATTTATCATGTCGGAACCGTTACAATGATTTTCGGGGCAATGGTGGTTTATGAAAATAGAGCATCCGACAGATGGCAAAAAAAGACTTTTATTCTCTCCACGGCTTCGTTTTTTATATATGCAAGCCATAAACCAATACTGGTAATTATCCGCAGATATTCGTTCAAATTGTTGCATCCTGATACTGATTTGTTTTGTTGTATACTGTACATTTTGGTTCCTTCAATCACGATTTTGATTGCATTAGCCATTTTCTGCACCATCAGAAGATACTTCCCTTGTCTAAAATTTTTGAACGGTTATCGACTTTAACATGATTTTTTGAGGATAAACTATTTATATGAACGAAGATATCACAAGATTTTTAGACAGTTATGTGGAGTTGCCCAGCCCGGGATATGCAGTAATGCTGAATGGCGAATGGGGATGTGGGAAAACTTTCTTTATAAAAAAGTGGTTGGAGACCAACGAGCAATCTTACAACTATAAAACACCTTGTAAATTGACAAGTTTCTTAATTCGGAACAATTCAAAAAAACAAAGAAAAAGAATTGTGTCAAAATCGATATACATTTCCCTTTACGGCAAACGTCAAACCAGTCAAATCATAGATGATATAAAGCGGAAAACTTGGCCTATTCTTCACACGAAGGTCTCCAAAATTGGAAATGAAATGATTAAACGTTCATCCAAATTCGTAAGCCAAAAATCTACGGGAGGGATTATAACGATTGATTTAGACATCATATCCATATTTGAAGATAAGAATTTGAAGGATATCACGGGAACAAAAGTTTTAGTTTTTGACGATTTCGAGAGGAGCCTGATTCCTGTGAAAGAGTGGATGGGCTTTGTCAATTATCTGGTCGAACATTGCGAATGCAAAGTCATTGTAATCGGGGATGACAGCAAACTAATGCAAGAAGCTGACGACGACTTCAAAAAACATAGGGAAAAGACCATCGGGAGGGCGTTCACAGTAAAGGGAGATGAGATGTCCGCGTTGAGAACATTCTGCTCTGAGTTGGAAATGGATTATGACAAATACGCGGCACTTATTTCGGCAGTGCATCGTATGACCGGTTACGGCAATCTTCGCACACTCCGACATTGTCTGCAGGATTTCAATTTAGCGTATAAATATATAGAAGGACTGTACGCGGATTCCGACCGTCTGGATTCGTTTTACAAGGTGTTGCTTATTCATTTCATTATTACCTACTCCCATTTGTTGGCAAACGACAAGATAATAGAAGATTACGCCTCTTATACTATCTTTGATGAGGCGAAGAAACAAACGGTAATTGATTTCAACTCTAAATATGTGCAAGGACTGAGAACATTGAATTGTTCGGATTTAAACCGCATGCTTGTAGGCGACATTATCAAGTATTATAAGGAGGGCGTCATGCCGAAAACGTATGCTAACGAATACTTGATTGATAAAGAGAAATCAATGACGCCGGCTGTAAAATTATTTCGAAATCTCTACCTTCTCAGCAATGAAGAATTTGATAAACTCGTAAAAATCACAAGAAAGGCTTTGGATAATCATGCATATACGTCAGTTGATGGATTGTTGTATGATATTTTAGCCATGTCGTATATTCACAGCAACAATCTTTTGGAGGATGTTGATAATATGAAATCAGCATGCATTGCAGCAATCGACTGTTTCTTTGATAATGCTGAATATGATATTAACTTGAAACAGCATGTATATTATTGTTTGTCCGGTATTCCCGGCGACGAGTCCAAAAGCGGTTTTTGGGAGGAGGAGATAAAAGACTATTTTTTTAACAAGCTTGATAAAGCAATGGCTTCGCGGAGAAATAAACTGCAAGAATTTTGGGACAAGTTGGATTCAAAAAATGTAGACAATTATGAGAACATACTGACTGAGACTTTGCCTGACCATTCGCGACGATATGAACTCTCCGCTCAGTTCGAGGGCGTGGATGCAGAGGTTTTGAGCGAAAGATTTCTGCATCTGGACAACCAATCTCTTTATAAAATGACTATTATTCTGGGAAATCTGTATGGCGTAGACAGAATTATAAGCTGGCATCATTATTATGTTGATGATATACCGGTTTTGGAAACGATAAAGAAAAAAATTGACAACGATATTCCACATCGTGAAAAGATTGATAGGATTACGGCAGAAACCTTCTCTGCAAAAATTGGAAAGATAATTGAACTTTTAAAACAGAAGGCAAATATCAAGTAACTATTTGTCTCCCCTTGGTAATATGACTGAATGGTTATATGCCATTGTTTATCTTAAGACCGAATGATTAAGTAACATAATGCAGGCACTCGAGAGGAGATACTACGCACCATTTATCCTTGTGAGCACACTGTTTTTGTTGTGGGGCCTGGCCAACAACATGACGGACACGCTCCTTGCGGCGTTCAAGAGGATAATGAACATGAGCGACACACAGACGTCGTTCGTACAGTTCGCGTTCTACGGCGCTTACTTCTGTTTTGCCCTGCCGGCAGCGCTGTTCATTCGCAGGTACTCGTTCAAAATCGGCATCATACTGGGGCTGGCCCTGTACGCTTGGGGCGCGATGCTGTTCTATCCCGCAGCGGCAATTGGGAGTTATGCCTTCTACCTCGTGGCGATATACATCATGGCGGGCGGATGCTCGGTACTCGAAACCACGGCTAATCCCTATATCATGTCGATGGGTTCCCCTGAGACCGCAACGAGGAGGCTGAACCTTGCGCAGAGCCTGAATCCTCTCGGGTCAATCCTCGGAATCCTTGTCAGCCGCACTTTTATTCTGCAGGACATCAGCCTTTACTCCGTCTCGGGAACATATATGGGACTGGGCGTGGTCTTGATTGCCATTCTCATCGCCATGCTCTTTGCCGGTATGCCCGAAGGCAAGGACTCGGGCGGGGAATCCGTCGGAGCTTCGTTCCGGAGACTGTGGAAGAACAAAAGGTACAGGTACGGCGTCATGGCACAGTTCTTCTATCTCGGTGCCCAGATTGGCGTGTGGTCGTTCACCATACGCATCGTGACGCAGGAGACGGGGATGAGCGAGGCACCGGCATCGGACGTGTATCTGGCATCGATAGCTGCCTTCTGCCTTGCGCGTTTCTTCTTCACTTGGCTGATGAGGTTCGTCCGTCCCACGTTTTTGATGCTGTGCACCGCCGTTGTTGCGATGGCAAGCAGTATAATAATATCGAGAACCCACGAGCCGAATATCCTTATTTTTGCCCTCATAACAACAAGTTTCTGCATGTCGCTCATGTTCCCCACCATATACGGCACGGCCCTCGAAGGCGTGGACAGGGATGCCAAGATAGGTGCCTCGGGACTAATCATGTCAATAGTGGGCGGAGCGCTCATAACACCCGTGCAGGGCCTTGTCTCCGACCGTTTTTGCATAAACACTTCCTATATTGTGCCCTTTGTTTGCTTCCTTGTGGTCTTCGCCTATTCGCTGGGCGTTGAGTGGAAAAGGAAGAAGATGAAAACGGCGTAACGAGATGTGATGAAAGTGATAAAGATGATGAAGACAAAATCAATCTGACTTATGGCAAAGAAAGTATTTGTCAGCGGATGCTACGACCTGCTTCACAGCGGACATGTGGAGTTCTTCCGCCAGGCGGCGCAATACGGGGATTTGTACGTCGGCATAGGCTCCGATGCCACAATACTCAAGTACAAGAACCACCAGACGGTGTACAAGGAGAACGAACGCCTGTATATGGTGAAGGCCATACGCTATGTCAAGGATGCCTTTATCAACCAAGGCGAGGGCGTCATGGACTTTGTTCCGACAGTTGATTTTCTCAAACCCGACATCCTCGTTGTAAACGCCGACGGCGGTAGCGAGATGAAGCGGAAGTTCTGCGAGGAGCGCGGCATCGAATACATAGAGTTGGAGCGCATCCCCGCCGACGGACTCGAAGCCCGTTCCAGCACATCGCTTAAAGAACAGACCAACCGGATACCCACCCGGCTCGACCTTGCCGGCACGTGGATAGACCAGCCGTACGTGAGTTGTTACGCTCCCGGTTGGGCAATAACCATTAGTCTGGAGCCTACCTTCGAGATACGCGAGCGCTGCGGGCTGTCCACGTCCACCCGGAACATGATAAAGAAGGTGTGGCCGATGAGACTGCCCGATATGGCTCCGGAGATCCTTGCAAAACTGGTGTTCTGCTTCGAAAACGACCCCGAACGCTGCGACGGCATCATAAGCGGCGCACAGGACGCGATAGGCATCTGCGTACCGGGCCTCTGCCGCCATTATTACGACAACAGGTACTGGCCGGAAAAGATAGAGACCTGCAACGACGAGGACGTGCTCGCGTGGCTGGAGCGTCATGTGTGCATGGTGCCGATGGAACCCCGCCGTCCGGGCTGCTCGGTGGTCGAAGGCAAAGACATAACGAAGGAAAAGGTGGAGGCTCTCGCACGTGCAGCAGACGAATGTTGGCACGCCATTCTGGTCAAAAACCTCAACGCTTTTGCGTCTGCCTATAAAGCCTCGTTCAACGCCCAAGTCGCGATGTTCCCCGCCATGATACGCGACAATGTGCAGGCATACATCGACCGTTATAGCCGTGAAGACGGTGTGCTGGCGTGGAAGATGCCCGGTGCCGGTGGCGGCGGCTACCTCGCCCTTGTTGTCGCCGATGTCGATGATTTTGCCTGCAGTCACGCTGAGACCATAACGCTCACCATCAGGAGGCAGAAGACATGATTTCGCTTTCTTAAATATTGAATTTTAGCTAACAACTTATGCATTATGACAAGAAAACAATTCGAAGAATCAATTAAGGAAGAGATTTTAATCGGGGAGTCGATATTGGGACAATTAAAGTCTCTGCAAGTATCTCCTGGCGTCATGTTAGAAAGTTCTTTTACCATTATGCCTGACACAATTGATGAAGATGCGAAACAGCAGACAACAAACAGGATTCGAGAATGGGAATATGCCATATCAATGATGCTAAAATTGCCCTTTTGCAAAAGTTTCCGGGATATAATTAAAGATTTTGAAATTTCAACACCTGAACATTGGATGCATTTTAAAACCCAAGGCATAAGGATTGTCAATCGGAATTTGACGATGCTAAAAGCAATCGAGAATAATATGGCATATTTAGTAGATGATAATGAGCAGAGTAAAAAACAATCATTTAAGATTTTCATTAGTCATTCACATGACGATCGAGCATTTGTCAATGCTCTGGTAAATCTTTTGGAATTTTTATTTATAGGTGGGGGTATTAAAGACAAATTATTCTGTTCTTCTATACCAAGCTATGCGATTCCACACGGAGAAAACATTTACGACTATCTGCTAAAACAATTTAATAATTATAATTTGTTCGTTGTTTTCATACATTCCGACAACTATTACGCAAGCCCATGTTGTTTGAATGAGATGGGGGCGGCTTGGGTGCTGAAAAAGACGTTTTTCTCTTTTCTCGTGAAAGGTTTTAAATATGATAAGATGAAAGGAGTAATTGATGACAGATATGTATCCGCTCTTGTTGATGATTATGACAATGCCATGAAGCAGTTGAATGATTTGAAAAAAATGATTGTTGAAAGTTTTCATTTGGAAAGCGTAGATGAAAGCCGATGGGAAGAAAAGAAGAGAGAGTTTCTTGATATAGTGAACAAGATTCCGTCCAACTCTTAATACGTATTTTTTCCATAGAATCAGGCATAATTACATAATTACAAATGCGTTGATTTCTATTGTCGAGATGCTTAGCCTGATAATGAGTCAGACTACCAAATAGAACAGCTATAATATGGGAAACCCGACATGGGATGAATTCTCGGGAAAGAATGCCGGCAGGAAGAATGCGGCGTTCGAGGCTCTGGCTCGACTCTTGTTCAGAACAAGATACGGGTTGGGAGATTCTCTGCCCTATTTCAAGAACCATTCGGGTAATGAAACGGCTGTGATAAAGGATGGCGACAGTGTTGTCGGTTTTCAGGCGAAGTTCTTTGAAGACGGCAGGATTAATCCAAACCAGATATTGGAGTCGTTGGAAAAAGTCGAAAAGGGGCAAACCAAACAGATTATCTATACAAACTCGGCTTGGGGTAATCCACGCGTTGGAAATAATAGGACAAAAGGGCAAATCAGGATTGAGGACAAGGCGAAAGAGATTGGCATAGAATTGGAGTGGTTATATGGGGATAATGTCCTTGACCTGGTGCAACGGAATCCTCTCGCATATGACGTGTTCTTCAATTCTAATTCAAATCTCAACCACATCCAGGAGGATGTGAACGCTGCCAACAAGCTGTGGTTGGACACTATAAAAACGAACTTTGCCATTGGTGAAAAGTCGGTCACCATTGACAGAACCCATATTGTTGATGAACTGGACAAGTTGATTTCCAATAGAGAGAATGTACTTGTATCCGGTGAGAGCGGAATGGGGAAGTCGGCCATCGTCAAGATGTATTGCGAGAAATATCAGAATCGTGACGACTATTCTTTCTATATAATCAATGCCGGCCAGCTGAATACCAATGCGGTCAACGATTTGTTCTCGTTAGCCCGCAACTACACTTTGGCCGGATTCGCCGACTACTTCAAAGGTACCGAGCACAAGGTGTTGGTGATTGATTCAGCGGAGAAAATCACGGAACTGGACAATGTGATACCCTTTTTGTCACTCACTACAATATTGCGTGAAAAAGGGTGGAACTTCATATTCACCTGCCGTGACAACACGCAGGATGAGTTGACGCGTCTCCTTAAAGAAAAATTTTCACTCGCTGTTACAATTGTCAAAGTGGACGGAATCAGTGATGATGAACTGACAAAATTATCCTATGAAAACGGAATAAGGTTGCCCGATGACTTCAAACTAAGGTGTCAAATCCATACACCTTTCTTTTTTGCCAGGTATTGCGAACTTGGTGTCGAAGGACAACTCAATCTGAAATCTTTCAGAAAAAGCGTTTGGGAACAGAAGGTTTGGGGAGAAGGATCAAAAGCCCGACAGTTAAAAAGGGATCATTGTTTGAAAGAGATCGTCAATCGGCAATTGGAAACAGTGGCGTACTATATTGACTATAAAGGGGATTTCGAATCAGCGACTTATTTGGTAAGCGTCGACATCCTCGGGTATGAACCACACAAAGGATTCTTCGTAAAACACGATATTTATGCCGACTGGACACTTGATTATATTCTGTACAACGAATTGTCCGACAAAGCCAAAGTACTTGAATTGCTGAATACTACAGAACCCTCTTTCCGATATGTCAATGCCTTCAAACGTTGGTATGCCGAATGTTTGGAAGAAGAATCCGTGGAGACATCCTATATTGGTGACGAAGCCTTTTCCGGACATGATAATCGGTGGACGGATGCCATCATGGAGTGTATAGGCAGTTCGACCGGAGCTGCCGCCGGCTGGTTCGACCGCAATATCCAGGAACTTGAAGCCGATAATTATAAACTGTTCAATCACTTTGTCGACATCTTGTGTGTGTCGTGCAAACTACGGACTACCATTAAGATTGAGGGCAAGGAATATCATATGACCACGCCGGCAGGTTCCGGGTGGGAGGAGGCGGTCAGGTTTATCTATAGCCATATAGACGATTACTATATGAAAAACCTTAAAACCGTGCGTGATTTCCTTTTCAATTTTCTCTATTATCAAAATGCGAAAGGCGAGAAAGTGGAACTTGGCGGAAAACTGGCACTTCATATCTTTCAAGTAATGGCTGAGATGCGCCGAAATGGAGAAGATGTTATCATGAGTCGCAACGAGAGAAATTGGTCTCAGTTGGTTTGTCTTTACGCCAATGAAATAAAAACTGAACTACAACAAATATTCGATGAGGTGGTTGATAACCACTGGACACATCATTTGGATCCCTATTATGAACTCGTGGAACATGTGTTGAAAGGCGAATTTGATATGGACATCATTTGCATCTCTAAGCATTGCTACCCTCAAATCATCCGACTGTTGAGCATATTGTGGTGTGAACAATCTGAAGACAACGATAACAACCCGTTTTTTGATCGAGGATGCACCGGCATCGAGAAAGCCTTCGGATTGAATGAATCTTATGATGGATGCAATGCGTACTTCCCGGAAAGTGCATTCCAAACTCCCATCCTATCGCTATTGAATGCGGAAAATTACTCAAAGGATAACAATGATATCACACTCGGGTTCATCATAAATTTCATGAACTACGCAATCGACAAATACAGAAAGAGCAACCGCACCAATAACAACATAGAAATCATCACTGTAACACTGCCTGACGGAAGCAAGCATGACATTATAGCCAACGAGTCATTGTGGTGCATGTATCGCGGAACATCCGGCGGAGCCATGCCGGAGATGCTCGAATGCATGCATATGGCCTTGGAGTCATACTTGCTGAATCTTCTTGAGAACACGCATGACAAAAAGATATTTGAGAAAGTCAACAGTATGCTTTGGAGAATACTTTATGAATCACGCTCGGCATCGCTCTATGCCGTTGTGGGAAGTATTGCCATGTCGAATATTGATAAGTTTACAGATGTATTGCTTTTCATAGTGCAAGATATTCGTTTCCTTAGGATGGATTTGCAACGTTATTCCCATGAGACCTGTGCAAACAGTCTGTCGTTTGCGTATATTGGCCACGAACGACTTTGGGAGGAACGAAAGGAAGAAAACGGCAGGAATCATCGTCATTCTCATTTGGAGAGGGGCCTACTGATGATGCAAGCGGCTAATGCTGACCGTGATGAAGAAAAATACAAGAAACTATTTGATAAATGCCAGGACGTGATAAAAAGATTGAAAGAGCAAGTAGCTGCAATGCCGGAAAGGGAACAATGGTCCGGGTATAATTTCATCATTGCCCGTGTTGATTATGCTTCGATGAAGAAAGAAGAGAAAACTTTGTCGAATGGACAGAAAGGTACGCAAATAACACCTGCGCTTACTCCCGAAATGCTGGAAGAAAGCCATAAAATAGCGGAAAGTTCACAGAAATTTTTAAAAGGTTCTAATCTTCGTTTCTGGGCTCAAAAACGAAATGAAGGAGATTTGGAAGCGATAAAGAATAGCCCCTATGAACGGAATCCGTATATGGTTTTAGATACTATTCATGAGATTTTAATGCAGTTGGATGAAAACGGCTTATCCATGAACAAAGCCATGGGAGATGAGTTCCTACCCGGCGTGGCAAGTGCTGTCCTTTTGACGCAACTATCAGACAAGTTGACGGAAGAAACAAAGGCAGAATGTCGCGGATATTTGTTTGACGCCCTCTCTCGTCCTGAGTTTCAATTAAGTTCATCACTTTCCTGTTTTAAAGTGACCTTGTTGGGATTTCCGACTCTTTTGGACCCGGTCAACAAAAGAGAACAGTTACAGGATATACTTATAACCTATGCCGAACATCATGAAGTCATTGCCAATGCCCGCTCGTGCGACAACGTCAGATTCATGATTGAAAAGTGTCGCCTTTGGGACGAGCATGAAGACTTCATGAGAGAGACGCTTGCCAAGTATCAACAGAAATTGCGACATGGGGATTTTGATGCGATGAACTCCGAACAGGCACTCACTGTATTGAGTCTGCTAACAACGACACCGAAGAATCGCGAACTCGGCAACTGCTGTATAGAGAAGATGGCGGCACTGTGGAAGCCAAACGAAAACAATCATTATAGACGCGTGAGAACGACCCACATAGATGCGTATGTCGTGGCGGAGTATATCCTGCGTTCACCAAAAGACGAGGTGAAATGTTTGATAAGTTTTTACGTTCCATTCATCAAAGGAGATTCCGACTACGAGTCCTTTCTATCGGCATTTGTAGAAACGGCAGCCCGGATAGGTACATATGAAAATTTCTGGATAGTGTGGGACTCTCTTTATGATAACGTAGTCAAAAATAAAAACATCATTAGACGCTCTAATCCGCAGATGCTGAATGGATATATGATAAATCCTGAATACCTGACCAAGTTAAGCGATGATTGGTTCCGTCTGGAAGAAAAAGACGTGGCTTTTTACGCCAGAATAGCCGGAGACCTTCCACATCATTATACCACACTTTACGCCATTTCTCGTGTCTTCACATCAATCGGGAAAAATTATGTAAAGCAGATCGTCCCTGTGATATCATCAATAATTGACGGATTCGCATTCCATGAAAATGCATCATTTTCCGTCATCTCCAACTTGGAAAAGATAATGACAAGACTTTTTGCAAACTATGACGAAGACATCAGGAAGAATAAAGATTTGCATGACCAAGTTGTTAAGATACTGGAGTTTATGAAGAGAAACCATTCTTTCTTGGCGACTGAATTTTTAAAATTAGTGTAAACTGGATATAATTCATCGTCAGAACATACCCCAAATATAGATTATGTTCGTTGTCAAAGATTTTTCTAATAACAAATAGCACACGGACTGGATTAATGTTCTGCCCAACACTTAATAAATTGGTGAGGTTATGCCAACCCTGCACATCATAGGAAACGGCTTCGACTTGTGTCATGGCATAGAAAGTCAGTATTCGGATTTCAAGAAATATGCCTTCTCTCATTGTAATTCCAGGTTCATGTGTGAATTTGTCGGTATTCTCGAAACCTGTTACCTTCAAAAGAATGCCGAAGGCACGGAACTCGAATTGTGGTGCGACTTGGAAAATGCTTTAGGAAAGCCCGATCTTAAAGCCGCTTACAAAGAATCAACGGAAGATCTTGAATTGGACATCGACCATTTCATGACCACATCCAGTGCGATGGAAGACACCGCCGTGTGTTCTTTTCAAGATATGTTCGAATCCTTCCGGGAGTTGTTTGAAAAATGGGTTGAATCTGTGGATATTGATGTTGGAAAAATTGACATCCCTTACTTTGACGAGAACGGCAAGTTCCTTACTTTCAATTATACCGAAACCTTGGAGACGCTTTATCATATACCCAAGGACAGAATAAACTACATCCATGGCAGGAGAAACACCGGGGAGACTTTGGTATTGGGTCATAATAGGCACGTTGACGCAAGATTGCAGGAGTCGGAAAACGACATGCTTCACGAGTACGAGGCAATCGAGACAATGGGGAATATCGTAAACTTCCAGAAGAAAGATACGGACGGCATTATAGCCGCAAACAGATTGTATTGGTTGTCTCTTGGAGATACGGGCAAGGTTGTTGTGTACGGGCATTCCCTGAATGACATAGACATGCCGTATTTCAAAGAGATTGTCTCACATACGGATGATGCGGTCAAATGGTATTTCTCCGTGTATGGAGAAAATGAGACGGATAGGACGAAAGCGGTAAATCACGTGGAGGAATTTTGCAACGCTTTGAGCATCCGGAAATTTCAAATATTCAGTCTGCCATAATTTGCATTCAGCAAGTTGGTTCAATCGACTAATTGCAACAAAATATTTATCGAAAAAACGGAGCGGGCGATGAAGCGATATGATTATTTGATAGTAGGTGCGGGCCTGTTCGGTGCGGTCGTCGCATATCGTGTTGTGCGGCAGGGCAAACGTTGCCTCGTGATAGACCGTCGGGCGCATACGGGCGGCAATTTGTATTGCGAGAGCGTGTGTGGCATAAACGTGCACAAATACGGCGCACACATCTTCCACACGTCGAACAAGGAGGTGTGGGATTTCGTCAACTCCCTCGTGGAGTTCAACCGCTACACCAACTCGCCCGTCGCCAGCTATAAAGGGCGGCTCTTCAATCTGCCGTTCAACATGAACACGTTCTATCAGATGTGGGGCGTGCGCACACCCGGCGAGGCACAAGCCAAGTTGGAGGAGCAGCGCCGTGAAGCGGTGGAGCGGATGGCGGCGGCAGGCACCACGGAACCGCGCAATCTCGAAGAACAGGCGCAGCTGCTGATAGGCAAAGACATCTACGAAGCGCTGATAAAAGGCTACACGGAGAAGCAATGGGGACGGAAGTGTTCAGAGTTGCCGGCATTCATCATCAAGCGTCTGCCCGTGCGCTACACGTTTGACAACAATTATTTCAATGACAAATATCAAGGCATCCCAATCGGTGGATACAACGCATTGATAAGCCGCTTGTTGGAAGGCAGCGAGGTTCGCACCGGCTGTGATTATCTGAAGGACCGTGCGGAACTGTCCCGACTTGCAGACCGAGTGGTGTTCACTGGTGCGGTTGACGAATACTTTGATTATTGTTTCGGCAAGTTGGAGTACCGCACGGTAACTTTCGAGACGGAGATAAAGGACACGGCGAACTGGCAGGGTAACGCCGTCGTCAACTATACCGAGCGCGAAGTGCCCTATACGCGTATCATCGAGCACAAACATTTCGAGATGTTCGGCGCTGAGGTGGAGGCGTGTCCGCAGACGGTTATCTCGAAGGAATACAGCTCCGAGTGGCACGAGGGCAGCGAGCCGTATTATCCCGTGAACGACGAGCGTAACACGTCTCTCTATCAGGAATACAAAGCGTTGGCGGACGGGGAGCCTAACGTCCTTTTCGGCGGTCGGCTTGCCGAATACAAATATTACGACATGCACCAAGTCGTTGAGCGGGCACTGCACGTTGAAATTTAAACAAGCATTAAGCAAACGGCCAATTAGCAATTAGGCAACTGACAATCAGGCAATTGACAATTAGGCAATTTGCAATTAGGCAATTGACAATCAGACAATTTGCAATTAGGTAATTTACAATTAGGTAATTTGCAAATAAGTTAATTATTTGATACTCAGTTAGTTACAACTTACTAATTAAAGTAGTAAATTAACTGCAACCAGCCTGTTTTTTAGGCTAATTCGAAATTGAAAAACATTCAACCTCCGCCCCACTCCATTTCATTCAAAATTGTAATTGTTGCTAAGAACTTCGCATTAACCTGAAAGGCAACTATGCCAAAATGTCAGAACGCGCGCGATTGGCACACTTTTAGCACCTTTCGGCTTCGAACGATTGCTACGGGCAAACATTTTAAACAAAACAATAACGACTATGAACATCAAACCATTGGCAGACCGCGTGATCATCAAGGCCGCGGCAGCTGAAGAGAAAATCGGCGGCATCATCATCCCCGATACCGCGAAGGAGAAACCGCTGAAAGGCGAAGTTGTGGCTGTGGGCAACGGCACGAAGGACGAGGAGATGACGCTCAAGGCAGGCGACACGGTGCTCTACGGCAAGTACGCCGGCACGGAGGTGGAGCTCGACGGCGAGAAGCTGCTCATCATGCGGCAGAGCGATGTGTTGGCAATCATCGCGTAATCGTGTTTAACGTTTTAAAACATTTCAAACAACTATGGCAAAAGAAATTAAATACAATGTTGACGCGCGCGATTTGCTCAAACGCGGCGTTGATCAGTTGGCGGATGCCGTGAAGGTAACGCTCGGTCCGAAAGGGCGCAACGTGGTTTTAGAGAAGAAATTCGGCGCGCCGCAGATCTCGAAAGACGGCGTAACCGTGGCGAAGGAGATCGAGCTCGAAGACAAGTTCGAGAACACCGGCGCGCAGCTTGTCAAGAGCGTGGCTTCGAAGACGGGCGACGACGCGGGCGACGGCACCACCACCGCGACCATCCTCACGCAGGCAATCGTGAACGAAGGCTTAAAAAATGTTACATCCGGCGCCAACCCGATGGACCTCAAACGCGGCATCGACAAAGCCGTCGCAGCAGTGGTCGAGTTCATCAAATCGAAGGCCGAACTTGTGGGCGACAACTACGATAAAATCGAGCAAGTGGCGACGGTCAGCGCGAACAACGACCCCGAAATCGGCAAGCTGCTCGCCGACGCAATGCGCAAGGTGTCGAAAGACGGCGTGATCACCATCGAGGAGAGCAAGAGCCGCGAGACATACATCGGCGTCGTCGAAGGCATGCAGTTCGACCGCGGCTACCTCTCCGGCTATTTCGTAACCGACACCGACAAGATGGAGTGCGTCATGGACCATCCGCTCGTGCTCCTTTACGACAAGAAAATCAGCAACATCAAAGATTTCCTCAACATCCTGCAATCGGCAGCAGAAACCGGCAGGGCATTGTTGGTTGTTGCGGAAGATGTTGATTCCGAAGCACTTACCACGCTCGTTGTCAATCGTCTGCGCGGCGGACTGAAGATCTGCGCGGTGAAAGCTCCGGGCTTCGGCGACCGCCGCAAAGCAATGCTCGAGGACATCGCCGTGCTCACCGGCAGCACCGTCATCAGCGAGGAGACGGGTATGAAGCTCGACCAAGCCACCATCGACATGCTCGGCAGCGCGGAGAAGATTGTTGTTACAAAGGACAACACGACCATCGTCAACGGCGCGGGCGAGAAGAAGAACATTCAGGCTCGCGTGGCGCAGATCAAGAACGAGATTGCGAACACCACATCCTCCTACGACAAGGAGAAGTTGCAGGAGCGGCTGGCGAAGCTCTCCGGCGGCGTGGCCGTGCTGTATGTCGGCGCGAACTCCGAGGTTGAGATGAAAGAGAAGAAGGACCGCGTGGACGATGCCCTCTGCGCAACGCGCGCCGCGATTGAGGAAGGCGTTGTTGCGGGCGGCGGCACGACATATATCCGCGCGCAGGAGGTTCTGGCGAACTTGAAGGGCGACAACGCTGACGAGCAGACGGGCGTGAAGATTGTCGAGCGCGCCATCGAGGAGCCGCTGCGCCAGATTGTTGTCAACGCCGGTCAAGAGGGTGCGGTCGTCGTGCAGAAAGTGCGCGAAGGCAAAGGCGATTTCGGTTACAACGCTCGCACGAACGAGTACGAAGACCTGCGTCAGGCCGGCGTGATCGACCCGGCGAAGGTGGCGCGTGTGGCGCTGGAGAACGCTGCGTCGATCGCGGGCATGTTCCTCACCACCGAGTGCCTTGTTGTCGACAAACCCGAGCCGGCACCGGCCGCTCCGATGGGTGCGCCGGGCATGGGCGGCATGATGTAAAATCGGCGGATCAACTGTTTAGATTTACTCATATTTAATTCGACAAATGCGGGGCTGTTCGCGAAGAACGGTCCCGTATTTTTTTTGACTTAACCCGAACCTGTTTGCGAGCGGAGTTCAGGGTTCAAAAAAGTTTATCTTAGTTGCTACTGTAACGCGACTCACCTAAGCGGCAAAACACGCAGCCTTCGTTGTCGCCTACGTTTCAACATCAGGTTCATTTTTGTTTTCGAACCCGCATTTAACTTAAAATTTTTCCTTAAAGCTTCACGCTGGAGATGTCGACAAGGCCGTTGACGATGGCGTAGATGGTGAGGCCTGCGGGCGTGTGTATTTGCAGCTTTTTGGCGATGTTGCGGCGGTGCGTGATGACCGTGTTCAGCGCGATGAAGAGGTGCTCGGCGATTTCCTTGTTCGACATACCTTCGACGACGCAGACGACCACGTCTTTCTCGCGTTCGGAGAGGGTCTCGCGGTCGTTCGAGCCAATCATACTTGATATTCTCTGCGACACGTTGCTTTGTTTGCATTGCTCTTCGCGGCAGCGTATGGCGGGTACGAAAATGTCCTCTTCGACGTCGATGTGCTGATGGAGCCAGCGCTCGGTTTTGTAGATGTCGTAGAGGGCGGACATGAGGCGGTGGTTGCTTTGGCTTTCGGCGGGCATGTAGCGGATGATGATGTTTTTCAGTTCGCGCAGGCGGAGGTCGGTTTGCGCGTGGTGCTTGGAAAATGTCTCTACCATCTTGTTCGCGGGGAGGTCGCCGGCGAGCAGCGCTTCGACGTATGGGAAGAGCGTTTTTTCTTCGTAGAGCATGTGGCCGCGGATGCTTTGCGCGAGGTTGTCGTAGAGGCGCACGATGAGCTTGGCGAGGCTGTCGTTGATGTCGAGCGCGTCGAGCAAAGCGGTGCGGATGTGGGGCAGTTCGAAGTCGAGATAATACGTGTGCGAGGCGCGGATGTAACGCAAAAGCGTGGCAAGCGACAGGCGCTCGATGGTGCTGTCGGCGATGTAGCCGTTGACGGTGTAGTTCACCACGGCGAGGAAGGTGAAGGTGTCGACTTGCTGGGCGCTGCACACCTCGCCGACGGTCTTGTCGCCGAAGCCCATTTTTATGCCGAACGCGCCGAGCATTTGCAAGAAACTGTAATCGTCGCCGATGATGGCAATCATCTTGTCGTCGGCCTCGTATGCCTTAGTTGTTTTCATAAAAATGCTTGTTTCTACTGCAAAGGTATCAATTTTATCCTTTTGCCCCAAAAGGCGCATTTTATTTGTAAGTTGCCTGCGTTTGCACTACCTTTGGCGGCGGAAGATATTGATATCAACGAACACAAACCCGAACATTATGCGCCTGTTGAAATACGCCGTTTACATTTGCTTCTTGCTTGTCGTTATTATGCTTGCCGCCACATCGTTGCTCGATGCCTTAACCGGGCGCGAGGGCTTGTCGGCGGCGGTCTACGGCTCGTGGGCGTTCGCGGCGGCGTGGGCGGTGTTGGCATTGCTGGCCGTTGCATATTTTATTTGTTGCAAGATATGGCAAAGGCCCGCTGTAGCACTGCTTCACGCGGCGCTAATCATCATCCTTCTCGGCGGCTTGGCCACGCGCATCTCCGGCGAGAGAGGCACGCTTCACATCCGCAGCGAGCGGCCGGTGAACCTGTTTCTGACTGCCGAGAATGATGTCCGCGTGATGCCTTTCGATGTGCAGCTCGACAGCTTCTTCGTGTCTTATTACCCCGGCACCAACGCGCCGAGCGACTATACCACGCGCGTGAAAATCACCGACGGCGGCAAGCGTTTTTCCGGTACGGCGTCGATGAACCGCCCCCTCGCCCACCGCGGTTACCGCCTCTATCAGGCCGACTACGACCGCGACCTCCGGGGCAGCGTCTTGCTTGTGGCGCATGATGAACTCGGCGTAGGCATCACTTACGCGGGATACATCCTTCTTCTCGCCGCAATCATCGCTTATCCCTTCGACAAAAAAGGCCGCTTTCGGCAGTTATTAAACGCAAAAAAAGCCGATTCTGCGCGAAAGAGAAAGGCAAGGCGAAGGGCGATAGTTGTAACCGGCCTGACGGTAACCGCTGCGGCGTGGCTGACCCTGACGATAATCCTCGCGCGGCACACCATCGTGCTCCACCGGCCGCCGCTCGCCGACGGTGTCGAGGCCATGCGCGCGCTGGCGTGGGCGAGCCTGAGCCTGTCGCTGCTGCTCTTCCGCCGCAATGCGATGATCTTAGTTGCAGGACTTGTTGCCGCTGCGTTGGCGTTGCTTACTGCCGCGCTGACGGGCGGAGGGGCGTCGTCCATGCCGCTGATACCCGTGCTGCGGTCGCCGCTGCTCACCGTTCATGTCGCGGTCATCATCGCGGCCTACGCCCTGTTGCTGTTCATCTTTTTCAACAGTGCCGCCGGCGTGGCGCTTGCTTTAATGAAAAAGGATAACAGTTTGAAAATCAGGCAGTTGCGCCTCACGAGCGAGACCCTGCTCTTCCCCGCGCTGTTCCTGCTCGCCATCGGCATCTTCCTCGGTGCGGTGTGGGCGAACATCAGTTGGGGCCGCTATTGGGGTTGGGACGCGAAGGAGACGTGGGCGCTGATCACGCTGATGGTTTATGCCCTGCCTGTTCACCGCCGCGTGGCGTGGTTTGATGCCGACAAGCACTTTAATCTTTATTGCGCCGCAGCGTTTTTGGCCGTGCTGATGACCTATTTCGGTGCGAACTATTTCCTTGCCGGACTGCATTCTTACGCGTGATTTATCTTAGTCGCTACTGTAATCCCGGCTCAGTTTGAAGCATGGTTTAACGCAGTAATCAGTGTTTGGTACAGACAAAAAAATCGCCCGACATTGCATGCCGAGCGACCTTTATTCATGACTTTAAGACCGGCTTAACCGTTCACTTTCTTCATGTGAGCGATGAGGTCGAGCACCTTGTTGGAGTAGCCGATTTCGTTGTCGTACCAGCTGATGACCTTAACGAAGGTGTCGGTCAGAGCGATGCCGGCTTTTGCATCGAAGATAGACGTGAGCGGGCAGCCGAGGAAGTCTGACGAAACGACAGCGTCCTCCGTGTAGCCCAGGATGCCTTTGAGCTCGCCCTCGGAAGCAGCCTTCATTGCTGCGCAGATGTCAGCATACTTAGCCGGCTTTGCAAGGTTAACGGTCAGGTCGACTACGGAAACATCGAGCGTCGGCACACGCATTGACATGCCCGTGAGCTTGCCGTTGAGCGTGGGGATCACCTTTCCGACAGCCTTAGCCGCACCTGTCGAGGACGGAATGATATTGCCGGAAGCGGCACGACCTCCGCGCCAATCCTTCATCGACGGACCGTCGACGGTCTTCTGCGTAGCTGTGGTGGAGTGTACGGTAGTCATCAAGCCGTCGGTGATGCCGAACTTGTCGTTCAGGACCTTAGCTATCGGAGCCAGACAGTTGGTGGTGCAGGAAGCGTTGGATACGAACTGCGTGCCTTTGACGTAGCTGTCGAGGTTCACGCCGCATACGAACATCGGGGTGTCATCCTTCGAGGGAGCCGACATAACGACGTATTTTGCGCCTGCCTCGATATGCGCCTGTGCCTTCTCTTTTGTCAGGAAGAGACCTGTGGACTCAACTACATACTCCGCTTCAACCTCGTTCCACTTCAAGTCAGCCGGGTTCCGCTCCGCCGTAACGCGGACAGCCTTGCCGTTGACGATGAGCTTCGAGTTCTCTACATCTGCCTCGATAGTGCCCTGGAAAGCGCCGTGCATGGTGTCATACTTCAGCATATAAGCGAGGTAATCCACCGGGCAGAGGTCGTTAATGCCTACTACCTGAATGTCGTCGCGGTTCATCGAAGCGCGGAAAACAAATCGACCGATACGGCCGAAACCATTAATACCAATCTTTGTCATAGTAAGTGAATTTTAAAGAGTTAATAATGTTTTTTCCTGATTGTAGTGCAAAGTTAGATAATTCTTTTTATTTTTGTGGTCGAAACGACTATTAAAAAAAGTTGAAATATCTATGAGTAAGTTACTAAACGAGTTCAAAGCGTTCGCAGTAAAGGGCAACGCGGTCGACATGGCAGTCGGTGTCATCATCGGCGGAGCATTCGGCAAGATTGTTACATCTATCGTCAACGACATCATCATGCCCCCTATCGGCTGGCTCATCGGCGGGGTGAACTTCTCCGAACTGAAGGTTACGCTGCCCGCCACCAGCGTCGAGGGGTTACAAATGACCGAGGCGACTATCAACTACGGTGCGTTCGTCCAGACGCTCATCGACTTTATCATCGTGGCATTCTGCGTGTTTATGCTCGTCAAAGGCATCATGGCGCTGTCCCGCAAGAAGGAAGAGGCGCCCGCTCCGGAGCCGCCCGCAGCACCCGAACCTACGGCGGAGGAGAAGCTGCTCACCGAGATCCGCGACCTGCTGAAGAAGAAATAAGCTTCGGGAGAAAGATTAAGCTTGGTAAAA
Source organism: Prevotella sp. (assembly GCA_021204905.1). Taxonomy (GTDB): domain Bacteria; phylum Bacteroidota; class Bacteroidia; order Bacteroidales; family Bacteroidaceae; genus Prevotella. Next base: position 313,165 of record JAJPYN010000008.1, read on the forward strand.
AATTTAAGCTTGGCTAAAAATTAAGCTTAGTAAAAACAATTAAGGCGGAAGTCGAAACAAGGCTCCCGTCTTTTTTGTGCCTATTAAAAAAAATGCAAATGGCGGATTTGACTGACTAATGAAACGTACCCGACACTGACAACTGCGGCTGCGAACAAAGGCCTTGAGCAGGTTTACAGTAGCAACTAAGATAATCTTAGCCTTTGAAAATAATCACTCGCGAAATAATCTTTTGCTTAAAATAATTACTCGCCGCTCACCCTTTTCCGCATCCTTCTCACCGAGATCCACGCGCTAATAGCAACCAGCCCGAGCCCCGCCGCCCAATAAACGACGCCCTCGGTGAGCTTCACCACGCACAGCGCAGCCACGGCCACGGCCAATTGCAAAAGGATGAACCGCACAAGCGACGCCTGCAGCTCAAGGCCGTAGCGCCACGTGCAAAACGACACGGCGATGATGCAGTCGACGGCCGAGGCAACAACCAGCGCGATGCCCGTGCCGGCCAGGCCCCAGTTGTAAAAGCACAGCATCACCGCCACAACCATTATCACCGCCGAGGCCAGCTCCAACAGGAAGAACGGCCGGCTGTCGGCCTTCGCCAGCAGGATATACGCCACAGGCAAGTACGTCGCGCGGCAGTACATCGCGAGCACCGCCACCTGCGTCATCCCCACCACAGGCAAAAATTTTCCGCTGAAAAGCAAAGGAATGATTATCGGCAAGCCCGTCATCAGCAGCACCAAGCACGGCGCAAGCATCACCATCGACACCTCGATCTGGCGGTTCACCGCACCGTTCATCTTGTCCCTGTCGTGGCACACCGACGAGAGGAACGGGAAATAATCGGTCTCCATCGCGGTGAACATCATGCCCGCGTAGGTCATCGTGATCATATAACCTGTGTTGTAAAGGCCCGCGAGCGAAAGGGACATATCGCTCAGGAAGGCGCGAATCATAAACTCCGCCCCGCTGCCGCAGATGCCCGCCAGCACGAACGCCGTACCCAGCACAAGGATGCCCTTGCCTTGCCGCAGCTCCTTTCCGAAGCGCAGCCGCAACGGGTAAAAGCGGTAGGACCAGCAAACGATAATAGCCATTTGCACCACGGCGAGCGCTATCAGCGACGGGATGATGCCCTCGTTGCCCCATTTCAGATACAGCGGCACGGATGTTACCAGCGACGCCGCCACGCACACGACGCTCACCGTGGCCAACTGCGACAGGCGGCGCGTGGCTTTCAGGATGGCCGTCTCACAACCTGACACAGCGGCAAGGGCCACGACGGGAGCCAAAAGAGCAAATTTGCGCGTGTAACTGCCGTCGGAAAAAGCCCAGCGGCTTAATAATCCCGAAAAGGCGATGGTTACGAAGAAGCCGAACAGGGCAAGCACCATGCTCCACGACCGCAGTATGCGAATGCCGCGCTGCAAACCCTCCTCGTCGCCGTCCTGATAAGCAACCGAAATCTCGCGCACGCCCGTGGTCTGGATGCCGAAATTGGTGGCGCTCTGCAGAAGCGTCGAGGCTGTGTTATAAACGGCGAGCAAGCCCATGCCCGCAGGCCCTAAAAGCACCGCGGCGAACTTAGTCCGCACAAGCCCGACGAGGATGTTCAAGCCCTGCACGCCGGCAAAGAGGCTCGTATGTCTGAATATCCGGGTATAGCTGTTCCCTTGCTTCATGCTTGCTTTTATAACGCTCCGCGCCGCGTATTATTACATTTAATTCTTACTTTTGCAAACGAAATGAAACAGTCCGACCAAACGCCCCGCCCGATAATCAGCTTCATCATCACGGCCTACAACCTGCCCGCCGCGCTTCTAAGGGAGTGCATCGGCAGCGTGCTCGCCGTGAATCTGACGCGCGAAGAAAGGGAGATCATCCTCGTCGACGACGGGTCGGACATCCCGCCGTTAAGCCAACTGCTTGATTTTCAGGAAGATATAATTTTTGTAAGGCAAACAAACAAAGGGTTGTCGGAAGCGCGGAATGCCGGTTTGAGCCGCGCCAAAGGGCAGTTCGTGCAGTTCGTCGACGGCGATGATTGTTTGATTAAGGCCGGTTACGACGCCGTTTTAAACCTGCTCCGTAGCACCGGCAACGACGCGGCGGACATCATCCTGTTCGAGCACTCGCGGGTGCAATCAGGCAAGCAACTATCGCAGAAAAAAGCTTGCCGTTTCAAGCAAACCACGGGGCAGGATTTCCTTCGAACAAAGAACCTCCGCGCCGCCGCGTGGGGCTACCTCTTCCGCCGCGAGACAGCCGCCGGTTTGCGCTTCGTACCCGGCATTTACCACGAGGATGAGGCCTTCACGCCGCGCCTGTTTCTGCGTGCGAAGACCGTTCTTTACAGCCCGATTAAAGCTTATTTCTATCGTCCGCGCCCGCATTCGATCACGCGCGAGCCCTCGCCGGCGCATGTTGCCAAGCGCATTAACGACATTATCGCAATCATCAAAGGGTTGAAAGACGAAGCTATAACTGATAGTTTGAAGGTGTTGGAAAGGCGGGTAAACCAGTTGGCAATGGACTGCGTTTACCAAGCGATGGCCGCAACGGATTGTTACAAACAGGCAATAAACTACATTAAACCCTTGCGCGAATTACAGTTGTTCCCGCTGCCTTTGCGGTTTTACACAACGAAGTACTGCCTTTTCGCCCTCGCCACGCGCTGCAGCCTTTTGCGGCGGTTGCTTTTCAAATACATCAAGCTTACTCCTCGGGCATGAGGAATTTGTCGCCCGTCGACTCGGCAATGCGGCGTGCCGTGCGCTCCGGATAGCCCGTGCGGACAACGGTCTCGCCCGCACCGTACTGCGTTCGGAGGAAGCCGTTGCCGTCCTCAGGCTTCTCCACCATGTCGTTGTATTTCACTATGAGATAACGTGCCAGCCGGTGCCACGTATCCATAAAGTCGTCGCCGAGACCGTTGCTGTAGTCCGTCAGATAAGCGATCGCCGCGTCCGCGTTTTTCTTATACAGCCGCAAAGCCTCCGTTTCAATCTCCGCCTGCCGCGCTGCGTAGAGGCTGTCGAGGCGGTCGCGCTCCTTCTCCACTGCGCCGAACATCTGCGAATAGCGCGGATAGACCATGTTGCTCACCCAGTTTGACACCCAGAAAGCGCTGCCGTCGCTGAACGTAACGTCGTCGGCGACAGGGTCGTTGAAGCACTTCGGCGGCTCGTTATTGCAACAATAGACGGGCACGAACGGCACCATATTGGCATCGTCATTGCCGAACCAGATGATGCCGCCTATCTGTCGGGGCAGGTAAGACCGCAGCTGCACGACGAACGTAAACGATGTCTGTTGGGTCGAGACGGGACGTTCGTTGAAATATTCCTTGCCGTCGAGCTTAAAGCTAAGCGGTGTGGGGCGGTACGGCATCTGCCATATCCCCTCGCCAAGGTCGCCGTCGAGCGCGAAGGGAGTGCCCTCGTAGTGGTCGCGCATCATATTTTCCACGTCGCGCACGCTTATCTTTCTCTCGGGGAAAATCCACATCGGCATCTCCTCACACTCACTTAACGGCTTTATTCCCGCGGCGTAATCGACATACGCGCTCATATCTTGCAAGTGGTTGAAGATTGCCCACACCCGCGCCTCACAATACCTCCTGCCGGAGAAATCCGGAGCGCAATAGGCGTCTCTGAAGCTGAAATCCTCGTCGCGACCGTCGTACCAGCCCATCCGCCGCGCATATTCGATGCAGTCCGCCGACACCATTACGTTCTCCTTATCGTTCTTGTCGAACGTCCGGATACGGCTTTGGTTGGCGTGCGCACATACCGCGCCGTCGGGGATACGTATCGCCGCCCACACCACTTTCTTAGAGCCGGCGCCTTGCCCCATCATCTCCATTATCCACGCTTCCCGCGTATCGCAGATGGAGAACGTCTCTCCCTCGGAGTTGTAGCCGTACTTCTCGGCTAGCGAAGTCATTATGCTGATTGCCTCGCGTGCCGTTTTGGAGCGTTGCAAGGCAATGTAAATGAGCGAGCCGTAGTCCATTAAGCCCGTCGAATCGACCATCTCCTCGCGTCCGCCGAATGTCGTCTCGCCTATCGCGACCTGATATTCGTTGATGTTGCCGAGTACTTTACAGGTCTCTGCAGCTTCGGGTATCTCTCCCCACGGGCGCTTCGTGTCCCAGTCAATCACGGGTCTCGTCTCGCCCGCGGCGTGCTTTGCCGCAGGGAAATATAACATTTGGTTGAACGCGCCGTAGGAGTCGGCGTTGTAGGAGCACATCACCGAGCCGTCAGCACTGGCGCCCGCGGTAACGATGATGTTAGTGCAGGCTTGTGTTGCGGCTGTTTTTATTATTAAAAGCAGTAGGAACAGGCTTAATCTTTTCATTCTCTTTATTCTCTTTTTCGTTGGTTTCGGGTTTGACGGTTGTCGTGTCGGCAGGCGCGGCAACGCTGTCCGCCGGAGCTTTCTCCTCCTCTTTGCCGAAGTCCGGCGGCACCTCCGTGTGCATCTTCACTATGCGTATGTCCGACAATACCATCAGTCTCACCGATGCCGACGGCTTGTCCGACCTGCCGTTAGACGGGCGCAGCGTGAAGTATCCGAGTATCTCTTTGATGCCGATACGCTTGGTGTCGTTCACCTCGAGACGGTTTGTGTTGCCGGCGGAGATTTGCTTCGTCCGCGTGATAACGCTGTCGTTGCGCAGCCGGACACTGAACATGGCGAAGCCGTTGCGTATGCCGTCTTGGAAGAGATAGTCGCTGCTGAACGACAGGATGAGATTGTCGCCGGGACGAAACGTGCTGTCCGCCTCGATGCGATACCTCAAAATGTTGTCCGGGACGTAAGCGGAGAAGACGTGTTTGTCGGCGAGCTGCCAGATGTTAGCCGTGTCGCCGTCGAGTCCGCCCGACAATACAAGGTTGCCGGCATCCACGCCTTGCAGACGCCCTTCGTTGGTCAGACGGTCGGAGAGCTTGTCGTAGATGGCGTACATACGGTCGGCATGGGTCATATAATATACCATCGACGAGTCGAATTCCTCACGTGTAACGTTGTGTTTCTTCAGCACGAGGTCGACGTAATGCGCCTGTGTCGCGGAGTCGGCGTTCTGATGTCGCGAGATGCCTTCCGCGAGATGGTAGTCGAAAAGCACGTCTTCCATCTTCCGTTCGGACAGGATCATCTTCTTCCGACCGCCGCAACCGACGGCAAGGAACAGCAATATGACAAGGCAAGACCAAGCGAATAAGCGCATAAAATCAATGCTTTTCGTCTCCCTTTTCTTCGTTTTCGGCAGCCTTCCGCTCGAAGCGCGTCCCCTCAAAGAGCACTGCGGAGAGGGTCTCCAGTTGCCTCCGGTAGAACAAAATCACAAGAATTACCCCTACTGAAATGCAGGCATCGGCGAAGTTGAACACGGGCGAGAAGAAGATAAAATTATGCCCGCCCCATATCGGGAGCCAATCGGGCAGCGTCGTGTTGATAATCGGGAAGTAGAACATATCCACCACCCTGCCCTGCAAGACCGGCGCATAGCCCTGTCCGAACGGCACAAATTCCGACACGAACCACGGCGTGGAGGCGGTGAATATCTGCCCGTAGAAGAAGCAGTCGAAGATGTTTCCCGCAGCCCCAGCCACGATCATAGCCAGGCAAATCAGATATCCGATACTGTGTTCGCGCCGTATCACCTTATATATATAGTAGCCTATCGCAGCCACGGCGACAATGCGGAACAGCGTCAGAACGGGCTTGTAGATGAACGACATCCCGTATGCCATGCCGTTGTTCTCTATAAACGTGATGTAGAACCACCGCGTTATGCCGATGCTCTCGCCGAGGTGCATGTGCGTCTTAACCAAGATTTTGACGGTCTGGTCGACGGCAAGTATCACCACGATGATAAGCAATGCCAAGCAGCCGGAGTACTTATGCCTTTTCAATTCTTAGTGTCAGTTTGAATGATTCGAGGTCTATCTCCGTGCCTCCTTCTGCGTTCCCGACGGTCAGACTGTTGGCAAGCACCTGCGACGCGATATGGTCTCCGAACGTCTCCACTACCGCGCGGGTCTCCCGGCTGTCGGAAATGACGACGTTGATACGGTCTACGATGTCGAAGCCGCTTGCCTTGCGGAGGTTCTGGATGTGCTTTACTATGCGGCGCGCGTTGCCCTCCACCTGCAGCTCTTCGGTGATTACGATGTCCAGCGCCACGGTTACGGCGCCCTCGTTGGTTACCGTCCAGCCGGGTATGTCTTCGGAAATGATCTCCACGTCGGCAAGCTCTATCTCCGTCATTTCCCCGTCCGCCGGCAGCCGTATCGTGCCTTGCGCCTCGAGCAGGGCTATCTCCTCCTGCGTCATAGCGCCGACTGCGGCAGCCACGGACTTCATCTTTGCCCCGAACTTCTTGCCCATTGTGCGGAAGTTGCACTTCACCTTTTTGACCAGTATACCCGCGCCGCTGTCGATGAAATTCAGCTCTTTGACGTTGGTCTCGGCAAGTATCACGTCTTTCATCCGCTCTATCCTGTCCCTCACGAGCGGGTCCGTCGCCGGGATAGAGATAGCTTGCAACGCCTGTATGACGGGGATTTTCACTTTCTTTCTCAGTGATAATACCATCGACGTAACTTGCATCGCGAGCTCCATGCTCTGCTCTAACTCCTTGTCAATACAGCCCTCGTCCGCCGCGGGAAACAATGCCAAGTGGACGCTCTGACTATCGTCGCGACCCGTCGTATCGTTCAAGTCGCGGAACAAACGGTCGGCATAGAACGGCGCAACGGGTGCAATCAGCCGCGCCACAGTCTCGATGGCGGTGTACAGCGTCTGATATGCGGAGAGCTTGTCGCGTGTCATGCCGCCGCCCCAGAAGCGTTTCTTGTTCAAGCGGATATACCAATTTGAGAGCTTGTCAATAACGAATGACTGTATCAAACGTCCCGCCGGTGTGGGGTCGAAATCAGATAAATATGCGTCAACTTGCTTGGTCAGAGAGTGCAGTTCGCTAAGCAGCCAGCGGTCGAAATCGGGACGCTCGGCATACGGGATGTCCGCTTCGGCGTAGGCGAACCCGTCGACGTTGGCGTAGAGAGTGAAGAACGAATAGGCTTGGAACAGCTTTATGAAGAACGACGATGTTACTTCTTTCACGCCGTCGGGGTCGAAAGAGAGGTTGTCCCAAGGGGATGAATTGGTAATCATATACCACCTCACGGCATCCGCGCCGTAAGTGGCGATACACTCGAACGGGTCGACGACGTTGCCGATACGTTTGGACATCTTGATGCCGTTCTTATCCAAGATGAGCCCGTTGGATATCACGGCGCGGAACGCAACCGAGTCGAACACCATCACGGCAATGGCGTGGAGCGTGAAAAACCACCCCCGCGTCTGGTCAACACCCTCGGCGATGAAGTCCGCGGGGTAGACTTTGCCGCTGTCAAGCGCCGCCTTGTTCTCAAACGGATAGTGTATCTGCGCGTACGGCATGGCGCCGGAGTCGAACCATACGTCTATCAGGTCGGTCTCGCGGGTGAGGATATTGCCCTTGTCGCTCACAAGTTTGATGTAGTCAACGTATGGTCGGTGGAGGTCGATACGGTCGTAATTCTCCTGCGACATGTCGCCCGGGATGAAGCCTTTGTCCCTGAGAGGGTTGCTCTCCATCACACCTGCGGCGACGGCTTTGTCTATTTCTCGATACAGCTCCTCTATGCTGCCGATGCAGACTTCCTCCTTTGTGTCGCGGTTGCGCCATATCGGCAGCGGCGTGCCCCAGTAGCGCGAGCGCGACAGGTTCCAGTCGTTGAGGTTCTCAAGCCACTTGCCGAAGCGCCCCGTACCCGTCGTCTCGGGCTTCCATTTGATGGTTTTGTTCAGCTCCGACATGCGTTCCTTCTTCGCCGTAGAGCGGATAAACCACGAGTCGAGCGGATAATAGAGCACGGGTTTGTCCGTCCGCCAGCAGTGAGGATAGTTGTGGACGTGCTTCTCAATCTTGAATGCCGTGCCCGCCGCCTTCATCTCAAGGCAGAGGATAACGTTCAAATCCATGTCCTTGTTCGCCGCTTTCTCGTCGTATTTTCCCCCTGCGTTGTACTTCGGATCGTAGGCGTTCTTGACGTAACACCCGCTGTGCGCCCAATAAGAGTCGTTTACTTGCCGCGCGATAAAGTCGCTGTTCATGTCCTCGCGCACGAAATACTTGCCCTGAAAGTCTACCATCGGACGCGTGTCGCCCGCCTTGTCGATGACGAACAGGCTTGGTATGCCCGCGTCTAAAGCCACTCTCGCGTCGTCGGCACCGAAGGTCGGGGCGATATGGACAATGCCGGTGCCGTCGTCGGTGGTAACGTAGTCGCCCGGTATAACACGGAACGCGTCGGCAGTGCGGTCGGTTATCTCGTCGTCAACAAGGGCGCAAGGCTTTATCCAAGGCATGAGTTGCTCGTAGTGAACCCCGAGTAATGCCGTGCCTTTGCCGCGCCAGACGATGTCCGGAGCCGAGCCCTCGTCGGTCTTGAAATAGTTTCCCGCAAGCTCCTCGGCAAGGATATACACCGCCTTCTCCCCCGAATAAGGGTTCTCGCCGCGTACCGCCACGTAGTCGATCTTCTCCCCTACGCACAGCGCGGTGTTGCTCGGCAGCGTCCACGGCGTAGTGGTCCACGCGAGGATATATACTCTTTCATCCGCCAAAGACTTGTCTATGCGCCCGGCATCCGTAACCTTAAACTGCGCCGTAACCGTCGTGTCCTTCACGTCGCGGTAGCAGCCGGGCTGGTTGAGCTCGTGGGAGGAGAGCCCCGTGCCCGCCGCGGGGGAGTACGGCTGTATGGTATAGCCCTTATAGAGCAAGCACTTGTCGTACAATTGTTTAAGTAACCACCACAGCGTCTCTATGTATTTCGTGTCGTAAGTGATGTAGGGATGGTCCAGGTCGACAAAATAGCCCATCTTGCGGCTCAGCTCCGACCATTCCCCCGTGTACATCATCACGTTCTTGCGGCAAGCGTTGTTGTAGTCATCGACGGATATTTTCCGCCCGATATCTTCCTTCGTGATGCCCAGCGACTTCTCTACCGACAGCTCTACGGGCAGTCCGTGGGTGTCCCAACCCGCCTTGCGGTCGACGCGGAACCCCTTCATCGTCTTGTACCGGTTTATCGTGTCCTTTATCGTACGTCCCATCACGTGGTGTATGCCGGGATGTCCGTTAGCCGACGGAGGCCCCTCATAGAAGACGAAAGGCGGGAAACCGGCGCGCTCCGTTATGCTCTTTCTGAAAATATCATCCCGCTCCCACCGCGACAAAACCTCGCCGTTCACTTCGGTCAAATCAAGGCTCTTCCGCTCCGCAAATCTCTTTTGCATAGTAATCTCGTTTGGTATCGAACTGCAAAATTAAGGCAATCGCAAGGAAAACGAAAATTTTAGCTGCTGTTTTAAACCAACCCTAAACCGAATTAGCCGCTGTTTTAAACCAACCCTAAACCGAATTGCCCGGGGTTTGAAACGAACCGGAAACTGAAAACGCGGGTGGCAAGCGCAGCAACGGCCCGGGCCATAGTAGCAACTAAGATTGTCCCAACCGGAAAAATTGCGCGATTTTTTTTGCAATAAGTTTTTATTGGGTTATCTTTGCAAGAAAGACAAACGAAACACAAACCGCAAAATTAACATAAAGACTTGAAAATCAATAGCTTATGGCAGAAATTAAGACAATAGGCATACTGACCTCGGGTGGCGATGCGCCGGGCATGAACGCCGCCATCCGTGCCGTTACGCGTGCCGGCATCTATAACGGATTTAAGATATTCGGCATCTATCGCGGCTGGGAAGGCCTCATCAACGATGATATGAAGGAGTTCACCACCGAAGACGTGTCGGGCATCATCTGCCGCGGCGGCACCATCCTGAAGACCGCACGTTCGAAAGAGTTTATGACCGAAGAGGGCCGCGGCCGCGCATATAAAAATATGAAGAAGCGGGGCATCAACGCTCTCGTCGTCATCGGCGGCAACGGCTCGCTCACCGGTGCGAAGATTTTCGCGCAAGAGCACGACGTTTGTGTCGTCGGTCTGCCCGGCACCATCGACAACGACCTTTACGGCACGGACAACACCATCGGCTACGACACGACGCTGAACACCATTATGGAATGTGTCGACCGTATCCGCGACACCTGTCAGAGCCACGAGCGCATCTTCTTCGTCGAGGTGATGGGGCGCGACGCGGGGTTCCTTGCGCAGAACTCCGCCATTGCGTGCGGTGCCGAGGCGGCCATCATCCCCGAGGAGAGCACTAAGGTGGACCAGCTCGCCGAGTTTATGCACCGCGGCATACGCAAATCGAAGAAGAGCTGCATCGTGATAGTGTCGGAGAGTCCGAAGTGCGGCGCGATGTATTACGCCGATCGCGTGAAGAAGGAGTTCCCCGGCATGGACGTGCGCGTGTCGATCCTCGGCCATCTGCAGCGCGGCGGTATGCCGACGGCACGCGACAGGATCCTTGCCGGCCGCACGGGTGTGGGCGCGATAGAAGCTATCTTGCAGGGACAGCGGAACGTCATGGTGGGCGTGAGGAACAACGAGGTGGTCTACGTGCCGTTCTCCGAGGCGATACGCTCCGACAAGCCGTTCGACAAGAAGCTTATCAAGGTGCTCGACGAGCTGAGCATTTAATTTCGGTTTTAGATACTTCGCTTTCAGACAAGACGAGAAAACTAATAATAAAAAACACTTTATATGAGTAAGACACAAATCATCGGACACATCTCCCAGATCATCGGTCCCGTCGTCGACATCTTTTTCGACACTGAGGGCGAGGACGCGGAGAAGGTGCTCCCGAAAATCTATGACGCGGTGGCAGTGAAATATCCCGACGGACGCGAGTTGATAGTGGAGGTGCAGCAGCACATCGGCGAGGACACCGTGCGTTGCGTAGCGATGGACAACACCGACGGCTTGCAGCGCGGCTTGGAGGCGATCCCTCTCGGCGGTCCTATTTCTATGCCGTCGGGCGAACAGATCAAAGGGCGTATGCTCAACGTAACGGGTCATCCCATCGACGGCATGGCGGAGTTTGACCGCAAGGGGTCGTATCCTATCCACCGTCCCGCCCCGTCGTTTGAGGAGCTGTCTACGAAAAAAGAGATGCTCTCTACGGGCATCAAGGTGATCGACCTGTTGGAGCCGTATATGAAAGGCGGCAAGATCGGTCTGTTCGGCGGTGCCGGCGTGGGCAAGACGGTGCTCATTATGGAGCTGATCAACAACATCGCCAACGGGCACAGCGGTTTCTCCGTCTTTGCCGGTGTCGGCGAGCGTACACGTGAAGGCAACGATCTCATCCGCGAGATGATAGAGTCGGGCGTAATAAAATACGGCGAGAAGTTCAAAGAGGCGATGGCGGAGGGCAAATGGGACCTGTCGCTCGTCGACCCGGAGGAGCTGAAGAAGAGCCAGGCGACACTCGTCTACGGACAGATGAACGAGCCGCCGGGCGCACGCTCGTCGGTGGCGCTGTCGGGTCTGACCGTGGCGGAGCAGTTCCGCGATCAGGGCGGCGACATCTTGTTCTTCATCGACAACATCTTCCGTTTCACTCAGGCAGGGTCTGAGGTGTCGGCGTTGCTCGGTCGTATGCCGTCCGCCGTGGGTTATCAGCCTACGCTCGCCTCGGAGATGGGCACTATGCAGGAGCGCATCACGTCGACCAAGACGGGCTCTATCACATCGGTACAGGCAGTGTATGTGCCCGCCGACGACTTGACCGACCCCGCGCCGGCAACCACTTTCACCCACCTCGACGCCACGACGGAGCTGTCGCGTGCCATCACACAGCTCGGCATCTATCCCGCCGTTGACCCGCTCGGCTCCACGTCGCGCATTCTCGACCCGCTCATCGTCGGCAAGGAACACTACGACTGTGCGCAGAGAGTGAAGCAGATACTGCAGACCTACAAGGAGTTGCAGGATATCATCGCCATTCTCGGTATGGACGAGTTGTCCGATGAGGACAAACTGACAGTGAACCGCGCCCGCAGAGTGCAGCGTTTCCTCTCGCAGCCATTCACCGTGGCGGAGCAGTTCACGGGAGTAAAGGGCGAGATGGTCGACATCGAAGACACCATAAAGGGATTTAATATGATCCTCAACGGCGAGCTCGACGACCTGCCGGAGCAGGCGTTCCTCAACGTCGGCACGATAGAGCAGGCGATAGAGAAAGGCAAGAAGATTCTTGCGGCGGCACAAGGATAACGGCGTATGGCATTACATCTGAAGATAATTTCTCCCGAACGAGTGGAGTTTGACGGCGAGGTGGAGAGTGTCGCGCTGCCCGGTACGATGGGGCGGTTCGAGATACTCACGTCTCACGCGCCGATCATCTCCTCGCTCGAAGAGGGGACGGTGGAGTATTCTCCTGCCGGGGGGAAGAAGAGTATGGCGATACGCGGCGGCTTCGTCTCGGTGAAAGACAACGAGGTGAGCCTCTGTGTGGAGATATAGTTTGCTTATCGAGGTATGAAAAAGACAGAGAGCGACAACAAGCAAATAAAGAACGACGCGGGCCGGCACGTGGCGACATGTATGTGCGTGTATGTTGCGCTGCTGTGCGTGGCGCGCTGCGTGATGACGCTGTTGAAAATGGGGTACGGCATATCTGTCGCCGTGCCGCTTATCGTGGCGCTGTTGTTCGCGGTGGTGGAGACGGTGGCGGTTACTATGCTGTGGTTGCGCACGGCGACGCTTCACCCCGACCGCCTGACGAATTTCCATACCGCCGCGACCGCCGGGCGGATGCTCGGGGCGTTGATAGTGATGTTCGTCGCATACCTCTTTGTCGGGCGCGACGGGATGTTGCCCTATATCGGTTGGCTGCTGCTCTACTACTTCGCGGCGCTCATACTCCACTCCGTGTTCTTCTCACGGGAGAACAAGAAGCTGTATAGCGACAAGAATTAATTTTATTCCGGCGTAAATCTACTTGTACATTATTATATATAATGAAAGCAATTAAGAACCTGATTATTCTAATGTTTCTGTCGCTCTGCCCGACGTTTGCCGGTGCAGCTCAGACAGAAGAAAAAGCCGCGATAGACATCCCGGAGATAGTGTTGGAGCACATCTCCGACGCCTACGAGTGGCATATCTACACGTATAAGGGCAAGGCGGCGAGCATTCCGTTGCCGATTATCGTCCGCAGCAGCAGCACGGGGCAATGGTATGTCGGCACGGAAAAGAACCTGCCCGCGCAGTATTTCTTCAACGAGGAGCGGCACGGCAAGATTTACGAGAGACTCGACGACGGCACGACGGTGCGCCCGTTGGATTTGAGCATCACCAAGTCGGTGGCGCAGATCTGGATTGTGGTAATCATCCTTATCGCCTTGTTTCTCTCTTTAGCGCGGTGGTATAAGAAACGTGACGAGCAGAGCGCGGCACCGAAGGGCTTTGTCGGCTGTATGGAGATGTTGGTGATGATGATAAACGACGACGTGGTGAAGTCCGCCATCGGCGAGAAGCACTACAAGCCGTACGCGCCGTATCTGTTGACGGTGTTCTTCTTCATCCTGACGACCAACTTCATCGGGTTGCTGCCCATATTCCCCGGCGGCGCTAACGTTACGGGAAATATCAACATCACGTTCCTGCTCGCTTTGTTCTCGATGATAGCCATCAACCTGTTCGGCAACAAGGAGTATTGGAAAGACATCTTCTGGCCCCACGTGCCGTTGGCGCTGAAATGCCCGATACCGCTGTTGCCGGTGATAGAGCTCGTCGGGGTGTTCACCAAGCCGTTTGCGCTGATGATTCGTCTCTTCGCCAACATGATGGCGGGGCACGCGGTGATCCTCTCTTTCACGTGTGTCATCTTCCTCGGCTGGACGATGAGCGTCGGCTTCGGCGTGGGACTCAACCTCTTCGGCGTAGTGATGCTCCTCTTCGCCAACTGTCTGGAGTTCCTCGTGGCATTCGTGCAGGCTTACGTCTTCACCCTTCTCTCGGCGGTGTTCATCGGATTGGCACATAAAGAGGAGGAATAGGACGGCATAAAAGAAACTTTCATACGATCCTTCGGGACAGCATAAAAAACGAAACAAATTATCAAATAACTATTAAAAACTTACGATTATGATTTCATTATTATTAGAAGGTATTGCAGCTATGGGTTGCGGTATTGGAGCAGGTCTTGCAGTGATTGGTGCCGGTATCGGTATCGGTCTGATTGGCGGTCATGCTATGGAGGCAATTGCACGTCAGCCGGAAGCATCCGGCAACATCATGACCAACATGATTCTTACATCGGCATTCGTCGAGGGATGCGCCCTCTTCGCCATCGCCGCTTGTGCGTTCCTCATCAAATAAAACTATCGGGTTTAAATAGATTATAATGGAGAATCTCCCATCAATTCTCACTCCCGACCTCGGGCTGCTCGTCTGGATGCTCGTCGCGTTCCTTGTGGTCTTCTTCGTGCTCGCGAAGTACGGCTTCCCCGTCATCACCGGTATGGTGGAAAAGCGGAAGAAATACATCGACGAGAGTCTGAAGAACGCCCACGAGGCGGCGGAACGTCTGGCAAACATACAGCAGGAGAGCGAGGCGATAGTGCAGAAGGCACGTGAGCAGCAAGCCTCCATCATGAAAGAGGCGGCACAGACGCGCGATGCTATCGTCGAAGAAGCCCGCAAGAAAGCCAAGGCGGAAGCTGATCGTATCCTCCAAGAGGCGACGATACAGATAGCTAACGAAAAGCAAGCCTCACTGCGCGAGATACGCTCGCAGGTGGCGCAGCTTTCCGTCGAGATTGCCGAAAAGGTGGTTCGCCTGAATCTACACGACGACAAGCAGCAGATGCAACTCATCAGCAGGATATTGGACGAGGCGCGGACGGATAAATAAAAAGGTTGGCTTATGAACACCGGAGTAATATCTGTCCGTTATGCACGCGCGTTGTTGGGGAGCGTGGAGAAGACCGGCGCAATGGAGCAGGTGTATGCGGATATGCAGCAGTTGGCGAAGAATTATCTTGAATTGCCGCAGCTGCGTAAGACCGTTGACAACCCGATGTTGCCCAAAGCCGAGAAGGAACGAATATTGACTCTCGCGTGCGGAGGAAAGCCGTGCAAGGAGACCAAGGACTTTATTCATCAGGTATTGAAGCAAGACAGGGAAGACACCGTCCAGTTTATGGCAAACTCCTATATAACGCTCTACCGCAAAGAGAAGAACATCATCTCCTCCCGGCTCGTAACGGCAGTCAGCGTAGACAAACCGACGGAGCGGAAGATGCGGGAGCTGATAGCACGCCACTCCGATGCCAATGTGGAGTTTACTACGGAGGTGAACCCCGACATCATCGGCGGTTTCATACTCGAATATGACACCTATCGGATGGATGCGAGTGTACGGACGCAGTTGCAAAGAATATTAAAAGAATTAAAGTAGTATGGATAAGATAAAACCAAGCGAAGTATCAAAGGTGTTGCTCGAACAGCTGCAGGGCATCAACACGCAGCAGGATTTCGACGAGGTGGGCACGGTCCTGACGGTCAACGACGGCGTGGCACGTCTCTACGGACTGCGTAACGCGGAGGCGAACGAGCTGTTGGAGTTTGAGAACGGCACTATGGCAATCGTGATGAACCTCGAGGAGGACAACGTCGGTTGCGTGCTGCTCGGTGCCACGACGGGCATCAAAGAGGGTATGTCGGCCAAGCGCACGAAGCGTATCGCCTCTATCCGCGTGAATGATAACATGCTCGGACGTGTCATCAATCCTCTCGGGCAGCCGATAGACGGACTGGGCGACATCGACCTCGGCGAGAGCTTTGAGATGCCGCTGGACCGCAAGGCGCCGGGCGTCATCTTCCGTCAGCCGGTGAAGGAACCGTTGCAGACGGGACTGAAAGCCGTCGACTCGATGATCCCTATCGGACGCGGACAGCGCGAGCTCATCATCGGCGACCGTCAGACGGGCAAGACCGCCATCGCCGTCGACACCATCATCAATCAGAAATCGTTTTATGAAAAAGGCGAGCCGGTATATTGTATTTATGTCGCTATCGGGCAGAAGGCGAGCACCGTGGCGGCTCTCGTGCAGACCCTGAAGGAGCACGGCGCACTGCCTTACTCCATCGTGGTGTCCGCCACGGCTGCCGACCCCGCCGCCATGCAGTATTACGCTCCGTTTGCAGGTGCCGCCATCGGCGAGTATTTCCGCGACAGGGGCTACCCCGCGCTTGTGGTCTACGACGACCTCTCGAAGCAGGCGGTGGCATATCGTGAGGTGTCGCTCGTGTTGCGCCGTCCGTCGGGACGTGAGGCATACCCCGGCGACGTCTTCTATCTTCACTCGCGTCTCCTCGAGCGGGCAGCGAAGATAAACGACGAGCAGGAAGTGGCGGAGCGGATGAACGACCTGCCCGCGTGTATGAAAGGCAAAGTGCGCGGCGGTGGGTCGCTGACGGCACTGCCGATAATTGAGACGCAGGCGGGCGACGTGTCGGCATACATCCCGACGAATGTCATCTCTATCACCGACGGGCAGATTTATCTCGAGACAGACCTCTTCAATCAGGGCTTCCGTCCGGCAATCAACGTCGGGATTTCCGTCTCGCGTGTGGGCGGCTCGGCGCAGATAAAGTCGATGAAGAAAGTGGCGGGCACGCTGAAGATAGACCAGGCGCAGTACCGCGAGCTGGAGAGCTTCTCGAAGTTCTCGAGCGATATGGACGCAGTAACTGCGATGACGCTCGACCGCGGTCGCAAGAACAACCAGCTCTTGATACAGGCTCAGTATTCGCCTATGCCTGTCGGCGAGCAGGTGGCAGTCATCTATTGCGGCACGCACGGACTGATGGCGCCCATTGCGGTGGACAAGGTGCGGCAGTGCCAGGAGTCGTTCCTCACGGCAATGCGCGCTTCCCATCAAGACGTGCTCGACACGCTCGGCAGCGGCAGCATCTCCGATAAGGAGACGGCGGTCATCGAGGAGGTGATGGCGGCGACAGTGGCTCAGTATAAATAATACCTGTGTGCGATGCCTTCATTAAAAGAAATAAAGAACAGGATATCTTCAGTCAACAGCACCCGCAAGATAACGAGTGCGATGAAGATGGTCGCCTCTTCCAAGCTGCACCACGCGCAAGTGATGATTGGCAATATGCTCCCCTACGAGACTATGCTCGAGGACATTTTGAAGACATTCATTGCGAGCGACGTGGACGCCAAGAGCATGTTCGATTTCAGGCGTGAGGTGAAGCATGCGGCAATCGTTGCCTTTTCAAGCAATTCCAGTCTCTGCGGCGGGTTCAACGCCAACGTAATAAAGACGATGCTGAAGATAGTGGCCGACTACAAGGCTCGCGGCATCGACGTGGTGGTATATCCCGTCGGCAGGAAAGTGGCAGAGAAAGCGGCGAAGACGGGACTGCCCGTGGCGGGAGACTACTCCGGCGCGGCGGACAAACCGAACGCGAAAGACTGCCAGGCAATCGGCGAGGAGCTGATGGAGAAATTTCTCGGCGGCGAGATAGACGAGGTGGTGATGGTCTACCATCATTTCAAGTCTGCCGGCTCGCAGATACTCACGCAGAAACGCCTGCTGCCCGTCGACATAGAGGCGGCAATGGACTACGACCATTATCGTGACTTGGAGACGACGATTGCCAACGCCCGCACAGTGGAATATCTCAAGCAGAAGGAGCAGGAGCGGCAATACGAGCGGAAGGAGGCGCACGCGCTGAATTCCAACTTCCTCGTCGAGCCGGACATGGAGACGGTGATGAGGATGCTCATTCCGCGCTATGTCAACCTGATGATCTATACCGCGCTTTTAGACAGCAATGCCTCGGAGCATGCCGCGCGAATGGTGGCGATGCAGACGGCGACGGACAACGCTGACGAACTGCTGCGGCAGCTCAACCTGCAATACAACAAGTCGCGCCAGCAGGCTATCACAAACGAGTTGCTCGATATTGTCGGCGGCTCGGTGAATAATTGATAATTAACAGCTTAAATCGTTATGCAAAACATTCCTTCAGTATTTTGGCTCATTCCCATAGCATCTATTATTGCTTTGGTGATGGCGTGGGTGTTCTTCAAGAGTATGATGAAAGAAGACGAGGGCACGCCCCGCATGAGAGAAATTGCCGAGTATGTGCGCAAGGGAGCGATGGCATATCTGCGCCAACAATATAAGGTAGTATTGGTGGTGTTCATCGTGCTCGCCGTGATATTCGCTATCATGGCTTACGGCTTCAACGCACAAAACCCGTGGGTTCCCTTCGCTTTCCTCACAGGAGGATTTTTCAGCGGACTTGCCGGTTTCTTCGGTATGAAGACGGCGACGTATGCAAGTGCGCGCACGGCAAACGCAGCGCGTAAAGGTCTCGACAGCGGACTGCGCGTGGCGTTCCGCTCCGGCTCGGTGATGGGCTTGGTAGTGGTAGGTCTCGGCTTGCTCGACATCGCGATATGGTTCCTTGTGCTCAACTGGTTCTATGCAGGGGAGCAGACGGCACTCGTAACCATCACCACGACGATGCTTACTTTCGGTATGGGTGCCTCGACGCAGGCTCTCTTCGCGCGTGTCGGAGGAGGTATCTATACTAAAGCTGCCGACGTGGGTGCCGACATTGTGGGCAAGGTGGAGGCGGACATCCCGGAGGACGACCCGCGCAACCCCGCCACGATTGCCGATAACGTGGGCGACAATGTGGGCGACGTTGCGGGAATGGGTGCCGACCTGTACGAGAGCTATTGCGGCTCGATATTGAGTACGGCGGCGTTAGGCGCAACGGCATTCGCAGCCTCGGCAGGGAACATGCAGCTCAGAGCGGTGATCGCGCCGATGTTGATTGCCGCCGTGGGAGTGTTCCTCAGCTTGTTCGGTATCTTCCTCGTGCGAACGAAGGAAGGCGCAACGATGAAAAACCTGCTGCACTCGCTCGGGTTGGGCACAAATGTGGCGGCAGTCCTGATTGCGGTAGCCACGTTCTTCATCCTCTATTTCCTCGGCATTGAGAACTGGCTCGGCGTCAGCTTCTCCGTCGTATGCGGCTTGTGCGCCGGCGTGATTATCGGACAGGCAACGGAGTATTATACTTCCCAGAGCTACAAACCGACGCAGGCAATCTCCGCCGCATCGAAGACGGGCTCCGCAACGGTGATTATTAAAGGAATCGGAACGGGAATGATTTCGACGTGTATCCCCGTCATAACCATCTCCGTGGCAATCATTATGAGCTATCTCTGTGCCAACCATTTCGATATGAGCATGAGTGCGGCAAGCATACAGACGGGCTTGTATGGTATTGGTATCGCTGCTGTGGGAATGCTCTCCACACTCGGTATCACGCTCGCGACCGACGCTTACGGACCGATTGCCGACAATGCGGGCGGTAATGCGGAGATGTCGCAACTCGGCGAGGATGTGCGCAAACGTACCGATGCACTCGACGCACTCGGCAACACCACCGCTGCGACAGGCAAGGGCTTTGCTATCGGCTCCGCAGCACTCACCGCCTTGGCACTCTTGGCTTCTTACATCGAAGAGATAAAGATCGCGATGGAGCGCGTGGGACAGACGATGACCAACCTTGCCGGCGAGACGATTAATGCGTCGCAAGCCAACATCCCCGACTTTATGAACTTCTTCCAAGTGAACCTGATGAACCCGAAAGTGCTCATCGGCGTGTTCATCGGCGCGATGGCGGCATTCCTCTTCTGCGGCTTGACGATGGGCGCGGTAGGACGTGCGGCAGGCAAGATGGTGGAGGAAGTGCGCCGCCAGTTCAAGCAGATAAAAGGTATCCTCGAAGGAACGGGCACGCCGGATTATAGCCGTTGCGTGGAGATCTCGACCAAGAGCGCGCAGCACGAGATGATTGTTCCGTCGCTTCTGGCGATTGCCATCCCCATTATCGTCGGGTTGGTGCTCGGCGTGGCGGGTGTGCTCGGACTGCTTGTCGGCGGGCTGTCGGCAGGCTTCACCCTCGCGATATTTATGGCGAATGCCGGCGGAGCATGGGACAACGCCAAAAAGTTCGTAGAGGAAGGCAACTACGGCGGCAAGGGCTCGCCATGCCATAAGGCGACTATCGTGGGCGACACGGTGGGCGACCCGTTCAAAGACACGTCGGGTCCCTCGCTCAATATCCTCATCAAACTGATGTCGATGGTGAGCATCGTGATGGCGGGACTGACGATTGCATTTATGTAAAAGCCGCAACACGCTAAATCTGATTGTAAACAAAAACAAATAATGACTATGGCAAAGACGAATGAAATATATAAATGTAAGGTCTGCGGACTGATGGTGGAAGTGGTGCACGACGGCACCTGCACGCCGCAGTGTTGCGGGCAGCCGATGCAGCTCCTGAAAGAGAACACCACCGACGCGGCAACAGAGAAGCACGTGCCCGTCGTGGAGAAGACGGCGGACGGCTATCGTGTAAAGGTCGGCTCGGTGGCGCACCCGATGACGCCGGAGCATTACATAGAATGGATTGAGCTCGTTACTCCCTGCGGAGTGCTCCGCAAGCACCTCACTCCGAGCGACGAGCCGGTAGCGGAGTTCAAGACCGACGCCACTGACGTAACGGCACGCGAGTTCTGCAACCTCCACGGGCTCTGGAAGTCATAGTTGTTTCGGCAAACATTAATCAGAAACACAATTAAAAGAGGGTACGGTATCAATGCCGCGCCCTCCTTTTTTTATTCTGCAAGAACTTATTTCGCGTTATAAGAGAGCATCCAATATCAACGGTAAATCCTCGTCAAGTATACCATTATAATCAGTGAACGGAATGCCGAATTTACTTAAAGCGATACTAAATCTTTTGTATCCATCTTTATCACGGCACGCTACCCAACAGATGTCCAATTTATTACATTGATTTTTATTCTGCTGAGACAAGGTATCGGCTACAAACAAATCGCTGTCTCGCGCGATTATAGCATCAGCACTTTCCGGATTGCCTTTACCCATCAATTTGACCTCGCATCTATAATTTCTTCCGTTATTCTTCAAGAAGAAATCAACTTCTCTGTCAACCGCCAGATCCTTATTCTTAATGAAGTGTTCGGCATTGTAATATTGCGGGGCGACCTTATATAGCTTGCACAACGTTACCATTAAATACTTCTCCACACGCTTGCCTGCCGTACTCCATAAACCTCCGCGCAGAGCGGCACGCTTGACGGCGAGGGCATTGATTACTATAAGGCTTTCGCTAATGTTTAACTCGACACTGACCTTTCGGAACTTAATTGTTAGTTGCAAATCGATATTCTCCTCATTCCTTGCAAGCTCCTCTATGCTTTCGTACAATACATTGAAATGCTCGTTCGAAGCGTCTAAGACAATCTCTTTCTTCGCCGTTCCGTACATATTCGCAACGGTTTTCTTATTAAGCCCCGCATATATCGCAACGTCGTCGGGAGATAAATCTTTGTTATTGATAAAGGTTTTTCTATACCAGTCAATGGTTATCTCCTTTGTGTTGAATTTAGCATCTACTATCTTCTTGAAAAAGTCGATTGCGAACTGCAGGAACTCGGCATTAATTAAATTAATAATCTCTATCCTGTAGTCCTCGGACTTAAGTACGTGCGTAATAATATTACGGATTGTTTGATTTGCTAATGTCATATAGTGTTTCTGAATTGTTCGGTCGTCATAAATCTTGTCGGTATCTTTTCGCTTAGATAGGTTTTGCTTAAAAAGGTCTTCATATACTCGACATACTTGTGTTCTTTCTCGGTTAAGAAGAACAATCTGCCCATACTCTTCGCCGTGCGACCTAACGTTCCGCTCCCTGCAAACGGGTCGAATATCAGGTCTCCCTTAAATGAGTAATACTCTATAACTCGCCGGCATAGCTCTACGGGGAATATGGCGGAGTGCACCTTATCCGATTTCGGACAAATCTTCCATATATTTGTCGTCTCATATCCGTCCGGCACCCTACTTTCTTCAACTACGTCGGAGCCGTATTGGTGAATATTCCAATCTATTAGTTTATCCGTCTTTTTCCGGTACACCATCAGGTATTCCGTCACGGCATTAGGCTTGTACGCCAACGGCTTCCTATGCTGCGCGAAGCCGCCGATCCTGTTTTTAACACTATATTCAGGCTTTTCCCAGACGATGTCGTCAATAAATTCCCATCCCATTTTTACCAGATAATGATGCAAATCAAAAGGAATAGGATAACGCTTGCTTGCATGCGAACGGCTGATACGCGGAATAATCACAGGCGAGGTGTTCACTATCAAGAACCGTCCCTCTTTCGTGGTTCGATAGACTTCTTTGAATACTTCGTCAAGAAAATTCAGATATGCTTCGTAGCTCGGATATATGGAATAATCGCGAGCATTATAATAAGGAGGGGACGTAAATGTCAAATGAAAACTCTCGTTTGGCACGAGTTTAAGAACTTCCAATACATCACCATTTACTATAACGTTCCTGAGAAAAGGATATGTTTCCGTATGTGGACATATACTTCGTTCTTGTGTCTTCGTTGTGAAATATTCCTTGCGTATAACGCTACTTATCATTTCGTTTTCGTGATTTGCCAATAGCTTCAACAGGTTATCTATTTCATCATCTCCTTTAAAGACCAACAAACCACGTATTGCCTGACATACAATTTTAGGATCTTTGTCGCCAAGCAATAGCTTCAATAAAGGTATGGCACTCTTTGTGCGCATTCTTCCAATAGAAGATACGGCTTCACGTTTGACCATTGAGCTATCATCCTCAATCGCGATTTTATATAATAATTCGAGATATTTCTCTGATTTCGATTTTCCTATGATCCTCACTGTCTGAAAACGCACGCTGTCACTCTTATTGTGCAACAACGGAAGGATGCTATCAACATCAAATGTAGACGGCAAATAACCAATATGTTCAAGTATAAATGCTAATTCTCCGCTATTTCCTATATGCTTTTCTAATACGCTCGCAATATTTTCGTTTTGCAGGACAATACCTTTGCCGTAATCTCTGATAAGATTATTACCTGGTCCGCTGTCAACATTTGTACTCATACACAATTTTATATCGTATTTACTTACAAAGATATGCAATTTTTCAAACTATCAATACTGTCGGGGGCAGGAAGTTTCAACCGGTTAGTGAGACTAACCACTTCACGCTGCTCTGATTTGAGTTTGACTTGTACCTTTATTCTCCTCTGACGAGGCGGAGGAAATACTCGTGGAGGCGGGTGTCGGGATCGAGTTCGGGGTGAAAGGCGGTAACGAGTTGACGGTCTTGCTGCGCCGCGACGATGTGTCCGTCCACTGAGGCGAGCGCCTTTGTCGTGCCCGACACCTCTTTAATATACGGCGCGCGTATGAACGTCATAGGTATGTCGTCGCCGACACCCGCCACGGGTGCGACGGTGTGGAAGCTGCCGAGCTGTCTGCCGTAAGCGTTGCGGCACACGGTCATATCCATCGTCGCGATATACTCCCGTCCCTCTCTCTCCACGTTCTTGGCAAGCAGTATCAGTCCGGCACACGTCCCGAAGACCGGCAAGCCGTTTTTTATTGCCTGCCGTATCGGTTCCATCAGTCCCAAGTCGGTGAGCAGTTTCGTCTGAGTGGTGCTCTCGCCGCCGGGGATGATTAGCGCGTCCTTCGCCTGCTCCCAGTCGGCGAGCTGCCGAACCTCGAACACCTCCGCGCCCAACTGCGTCAGCCGCCGCTCGTGCTCGATGAATGCGCCCTGTAAGGCTAATACCGCAACCCTCATCGAAGCTTATTTCCCGCGTTCCGCCATCAGCAGGCTAATCTCCTGCTCGTTGATACCCACCATCGCCTCGCCGAGGTCTTCGCTGAGCGTGGCGAGCATCTTCGCGTCTTTATAATTGGTTACCGCCTGTACGATTGCTGCGGCGCGTTTTGCCGGATTGCCGCTCTTGAAGATGCCCGAACCGACGAACACGCCCTCGGCACCGAGCTGCATCATCAGCGCCGCATCGGCAGGTGTCGCCACGCCGCCCGCCGCAAAGTTCACCACAGGCAGGTGTCCGTTCTCGTGAACATAAACGACCAGCTCATACGGCACCTGCAACTGCTTTGCCGCTTCGTACAGTTCGTCCTCCGCCATCGACACGAGCCGCCGTATCTCGCTCTGCATCATTCGCATGTGGCGCACCGCCTGTATGATGTCGCCCGTGCCCGGCTCGCCTTTCGTGCGTATCATCGTCGCGCCCTCCGCAATACGCCTGAGCGCCTCGCCGAGGTTCTTCGCGCCGCACACAAACGGCACGTCAAACTTCGTCTTGTCGATATGATAAACGTCGTCGGCGGGCGACAGCACCTCACTCTCATCGATATAATCTATCTCTATCGCCTGCAAGATCTGCGCCTCGGCAAAGTGTCCGATGCGGCATTTCGCCATTACGGGGATGCTGACCGCCTCTTGTATGCCGCGTATCATCTTCGGGTCGCTCATGCGGGATACGCCGCCGGCGGCACGGATGTCGGCGGGGATACGCTCTAATGCCATCACGGCACACGCGCCCGCCTGCTCCGCGATACGCGCCTGCTCAGGCGTTGTTACGTCCATTATTACTCCGCCCTTGAGCATCTGCGCCAAGTTGCGGTTCAGTAGTTGTCTTTCTGTAACCTTCATAATTATTTCGTTTTTGTCTGTTGTCTTCGAGTTGCGACTGCAAAGGTAGTAAAAAATAACCTGTTTCGCGCCAAGAGCAAGGCAAATCGGGCTGCGAAAAAAGGGTTGTCAGCAAGGGTTAAAGAACGGACAACAACCCTGCGAAATCATCGATGATGAAATCGGCTCCGGCGGAGGTTAATTCGTCGATGGTGCCGTTGCCATACGACACGCCGACAGCGCGGACGCCGGCGCGATGAGCCATGAGGATGTCGAAGGCGGTATCACCTACAACGATGGCATTAGCGGCTGCTAAGTTATTGTCTTTCAGCGTTTTAAGTACAGGTTCAGGGTCAGGCTTGGCATTAGTTACATCGTCGCCGCCTAAAACGTATGCAATGTATTCATCTATTTTCAACCTTTGCAAAAAATCGATCACCGACGCGCGGCCGCGGCTTGTGGCTATTGTCAGCAGGCATCCGCGACGATGCAGCTCCGTAATGGTTTCGACCACATTCGGGAACGCCGTTACCGCGCCGGGTCCGTCGTTCAGGCTGAAAAGGCGGCTGTAGGCGGTCTCGCAAAGGTCGGCCGTCGCCGCGTCCATGTCAATCAGCGTCGTGAACGTTTGCCGCAGGGGCAGGCCGATGCGCGAGGCATATTCTTCGTCGGTATGCTGCGGCAAGCCCAGTTCCTCCGCCGTTTGCCGCATCGTGCGGACAATCAGGCTGCGCGTGTCGCCTATCGTGCCGTCGAAATCGAGTATTACGAGCTTTATACCGCCGGGCATAGAATATTATTCCACTGTTACCGACTTGGCGAGGTTACGGGGCTTGTCGACATCGCGTCCCTTGTATATCGCGACGTAATAAGCGAGCAACTGCAAGGGGATTGACGTTACTATCGGCGTGAGGCACTCGGGCACCTCCGGGATTTCGAGACAATAGTTCGCGAGGTCTTTTATTGCGTCGTTGCCGCGGTTGATGATTGCCACGACGATGCCGCCGCGTGCCTTCACCTGCTGCACGTTGCTCACTATCTTGTCGTAGAGAGAGTCGTGCGGGGCGATGATGACCGACGGCATATCGTTGTCGATGAGGGCGATAGGACCGTGTTTCATCTCCGCTGCGGGGTAGCCCTCGGCGTGTATGTAGGATATCTCTTTCAGTTTGAGTGCGCCTTCGAGTGCCGTCGGGTAGTTGTAGCCGCGCCCTAAATAAAGGAAGTTACGCGCGAAAGTGAAGATTCTCGCCATCTCCTTTATTGTCGAGTCCAACTTCAACACCTCCCTGACAATATCGGGCATCTCCTGCAACTTGCGTGCGAGTGTCTCAATTTGCTCTTGCGGGAGCGTTCCTTTGAGCCCGGCTATGCAGAGCGCCAGGAGAGTGAGCACCGTAACCTGCCCCGTGAACGCCTTTGTCGACGCCACGCCAATCTCCGGTCCGACGTGGATGTACGTGCCGGAATCGGTGTTGCGCGGTATGGAAGACCCCACCACGTTGCATATACCGTAAACGAACGCGCCTTTCTCCCGCGCCAGTTTGATTGCCGCGAGGGTGTCCGCCGTCTCGCCCGACTGCGATATGGCGATGACCACATCCTTGTCAGTGAGGTAGGGCGAGCCGTAACGAAACTCCGATGCATACTCTACTTCGACGGGTATCCGGCACATCTCCTGTATCAGCCGCTTGCCGATGAGCCCCGCGTGCCACGACGTGCCGCACGCCACGATGACGATGCGGTTGGCGTGGAGGAACTTGTCGCGGTTGAGCATCACGCCGGAGAGCACCACGTGTCTAAAGTCGGAGGTGATACGTCCGCGGAGACAGTCGGTCAGCGTGTCGGGCTGTTGGAAGATCTCCTTCAACATAAACGTGTCGTAGCCGCCTTTCTCCATCTCCGCGATACTCATCTCCAAGGTCTCCACGTCGAGCTCCGACGGTTTGTCCGTGTCGAGCGACTGCACCATAGGCGGCATACCGCGCCGCAGCTCCGCTATCTCGCCCTCGCGCAGATAGACCACCTTGTCGGTATAGCCCACTATCGGCGTGGCGTCCGAGGCGACAAACGTCTCGTCCGCGCCTATACCGATGACGAGGGGACTGCTTTGCTTCGCCACGACCATCACGTCGGGATTGCCGCGCTCGATGACGGCGATGGCGTATGCACCGTCCACCTGCCGGAGCGCTCCTTTCACGGCGTCGAGCAGTCCGCAGTCGTTGGTGAGCATTATATATTCTATCAGTTGGGCAAGCACCTCCGTGTCGGTCTCGCTCTTAAAGGTGTATCCGCATTTCTCCAATGTCTCTTTCAGGACGCGGTAGTTCTCGATGGTGCCGTTGTGCACGATGGCGAGCCGTCCCGTCTGCGACACCTGCGGATGGGCGTTTATGTCGTTCGGCTCGCCGTGGGTAGCCCAGCGGGTGTGCGCTATACCCATCGTCCCGTCAAGGTTCTTGCCGGCACACAGCGCCTCCAAATCGTCAACTTTGCCGTGCGATTTGTATATATTGACTTGTCCGTCTAAGGCTTCAAGCGCCACCCCGGCAGAGTCATATCCGCGATACTCCAAGCGGTGCAGACCGCCGACGAGGATGTCGAACGCGCGTTTATTTCCCAAATAACCTACTATTCCGCACATATATTGTTAATGATGTATTAGTCTTACCTCTCCGCCCGCATCGGGTTGTTCAAGAAGTCGTCGTATGCAAGACGTATGCCGAGAGCGAGTTCGGTGGAGTACGTCCACCCGAGACTGCGCGCTTTTGATACGTCGAGCAGCTTCCTCGGCGTGCCGTTAGGTTTCGTCGTGTCCCAGCGAATAACTCCCTCATAGCCCACAACTTGCGCCACCAACTCCGCCAACTCCTTGATTGTAATCTCCTTGCCCGTGCCGGCGTTGACCGTCTCGCAACCGCTGTAATTGTTCATCAGGAAGACGCAGAGGTCGGCGAGGTCGTCAACATAGAGGAACTCCCTTAGCGGACTGCCGTCGCCCCAGCATACCACCTCTTGCAGTCCCGCCTCCTTCGCCTCGTGGAACCGACGGATGAGTGCCGGCAGGACGTGGCTGTGCGTGGGGTGGTAGTTGTCGTTGGGACCGTAGAGGTTGGTCGGCATCACGCTGATATAATCCGCGCCGTACTGCCGGGAGAGGTACTCGCAATATTTCAGTCCCGCAATCTTCGCAAGGGCGTACGCCTCGTTGGTCTTCTCTAACGACGAGGTAAGAAGGCAGCTCTCCTTCATCGGTTGGGGAGCCAGACGGGGATAGATACACGACGACCCGAGAAACTCCAACTTCCGGCAGCCGTTCTTCCACGCGGCGTGTATGACATTCATCTCGAGCATCATATTGTCATACATAAAGTCTGCCGGCGCACTCTCGTTCGCCACGATGCCCCCGACTTTTGCCGCGGCGAGGAACACGTACTCCGGTCGCTCGGCGGCGAAGAACGCCTCCACATCAGCCTGACGCCTCAGGTCAAGCTCCTTGTGCGTGCGAGTAATAATATTGGTGTACCCTTGCCGCGTCAGGCAGCGCACGATAGCGGACCCCACCATACCGCGATGTCCCGCCACGTATATCTTTGATTCGCGTTCCATTCTCCGAACTTCTTACTTTACAATACCTTTCTCCAAATACTCCGCGAGGTTCATCTTCACTTCCTCCCCGGCACGCTCCGCCGCCACTTTCGCCATGTCCGCGTCGGTCATCAGTTTCACAAGTTGCTCGAAAGAGGTCTTGGTCGGGTTCCACCCCAGCTCGCGCCGCGCCTTGCTCGCATCGCCAAGGAGGTTCACCACGTCGGTAGGGCGGTAGAAGTCCTTCGACACCTCAACGAGCACCCGTCCCGTAGCACGGTCGATGCCTTTCTCGTCCGCACCCTCGCCCTTAAATTCCAGTTCGATGCCCACGTTCTTGAAAGCGAGGTAACAGAAGTCGCGCACGGAGTGTTGCACGCCCGTAGCGATGACGAAATCTTCTGCCGTAGCCTTTTGCAGGATAAGCCACATACACTCCACATAGTCCTTCGCATAGCCCCAGTCGCGCATCGAGGAGAGGTTGCCCAAATACAACTTCTCCTGCTTGCCCTGCTTAATTCGCGCCGCCGCAAGGGTTATCTTCCGAGTAACGAAGGTCTCCCCCCTGCGCTCCGACTCGTGATTAAAGAGTATGCCGGAGCAGCAGAACATGCCGTACGCCTCACGGTACTCGCGCACTATCCAATAGCCGTAGAGCTTCGCCACGGCGTAGGGGCTGTAAGGGTGGAACGGCGTCTCCTCGTTCTGCGGCACATCCTCCACTTTGCCGTACAGCTCCGAGGTGGACGCCTGATATACTCGGCAGGTCTTTGCCAGTCCGCACAGCCGCACCGCCTCCAACACGCGCAGCACGCCCGTAGCGTCCACGTCGGCAGTGAACTCCGGCGAGTCGAACGACACCTGCACGTGGCTCTGCGCCGCAAGGTTATACAGCTCGTCGGGACGCACCTTACCCACAACCTGTACTAAAGACATCGAGTCTTCGAGGTGGGCATAATGAAGATGAAAGTGCGGGCGACCCTCGAGGTGAGCTATTCTCTCGCGGAAATCGACGGACGAGCGGCGGATGGTGCCGTGCACGTCGTACCCCTTTTCCAACAGGAACTCTGCCAAGTAAGACCCGTCCTGACCGGTAATTCCCGTTATAAGTGCTGTTTTCATAATATACTGATATTTAATGTTTTAATGTTCGCTATTTGAAAATTTAATGCTTGCTGTTTTTTTGATATGCAAAAATAAGGTTTGGCGCGTGGAAAATCAAACAATCGGCGGTTTAATTCTTTGCGGGCAAGGGGTGCGGCGCGCGTTTGGCGTGAGGCTTCTCGGGTTGGCGCGGCGGTGCGGCGATGGTGTCGGTGTCGCCGGCCTGCTCGTCGTCGCCGATGATGTCGCGGCGTTCGAACGACCCTTTGCTGTTTGAGACATAGTATTTCTGCATGGCCTCGTCGGAACGGAAATAATTGCCTTCGAGCGTGCGTTCGGGCGTCTCGATGTAGGAATAAAGGTTGGAATAATACTCGTGGCGGCGCTGGTCCCAGAAGAGCTCCTCGCCGCGGAACTTCACGCCGTTGCGGGTCAGCACGCGCACGCGGCCGCGCAGCTCGATAAGGTTCAGCTCGTCGTATTTGTAAGCGGTGTCGGCCTGGATGTAAGCCTCAACGTGAAAGGTCTCGTCGAACTGCGTCATAAACACGCCTTTCGGGAAATATTGCCGCTTGGGGTTAAGGTTCTGGTTCGTCTGGCTCTCTTCGGCCACGATGCGGTATTTTATCACGCCGGAGTCGCTGATGAGCATGTTTATGCCGTAGCTCACCATCACCGCAACGGAGTCTTCGTCGCGCACGGCCGGGGCGATATGCTCCTTCTGCTCGGTGCAGGCGGCGAGGGCTGCGGCGGCGAGGGCTGCGGCGATTATTCTACTTGCCACTTGGCAAACCATCGCTCGTTGAATGTCAATCCGAGGTTAATGCGGAAGGTGTTCTCCGTAATCATGCCCGGCGCCTCGATGCGCGTCCACGAAGCCGAGACGTTGAGCACGGAACGGTTGTTGTAAGTGTTCAAAATGGGCAAACCGATGCCCGCGCTCACACCGTATTCCTTCGGGCCGTCGCTGCCGTTGATTTTCAGATAGGGCGTCGAATAGGTTGCGCCGAGCCGGTATCTGATGCGATCCGCCCATTTCCTGCCGCGCTCGTTATGGCAATATTCGCCGCCGACAATGAACTTATGGCGGTCCTTAAACTGGCCGCTCTGCATCGTGTAATAAGGCACGTCGTCGACAACCTCGTAAACAGGGTAATCGATCTTCGACCACATCTCGTACTTCCAATCGAGCCCGACGCGCCAACGGTTGGCATGGTTCCAAACAAAGCCGGCGGCAATCGTCGTGGGCATCATAAGGTCGCGGTTGGCGTGATAATCGGTGGTGTCAGCCACGCCGGTCTGCGAGTTATAAGAGACGATCCGGCAGTAAGGGTCGGACTTCATGTCATGGCCGAAAGTGTAAGTTGCGCCGAGGGTAACGCGATCGTTCTTCGTGATTTGCTGCGACCATTGCAGCGCGGCGTCCACCTTGTAACTGTTCACTTCGGCAAGGTAGTATTTCGACAGGGTGTTGACGTAAACATCACTGTATGAATTGATTACGGACTTCGTATAATCGCCCCAGACATAGCTGCCGTTGACGCCGACGCTGACGTTCGTGCGGCCGGTTTTAATAATGTCGACGCCGATGCCGAGGAACACCTGATGGATGCCGCCGTCGCCGCTGTAAGTGTTTGTGGTGGTGGTCTCCGTGTTGCCGGTGTAGACGTCCGTGCCGATGGTGGTCTCGCTGCTGTAAGAATAGCCGATGTTCGAATAAGGCATCACGCCGAAAGCCAAACCCACGCGGCGGAAGGCCCGGAACGCGCCGATGACATAGTCGAAACTGGAATTATATGCGTTGAGCTTGCGGCCGGCCTCGGTGAAATTGGTGCAGATGCCCGACACGCCCGCGTCGAAGATGAAGGTCAGCGAGTCGAGCGCGGCATACGACGCCGGGTTGCCGAAATTCACAGTGTTGCCCTCGCGCCACCCTTGCGACAGGCCGCTCATCCCCACGCTCGCGCCGTTGGCTTGGTCGGCCATCGCGCCGTAACCGTACTGGCTGTACGGCGAGTTTGTGGCGTTCTGCGCGGCAAGGTTTATTGCAACAACGGCGAGCGCGGCTGTCAACAAGCTTTTCTTAAATGAATGAAAATTCTGTCGTAAGGAAATCATCTCTTCCACGTCTTTCACGTTCGAATGACCGCCGCAAAGGTAGTCTTTTATTTTCACCCGCGCAATATGAACGCGCATTTTTGATTAATACTCGCGGCTGTAACGCAGCATTTGCGCGGCATACGTTTCCGAATAATCGACTTCAATATCGACAATGTTGCCCGCGGCATCTTCGACAGGCTTCAAAACGGGGTTGATGAAACCTTTGTATGGCGCGATGCCGAGCGCGGAATAACGGGCGAGCAGCTCTATATGCAAATCCGGGTCAATGCGCACGGCGTAACGCTCGACAAGGCTTGCCGCAGCCTGAAAATCGCCCTCGCTTTTAATTCGCTGCACCTCGCCCAACAGCTGCGCGAAAAGGCTTCGCAAAAGGCCGTAATCGCTAATGTTTAAATAGGTTTTGCCCCCGCGCCGAACAAGCCTTACCTTGCCGCCGGAATGCTCCATCGTCCAACGCGCAATCAGCGCGCGGTTGCGCATGTGAGCCTCCTCGATCTGCCCGCCAAGGGGGATGCGCACAATTTGCGTGAGCAGACCGTTGAGCATGTACGAATAATATTGCGACTTAAATGCTTGATAATCAGGCAGTAAGCCCAGTTCAACCAACTTCTTGTCGGCAAGGTAATACAGCGCGAAAAGGTCGGCGCGCGTCTCTTCGATGGTGCTGGCGTACGAACCGAGCGCATTGGGCGAAACACCTTCGATAAGCCTGCCGCTGCCGTGCCCGAGGCACTCGTGAAGGTCGGTGTGCAGGTCGTCGCAGAGGTCGCCGTAAGTCTCGATTAACTTAATATTTTCTTCGCCATCTGCAAATTCCTGCAAGAACCCGTTGCCGCGCGCAGCCTTACTGTAAGCCTCGGTGAGGTTGCCGATGGTAATCGATTTACTGCCGTAGCGCGCGCGAATCCAGTCGGCATTGGGCAAATTTATGCCTATCGCAGAGGCCGGATATTCGTCGCCGCCAAGCATCGCCGCGCACACGACATTCGCCGAAACGCCTGTCACCATTGCCTTTTTGAAGCGCGCATCGACGGGACTGTTGTCCTCGAACCATTGCGCGTTGTCGCATATTTTTTGCGTGCGGCGCGTCGCCTCGAGGTCCATGTAATGCACGATGCCCTCCCACGAACCTTTGATGCCGAGCGCGTCGCCGTAGACCTCGATGAAGCCGTTGATGAAATCGACCATGCCGCCCTTCGCCTTAACCCACGCCACGGAATAGCTGTCGAAAACGCGCAGGTCGCCCGTTTGATAAAAATTAATCAGCAGCTTGATGACGCTTTCCTGACCTTCGTTCTCGCAAAAAGCAAGCGCCTTCTCGAGCCAGAAGACGATGCGCCCGAGCTTTTCGGAGTACCTGCCCCCTACCCTCCACGTCAGCTCGCGCAACCGCCCGCCCTCCTTCACGAGCGTCGCATTCAGGCCAAACGACGGCGGCTCGCTACCGGCATTTTCGCGCATCGAAGCATAAAAATCCTCCGCCTCATGCTGCGTTACGCCGCAGTAATAATTGTTCGCCGAGGCCGCAACCTTGTCAGCATTTTCGTCCAAGCAAACGCGCTTCTTCATCACCTCCGGGTCGAAGATGACAGGCGCAATTTCGTTAAGCAAATCGTCAACGGTTTCGCCAATAGATAAAGGCAGTTCCGCACTTGGTACAGTAGCAACGGCGCGGCGGAAAAAGGCTTCGGAAAAGCCCGGCGCGAACTTGTCTTGGTTGTAATGGTGATGGATGCCCGAAGCGAACCACACGCGCTTGAGATAAACCTCCAACGCGGCAAACTCGTCGTTGTCAGTGTTGCTCGGACGATGTAAGTAAATGGTTTCCAGCGTCTTGCGGATTTTAAGGTTAAAGCGGCCGAACTGGTCGAAGGTGATGTCGCGACCGGCGAGCGTGGCTTGCGACAGGTAATAAATAAAGGTCTTCTGCCGCAGCGAGAGGCTTTCGAAACCTTTCAGTTCGTAGCGCAAAAGTTGAATGTCGGCGAAACGCTCACAGCCGTCAACGCCCGGAAATTCTTGCTTCATCGTTCAGTTGCAACTGGCCCGGTTTAAATTTAATTCAAGCCCCATTCGCAGCTTAATTCAAGCCCCGTTCGCAGCTTAAACCTTATCCAACCACAGCTTCACGGCGGCATCGCTCGGCATGCGCCAATCCCCCCGCGGCGACAAGCTCACCGACCCCACTTTCGGGCCGTCGGGCATGCACGAGCGTTTGAACTGCTGCGCGAAGAACCGCCGCAGAAACAGGGCGAGGCATTTCTTGATCTCCTCGGCGCGGTACATCGGGCCGTTGATGCCGTCGAACGCGCGCATGGCCAGCAGCAGCAGCTTCTCCGGCGCGAACCCGAAGCGCAGGAAGTGGTAGAGGAAGAAATCGTGCAGCTCGTACGGGCCGAGGATGTCCTCGGTGCGCTGGCCGGGCTCGCGCTGCTGGCTGTCGGGCAGGAGCTCCGGCGAAACGGGCGTGTCGATGATGTCGAGCAGCGTTTTCTTCGTCTCGGCGTTGGCTTCGTTTTCGGCGAAATAGCGCACGAGATAGCGCACCAGCGTCTTGGGAACACCAATGTTTACTGCATACATCGACATGTGATCGCCGTTGTAAGTGCACCAGCCGAGCGCCGCCTCCGACAGGTCGCCCGTGCCGATGACGAGGCCGCCCGTTTGGTTGGCGATGTCCATCAGCAGCATCGTGCGGTAGCGTGCCTGCGAATTTTCGTAAGTAACATCATGCTTCGCCGCGTCGTGGCCGATGTCCTTGAAATGCTGCTCCACGGCGGCGGCAATAGGTATCTCGAGGAGGCTGATGTTCAGGCTTTTCATCAGTTTTACGGCATTGTCGTGCGTGCGGCTCGACGTACCGAACCCGGGCATCGTGATGCCGTGAATGCCTTTGCGGTCGAGCTTCAACTTGTCGAAAGCGGCAGTGGCCACAAGCAGAGCGAGAGTTGAGTCGAGGCCGCCGCTGATGCCGATGACCACATTTTCGCAGCGCGTATGAACAAGCCGCTTGACGAGCCCCATCACCTGTATGCTGAAAATCTCGTTGCACGACGCCGCCATATCCTCCGTCTTGGGGATGAACGGATGCGGGTCGTAAGGCCGTTCGAGGCGGAACTTTTCATCGGGCTGCTCCACGTCGAGCTCGATATAATTCACGTCCTCCTCGTCGGCATTGACGCTGCCGAAAGTGGTGTTTTTGCGCCGCTCGGTCTGCAAGCGCTCGACATCGATTTGCGCCGTAACTAATTGTTCTTCAAGCGAAAAGCGCTCGCTCGCGGCAAGGCACACGCCGTTCTCGTAAATAATCGCATTGCCGCCGTAAACCACATCCTGCGTGCTCTCGCCGAAGCCCGCCGAACTGTACACGTAGCCGGCGATGCAACGCGCGCTCTGTTGTGCGATGAGCGACTGTAAATACTGGTGCTTGCCGATGAGTTCGTTGCTGGCCGAGAGGTTGAAAATGATGTCCACGCCCGTCCCCGCGGCACGGCTGCTCGGCGGCACCGGCGACCATAGATCTTCGCAAATCTCCACCATGAATTTCTCGCCCGAAGGCATCAGGAACACGGTGGGCTCGCTCGCGATGTAACCGTCGTTGAACCAGCGTTTCTCGTAGAACTCGCCGTAGTTGGGGTAAAACGTTTTGTTCACGAAATAATTCTTGCCCCCGGCGATGACCGCAGCAACGTTGCCGAGCGTGTCGCCCTGACGCAGGGGTGCGCCGACGATGACCACTATCGGCAGGTCCTCGCAATAGTCGGCAAGGTCGTCAACGGCCGTCTCGGCAGCGTCGAGCAGCGCGGCGTTATGGAACAGGTCCTGGCACGTGTAACCCGTGATGCACATCTCCGGGAAGCACAGTATTTCCACGCCTTTCGCCACAGCCTTGTTAATCATTTTCTTGATTTGCTCCACGTTGAATTCCACGTCGGCCACGCGCACGGGCGGCACGGCGGAAGCCACTTTCAAGTATCCAAAATTTCTCATGTCGGAAACAGCGTTTTATCTAATTATTACTTGCGTTGCCCCGTAACCGTACTCGGCGAACGAGGCATCTTGATATTGATATTTCTTGTATTTATATGCAAGCTGGTTCACTATCGCGCGCCGCAAAACACCCTCGCCTTTGCCGTGGATGAAAATAATCTTGCGCCCTTTGTCGGCAGCGTATTCGGCGAGCGTGTCGTTGAAAACCTTGAGCTGGTAGTTGAGGATGTCGCCGGCGCTCATCCCCGCAGTGGTGTCAAGCAGTTCCGCGGCGTGAAGGTCGATGACAACAACCTCGTCCCGGCCCTTTTTCTTCACCGTCTTAATCTTCTCGCGGCTCTCGGTTTGCTTCTCCGCCATCGCCTTTCTCAGCTGCTTGCCGTCGATGACCAGCTCGCGGCGAGGCACATCATTTTCGACAAGCGGAAAGAGCAAGGCGGGCTGGTCGAAAAAGGCGTTGTCGGCGAAGGCGTGAAGCTTGTAAAATTTCACGGGGTCGAGGCGGAACTGCACGCTAACTGCCGCCTTGGGCAAGAAAGGCTTGTCGCGCTTGAAGGCCAATAGCTGCACGGTTAGCCGCGAGAAATTATTGATCTCTTCGCGGGTGTATTCGGCAAGGAAATCCTTCGTGTTCGGCTCAACCTCGCCCTCGAAAAGCAAGCGGCAACTGTCATTCTCGACTGTCAAAATGACATATCGCAGAAAGTAATTGCAATCGTTAACGAAATAGCATTCGAACGCAGTGGCCGAAAAATCCTTAATGTTCACAGGCACAAATGCAACGTAGGCGAAAATTTTATCGCCGCCCTTGCGCTCCTCAACGGCCTGTTCCGTAGTTGTAACCAGCCCGGCGGAAACATTTTCTTCGCGAGGTAAAGCATTGGTTTTCAGACTGTTATCCGCCGCAGCCACCATCTTCGCCGAACTGTAATCATCGCTCTCGACAACAACCACATCGCTCGCCAAAACCGGTATCTCGAAGCCGTCCTCATCCTCGACAAGCACGATGTTCTTGCTTTGAAAACCCGAGATGCGCCCGCCGCCCGTCTCGTTGAGAAACCTTACCTTATCGCCTATCTTAACCATTTGATTTTCAGGGGATTAACAAGCACGCATCGCCGTAACTGAGGAAGCGGAAGCCGCCGGCAAGCGCATAGTCGTACACGCGCCGCCAGTCGCCATGGATGAACGCGCTGACTAGCAGCAGCAGCGTGCTTTTGGGTTGATGAAAATTCGTGATCAGCGCCTCGCACACGCGGTAGTCATAGCCCGGCACGATGATGATCTGCGTCGCGGCGTGAAGCACTTCGAGACCATTGTGTTCCATATAAGAAAGCACCGCCTGCAAAGCGTCCGTCGTTGAAATATCGCGCGGCGTGTCGTAGGGTTCCCACTGCCCCGTGAACAACTTTTCTTCCGGCAAATCAGGGTCGTCTGCGAGCCTTGCGCCGAGGTAATAAAGGCTCTCGAGCGTGCGCACCGTCGTCGTGCCGACAGCAATGGCCCTGCCGCCGTGCCGGAGCAGTTTTTCGACAGTCCCGCGCCGCACCGCAAAATATTCGGCATGCATAGCGTGGCCGCTGATGGTCGCGCTCTTCACCGGCTTGAACGTCCCCGCGCCGACATGCAGCGTGATCTCCTCGCGGTCGATGCCGTGGCGGTCGAGCTCGTCCAGCACCTTCGGCGTGAAATGCAGCCCGGCCGTGGGCGCCGCAACCGAACCCTTGATCTTCGCGTACACCGTTTGATAAGTGGTCTTGTCGGCCTCCTGCGCCGCGCGGTTCAGGTACGGCGGAATGGGCAGCTCGCCGGCAAGGTCGAGCACATCGGCCCAAGTCATCTCGGCATCCCACGTAAAGCGAATCTTGTGCGACGTGCCGCAAACGCCATCATAGTCGGCCGAAAGCGCAAACTGCCTGTCGTTAAAGGCAATCCGCCGCTGCAACCGCTCGCCTTTCCACTTTTTCAGATTGCCCACAAGGCACAGCCACGTGCAAGTGCCGCGCGCCTGAAACATCCTTTCGTAATCGGCAGGCAGGGCCGGTTCGAGAAGGAACACCTCGATGAGCGCACCCGTCGCCTTTCGGAAATGAATGCGGGCCTGAATGACGCGCGTGTTGTTCA
Source organism: Prevotella sp. (assembly GCA_021204905.1). GTDB lineage: Bacteria > Bacteroidota > Bacteroidia > Bacteroidales > Bacteroidaceae > Prevotella. The sequence continues at coordinate 350,720 of JAJPYN010000008.1, forward strand.
TCACCATCAGCTTTCCCGAAGGCAAAAAGCTGCAAATATCAGCGAAAACGGACGACGAGAGCTCGCCGCGGCGGTAGACAAGCAACTTCGATTTGTCGCGCTCGGCCAAAGGGAATTTTGCAATGCGGTCCTCGGGCAAAGGGTAATCGAAGTCGGCAATGCGTATGTCTTTAACGTCGTCCATAAACTGATTGTCTTTCAATGAATTAATGCCTCTTTGTTAAACTAACGGTTAAACTAATTGTCAAGCTAAATATCAAGCTGATTGTTCTGCGGAAAAGCAAGCCTGTTGTTGAAACGAACCGAACACTTATTACGCGGCGAACCCGGCGTTCAGCTGAGTCGGGATTACAGTAGCGACTAAGACCATGAATTTAAATTTCTTCAATCGCTTCGCTGCGCAACCACCCCTCGCGCCCGTCGCTCAGCCTCACGCCGCGCCAGCCCTTGATGTCGCGGTCGGTGATGTCCACGCGCGTGCCTTCGTGAAGCGTCATCACGTTGCCCGAGCCCTCCGACGGCGTCTTCTTCACCGCCACCGCCGGCGAGATGATTATCGCTCCGTCGCGGTTCTGCCCGAGGCGCTTCTGTTGCCAAGCCAGCAGCGTCGTTGCGGCGAACAGCACGGCGCAGACCACCGCCGCGTAGAAGCCCGTCTTCACCATCCACAGGCGCGGCGCGAAGAGGTAGGCCAGCAGCAGGAGCAGCATCAGGATGAAGCACGCGATCGAGATGCGCGTCCACACGTCGCTGTGGCAGATGTTCGCCAGCGATTTAAACCACGTTACGAAGAACACCTCCGCCTCGGGCGTGAGCTTGTCGGCCGTGCGGCTGCGCGCCAGTTGCAGGTTGAAGCGTATGTCATCGTCCGACGGCGACAGTTTCAGCGCGCGTTCGTAGGCGAGGACGGCCTGCGTGATGTTCTCCGTGCGGTAATACGCGTTGCCGAGGTTGAAATACAATGCGGCGGACACGCCATCGGCAAGCACCTCGTTGTACTCCTTAATCGCCTCTTGATAGTTGCCCTTCGCGTATTCCGCATCCGCCATCTGCTTCGTCGCCTTCGCGCCGGAAACGGTCGGAACGGCGAGCATTATTGCCAGCAAAAGCATCGTCGCCGGCGCGGGTTTACGGCTTTTTCGTTGTCCTAACATCTCGTCGATTTTCGTTATTGCGCCGGCAGCCTTCTCGTAGACGGCGTCCATCTTGCCCTTCGCCTCGCCCGGCGCGTAACGCGCATATTCGCACTCGTCGATGGCGCCCACAAAGGCATCGGTGAGCTCGGCGTCGATGGCGCGCTCGGCAAATTGCTCGGCGACATATTCGCGCGACTGCTTCGCCACGGGGATGTTCAGCTTGTCGCCGGCGTAACCCCACAGCGCGCGGAGCACCTCGTTGTAAAAGGCTTCTTGCTTGTTTTGCGCCATGAGTTTCGCGGCCGCGCGCAACCGCCGTGTCGCCACCTTGTTCGCCTTGCGCCCTTTCATCCTGACGATGTTCGCGTTGTTCGCCGCGCGGCGCCGGAAGATGTAAACAATCGCGATGAACGCCAGCAGCGGCAGGAGGAGCGAAAGCCTGTGGGCGGTGCTGCCGAAGACATATTCGCCGGGGCGGTGCGTGGCGGAATGCCCTGTTTTCAAAGGCCGGATGTCGCCGTCGCGGTCCGACGAGAAATCGGTTACCGACGTCTTGCCGCTGCCTTTGAGCACGTTGAGCGTGATGGGTGCGGCCGACAGCGTTTTATATTCTTTCGCGGCGGGGTCGAAGTAGACGAATTGCAGCGCGGGGATGGTGTATTTGCCTTGGTTGCGCGGCACGACGAGGTACTCGTAGACCATGCTCCCCGTCAATCCGCTTTGCGTCAAAGATGTCTTGTCGGTGGTCTTCGGGTCGTAGCTGTCGAAGTCCTTCGGGAACTCGATTGCCGGCTGTTTAATGAGCTTAAGATTGCCGCTGCCGCTGACCGTTACGCGAATGGTTACGGGCTCGCCGGCGCGAACGGAGGTCTTGTCTGCCGTTGCCGTCATTTTAAACTGCCCTACCCCGCCGGAGAAGTTCGCCGGACGCTTAGGCAGCGGGTCGACTTGTATAGTTATAGCTGGCGCTTTCACGTCGCGCTTCACTTCGGTGTAGGCCGAGCCGCCGTTGAAGAACGCCTCGAAGGGGTCGACCGTTCTGTTGCGCTGCACGACCGTTCCTTCGAAGGTGATGCTCGGTATCTCGAGCTTGCCGGTCATCTGCGGGTACATCACGTACTGGCTCCACGTTACCGTGCGGTATTGCTTGCCGTCGACGGTCTCCACCTTGAAGCTTTTTTGTTGCGGCAAGGGCAGCTCCTGCGTGTGAAAGCCTGTCAGGTCGGGCATCTTGCCTTGCAGTTGGGTCAGGTCGACCTGCGAGAACACCTTGTAAGTCAACAGGATAGGCTCTTGCTCGAAGACGCGCGTCTTGTTGGCGCTGACGCGAATGAAAAGGTCGTTGCCGCTGACGGGCGTGCCGGACGAAGCCATATTGTCGTCGTTGCCGCTGCCGTGCATCCTCGGCGCGCCCTGCCGGCTTTGTTGCTGCGCCGTGCCGGAAACGGTTACCTTCGCTGTGCCGGACGAGACGCTTTTGCCGCTGATCTCGGCCCTCGCCGCGGGGATGGTGTAGGTGCCGTTTTTCGCCGCGTAGAGGGTGTAGGTGTAGGTAATCGACGAGGAGGTCGACGTGTGGCCGTTGACAAACTGGATGCTCGACGAGCGCGAGGTGTACGGGCCGGAAACAACGTCAAGACCTTCGGGTACGTCGCCGATGCGGAACTTGTCAACATTTTGCGTGTTTACAACGTAAGACAAGCGGAAGTTCTCGCCGCACGACACCTGCGAAGGCACTTGCACGGAGATGGTCTGCGCTGCGGCGAAGGGTGCTGCGGCGAAGAGGAGGATGAGCGTTAAGCAATGTGTGAATGCTGTTCGTTTCATGCGCTAACCTCCTGATTACCAATTCTTTTGCAACCGCCGGTTCTTCGGCTGCACCTGTTGTTTCTGCATCTTTTTCTGCACGTCTTCCTCGTCGCGCATGGCCGCCTGAAGGAGCTGCTCGGCGTTCTCGCGACTCATCTGTTCTTGTTGCTGTTGCTGCTGCTGTTGCTGCTGTTGCTGCTGATTCTGCTGCTTATTTTGGTCTTGTTTGTTCTGCTGATTATCCTTATTCTGTTGGTTATTTTTATCCTTTTGGTTCTTCATCTGCCGCTGGCAAAGGGCGAGGTTGTAACGCGTCTCGTCGTCGGCGGGGTTAAGGCGCAGGCTCTCTTTGTAGGCGTCGATAGCTTCGGAAAACATCTGATGGCCTTGGCAGACGACGCCGATGTTATGGTAGGCCTTCGAGCGGCGTAACTTATTGGTTTCCAGCTTCGCAGCCGTTTCGAACTGCACTATTGCGGCGGAGTCTTTTTGCTCTTGGAGCAGCGCGCAGCCGAGGTTGTAAGCAGCCTGCGGGTTATTGCCGTTCGCGGCGCTTGCCTTGCGGTAATCGGCCTCGGCCTTGTCGAAGGTCTGGGTGCGGAAGAGGCGGTTGCCCTTGCGGATGTAGCGGCGGTCGGCTTGCGCGTGTGCGGCGAGGCAGAGGGCTGCCATTATGCAGATTGCGAAGATTCGTTTCATCATTCGGTTGGTTTATTGCACCTTTGTTTTGCCTTTTCGCGCCTTGAAGATGCGGACGTTTTTCAGCAGCGGGTTCTTCACTTCGAGGATGAGCACTTCGAGGATGAGCAGCAGGAGGACGACGATGCCGATGGCCTGAAATTGCTCGTCGTATTCGCTGTAGATGACGCTGTCGACCTCGCCTTTTTGCAGGCGCGTGAGTTGCTCGTTGAGCAGTTGCTGCGCGGTGTTAGTGTTGTCGACGTGGATGTATTTGCCTTTGCCGGCTTGCGCTATTTCGCGGCACATCTGTTCGTTGAGCGCGGTCATGACGGTGTTGCCGCTGAGGTCGGTCATGTATCCTCCGCCGCCGAGCGGGATGGGTGCGCCTTTGGGGTCGCCCACGCCGAGGATGAAGACGTTGACGCCTTTCTTATAAGCATCTTGCGCGGCCTCGACAGCACCGCCTTCATGGTCTTCGCCATCGGTGATGACGACCACCGCCTTGCCTGTTTTCGACTGCGTGAACGAGTTTACCGCGAGGCTGAGGGCTTGCGCGATGTCGGTGCCTTGCGAGGCGATCATCGACGGGTCGACGGCTTGCAGGAACATTTTCGCCGAGACGTAATCGGACGTGATGGGCAGTTGCACGAAGGCATCTCCCGCGAAGACGACCACGCCCACCTTATCGTTTGAGAAATGGTTGATGAGGTTTTCCACGAGCAGCTTGCTTTTTTGCAACCTTGACGGCACGACATCTTCGGCTTTCATCGAGTTGCTCACGTCGATGGCGATGATTATCTCGATGCCGTTGCGCTTCTCGTGAAGGATCTTGCTGCCCATCTGCGGGCGCGCGAGCATTACGATGACGAGTGCTGCTGCGGCCATCAACAACCAGAATTTCACGTTCGGCCGATAGTGCGACACGGCGGGCATCATTTGTCGCAGTAACTGTTTGTCGCCCAGACGTTTATATCGTTTTTTCTGCACCTGCCACATCCACAGCCTGACGAGCGCCATCAGGGGGATGACGACCAGCAGCCACAGGCAAATCGGGTTTTCGAATCTCAGCATAGCGACGGGTGTTTTGGTTTATGGTATGCGCCGGAGCAGCGTTGTCCGCAATAGTATTTCGAGCAGCAGGACGATGAGCGCGGCGAAGGCGAAGGGTGCGAACACGTCGTAGCGTTTGGAGAATTTCTGCACGGTGAGCTTTGTTTTCTCGAGCTTGTCGATGTCGTCGTAGATTTGCCGGAGCTCCTTGTTATTAGTGGCGCGGTAGTACTTTCCGCCGGCCGTCGACGCGATGGTTTGCAGCGTTTTCTCGTCGATTTCGGCCGGGATGTTAACATACTGCACGCCTCCGGCGACGGGTATGGGATATGGCGCCACTTTGTTTGTGCCGAGCCCGATGGTGTAGACGCGGATGCCGAGCGCGTGGGCCATTTGCGCCGAGGTGATGGGCGAGATCTCGCCGCAGTTGTTCGCCCCGTCGGTGAGGATTATCGCCACTTTGCTCTTCGCTTTCGACTCTTTCAGGCGCGACACGGCGTTGGCCAAGCCCATTCCGATGGCTGTTCCGTCGGCGATGAGGCCCTTTGCAGACAGGTCGGTGCGCACGGCGTGAAGGAGGTTTTGCAGCGTGGCGTGGTCGGTGGTCATCGGGCACTGCGTGAATGCCTCGCCTGCGAAGATCGTAAGGCCAATGTTATCGTTCGGACGGCCAGCTATAAACCGCGCCGCGACGTTTTTTGCCGCCTCCATGCGGTTGGGTTTAAGGTCTTCGGCGAGCATCGACGTTGAAATATCTACCGCCATCATTATGTCAATGCCTTCGGTCGTGCGGCTGTCCCACGAGTTTTGCGTTTGCGGCCGCGCCATAACGGTTACGATGAGCGCGAAGGCGAGGCACCTGAGCAGCATAGGCAGGTGGATGAGGCGCGTGCGCCAACTGCGCGGGGTGTCGAGGAATACGGCGGTGTCGCTCACGCGCATGGTCGGCTCGTTACGGCGGCGGTAAAGGAAATACCACAGCACATACGGGATGAGCAATAGCAGCAGTACGAAATATTCTTTGTTAGCAAATTCCATAGCGACGCGATTTTAGAAGAGCTGCATAACGCGGAAGATGATGTAACAAAGGATAATGACGACGGCGGCGGTGATGATTGCAAGCAGCGCTTTAATCAGTTTGCGGCTTTCCTGCACGCGGCGGTCGGTCTCGCTCAGCTTGGGCGTGATGCGCTCTTCGCGCTCGGTCTCCTGCGTCTTGGTGCGGTCGATGAAGTTGACGGCATTGACGAGGTTGATGTCGTTTTCGTTGGCGGGCGTGGAATATTTGGCGAACTTCACAAGGTCGGCCACGCGGAAGAGGTTGCGCAGCTCGTCGATCATCTCGTCGTTGCCCGCATTTTGAAGTGCCGAAATAATCTCGCTGCTGGTCATCTCCATCGCCGAGAAGCCGAACCGCTCTTCGATGTAGCGGCGCAGCGTGTCGGTGAGCTTCGTGTAATAAAGCTTCTGGTCGCTGTCGTTGTAAATCTTCTCGCCCTTGATTTTCTCGATGGCAGAAAGGGCTTTCTGGTGCGCCGGGATATGGCGGATGATGAGGATGCGGCTGATGATCGGCTTGTTTTGCTTGAAGCGGATGTAAAGGTAAATCGCGGCGGCGATAAGCAGGAACATCACCACTGAGAGCCAGTAGATGCCGCGCCATTCGCTCCAAAGGAAAGGATTGTCCTGCACGTCTTTCGGGGGGAAGAACGAGTCGAGCGCAGTGGTGTCTACTTCTACAGTTAACACTTTGAGAGCCAGCGGGTTAGTGCGGTATTCCTTACCTGATACTTTAACAGTTTGTTCCGGGATTTTGTATGCGTCTTCGTCGAAACTTGTCAGCAGCCACTTGCGGCGGACGATTGTTTTGCCCTTCGCTTTTTCGACTGTTTCGCTTGCATCGCCCACGATTTCCACTCCGGGCGTGATGATGTCGCGATCCTTGAATTGCGGCATCTGCACCACGGCGCTGTCGGGCGCGGAGACGGAGAGGGTGAGCCCAACTTGCTGGCCGATGAAGATTGCCATCGAGTCGAGCGCGGCCTCAACAGTTACGTCCTGCGCCGTACCGGCAAGCGGGCAAAGAGCCGCGAGGATTATCAAAAGCTGCTTTCTCATCGCTGTTTGAATAAAAGGATCATCGCCTTAACATAATCGTCGTCGGTGGCGATGGCGGTCCAGTCGATATTGCACTTGGCAAAGGTCTCGCCCAACTGCTGTTGCCGCTGGCGCCACGCGCGCTCGTGAGCCGTCCGCAGCTTCTTCGACGACGTGTCGACAATCAGCTCGCGACCCGTTTCGGCGTCTTCAACCTTCATCAACCCGGCATCGGGCAAGCGGCGGGCGAAAGCGTCGTAAATCTGAATTGCGGCGACATCGTGCTTGCGACCGGCTATTTGCAGCTCCTTGTCGAACGGCCGGCGGTCGTAGAAGTCGCTGATGAGGAAGACGGTGGTGCGCCGTTTGAGCATGCGCGTCAGGTAGCTCGCGGCCTCGCCGATATTGGTCAGGCGGCTCTCCGGGCGGAAGTCGAGCAACTCGCGGATGATGTAAAGGATGTGCTTGCGGCCCTTCTTCGGAGGAATATATTTTTCCACGCGGTCCGAGAAGAACAGCACGCCCACTTTATCGTTGTTCTCGATGGCGGAGAAGGCCAATGTGGACGCAATCTCGGCCGTCAGCTCGCGCTTCGTCTCGCCGCGTGTGCCGAAATCGAGCGAGCCGGAGACGTCGACCATAAGCAAAACGGTCAGTTCGCGCTCTTCCTCGAACACCTTGACGAACGGCCGGTGGAACCGCGCGGTAACGTTCCAATCGATGTCGCGGATGTCGTCGCCGAACTGGTATTCGCGCACCTCGCTGAACGCCATGCCGCGCCCGCGATAGGCCGAATGGTATTCGCCCGCGAAGATGTTCTGGCTCAGGCCGCGAGCCTTAATCTCAATCTTCCTTACCTTTTTAAGTAGTTCCGACGTGTCCACTTCCGCCGCTGTTTAGCCTTACGGCACTTCCACTTTGTTGATTATCTTGCTAACAATTTCCTCACTCGTGATATTCGCAGCCTCAGCCTCATACGACAGGCCGATGCGATGGCGCAAAACGTCGTAAACCACCGCGCGGACGTCCTCGGGAACAACATAGCCGCGCCCTTTGATGAAGGCATACGCGCGCGTGGCCTTCGCAAGGTTGATCGATGCGCGGGGCGAACCGCCGAAGGTGATCATGTCCTTCAATTCGTCGAGGCCGTAACGCTCGGGATAGCGCGTGGAGAAAACGATGTCGGTGATGTAATGCTCGATCTTCTCGTCGATGTAAACCTTGCCCACAATCTTGCGCGCGGCGAGGATGTCGTCGGGGCTGCACACCGGCGAGACGGTCGGCAAACTGCCCGCAAGGTTCTCGCGAATGATGAGCTTCTCTTCGTCGAACGTCGGGTAACCGATCACCACCTTGAGCATGAAACGGTCGGTCTGCGCCTCAGGCAACTGATAAGTGCCCTCCTGCTCGATCGGGTTCTGCGTGGCCATCACAAGGAACGGCTCCGGCAGCTTAAACGTCGTTTCGCCAATGGTTACTTGGTGCTCCTGCATCGCCTCCAGCAGCGCGCTCTGCACCTTCGCCGGCGCACGGTTGATCTCGTCGGCAAGCACGAAATTGGCGAAGACAGGCCCTTGCTTCACCGTGAACCGCTCGTCCTTCTGGCTGTAAACCATCGTGCCGATGACGTCGGCCGGAAGCAAATCGGGCGTGAACTGGATGCGCGAATACTTGCCCGAGATTAATCCTGATAACGTCTTGATTGCCAGCGTCTTAGCCAAGCCCGGCACACCTTCGAGCAAGATATGCCCGTCGCTCAACAGCGAGATGAGCAGCGTGTCGACGAGGTGCTTCTGACCGACAATCACCTTGTCCATGCCCGCAACAAGGTCGGTCACCAGCCCGCTCTGCTGGCGGATCATCACGTTCAACTCTTGGATATCAACTGATTCTGCCATAATTGTTTTTGATTTTATCGCGTTTTGAATTTTATCTTACTTCGAACTTTAATCGCAGTTTGAACTTATCTTACTTCGAACTTTTATCGCGTTTGAATTTCGTCGCGTAATACTACATAATCGCCGTTTACTTCGCGCAAAATTACAACAAAAGCGCACCCTGCCGCCCGCCGCCCGCTCTTTATTAAACAAATTTCATACGAGACGGGAGCATTTAAGACTTTTTTGCCGCGCAAAGCGAAACAATGCAGCGAAAAGTCAGGCAAACTTCACTCGCAAAACTCCTTCAACGCTTCATAAAGGCGCTGCACGGGAAGGCCCATCACATTGAAATAACTGCCGCGAATGCCCGTTACGCCGACGCAGCCGATCCACTCCTGCACGCCGTACGCGCCGGCCTTGTCGAGCGGTTGGTAGCGACTGACATAATACGCGATGTCCTCGTCGGAAAGCGGCGCGAACGACACGTCGGAGATGCAGGAGAAACTGCGCGTTTTCGCCGTCGTGCGAAGGCAGCAACCCGTAACCACGCGGTGCGTCCTGCCCGACAATTTCGCCAGCATCCGCCGCGCCGCAGCAAGGTCTTCGGGCTTGCCCAACACCTCGTCGCCAAGCACAACAATCGTGTCGGCGGTGATGAGCAGTTCGTCGGCGGCAATCTCGTAGGCGGCGGACTTCTTTTTGCAAATAAACTCGGCAATCTCCAGCGGCGGCAAATCCGGCGGATAACTCTCGTCGACGCCGCTCTTTAAACGAATCTCAAACGGCACATCAAGCGCGGAAAGCAACTCCTTACGCCGCGGCGAACCGCTCGCCAGCACAATCTTATATTTCGAACTAAGCATCACTTTATTTCAAAAAACATCACTTTATTTCGAACTAATCCTTTTACTTCAACTAAGCCCTTTACTTCAAACTAAAACCTTTTATTTCAAACTAACCTTTTATTTCAAACTAACCTTCCCTTTTCGCCCTTACCAACCGAAGGCCTCGCCGCCGGCCATCCACTTGCCTTGCGCGCGAAGCACCTGCTCGAGAATGTCGCGCCCGACGCCCTCGCCGCCGGCCTTGTCCGACACGTACACGCTCAGCGATTTCACCTCCGCGCAAGCGTCCTTCGGGCAACACGGGCAACCGACAAGCTGCATCACCTCATAGTCGGGGATGTCGTCGCCAACGTAAATAATCTCCTCCGCCGACAGCCCGTACTTGCGCGTGAAATCGTTGTAAGCATTAGTCTTCACTGCACTTCCCGAATAAATATCCTCGACGCCCAAAGCGGCAAAACGCACGCGCACAGCCTCCGTCCGCCCGCCCGTGATCACCGCCACGCGAAGGCCCGTCTTCATCGCCAGCTGAATGGCGTAACCGTCCTTGATATTCGCCGTGCGCAGCGGCTCGCCCGAGGCCGACAGCGTGATGGTCTGGCGCGAGAGCACACCGTCGACATCGAAGATCACGGCGCGAATTTTTGTTAAATCATAGTTAATCATTGTTGCAAAACCCGCTTAAATCGTCTGCGAAATTAAGAATATTCCCCCGTGCGGCTTGCCTTAACCGCGTTAAATTGTGTTGCGAGCGGAGTTTGAAACTTGAAAACTTTATCTTAGTTGCTACTAAAACGCGACTCAATTGTGCGGCAGGACACACAGCCTTAAATGTTTGGTTCGTTTCAATAGTTTCGGCTAACTAAAAAGGCAAGCCTTAAAGCAAGCTGCGGCAAAGCAATTTTTTATATCTTTGCAACGCCCGAACACGCCTTTTATGCAACCGCAACGAACATACATCGCCATCGACCTGAAATCGTTCTACGCCTCAGTGGAATGCGTCGAGCGCGGGCTTAATCCGCTGACGACAAACCTTGTGGTGGCCGACGAGACGCGCACCGAGAAGACCGTTTGCCTCGCCGTAACGCCGCCGCTCAAAGCATACGGCATCGCAGGTCGCGCGCGGTTGTTCGAAGTGATTCAGCGCGTGAACGAGGTTAACGCCCTCCGCCGCGAGAAACTGCAAGGCAAAACTTTCGCGCGAAGCAGCTTCTCAGCCATCGAGCTCGCCGCGCGTAACGATTTGGAAATCAGTTACATAGTGGCGCCGCCGCGCATGGCTTTTTATATGAAATACAGCGCGACGATCTACGGCATCTACCTGAAATACATCGCGCCCGAAGACATCCACGTCTATTCCGTCGACGAGGTGTTCATCGACGCCACAAACTACCTCCGCACCTATCGAAAAACGCCGCGGCAACTGGCCATGACGATGATCAAAGACGTGCTCGCGCAAACGGGCATCACCGCCACGGCGGGCATCGGCACGAACCTCTACCTCTGCAAAATCGCGATGGACATCGTGGCCAAACACGCCGAGCCCGACGCCGACGGGGTGCGCATCGCCGAGCTTGACGAGCTGTCGTTCAGGCAAAAGCTGTGGGGCCACGAGCCGCTCACCGATTTCTGGCGCATAGGGCAAGGCACGCAAGCACGCCTCGCCGCCGCCGGCATAAGCACCATGGGCCAACTTGCGCGCTGTTCAATCACGAACGAAGCCCTGCTCTACCGCCTCTTCGGCATCAACGCCGAGCTGCTCATCGACCACGCGTGGGGCTGCGAGCCGTGCACCATCGCCGACATCAAAGCCTACCGCCCGCGGACAAACTCGCTCAGCAGCGGTCAGGTGCTCGCCGAACCTTACACTTTTACGAAAGCCCTCGCCGTGGTGCGCGAAATGGCGGACAACCTCGCGCTGAGGCTAATGGATAAAGGGCTTGCCACGCAACAGATAGTGCTCACCGTAGGCTATGATGTAGAAAATATAAGGCAAAAAAAGTATCAGGGAAAGACACATATTGACCGCTACGGAAGGCAAGTCCCGCAGCACGCACGCGGCACAACACGCCTGCCCCGCCCCACCTGCCTCTCCGCCGAGCTCATCACCGCCGTTGCCGCCCTGTTCGAAAAAATTGCCGACCGCGATTTACTCGTTAGGCGATTGAACATCGTGGCTGCTAATGTGCTGAATTTCAAAGGATTACAGTCGCGACTAAGACCTTCAGAAGGCAACCTTTTCGACGATCCCGACATCATCCTCGAACAACAAAAAGCCGCCGCCCGCCTCACCGAGAAGCAACGCCGCGCGCAGCAAACCGTGCTCGACATCCGCCGCAAATTCGGCAAAAACGCCATCCTCCGCGGCCTCAACTTCGCCGAAGGTGCAACAGCCATCGAGCGCAATAAACAAATCGGAGGGCATAAAGCATGATTAACACAAATCATAACGATTATTCCGACATCATCGGACTGCCGCGACCGAAATTGTCGCACCCGAGAATGCCGCGCAGCCAACGGGCCGCACAGTTCGCCTCCTTCGACGCGCTGCAAGGCTATGGCGACGAGATAGAAGAAACCGCCGCAGAGCACGCCGCGCGCTTCGATGCCGCCAATCCTCTTTCCGAATAATCCGCATACCCCGCGCGCGAAAACACCGCCATTCGCCGCATTGCGGGTGAAAAAGGAGGAAGATGCAAGGAAAATGCATCTTTTTAACACTCCTTAACGGGGGGGGCAGCTTGAAGTCTTCAATTTTTAGTATTACCTTTGTCTTCGAAATTTTAGTTAACATTTTAAACCATATCTAAAATGAATAGCCTATTCAATTTCAAATGGCTCATGGCAACCATCTTGCTGTGCACGCCAATGTTCACTTGGGCACAAGATGAAGGAGATGCCGAAGGAACAACTACGAAATCCTACGAGCTCCACATTGACGACTATCCGTGGAACTACACTGCAGCCGCGTCCGGGAGCATTACTATTAATTATGACTCGGATAATGCGTGGGGCGAGTTTAAATTAACCGACGGTAGCGCTGTTGATCTGTCTGTTTACAAAGGGTGCAAAATAGTATATACTGACGCATCCGATGTGCAGATTATGATTAAATATGCAGACAGTGAAAATGGCGACAAATACCAAGATTTATCCGGCAGCGGCACCTTTGAATATACTTTCGAAACTGACTATGGAAATGTAACGACATTTGAACTTCAGGGTAAAGCTGTCAATGCCGCCGTTTCAGTATCGGAGGCATATCTCATAAAGCAGGATGACACACAAGAAGCCATGGTTTACGGCGGCCCAAGCTGGGGTTGCACATACATTGCCCACAGTCTGCCCGCAATCACTTTCACCGGTCAGTACGGCAGCGTTTATCTCTTGGATTCCGAAACGGAAGAACCCGCCACGTTCACATACGGCCAAGGGAACTCCATGGCATTCACCATCACTTTCTCGGAGGCCACGACAGGCGCATTGGTTGTTGAACCGGATGGTACGGACGGCAACAATCTCAATTATTGGTATAACATTAACACAGGAAGCACAACTGCCACCTTCACCATTGATGATAGTGCAGTGAGCGCGGATGTAGCCAAGATATACATTAAGTCGAACAACGACAATGATGCGGACTATAGTGAGGAAAGTGGCGGATACACTTCTTACGCTACACCTTACACCATCCATTTCACCAGCATCACCGCCGAAGTTACAACCGCCTCGAACGGAGATGAAGAAGAAAACGGAGGTGATGAAAACGGAGGTAACACCAACGAGACAAATCCATATATCAGTGTGACGGATGAAGGCAAGGCATACCTGAATTTCACCACGGATTACGTAAAATGGAATGCGGATGGAGGAGACAATATTGAGATATCCACGGGTAACGTTCCCAATACCGCTACAATAACGATAGGTGGAGATAGTTGGTCTGGCGGTGTGGGGTGCAGCTATAGCACACTGGACATTTCCGACTACTACCAAATGGTGGTTCACTATTCCGTGACAGCAGCGAGTGAAGAAAATCAGGAAAGCATAAACGCCAAGCTTATTTTATATTCCGGTTGGGACGATGGCGAGAATGCAAGTCTGTACGATAGTGAAAACACCGGCACAATGAGATTTACCATCAACAATGCGGTGAACGATTTTGACCCGAGTTCCATTATACAAATCGTATTCATGGCAAATCACGCCTGCACAATCAATGTTACATCGATACAATTCCTCACCGAAGAAGAAGCGGCTACTGAGGATGAAAAAATGCTGTACTCCACTTTCTATTTGTGGGACACTGTAAGCGACGGTTGCACCAAATCCAACGAATCATACAATGCTGACACCGGTTCAGGCGACTACGCTCCGTTCAAAATCAACAGCGCACATTCTTATGACGGCGGTTGCTGGTGGTTTGGTGATGTTGACGAGGATCAGTATTGGGGAATAGAGATTAAAGTGCAAACCACGCAATCTGTCAAAGTCAGAATCGCCATACAATACGCCATTAACGGTGACAATAATAGTTTGTACACCGAAAAATATACTGCCTATTGTACGGCAGATGAGGAAACGACTCTCATTCTTCCGTTCCTGAGCAGCTACGACCACTACGTTGACGAAGTGTTCATCCAGTTGTTAGATCTTGGCGATAATTCCGAGACTTGTGATATCACCATTACCAGTGCCAAGTTGGTGGGAAGCACGAACACAACCTATCAGGGCGATTATGTAACGATACTCACTTCCGATACCGACGGCTACGCGACTTATTACAATGGAACGAACGATTATCGTATGCCGCTCGGTTTGGAGGGTAGTACGGTCACGGGTACTGGTAGCGTGATAAGCGAAGAGGACGATGAAAATTTGGAATTTGAGCTCACCACACCGTGGGAGTACAAAAACGAAGAAAACAACGTAAATGGCGGCGACATAGTTCCCGCAGGCACGCCGCTCGTGTTGAAAGGCGTTGGAGATGACCCCGATGTTACCTACACCGCATTCCTTGATACCACCGGAAACGGCGAGGCACCGGAAACGAACTTGCTCCACGGCAAGGACGAGCCGGCAACTGCTGAGGAAATGGTTTCCATCACATCGAAAGATAATGATGACAACGGCGACGTTGATTACTACTATTTCAAACTTTCATACAATTCCGCCGGAGAGGTGGGCTTCTTCGCCGGAGCGGACAATTGCGCTGCCTTTACGATGGAGAATACACACAAGGCATGGCTTGCAATTGCGCAGTCCGTTATCGACAATATCAATAGTGAAAGCGAAGACGGGAAATTTGTCGGCTTCCATCTCAGCGACACTGACAACAGCGAAAACGGTGGCGGTGGAGAATCCACAACTGGAATCACCGCCGTTACCACAACCGCCACAAACGGTGCCATCTACAATCTCCAAGGCGTGCGCGTTAACGATATGAACCAGAAAGGCATTTACATCGTTGACGGCAAGAAAGTGGTGAAGCAGTAAATAACTTTTAAATCGAACAAGATTATGAAGACATATGTAAAGCCTAACACGAAGATTGTTGGTGTTGAATCTGATGATTTCTACGCGCTGCCTGGCGGCACTGGGCAAGGCACCGGTGAATTGACCAAGCGCAACGACGGGTGGGAATTCGATGATGAGGACGAGGACGGAGGTCTTTGGTAAATGAACAAGGAGGTTCTGAGGAACCGGGAATTAAGGTCCTGAGGAACCGGGAATTAAGGTTTTAAGAAACCTGAAAGCGAAGTTCTAACGGACTGAATATCAATATCTTAGTTTCTATAATAGCTAAGTTTTAGAATTGTTATGAATAATAGGTTGGGGGTGCGCTGGGAAGCGTGCCCCTTTTTCGTTTGTCCGCGACGGGGCTGCCTCGCGGAGGTGGGTGTCCGCATAACAAGTGAAAGCAGGGGAGAGAGAAAGTTTAACACTTATTAATGGGGGGGGTAATTTGCAGGAACTTAACTTTTGTATTATCTTTGCGCTGTCAACTTTAATAACTCAAAAAATTAAAACTGAAGAAAAAATGAAACAATTCTTTCAAACAAAGTGGCTCGCCCTGGCCCTGCTCCTCTGCGCGCCCCTCGCCGCTTGGGCGGATGACGACGAAGAGAGCGAAACGACTACGGAGACACTCGATTTGAGTAGTTTAACCACGGTTGCAAATTCTGATTACGGTACCATCACCAGCAACGAAGACGGCACTTACACCTTGGCTTTCACTAAAACGTGCAATGACGAGTACCAGACGACGTCCGGACTTGGATGGCAGAGTACCACCCCTTTGGATTTGTCCGGCTACAGCGAGATTATCGTCAATTATTCAAGTCTCGGCACGGACATTCAAAACATTCAACTTTACGTCGTCGATTCCAGTAATTATGGGACGACAGCTTCCGGTTCTGACGGAACGATAAACTATGTCTTTAGCGAGCATACCTCCGGATGGGGCTTCGGCTGGAGCGGCAACGGCAACATTGACTATTCGAGCATAGCGTACCTTATGATTCACGTTACAGCATACTCGTTTAGCTCCGCCTCGGTAACGATTGATTCCATCCAACTTGTGAAAGCATCCTCCTCATCCTCTGGTGAAGGCGAAGGCGAAGGTGAAGGTGAAGGCGGGGAAGATGACAATTCCGGCAGTAACTCGGGCGGCACGGAAGATAATTCCACGTATGAGGCAAAATGGAATCTGTCCACAGGAGATGCCGATTTCACCGACGTTGAAACGAATGATTACAGCACAATCTACAAGATTGACGGCGACGGTACGGACAGCGGCCAGCACAACACGCTCGTTTTCCCGAACGGAATGTCCGGCACCTATTGGGTTGCGCTTCACAATGTAACCATCAACACCAGCGGCAGAACCACAACCACTGAAAGCGACAGCAAGGGTTTGCACCGCGCAGGTGCTTATTTCACTGAGGTAGGAGGTTCCGAAGAACGCGCTGATAGCTGCGGCATTTATATTCCTTCAAGCACCGAAGATAATCCATTGACCATAAACATGGTTATAGACGGACACTCCACCATTGACGCATCGAAGTACGGCATCTACGTCGGCGAGAACTCCCAGCTCAACATTATTTATATTGACGACCAGATAAGCGATTACACGCAGAATTCAAAAGATCCGGACACCTACACGCTGACCATCGGCGGTTCCTCCAACTTGACTTACGGCATTTACAACGAAGGAAAGCACATGTTTATCCATACTGTTCATGCAAACAACACTTCGCAAGAGGATAACAACGTACTTGTTGGAACAACCACAATCACGGCAACAGACTGCGGCATTTACAGCTACAATGGTGTTGATATTAAAGGCACATACATGGTAATAACCGTTACGGGGGGCGGCGAAGTAGAAAGTACTATACCGACAGAAACCACATACACTGATTATTATCCGGGCTACAGCATAACAAAACTTGTGTGCGGCATCTACATTGCCGGCAAAGGCGGTGAAAGCCATGGAGCGATAATCTCCATGATAGATCTTACCATCACGGCAAAGGGTAATCAAACTTATGGTATATTCCTTGATCTCAATGGTACGTCTGAGAACGACAATAATAATCCAGATTGTTACTTCGGGTTCGGTTCGGTAACCATAACAGCCACTCAATGCGTATTGCATCATGAGAGTCAATATAACGGTTACATACAAAGTGGAGAGAAATTAATTCTTATTTTGAATGGTCCGTTCTGCGAACACGTAAGTTTATACTATAGTTGGTACTGCGATGGGCTGCTCGCCGATAGTACAAGTAGCAATAGCGATTTGACATACATCATCATTGACGGCGACGATTTGGACGGCTGGTATAACGACTACAACATCCACACTCAAACAGTGGTTAGCGAGGTGGAGTATGTCGGGCGCAACCTCTACGCGGGCTGGAATACGTTGTGCCTGCCTTACAAGTATAAGGTGAAGAGCACGACCGACGTGGATGATGACTTGTATAGCGGTTACAAGGAGGGACGCGACGTGATAAAGAAGTACGCCATCTACAATTCGGAAAATAATGACACATACGACACGGCCACGAATACGGTAACTTTCACCATCCTTGACCCCGATAAGGATAATGATTCCGCATGCGAGGAAGGCACCGGGCTTGTGCTTCAACCGGATGTGGCATATCTTGTTTATCTCCCCGACACGCAAAAGAATTATTATGAAAAGACCAAGTTCACCGCGATGAGCACTAACCTCGAAGTGGTGGGCAACAAATCCGGCGAGACGGAGATATTCTTCGACCCGTGCTACGATAAGGAAACGATGTCGGGTACAAATTTGGACGGCGACTCGGATTCGAACCACGTGCATTATAAGCTCACTGCGCACAACATTTACACGATAAATGGTACGGAGACGATTGACGAGAACGATACTTATATCAACGATAATACTTACGATTACGTGGGTGTTGCCAACTATTTCAACCAAGCTCCGAATGAAGGCATCACTTTCCCGGCATATCGCTGCTACATTGATGTTTCTGTCGTTGGCGGTGATGACGATGACAATGCAAAGCAGTTGACCATCGCGTTTGACGACGGCAGCGAAACGACGGGCATCGACCAACTCAACGGCGGCACGCTTAACGCCATCGACGGCAATGCTGTTGTCAGCGTTTACGGTCTCAATGGTCAGCTCGTGAAAGTTTCGAGCGCGAAGACCGCCACCAACGGACTGGCGAAAGGCGTGTATGTCGTGGGCGGCAAGAAAGTCGTGGTGATGTAATGAACAGTAACTAACCTAAAACAAAAACGGCAATGAATAAGAAAGAATATACAAGTCCGAGCATTAGCGTCTCCAAGTGCGATGCCACGTTTGCAATTTTGCAAGATAGTGATGGTGCCGGCGCAAGTGTACCTGTCGATTCCTCCACCTCCGACCCGACTGTGCGCGGCAAGGGCACGGATATTTGGGACGAGGACGAAGGCGACGACTTCGGCTGGTGAGGCTGAGGCGAAAGATTAGCTAAATGGAGAGGGTTGAGTTTTGTCGGCCCTCTCTTTTTATGCCTTCGCGGTTGTTTTTCTGTTTCTTTCCATTATCTTTGCCTTTCGAACCTTAAACCTATTTACGACCTAAGCAACTTACAAGCAAAGCAATTTACAAGCTAAGCAATTTACAAGCTAAGCAATTCAACGACCTGAAATATTCACAACCTTAACAATAAACATTAAACAACCGACAAAATGAAAAGACTGCTAATGACAACGCTGACCATCCTATCAGCCTGCGCGCTCTCCGCCTAGCCCAAGCTAACAACAACCAACATCGGCGAGGTGCTTGCCGCAATGACGAACGAAGAGAAAGCTCTGTTGCTCGTCGGCGGCGGCTTCGACATCACCATCGGCGGCACTGCCTACACGGCGACCCCTAACCCGTACCAAGCAGCCGGCGTCACGCGCGCCATCCCGCGTCTGGGCATCCCCGGCACGATTCTCACCGACGGTCCCGCCGGCGCGCGCCTCTACTCCGACGGCCTCTTCGCCACGGGGTTCCCCGTCGGCACGCTGCTCGCCAGTTCGTGGGACACCGATCTGATGAGAGCCACCACCGCGGCGATGGGCAATGAGGTGCTCGAATACGGCTGCGACGTGCTGCTTGCCCCGGGCACGAATATCCATCGCAACCCGCTCTGCGGCAGGAATTTCGAGTATTATTCCGAAGACCCGCTCGTGGCGGGAAAGATGGCGGCGGCATTCATCCGCGGCATACAAAGCAACGGCGTGGGCACGTCGATAAAGCACTTCGCCTGCAACGACCAAGAGACCAACCGCGACCATAACAACGCCATCGTGAGCAAGCGCGCGCTAAGGGAGATCTACCTTAAAAACTTCGAGATTGCCGTGAAGGAAGCCTCGCCGCTGACGGTGATGTCGTCGTACAACCAGATCAACGGCGCATTCTCGCAGCAGCGGCACGACCTTTTGACCACCGTTTTGCGCGGCGAGTGGGGCTACGGCGGCATCGTGATGACCGACTGGGGCGACAAGGCCGGTACGGTGAAGGCTGTCAAGGCCGGTAACGACCTGATGGAACCCGGCGCGAAGGACGAATACGAAAGGATTATCGCGGCCGTGAACGACGGCACCATAAGCCAAGAGGAGCTCGACAGAAACGTGCGCAACATGCTCGAATACATCGTTAAAACGCCGGCCTTCGCAGGGTATAAACCCTCGAACAAGCCCGACCTCGAAGCTCACGCGCAGATAGCCCGCGACGCCGCCGCCGAGTCGATAATCCTTCTTCGCAACGAAGGCCAAACCTTACCCTTAAACGGCAACGAGAAAATCGCGCTCTACGGCATCTCCGCCATCGACTTCGTAGCGGGCGGCACAGGCTCGGGCGACGTCGTGAAACCTTACGTTGTCAACATGCGGCAGGCGCTCGAAACGGCGGGCTTCACGCTCGACAGCGACCTTGCGAACTTCTATCAATCTTACTTTGATTACACCAACGCAAAGAACAATCTCGACCCGAATAATGCGCTGATGAGAATGTTCGTTTCAACCAAGCTCGCCGAAATTGAAGTGCCCGAAGCCGCCATTTACGCGCAAGCAAAGGACAATGATGTGGCAATAATCGTGCTCGGACGTAACGCCGGGGAAGGCAGCGACCGCCAAATCAAGGCCGACTTCGAACTCACCGAGATTGAGCGCAACCTGATTGAAGATGTCAGTGCAGCCTACCATCAACAGGGCAAGAAGGTGGTTGTCATCCTGAACATCGGCGGCGTAATCGAGACCGCTAATTGGAAAGAGTATGCCGACGCCGTCATCCTGCCGTGGTCGCCGGGGCAAGAGGGTGCGAACGCCATAGCCGACATCCTCACCGGCAAGGTTAACCCTTCAGGCAAAACAACCATGACCTTCCCCCTTTCCGTTTGGGACAATCCTTCAACCAGAAACTTCCCTTACAATTCGAGCAAGAGTCCGGTGGCAATACTTTCAGGAATGGTCTCAACACTCACGGGAACGTCCGGCAAATTCGCAAAAGAGCCGCAGATGAACGTCGATTACACCAACTACGACGAGGGCATCTACGTGGGTTACCGCTATTTCGCGACGAACAATGTTGCTGTCTCCTACCCCTTCGGCTACGGCCTGAGCTACACCGATTTTGCTTACAGCAACCCGAAAGTGAAGGCCACCGCTGACGGCCTCGTCGCAACAATCGATGTAACGAACACCGGGCAAACGGCGGGCAAGGAGGTGGTCGAGCTCTACGTTAAAGCTCCCGCCGGCGGCCTCGACAAACCCGCCATCGAGCTGAAAGCCTTCGCCAAAACAGGTCTGCTCGCGCCCGGCAAGACTGAGACCCTGACGATGCCCGTGAGCAACTACGCCCTCGCCTCGTTCAACGAGCAGACCTCCGCGTGGGAAGCCGCCGCCGGCACCTACACCCTGCTCTTCTCCGCCGACGCCGCCACGCCGCGCGCCACCGCCGCCTACAAGCTCGCCAAGCCCCTCTCGTGGCAAGTCGATGATGTCCTCGGCGAGGAGGAATAACGGCGTTAAAGCATAGCAAAGACAACCTTAAAGCATAGCAGTTAGAACGTTAACGCATAGCAACAGCTTCGTTTCGGCATAGTAGTTACCGGTTTAAGGCTTAACTACAAAGAAGCCTGATTGCAAAGAAGCCTGATTACAAAGAGGAGTAATCACAAAGAAAAGTCCCGGCACTGAGAACCAATGTCGGGGCTTTTTGGATATAATTAATATGAGAAAAATTCTGTGCTAACTACTTGACAATCATATACTTAGACACATCGTTGAGGGTGAAGCGGTTGGCGTGAACCTTCGTTGCGTGCACCTTCGGCGAGGACTTCTTTGCGCCGGCAGCCTTTGCCTTTGCCTTAGAAATTGCCTTCGCCGCGTTGGAGGTCAGCGTGAACGTCTCGTAGCCGTAACCGAAGTAGCCTGCGCTGCAATAGTAGATGACCGCGAAGTAGAACGTGCCGTTGTCGTAATAGCTGTAACCGTTGTTGTAGCCGCCGGTGTAATCTACCAAGTCGTCAACATAAACCATGCCGTAGCTTCCGTATTCGTAGCCTGTCTCTTGGTCGTCAACGATGATCTCGCCCGTCGTCTGATCGAACGTGAAGCAGAAGTCAACATCGTAACCCCAGTGCTCGATCTTCCAGCGGTTCGGGTCGGAGTCGCTGTTATACAAAACGAGGTCGGCATCCGTGCCTTCCCAGAAGTAAGAGTACTCGTAGTTGCCGACATACGCTGCCGTCCACGTCTCCTCCGCGCCAACGGAATAGTTGAACGTTGCGGAAGCCGTCTCTTGCGCCGCGCCGTTGCCGTAGGTTACCACGACAAGGCTGTACGTGCCGCTCTCCTCGCAGGGGAACGTAACCGTGCCGCTCGCCGTAACGGTGGTATAGTCGATTGCGCCGTCTTCAATGTCCGCTACGGCAGATGTGATGTCTTTTCCTGCAACCAAAGCCACGCGTGCCGACTCGACGTCGCTGCCGAGAGTAACGCTGCCTATGACTTCGTTTGTGCCGTTAGCGTCGGTGAACTTGCCCGTGTAAGCCACGCTTGCGGAATAGTCGGCAAGGACAACGCCCGGCATAACCACCTTAAACGCGCCGTTGTAGTTGGCGACATACCAGCCGTCGGCATAGTCGGGCATGCAGATGAGCAGCGACTGTTCCGGGAAGGTGATCACGCCGTCGGCATACGTGCCGCAATAGCCTGCCGCAGCCACCTCGTCGAGCGAATAGCCGCCGTTCTGCATATAATAGTCCGCCATGCTCCATACCAAGACGTTGCCGT
Organism: Prevotella sp.; assembly: GCA_021204905.1. Classification (GTDB taxonomy): domain Bacteria; phylum Bacteroidota; class Bacteroidia; order Bacteroidales; family Bacteroidaceae; genus Prevotella. Next base: position 373,049 of record JAJPYN010000008.1, read on the forward strand.
AGCCCCAGTCCATACCCGTATCCTGCTGCGTGATATAAACCTTGTCGGGGTCGCAGGCATTGATCTCGAGATAGTAGGTCTGCGTCAGGTCCCAGTCGGCGGTGCCGTCGTCGTAAGCCTCATTGTAAGGATAAGCCTCGCCGTAGGGATAAACCAAGCGGAACAAGCCCGGCGTGATACCGTTCTCTTGTATCTCAACCTCCTCGGGGATGTTGTCGACACCGTAGAAAGTGGTCATGAAGTCGTCGGTGTAATAACCCATACCGAGCGATACCCAAGGCTGCGATGCCGCGGCGGTGAAGGTGTAAGTAGCGTCGCCGTAGGGTGTCGTCTCGCCCGTACCTTCAACGGACAGCGTGAACGTGTAGGTGTTGTACTCGATAGCGTCGGGGTCGTAGCCGATAGTGAGTGTCGCCGTGCCCTCGCCCGCGCCGAACGATACGCTGCTCGGGATGGTGAACAGGCTCGACGCGTCCTCATCGTCAAACAAGACTGTCGCTGTGATCTGTGCGGAAGCCGCATCCTCCGTCTTGGCGCGGCACACCTCGATGTCGAAGCTTGTCTCCGTGATGGAGAGCTCGATAGAAGAACCTGCCGTGCTCGGGAAATAATATCCCTCTCCCGCGGGGTTGGTGCCCGCCGTATAATCATCGTCGTCGCTGCACGCGGTGAACGCCAACAGCGTAGCGACAGCCATCGCAATTTTTATATTAAAGTATTTCATTGCCTTATCGTTTTAAACGTTTACCATTCGTAATCTTCAAGCACTTCCGCCGTAATAACGTCCTCCACAGCGTCGGGCTCGGTGCCGGCAGGGTTCTGCTCGCCAATGTTCGGGTTTGCCTGAACCTCCGCGTTCGGTATCTGAAGAATCATAATCGGGTCGGTGGCGGAGATGTTAAACACGTATGCGGTTTGGAAGCCCGCGCCGCGACGGTCTACGCCTTTGTTCAGACGCATCAGGTCGAACCACGAGAAGCCCTCGCCCCACAGTTCCACACGGCGCTGGAAGAGCACAGCCTTCTGCACATTCTCCGCCGATGTCGCCGTCAGCGTGTAAGCGGGGTCGCGGTAGGTGCGTACAAACGACTGCAGTGTCTGTGCGCCGGCGGACGGATTGCCGCTCATCGCCTGTGCCTCGGCAAGGATGAGATACATCTCCTCGATACGCATCAGCGGGATGTCGTTGGCGTTGGTCGAAGTATAAATCTCGTCTTGGTAAGGTCCGAACTTCACTTGTGTATGGTCGTCTACGCCCGCGCTTTCGATATATGCCGCCTGGTCTGCACTCAGGTTGGGGCTATAGCCGTCGGCATCGAGCCACCAGCCTTTGCGCACGTCGGTGTCGGGGATGTTGTCGAAGAGAATCTTGCTGCATGCACGCCAAGCGCCGACGGAAGCATAGCCGTAGTTGAGCGACCCCATGTGGCTCGGGAAGTTGATGATGCCCGAAAGAACAACATCGTCGCTCTCCTCCACGTTGATAGACCACATCCACGACGGCTCCGAAGCGTCTTCGAATGTCGGTTTGCTGACTTCGTCGATGCTGTACGGCACGGCGTCAGACTGCGAGATTGCCGCCTGTGCGTCGGTTGCGGCGGCTGCATAGTCGTGCATTGTCAGGTAGACGCGGGCGCGCAAGCCGTGAGCCACTGCCGAGGAGACAAACGCCTTGCCCGCGCGGCCCGATGCGCGTGTAACCGACGTGGATTCCAACAGGTTGACGGCACGGTCGAGGTCGGAGAGTATCTGGTCGTAAACCTCCTGCACCGTAGCGCGTGCGCCGCCGCCGTCAACGGCAAGCTGGTCGCTGTTGGTGTCGAGTACGAGCGGCACGCAGGGCGACGACTCGTGTCCGACGATGTTATACTGATAGATCTGCGCAAGGATGAAATAGTCGAATGCGCGTACTGCCAACGCCTGTGCATAATAGTACATCAGCGTCTCGTCCTCCGGGTCGGTATTGTCGGCGGAGATGGTGGCGAGCACCGAGTTGGCGGTGTAAATCTGGTTGTACATCGTGTTCCACACGTAGGTAGGCATGATATAAGTGGATGCCTGGTCGGTGAAGCGCACTTGGTTGGAATACCAGTTGTAGCCCGTGTTCTGGCTGACAAGGTCGCGTCCGCGGCTGTCGGTCATGAGCATCACCGAGCCGTAGCCGAAATCGTTGTGGTATGTCGACGATGAAGTGGAGATACCGTTGAGGTAGACGCTGAACATCGTCATAATGCCGTTCACGCTGGCCTCGATAATGTCCGGGTTAGCCTCCGCCACCGCCTCTTTCTGTTCCGATGTGATTGTCGAACCGTACGGCTCGGTGTCGAGGTCGTTGCAACCCGTCATCAGAGCGCCCGTCATCGCAATGGCGATAAATTTATATATTGTCTTCATATTCATATTATCTTTTTGGATGTTAGTTTAGAATACAATCTTGATACCACCGGATATACTCCTCATTGCCGAATAGGTGGATGAGGTCGCAATAGTGTAGCTCATGCGCGGGTCCATGCCCTTGCGTGCGGAGAATATCGCAACGTTGTCTGCCGAGCCGTAGAACCGCAGCGACTCGATCCACCACTTGCGGGTAATCTTCGACGGCAGCGTGTAGCCCAGCGTGATGTTGTTGATAGCGAAGTAGTTCGACGATGTCATGAAGAAGTCGCAGGTGTTGGAATAGAGCGAGCTGCTTGCCGAGGCGTCGAGCTTCGGGATGTTGGTGTTGGTGTTCTCCGGCGTCCACGCGTTGAGGATGTCCTTATGCCAGTTGCTGCCGTATTCCGACGATGTGCCGGATCCCATGAGGCTCTGGTAGCCGTCGTCGTAGATTTGTCCGCCGAGCTGGTAAGCGCAGGAGATGGAGAAGTCGAAGCCGTAGAGCTTGAGGTTCGTGCCGATACCGCCGTAGACCTTAGGCAAGTTGCTGCCGCAGCCTTTGCGGTCGGTGTCGTAGGCGTCGCTGTAACTCTCTGTCAGGTATTCCACTCCTTCGGCGACCTCGTTGCCTTGATAGTCTACCGACAGCCCCTGATATTCGCCGTCGCTGTCGTATGCGCTCTGACCGATTGCGGAGAAGAGTGCGGCACCGTTCTCCGGGTTGACGCCGGCATAGTGTACGAGATAGTATTGGTACATCGACTCGCCCTCGCGGTAGATGCGGCTGCCGCTGATCATCTCTCCGCCGAGCGACTCGTCAAGTTTCAAGATCTTGTTGCCTATGGCGGTGGCGTTCACCCACACGTCCCAGTCGACGTTCTTCGTCTGCATAGCCTTATAGTTCAGCTCAATCTCCACGCCGTTGTTGCGCATCGAGCCGACATTCATCGGTATTGACGAATAGCCAAGCGATGTGGCGGTCGGTTTGTTGTAGAGCATGTCCGAAGTCTGGCGGTTGAAGTACTCTATGGTACCCGACAGTTTGTTCTTGAAGAGGCTGAAATCGAAACCGATGTTAAACGAGTTGGATGTCTCCCACGTCAGGTCTTCGTTGCCTTTATAGTAGAGCGTGCCGTCGGACCACGATGTGGCGCCGCTGATGGAATACTGGTCGAGGTAAGCATAGTTGTTGCCTATGTCGTCGTTACCCTGCTGACCAAAAGACGCCTTGAACTTCAACATGTCGACCCACTTGACGTTCTTCATAAACTTCTCTTTCGAGATGACCCATGCGGCGCTTGCCGACCAGAAGTTACCCCAACGGTGTCCCGGTGCGAAACGCGAAGAAGCGTCGCGGCGGTAGGAGACACTGCCGTAGTAGATGTTGTCGTAGTCGTAGTTGGCACGACCGAAGATACCGCGAGTGGCATACGACGTGGATGCGCCGGACGTGCTGCGGTCGCCGGAAAGCGTGTTGCCCACAGCCCAGACACCATTCTGATAAGTGTCGTAGCCGTAGCCGTAGATATACTCGTAGTCGTAGTCGTAGCTCTCATAACCGAGCAGGAAGTCGGTGTTGTGCTTGCCCGCAAAGGTCTTGGTATAGTTTGCCAACGCCTGAAGGTTGGTGGCGCGGGTGCGCATGTTATACTGCTCCGCCTCACCGCCGTAAGCCGCTGTCTGACCGTAGTAAGAGTTTCCGAAATAGTGGTAACGCGTGTTGTCGAGGAAATAACCGAGATTGCCGGTGATGTTGAGTCCCTCAACGGGGGTTATCGTGGCGAACCACTTGGTGTTCATGATGTCAGACAAGTACTCCTCCGTGTTATACAACAGGTCGCCCATCGGGTTCGACATCGACATATATGCGCGGGTGTTGTTCGTGCTCGAGCCGTCGCCGTAGTCGTAGATCACCCTGCCCGTGTTGGCGTCGTAAGCCAAGGAGCCGTCGGCGTTGCGCACGTACATAGGATAAACCGGCGCGATGTTGTATGCCAGTGCGAAGGCGTTGCCCGAAGAGTTGGAGCTGTCCGCCGTCTGCTCGTCGGGGTACTGCGAACGATAGTAGGTGTAAGTGGTGTTCGTACCTACTTTCAACCAGTTCGTAGCTTGGTATTCGAGGTTGGCGCGTCCGGTGAAGCGGTCGAAGCTTGAATTGGAGATAACGCCTTGATCGTCAAGGTAGCTGCCGCTGACGAAGTAAGTGAACTTGTCGCTGCCGCCCGAGACGGACACGTTGTATTCCTGCCTGAGACCGTTGCGGAAAGTGCCGTCCTCCCAGTTGTCGGGAGTATAATAATTTGTGCCGTCGCTGTATCCGAGCGTAGCGTTCGGGTTGAGCTTGCCGTTAGTGCCGATGAGATACTGTCCGTTCGGCACGGTGTACATCTGGTAACCGAGATTATTGAAGATGTTGCTGTTGGCATAGGCGTGGGACTTTGTCGCGTCGCCCTGATAACCCGCGATGTGATAGTATGCGGCGTTATATTGCGCCTGATACATCAGCTCGAGGTATTGACCCGGGTCGCTGATGACATCATAGTTCTTTATCTCGCGCGAGTTGGCGCCCCAGCGTGTGTCGACGGTAATCTTCGTATCGCCGCTCTTGCCTTTCTTCGTAGTGATAAGTATGACGCCGTTTGCACCGCGCGCACCGTAGAGGGCTGCCGCCGCTGCATCTTTCAAGACGGTCATCGACTCGATATCGGACACGTTGATAGACGACAGGTCGCCGTCAAAGGGCACGCCGTCGACGACATACAGCGGGCTCATACCGGCGTTGATAGACCCGACACCGCGAATACGCACCGTTGCCGTCTCGCCCGGCTGACCGTTGTAGCCGATCACCTGCACGCCGGCTACCGACCCCGACAGGGCATTGGTAACGTTTGACACAAGGCGGTCTTCCAGTTCATCCGATTTCACGACGGATGCCGAGCCGGTGAACGCCGAGCGCTTTGCCGTACCGTAGGCAATGACCATCACTTCGTCGAGCTCGCTGCCGGCAGAGTAGAGCGTCACGTCAACATGGTTGCCCTTGACCGTAACCTCCTGCGTCGCCATGCCGACGTAAGACACCGACAAACGGTTCTTACCCTCGGGCATAGTGAGCGAGAAACGTCCGTTCACGTCGGTTACCGCGCCGACGTTGTCCGCACCCACGACACGAACAGTAGCGCCAATGACAGGCTCACCGTCGTCGTGCGATACGACCGTTCCGTTAACTGCTGTTTGTGCCAGCGCCCCCCCCACTGCGAGGAACAGTCCGGCAAAAATCATAGCTAATTTCCTTTTCATATCTCTAATTTAATATAAAAGTGGTTAATAAAATATAGTAGAATATCTCTGAGTAGCAATCCAGTGCTCCGGTCATCCAAATCCCGGCGTTCGCGCGCTGTCCGCCGACAGCCAATCCATCCTTTTCACGGAGTGGGTGCAAAATTATGTTGCATTAACAATTTATAAACAAAACCAAGGGAAAACTTCCGATTTGTAAGCGTTTTCTTGATTAAAATCAAAAATAATTACTTTTTATTGCTAATTGCTAAAAAAGACGCAACCCTGTGAGCTGCGCCTCGGCTTGTCCCTTCGTTGTAACTAAGATTACCCTTTGAAGTCAGCCTGCTGCGAAGAAATATTTGCCCTTTGAAGTCAGCCTGCCGCGAAGAAATGGAGGTAGATGTACGCCAACAGCGCCACGGCCGCGAGGATGAGCAGGGTGCGCACGAGGCAGCCCGCCACCTTCTTGACGATGACCACCGCCACGACGATTGCCGCGAGCAGGAAGATGTAGAATGCGAAGTCGTGCAGGTTCGCCATTGCCTTAATTAGTTGATTTTTAATTAGTTAAACTTGTAATTAAAATTAATTGAATTTCTATTGAAATTATCGAACATCGTTTGCACTCGTGCAATGATAGTGGCAAAATGCGTGCCGAAGGTACGCGATAGGAGTAACCGGGGGCTGCAGCCCTCGGTAAGAAGTGCCATTAAATATCTGCGTGCCGAAGGTACGCGACCCCATAATTTTGCATCTTTTTTCTTGCGTTTATTTCTCATCGCTGTCGCGTACCTTCGGCACGCAATTTACCACTATGCCTCCTTTTCCGGGGGCTGAAGCCCCCGGTTACCCTTGTTGCGTACCTTTCGGCACGCCTTTCTCCCGTTTGCAACTAAAAAATTCAGGTTGCTTCGGGCTACTTGCAACTATGATATTTCGGTTGCTTCGGGCTGGTTGCAACTATAATATTTCGGTTGCTTCGGGTTAAGCCGCGAACCTTTTTTAATTTGAGTTACGTTCAATTTCAAGGTCAGGCTTTATGCACATCGAGCTGCGGGAACGGGATCTCTATGTTATTGTCGTTCAGCGTTTTATAGATGCATTCCATAATTTTGCTGCCGCAGACGGCATAGTTTGCCACGGGCACCCAGCAGAGCACTTTCAGGTCGACGGACGACTCGCCGAAGCCGACAAGGTTGACGATGACCTGGCTGTTCTTGCGCAGGAACGGCAGCTTGGAGATGTTCTCGATGAGGAGCTCGCGCGTGCGGTCGATGTCGGTGCCGTACGCCACGCCGATGTCGTATTTATCGAGCTCGTAGCCGTGGTTCTTCGTCAGGTTTTTATAGTTCTTGGTGAACAGCTGCGAGTTTTGGAAGGCTATCACCGAGCCGTCGGCCACGTTGAGCATTGTCGAGGTGTAGGTGATGGAGCTGACGGTGCCGCGATAGCCGTCGCATTCGATGAGGTCGCCTATTTTCACTCGTCCCATCATGAGCGATATGCCGTAGTAGATGTTCTCGAGGATGTCCTTCGAGGCGAAACCGATACCTGTGGAGAGGCCGCCGGAGATGACGAGCAGCCACGAGTTGCCCACGTGGAGGATGCTCAGCGAGATGATGAGCCATAAGCCCCATACGACGATCTGCACGATGTTTTTCGTCAGCACGTTCTTCGAGGCCGCCGTCGACCGGTCGCTCTTGTTATAATGCTGCGCGAGGAGGGCCTTGACAGTGCGGTTGATGTAGGCGAAGAGGAAATACAGCGCCACGACTTGGCACAGACCGTAGATGCTTGCGGAGAAGCCCGGCGTGTCGATGAACTTCACGGTAAAAATCATCCACGTGGTGTCGCTCATATTGAACACGTCGGCGGCCCAGTAGATGGCAATCACGATGGAGGCGATGGCGAGGACGGGCATAATGACCGTGTTGCAGAAATCGTACAGCCACGTCTTCGTAATGCCTTGTTTTTCAAACTGTTTGCGCTTTGCCCAACCTTTCATCCAGTCGGAGATGCAGGTGATGGTGAGGATGCACGTCAGCTGCATAATCCACCAGATGAGCGCTTGGACGCTGAAGAGCGTGTAGCCCGCCCACGAGCAGACGACCGAGAGGATGAACAGCACGAGCGAGGCGTAGGTGTAATACACGTCGGAGCGCGGGATATTCTTGTTGTGGCGGCGGATGACGGCGGCTTGCCAGATGGTGCAAAGGAGCAGGATGGGCGGGAAGATAAGGTTTACTAAGTCGTTGGGTATCAGCACGATACGGAACGAGATAACCAAGAAGCCGACCACCATCAGCGGGGCATAGATGCGGAATGCGCTCTTAATCTGCGCGCCGTCGAGCCGGAGGAGCAGCGAGATGAGGATCACGCCGAGCAGCCACGTGTATTCCACAAGCAGCTTCGAGGCCATGATGAGGAAGTTTTGTTCGGCGAACACCAGTCGCACCACGCCGAGGATTACCGCCAGCGTGAACACCGTCGTTGTCATAAAGATGCACGTGCGCTTCTCGATGAACGCCGGCGTGCGCAGCTTCTTCGGCAGGAGATGATGGATGATGAGATAGTTCACGCCGATAGCTATAAGTGCATAAACGAGGATGGTGGCGAAGAGCGTGAGGATGATTCTAAGGTCCCATTGCGACCGCACTTTCTTCGTCGGCGCCACGTATTTCTCCTTCACCGCGTTGCGCATCGTCTTGAAATATTTGCCTATCTCCCAGAGCATCGTGAAATAGTTCTCGCCGCCGTTGACGAAGATGCTCGACTGGATCTCGCCGTAGCATTGCAGCGCATAGTTGTTCAGCGACCGCAGACGCTCCTCCGTGCGCTGGTAGTACGTGATGTAATCGGCCATCTGCGCGCTGTTCTCCGCCAGCGTGCGGCGGATGCTTGTGGCCAGCGTCAGGCACACGTTGCGGTTGGTCAGACCGTCGGGCGAGAGCGTCATCACAGGCATCGTCGACAGGTTGATGATGAGCGAGTCGTAGCGCGCAATCTCCGAGGCGTTGCTCTCAATGTATTTGCGGAAAGGCAGCGACTGCTTCTGAAACTGCGTGTACATCTCCGTCGCCTCGTGGCACGCGTAGGTGAGGTTGAAAATATAATCCTGCTTCTGCGAATAAAGCATAAGCGAATTCTGCGTCGAACGCGCGTAGATATTCAGCAAGTTGAAGGCGATGATGCGCTGCTGGTCGCTCAGGTTCTCGCTCTGCTGCGCAAGGTCGACATACGTGTTCGTCAGCTCGCCGCGAAGGATGGTCAGCGTGCTCTCCAAACTCTTTTCTTTCAGCACCGCATGCGCGGGAATAGCAATGACTGCTGCAAACAACGCAAGGAAACAGGCTCTTTTCATATCGTCAAAATTATGTTCTCTTCGGGCGGCATAAGGAGAAAGAACCGGCCGTCCGATACAAAAGTACAATAAAAAAATTAAGCCGCCGGCAAATTTATGCAAAAATGAACGGCGGGGTAACTAAAACTAAGGGCGGCTTGTAGTTGAAACTAAGGCGAACTGAAGTTGAAACGCAGGCGACACTTACAACGGTGAATCATGCCGCAGCATTGAGCGGGATT
>JAJPYN010000008.1:382385-407128 GCA_021204905.1 Prevotella sp.
TGAAACGCAGGCGACACTTACAACGGTGAATCATGCCGCAGCATTGAGCGGGATTTTAGTAGCAACTAAGAACTTCGCAAACCTTTTCAAACTTCACTCGGGTCCTCGCTCTTCGGCGCGGCGGTGTCGCTCCTTTGCGCGGCGGGCTTCGGCGAAAGAAGCTCCATGTTCTCGGCAAGGATCTCGGTAACGTTGCGCCTCATGCCGCGCTGGTCGTCGTAACTGCGGTAGCGTATGCGCCCTTCAACGTAAAGCTTGTCGCCTTTGTGGACATACCGCTCGACAATCTTCGCCAAGCCGCGGTAGAGCAACACGGTATGCCAGTCGGTGTGGTCGGGCACCTGCGTGCCGTTGGCGAGCTTGTAGCCGCGCTCGGTGGTGGCGAGCGTTACGATGGCCATAGCTTGGTCCGCCTCGTAGTAGCGCACCTCGGGCTCGCGGCCGACATTGCCTATGAGCATTGCTTTATTCATTGTTGCGCGCGGGGTTTATTTACACTTGCCCAAATACTTGAATTTGAAGTTCGCGCCCTTGGCCGAAGGGAACTGCGAGCGGCTGTTCACCTTTGTCTTAAGGTGCTCCACGATGCGGTTGTAGCAATCCATGCCCGAGACGGCTTTGCACTGGTAGACCACGGCCGTGTCGCGGTATTCGTACTTGCCCGTCTGCGGCTTCTGCACCATCCTCTTGAAGTTGAGCCGCCCTTCGTACCAGCCTTCGCGCGTCTCCATGAGCGAGGCGAGCTTCGTCGCGGGGCTGCCCGGCCGCGAGGCTTTGAGCATCTGCATCGAGTTCACGGCCTTCTTCTGCTTGAAGTCCTCCATCGTCGTGGCGGTGGTTTTGATGAGGATGAAATATGCGCGGGGGCGCACCTTGTAGCGCTTGGGATAGCACATATCGTTCGCGGCGTATGCGCGCACGTCGGCCTCCATGTCGGCATCAACGCGGATGTCGGGCACCGACGCAAGGAACTCGAGAGCCTCGTCGACAGTGGTAACGAGCGCTTCGTGGTCGAAATATCTGATGTAAAGATTCATTTTCGTGTTAAAATTTTTCCGGTATGTCTTGTCGAACTTGCTTGGCGTCGCGGGCCAGGCACGTCTTTTAAAAATAAATATCCTTTTTTGAAAATAAACTCCGGGCGCGAAGCTTCGTTTGAAGAGCGGAAAACGGGACTCGGACCCGCGACCCCAACCTTGGCAAGGTTGTGCTCTACCAACTGAGCTATTTCCGCGTGAACACCTTTTGCTTCGGGTGAAGAGGAGGGGACTCGAACCCCCACGTCAAACTCGACACTACCCCCTCAAAGTAGCGCGTCTACCAATTCCGCCACCTCTCCAAATGCCCTTCGTTGTGCCCGGAACAGGACTCGAACCTGCACGCCTCGCGACACACGCACCTGAAACGTGCGCGTCTACCATTCCGCCACCCGGGCCGTTCAGACATTCGAGCGGAAAACGGGACTCGGACCCGCGACCCCAACCTTGGCAAGGTTGTGCTCTACCAACTGAGCTATTTCCGCGTTGCTGAAAGTGTTCTCTTCAATAAACAAATCAAGGCGTTCCGCTCAAACGCGGGTGCAAAAGTAATAACATTTCGATTAAAAACAAACATTCTCGCAAAATTTTTATGGAGCTACAAAGGCACAAGCGAGCGGAGTTTAGGGTTTGAAAACTTTATCTTAGTCGCTACTGGGACCCTTCTCGGCGTTGCGCGAAAAAGGGAGCCTGTTTTGTCGGTTACGTTTAAATCTTGTACCTTTGCACAGACGCGCCGCAGAGCATTGCTTAATCTGCAAACGGGGCATGGGTTAAGCGGCGTTTTAAGGAATATGTTCAATTCGTCGACGTTGTTACAAGTGAAGGCCTTTGCGCGCTTGGACGGGCTGATTCTGGCGATGGTGTGGCTGGCGAGCATGTGGCTGGTGATCCGCCAACCGCAGAGTTCGTGGGGCGCGATATTGATGTTGTCCACGCCGTTTTTCATCGGGTGGCGGCTGAAAGCGTTTCGCGACAGGGTGCTTTCCGGCGTCATCTCGTTCCGTCGCGGCTTGTGCTTTGCCTGCTATGTTTTTTTCTACGCCTCGTTGGTGTTCGCGCTCGGGCAGTTCGTTTATTTCAAATACCTCGACAACGGCGCGTTCATCACGATGATTAAGCAGGGCTTGGCCGCGATGAGGCCTGTCTACGAGCAGAACGGGCTGGACATCAGCAACCTCGAGACGGGCGAGAAAGTGGCGGAGATGATGTCTGCGGGCGACCTTGTGCTGACGTTCATGATGTACAACCTGATGGTGGGGCTTGTGGTGAGCCTGCTGCTGGCGTTTATCTACAAGAAGTCGAAACGTGAAACCCAATAAATAAAGGCAATGGATATCTCGGTGGTGGTGCCTCTGTACAACGAGGCGGAGTCGATTGGCGAACTCTTCGAATGGATTGCGCGCGTGATGCGGCGCGAAGGGTTTTCATATGAAGTGATTTTCGTGAACGACGGTTCGACCGATGCGTCGTGGAGCGTCATCGAAGGCCTCGCGAAGGAGCACGACGAGGTGAGAGCCATAAAGTTCAGGCGCAACTACGGCAAGAGCCCCGCGCTGTTCTGCGGGTTTAAGGCCGCGCAAGGCGAGGTGGTGATCACGATGGACGCCGACCTGCAAGACTCGCCCGACGAGATACCCGAGCTGCGGCGCATGATTGTTGAAGACGGTTACGACCTTGTCAGCGGCTACAAGCAAAACCGTCGCAAGGGCGACCCGCTGTCGAAGACCGTTCCCACGAAGCTGTTCAACGCCGTAACGCGCCGTGTGAGCGGCATTCACAACCTTCACGATTTCAACTGCGGACTGAAAGCCTACCGCCTCGAAGTGGTAAAAAACATTGAGGTGTACGGCGAGATGCACCGCTTCATCCCTTACCTTGCCAAAAACGCGGGCTTCGACAAGATCGGCGAGAAACCCGTTCACCACCAAGCGCGGCAGTACGGCAAAAGCAAATACATGGGTTGGAACCGCTTCGTCAACGGCTACCTCGACCTGATGACGCTGTGGTTCCTCTCCGTCTTCGGCAAAAAACCCATGCACGTCTTCGGCTTCCTCGGCACGATAATGTTCATCATAGGCTTCGCCAGCGCGCTCGTCATCGGCATCGCGAAAATCTATGCGCTGTCCACAGGCACGCCCGCACGACTGGTTACCGCCTCGCCCTACTTCTACCTCGCGCTCACAATGATGATTATCGGCACGCAATTCTTCCTCGCCGGCTTCGTGGGCGACCTCATCAGCCGCTCCGCCGCCACACGCAACGACTATCAGATCGAATCCGCCATAAGATGCGAAAGGTAGCCCTTTGCCTCGCGCTCGCCGCGATGATGATGACGTGCCTGCCCGCCAACGCGCAAAAGAAAAAGGATAAGGCGGAGAAAGACACGGTGCAAGTGCCGTTCATCCACGGCATCGCGGTGCACGCCGACCTTGTGGGCCTCATCCAGCTGGCGTACAGCGATCACGGGCAATACGAGGCCGGCCTGCGCATCAACCTTAAAGACCGCTATTTCCCCGCGTTCGAACTGGGTTACGGCAAGGGCGACGAGACCGAAGATTATGTCGACGAATCGTGGTTTAAAGCCAAGGCGCCGTATTTCCGCATCGGTTGCGACTTCAACATCCTTCGCGACAAGCACGACATCTACAAGCTCTTCGCCGGCGTGCGCTATGCATACACGAATTTCAGTTACGACATGACCGTGCTCGAAACCTTTGAAACGGACGCGACGGAGATAGCTGCTGCCGGCGGGGGTGAGGGCGAAGAAGAGGCTGAAGTAGCAACTACTACTTCCGAATATGTCGAATACGACGGGCTCAAGGCGCGCTACCACTGGCTCGAAGCGCTCGTCGGCGTCGACGCACGCGTGTTCGGCCCGCTCCACCTCGGCTGGGACATCCGCTACCGCCGCGTCATTACGAAGAAATATGCCGAGGCCGGCGCGCCATGGTACATCCCCGGCTTCGGCGACCGCAAACGCGCGGGGTTCACGATGAACTTCAACCTGACCCTCTCGTTTTAAACAGGCTTAACTCGTTGAAAATCAATTAGTTCGTTGTAAGTAAACTAATTCGTTGTAAATAAACTAATCCCATGAAACGCTATAAAATCCTTTTGCTCATTGTCCTCGTCGCCGGCGCAGCGTTCGTCATCTGGCAGCAGCGCACAGCCCCGTACCGGCATCTCGAAGGCAAAATTTTCGGCACATACTACAACATAACCTACCGCTCCGACCAAGACCTGCAAAGCGACATCCTCGCCGCGCTCAACAGTGTGGACGCCTCGTTGTCGATGTTCAATTCAAAGAGTTGCCTGTCGAAAATCAACCGCAACGAGGACCTCGCGCTCGACAGCCGCGCCGCCTGGCTCATCCCGCGCGCCATAGCCGTTTCCGAGGCCACCGACGGCGCGTTCGACATCACCGTGGCGCCGCTGGTCAACGCGTGGGGCTTCGGCATCAAAAACGAGGAATGGCCGTCCGACAAAGCCGTCGACAGCCTGCGCCAATTCGTGGGTTACAAGAAAATAAGCATCAAGAACGGCCGTTTGGTTAAAGACGACGCGCGCACGATGCTCGACCTCTCCGCCGTGGCGAAAGGGTACGGTGCCGATGCCGTCGCAGCCGTGCTCGACAGCAACAAGGTGGGCGATTACATGGTGGAGATCGGCGGCGACCTCGTGGCGAAAGGCAAGAACAGTGAGGGCAAAAAGTGGCGCATCGGCGTGGCCCGACCCGAAGAAAGCAGTGCGCCCGGCGAAAAGAAAAGCTATCAGGCCGTCCTCGCCGTAACCGACCGCGCCATCGCCACCAGCGGCAACTACCGTAACTTCCATTATAAAGACGGCATCCGCTACGCGCACACCATCGACCCGCGCACCGGCCGGCCCGTGGAGCACGAGATCCTTTCCGCAACAATTGCCGCGGCGCGCTGCTACGAAGCCGATGCCTACGCCACAGCCGTGATGGTCGGCGGTTTAGACAAGGCGAAGAAATGGTTTGCGGCGAACAAGCGCCTCGACGCGTACATCATCTACCTCGACGCCGGCGGCAAGCAAGCCGTGTGGATGACCGACGGGTTTAAACAATACGTGCAATGACCGCTGCCGAAAGCCTGCAATTCGCCAACACGCTGCTCACCACGCCGCTGTTCCAAGGCATGTGCCGCGCCGACCTGCAAGATGTTATAAAGACGCTCGGGCTGGCCGTTGAACGCAAACACAAAGGCGAGATAATCATTGCCGCGGGCGAGGCGTGCGGAAGCGTTACCATCGTTCTCGACGGCACGGTGAGCGTTGCGACGCGCTCGACAGACAGCTCTTACGAGATCATCGAGACGCTTGTTGCGCCGCAGCAGTTTCAAGCCGAGCGCCTGTTCGGCCAGCGCATGCTATTCACCTCGACAGTGAAGGCCGCCGCGCCGTGCCGCACCATCACCATCGCCAAGCGCGACGTGCTGAGCCTTTTTGACAAGTACGACATCTTCCGCATCAACCTGCTCAACCAGCTCGTCGTGAAGCTGCAACGCGAGGAGGCGCGCAACTGGTCGGCCACGCACTATCCTCTGCCGCGCCGCATCGCGCTGTTCATCCTGCGCCATTGCCAATATCCTGCGGGCGCGAAGACGCTGCGCATCACGATGAACGCCCTTGCCGCGGAGCTTAACGACTCGCGCATCAATGTCTCGAATGCGCTGAACAGCCTGCGCGCGCAGGGGTTGATCGAGCTCACGCGCGGCATCATCCGCGTTCCGGCGCTGGAGACGCTTTACGAGCGGACGGCGACCTGAGTTTTGAAAGTTTTGCCAGATTAGTAGTCGCTACTAAAAAACGAGCGCAACAAATCGCTTCGTTGCACCCGTAATTAGTGTCGCCTGCGCGGTCAATAGTTTAGTTTGACCTTCGGCTTTGGCTTTAACTTTGGCTTTAGCTTTGCTTTTACCTTTAACCTCAGCTTTCGAGCATCTTATTCCTCCGGGCAAATGAGTTTGTATCCTTTGCCGTGGATATTGATGATTTCGATTTGCGGGTCGGCTTTAAGGTGTTTGCGCAGCTTTGTGATGTAGACGTCCATCGAGCGTGCGTTGAAATAATTGTCGTCGATCCAGATGGTTTTCAAGGCATAGTCGCGCTGCAGGATCTCGTTTGCGTGGGAGGCCAGCAGCGAGAGGAGCTCGTTCTCTTTGGTGGTGAGCTTGGTTTGTTTGTCGCCGATGGTGAGCAGCTGTTTCTGCGTGTCGAAGGTGAAGTTGCCGATTTTGTACTGGGTGTTCTCCTTGCTTTTTTTGCCACGCACGCGGCGGAGGATGGCCTCCATGCGGAACACGAGTTCTTCCATCGAGAACGGCTTTGTGATGTAGTCGTCGGCGCCGATTTTGAAGCCTTCGAGGATGTCCTCTTTGAGCGTTTTGGCGGTGAGGAAAATGATCGGCATTTCGGCGTTGGCGTGGTGGATGTCTTGCGCCAGTGCGAAGCCGTCTTTTTTGGGCATCATCACGTCGAGCACGCAGATGTCGAATTTCTCTTTGAGGAACTCCTTAAATCCTTGCTCGCCGTCGGAGCAGAGCACAGTGGTGTAGCCTTTTGCTTGCAGGTATTCGCGCAGCAACATACCCAAGTTTTCGTCGTCTTCGCAAAGAAGCACTTTCAATGAATCTTCCATAATTTTTGTTTTTTAAAAGTTAATAATTTTGTTCATCTGTGATATATTCGGGCATCAGTCGCTTGCCACCGTTTTAAGCGTGAGCGTGAACGCGGTGCCCTTTCTGTATTCGCTCTCGGCACGTATCTCGCCGCCGTGAACGTCCATTATTTGCTTGACGTAAGCCAGTCCGAGCCCGAAGCCTTTCACGTCGTGTACGTTGCCGGTGTGGACGCGGTAGAATTTCTCGAAGATCTTTTTCAGGTCCTCCTTTTTGATGCCCGTGCCGTTGTCTTGAACCATCAATGATACGTGGTGTTCGTCGGGGTTCCACGTCTTGACGAGCAGTTCGAGCGGCACGTCCTCGCGGCAGTATTTCACTGCGTTGTCGAGCAGGTTGAAGATGACGTTTTGGAAATGCATCTCGTCGACGTTGATGGTGGATTCGACGGCTTCGATGTCGGTGATGATATGCCCTCCGGTGTGCGCCACGCGCAGGTGGAATGTTTTCGCCACCGTCTCGGCCATCTCGTTGATGTCGATGTCTTTGCGGTTGTAGATGGCTTTCTGGCGGTCGAACATCGATATTTGCAGCACTTTCTCGACGAGGAACCTCAGGCGCTTGGCCTCGCTGTTGATGACGCCGCCGAGGTGGTCGATCATCGTCTCGCTCTTTGCCAGCTTCTTGTCGGCCAGCATTTGCGAGGCGAGCGAGATGCTACTGATGGGCGTTTTCAGCTCGTGCGTCATGTTGTTGATGAAATCGTTGCGCATCTCCGACACCTTCTTCTGGCGGAAGACGATGAAGATGGTCAGGGTGAACGTTACGAGCAGGATGAAGGTGAAGATGAGCGAAGGGATCATGAACTTGACGCGGTCGTAGATGTAATCGCCCATCTCGGGGAAATGCAGTTTGATGACGCCCATTGTCGACGGCGGGTCGTTGCGGAACAGGAGCTGGGTGTAGACGATGTCCGACTTCGATTCGGTGTAGTCGGGACAACGGTAAACCTCGCGGCCGTCGCTTGTCGCCACGATGAAATGGTAGTCCATATTAAGGCCGTTGCTGAGCAGTTCGGCTTTAAGGTCTTGGTCGAGCTGCTTGAAGTTGATGCGGTCCTTGAGCGGCGTGTCGGAGGCGGTGTAGAGCATGCGGTAGATCACCTCGTCGAGCAGCGCTTTTTGATAAAGATAACGGTTGTGAAGGAGCTCCTGCATCGAGCGCGAGGCCTCCGACACGGCGTTCTTGTCGCTGTTGAGGATGATGCCCTTCGGCATGGTCGCGGGCTGTGCGGACAGGGCGCGGAGCTCGAACGCGGAATACGGTGCGGCCTCCTGAGAGGTGGAGGAGAACTGATGCGTCGGTTGCAGCGTTGCATTACCGGATTTCTTGCCGCCGGCAGCTTGACTCTCCCTTTTGGCATTGGCCGTTGCGACTGTTTTGCCCGTTGCACTCGAGTCAGCCGCCGCGACTTGTTTGCCGCTCTTGCCGACATCTTTTTCGAGGTAACGGAGCGTCTCGTTCAGCTCGAGGTTGCGTGCCGACTGGTACAGCGCGCGGTTCACCGACTCGTCGAACTGCTCCCGCTTCATTCGCGTGATGGAACGGATGTAAGAAAGTTGCAGCCAGAGCAGCGCGGCAAACGACACGCCCATGATGACCGCGATGATGAGTATGGTCCTCTTCTTCACGGCCGCAAAGTTAAAACAGGTTGCAGCAAGAAATAAATTTTATGTTAACGAATTTCGTTAACTTTGGATAAATTAACTGTTTTGCCGCGCTATAATTCAATATATGCGATTATAGCAAGGGTCGCTTGTCTACCTTAATCTGTCGACGGATTTAACAAGATCGTCGTCTTTTTTAATCATCTTTCGCGCCAGAAGGGTCAGCACGACGGCGGCAAGCGGGAAGAATGCGGCGGGTTTGATGCGGAGGATGCTGTCGCCGCGCAGCATTACGGCAAGGGCGATGAACGCCGCGATCCACAGTATTTGCAGGCATGCAGCGGTTGTGCAAAGCCTCATTTGCCGGCGGCGGTTTTTAAACGAGAACAGGGCGAACAGCAGCGCTATTTCCGACAGTACGGCCAAGGCGAACAGGATCACGGGCGAGAGGGCCGCCACAGCACCGTTGCCGTCGATGAGCGCGAGACTGTACATCACGCCGGGGAAGCCCATTTCGCGCGGCACGAACACTGCCAACGGCATCATACAGCAAAGTGCCGGCAGGATCACCGCCAGCACTAAGTAAACCGTTTGCACGCGCTGCCACATCACTCTTCCTCCGTGTCGGCAGAGGCGTCGCGGAAATACACTTCCTTGTCGAGGTATTCCTGCGTGGCGATGAGCGACGGCTTCGGCAACTTCTCGTAGAAACAGGAGATCTCGGTCTGCTCGCGGTTCTCAAACACCTCGTCGAGACCGTCGTTGTAAGAAGCGAACTCGCTCAACTTGCGCGTCAGCTCCTGCTTCATATCGGCCGAGATCTGGTTAGCGCGCTTGCCGATGATGGCCACCGTTTCGTAGATGTTACCCGTGTCTTTGCACATCGCCATGATGTCGCGGGTGGTAGTGTTCACGTTTGCTTTCGATTTTTTGTAATCCATATTTCGCTCTCCTTTTCGTCTGTTAAAAAGCTCTCCTTTGCGTCTGTTAAAAGCTCTCCCTTTCGTCTGTCAAATGAACTAAATGAACGGCTCGAACTGCTGCTCCTCCTCCGTAGGCTCCTCGCCGAGCTTGTCGATCATCGCGCGGCAACGACCGATATACCTCTTCGCAGCGTCGGCATTCTTCGAGTCGGGGTACTCGTTGATGAAGCCGTAGCACTCGTCCTCCGCGTCCTGATAACGCTCGAGCTTCTTGCCCGACACGCTCATGCCCGCCAGCTCGAATTTGCTCTTCATAATCAGCACGGCAAAGTCCTCGCGGCGAGGCGTGTAAGGGTAATCCTTCAGCGCGTTCTGCGCCGTGATGATGCACGCGTCGTAGTTGTTCTCCCCGCCGGCGCAGTTGCCGAAATACGTGCCGAGGTCGTAGTAAAGCTTCGCAGTGTAAAGCTCTTTCAGCACAAGCTTGTCTTGCAGCGCGTAAAGCTTGTTCTGCACGAAATCCTTCATCTCCGTGTCGGGGAAAATGTCGAGATAATCCTGAAACGACTTGATGGCCGCAACGGTCTGCGTCTGGTCGAGGCGCGGCTCCGGCGTGCTCATAAACTGGCTCTGGCCGACGAAATAACAAGCCATCTCCGCATATTTGCCCTTCGTGTACGTCGTGAAATATTTGTTAAATGTCTGCGCGGCCGACTCGTAATCGCTGTTGTTATATTGCGCCAAACCCAGCATATAAAGGCATTCCTCGGCGTTCTCCGTACCTTTGTTGTAAGAGACAAGATCCTCCAAAAGCGTTACCGCACGCGAGAAATGACCCGTAACAAACGCCTCCTTCGCGTATTCGTAACGGTAGCTCGCGTCAGGCGATTTGTAAACCGTGTTAAACTCGTGAGCGCAAGAGCAAAACAATAACCCTGAAAAAATCGTTGCGAAAAAATACCTGTTCATCGTCAATGCGCGCATTTGGCTGCAAAGGTACACTAATGAAACGTAATAAACAAATATAACGCCGGCTTTTTGCGCTCCCCTGAGTCGGGTTTTAGTAGCAACTAAGATAAACTTTTCCGCCGCCAAACTCCGCTCGCAAAAGCAAAACCTGTTTTGTTCGTTGCCCCTCGCAAAGGCAAATCAAAGGTTGTATTTCGCCTTGCGCCTCTTCGAAGGATGAGGCTGCTCCGTGCCGGGCGAAATAAAGGTCTCCGACGGCGCGGCAAGCGTGGCCTTCTCGCCGCGGTAATACGCCCAGCGGTCGGTGATGCGGTCGACATATTCCGCCGTCTCGCCCCCGCGCATGTAGCCGTATTTCACCACCGGGTCGGTGTAATATTCCGCCTTCGACAACCGCAAAACCATCGTCCTGACATCGCTCCAACGCCGCTCGTTACCGCCGTATTTCTTCGTCAGCGCCATCGCGTCGCGGATGTGGCGGTGGCCGCCGTTGTAAGCCGCAAGCACGAACTTCACGCGCTCCGAAGGGCTGTCAATGTCGGCAAACAGGCGCGAGAGTTCGGCGATGTATTTCGCCGCAGCCGCAACGTTCTTGTCGGGGTTGTAAAGGTCGGCACGCGAGAGCCTCAGATGATCGGCCGTCGACGGCATAATCTGCATCAAGCCGCACGCCCCCGCCCACGAATGCGCACGCGCATCGAAGGTCGACTCCTGATAGCATTGCGCGGCGAGCAACCGCCAGTCCCAGCGCGCCGTGGGCGCATAGCGGCGGAAGAGGTTGTCGTAGTTCGAGATGATGCCCTTCGCGCGGTTCTGCATCGGCGCATAAACGTGCCGCGTGATGCTCTTCGCCGAGAGACGGTAGGCCTGCTGCTTGCCGGTAAGCTCCACCATCTCCGCCGTCAGCCAACTGTCAACCTCGCCGGCAAGGTCGCGGTTTTCGGCGTTCACTAACCAGTGCCATTCGCCGCCGGACGCCTTCCCTCCGCACGCCGCGAGCCCTTTATATTGCTTTGTCGAAGGGATTGCCGCGATGTCCGCCTCGCCCTCGACAACGCTCCTGATCATCTCCGCCGTGTCCTTGCACACCTCCACGCGCAGCGACACGCCGAGCGACGAACAAAATTTTTCGCAAAGCAGATAGTGCAGGCCCATGCCGCGCCCGCGATATTCGTAGTAGGTCTCGGGCCCGGAGACGGTGGCCATAATCAGCTCGCCGTTGTTCATGATATCGCCGAGCTGCACGCCCTCGCCGTCAGCATTGTCCGACGTGCCCCACGGGTCGGGCGCCTGCCGTTCGGTGCACGAGCAAACAGCCAGTAATAACAGGAAGATATAGCTTATCGGGCGCATTGTTTTTAGCGTGAAAAAGGGGTTGCGCGATGATGTGATGAAAACTCCTTTGCGGAAGTTTCGGAGCTTCCTTTTGTCGCTGTAATCCGTATTCGCTCCACGGCCCGCCATTGACAAGAGTGAGTTCTCCAGACTGAAATATAATTTTTTGATGAGTATCCCAATCGAATCGGCGCAACCCCGATGCAAATATAGGGCAATCGGCGAACAACGCAAAATTTTTCGATTAGTTTTTCGGCGCGGCGCTTAGTTGAAGAAGGTCCAACTGAGCCCGAAACGGAGGATGCTGCGGTTGAGCGGATAGTGCGGCGTGAGGAAATATTGGCCGTTGCCCGAGCCGCAGTTCACGTGGGTGTACATCACGAAGAAGCGCGTGCCTTTGAGGTTGAAATTGGCGTAGACGTTGATGATGGGATAATTGCCGATTTTCACTTTTTCCTCATTGCCTTGCACGACGTACTGCCCCACCCCGGGGTTATAATCCGGCGCGGCATATTCGGAGAACCAGCGCATGTCGCCGCCCATCTCGGCCAGCAGCACCTTCGCCACGCGGAACCTTAGGAACAGGTTAGTGTAAATGTTTATCGACGGCACGGGCAACACGTCTTGCTTCGTCGATTTCTGCCACGTCAGGACGGTCTCCCAGTTGAGCGGGCCGAAGATGAAATGCTGCTTAATTGACGCCGTGAGCACCGTTATGGCGTCGCCGCACTGCTGCACGCTGACGCTGTTGCCGAAACGCCCGAGCGAATCGAGCGCGTATGTGCCGCGGAGGTAGGTGTAATCGGTCATCTCGTCGATGGCGAACCGCAGCATCGTGCGCGTCTTCTGGTAGTTGAGCAGCGCCTCGATGCGGGTGTGGGTCGATTTGCCGAGGTCGTCGTCCCACCAATAGTGCTGCGAATGGAAATGGCGCAAGTAATAATTGGGCGTTTCGTTGAAGAAGAACCCTCTCGCGGCAAGCGTCATCGTGTCGCCGAAAAGAGGGAAATTAAGGTCGAGCGAACCCTGTATTTTCAGTTGCCCCTGCTCGTCGCCCATGAGCCACGTTTCGGCCGAGACATTATAATGAAACGCCTTGCCTTGCGTGCGCGACATCTGTGCGCCGATGCTCAGGTTGTGGGTGTTGTAAGAGACGAGGCGGTTGTACTGGTCGGGCAGCTCGTAGTGCTGTAAGTCGCTGGTAACGAATGCTTTAAGTCCCGCGAAGATCCATTTGTTAAAGCCTTCGAGCAGCGATAAGGCAAAGGTATTTCTTATTCGGTGGTAGCGCGTCTTGTCGAAGATGGAGTCGCTGCGGATGGCCGTCGAGTCGTAGTAGCTGTCGGCGTAGTAACCGGCGGGCGAGGTGTAGGCTTGGTAGATGCGCTCGTTCGTGTCGTATTCGAAGGTGTGGATGAAGCTTGTAACCGGCACAAACTCGGTTTTCATCCATTCCTCCGCGTCGGCGATACTGTCGTTAATCGCGGCAAGACTGTCGGCAGCGGCAGCGTCAAGCACAAGGTTCGTTGCGATGCTGTCCGGCTGATGCGCGTCGGGGTTGTCGTCGCCCATAACCACGGCGTTGTCGGGCCGCCCTTCGTAGACCGTCTCATCGCCCGTTTCGTCTTCGTCGAAGATGCCTTGCTTGTGTTTCTCCTTATTCCTATTGAGGATCTCGTTGTCTTTCTTCGACTCGATGGCGAACTTCCGTGCGGCGATTTCCTCTTCGGTCATCATCACCTTGCGGCGGAAACCGAGGCTGTAGCGATGGGTGAGAAAGGCGTGCGTGCCTTTGTTGCGGTTCCAGTTATAACTGAGCATTGTGGGTATCTCGCTCGTGGCGTAATTGTCGTCGAAGCTCTCGGGGTGGGTGATGTAATCATCGTCGGTGATGCCGCCGTTCTCCGCGATTTTTATGCGGTCGGTGGAGATGAGCAAGTGGGCTTGGTACTGGTCGCCGATGTACGACGCGAAGAAGCTCACGTCGAGCAGCGAGGTGCTTTGATCGCTGTAATAACCGCGGTTGTAGAGGTAGTCCACGCTGAACCCCGCGCCGAACCGTTTGCCCGCGTTCACGGCGTATTTGGCGTGAAAATTATCCTCGCCGTTGGTGCGGTTGCCGCAAAACATATACGTCAGGTTGGCGTAAGGCGAGAGCGTGTTGGTGAAGATGTAATCCGAGGGCCGGCGAAGGAAAAAGTCGTAGGGCGCGGTGAAAAAGAAGCCGTCGTCGCCGTGGTTGCGGTCGGTGAAAACGCGGTTGATGCGCGGTGACCCGAGCGTGCCGAGCGTGTTGTATTCGCTGTAAAGGCCGTGCGTGAAACCGGAGTTGTTGAACAGGTGGGTTACGGTGTCGATTGCGCAGCGCGTGATGTCGCCGAACTGCGGGTCTAATTTCCACACGCGCACGCCTTTCGGAATTTCTTTATGGCCCGTGTCGAGCGAGTCCTTCACGCCCTGCCTGAGCGTCGCGCTGCCGCCGATTGTCGATTGGTTCGTCTGAAGGGCGGTCTGCGCTTTCAACGGCAACGACAAGGCGAGCGCGGCGGCAAGGGACAGCAGAAAGCCTTTCATATCAGCGGATTATGCGAAGCACGCATTCGATGAGTTTGAGTACGATGGCGACAATCAGCATTGCGCCCCCGATGCTGCGGTTCGAATAGAAATAAACCGCCATGCCCGCGACGGCGAGAACGATGAACACAAGGTTGAGAATGTTCCTGATGCGAAAGAACCGCCCGCGCTCGGCGTAACTCATCCTCTCCAAGCGGCGGCGTTTCCTTACCGGCCGGTTGCCCGTTTGCTCCTCACTCATCGCCGTTAATGTTTATTGCAGCGCGAGGCGGAAGCTGTCGAAAATCTCGTTCATCCTGTCGACAGTGGCGCGGCGGAAACGGATGTTGAATTTCCTGAGCTTCGTGCCGTCGTTCGTAAGCGTCAACTCGTCGGTGATAAGGTCCTCGGCGTGAAGATGATCCAAGCGCTTCGCCTGAACATAATCGTAGGTGAGACGCTCAATCGACACGTGCACGCTGCCGTCCGAGCAACTGGCCACCATGATGTAATTGAAATCGGCCTGGTCCAGCGAGATGAAATTCCTGCTGAACGTCAGCTTCTCCTTGTACGTGCCGGCAACGCTGTGGTTCTCCTTGTCGACAAGCGCAACGCAGCTCTTCTCGCTCTGACCCTCAGCCTTCGCCAGCTTGTTCATGTGCTCCAGCACGCGCGCGTAAGCCTCCTCCGCCGTCAGACCCGCCGCGGGAATATCGGCCGAAAAGACCACCTGCCCGTCCGCCTCCGGCACGGCACCTTTCAGATAAGGCTTGTCGGCAGTGCGCACCTCGTAACTCTTGCCGTCGATCACCTCAATCTCGTAACCCTCTCTGGCCACAAGCGGTTTCGACGTTTTCACATCAGCCTCAACCTCCTCCGCCACGCTGTCTTGCGAAGGCGTAACATCCGCCTGCCCGGGCAGCTCCCAGTTGTTTTGCGCGGTCATCGCCAAGGGAAAAAGCACCGCTGCAATCAAAAACAATGTGCGTTGAATCATCACCATAATGCCACTTTTGCTATTCCCGGCACATCGAAAGAAGCGTCTATCTCCATTGCCTTAAACACGCGCGCGATGGTGGACAGCGACAGGTTGCAACCACGCTCTATGCGCGACACCTGCGCCTTCTTCACGCCAATCATCTCGCCCAACTGCTCTTGCGTCAGGTTCTTCGACAGCCGCGCCTCCTTTATCGCCTCGCCCATGAGGAAAGTTTGTTTCGCTTTTGCCACTTCGCGTTCGTATTCATCCCGCTCGGGCGTGCCGACCTTTCCAATGTGCAAATCCTTTGCTTCTTCAAATGAATAAGTTTTCATGACGTCTTATAACTCGTTAAAATATTCTTTTCTAATTCTTTCCGCTTTCGCTATTTCCTTTGCGGGAGTTTTCCGGGTCTTCTTAACTATGCCATGCGTAGCTACGACAAAAGCCTTTTCTCTCTTGTCCCAAAAGGCGAACAGCCGGTAGGTCGTTTTGTCGCAGAGCGTGCGGAATTCCCGTATCTCGGTATTTCCCAATTTCTTGAATATCTCCGCACTTCGCTCGCCGAATAGAACTCTATCTATGTTGTAGTAGATTTTCTTTCTTGCTTGCAGAGGAAGACCGCCGATGAACGATAAAGCATCGTCCAGCAATTTTAGTCCTATCTCCTGTTCCATCCTAATCGCCCTCCGCTGGCAAAGGTAGTGCAAACGGGATGAAAAAGAAAATTTATTTGCATTTTAGTCGTAAGGCAAAGGCAATGAACAAATTAGCACAAAGCGATTGAAACGAACCGGGTACTTGCAAACAAGGCGATTGAAACGAACCGGACACTTGTAAAAACGTTGTGCGCGCGAATTGTTGGTTAGGATTATAGTAGCGACTAAGATTCACCCGCGCGAGTCCAACATAAAATTCACCCACGCGAGTCCAACATAAAATTCATTTGCGCGCGTCCAGCATCTCTTGCAGGCGGATGATCTCGTCGCGGTATTGCGCCGCTTGCAGGAAGTCGAGGCGGCCGGCGGCGTCTTTCATCATTGCCGTGGTGTCGGCGATGACCTTCTCGAGCTGCTTGCGGTTCATCTTCTGCAATATCGGGTCGGCGGAGAAAGCCGCGATATGCTGCGCCGGGGAGTAGGGCACGCCGCTCTTGCCCGCCGTCTTATCGCGCGTGTCTTCCTGCACGAGCGTTTTCTTTATGTCTTTGCGTATCTGATAAGGCGTGATGCCGTGCTCTTTGTTGTAGCGCATCTGTATCTCGCGCCGGCGGTAGGTCTCGTCGATGGTGCGGTGCATGCTCTCCGTCAATTTGTCAGCATACATTATCACCTTGCCGTTGACGTTTCTCGCCGCGCGTCCCGCCGTCTGCGTCATACTCCGTTCGCTGCGGAGAAACCCTTCCTTGTCGGCATCGAGGATGGCAACGAGCGACACCTCGGGCAGGTCGAGCCCCTCGCGCAACAGGTTGACGCCGACAAGCACGTCGAACAGTCCCTCACGCAGGTCGTTCATTATCTTCACCCTCTCGAGCGTGGTGATGTCGCTGTGGATGTAGTTGGCGCGGATGTTGTGGTTGAGGAAATACTCCGCCAGCTCCTCCGCCATACGTTTGGTCAGCGTCGTAACGAGCACGCGCTCATCCCGCTCGGCACGCGTAACGATTTCTTCCATCAGGTCGTCCACTTGGTTCTTCGACGTGCGCACCTCAATCTCGGGGTCTAATAAACCCGTCGGACGGATGACCTGCTCCACGACAATGCCCTCCGCCTCGTTCAGCTCGTAGTCGGCGGGTGTGGCGGAGACGTAAATCACTTGGTTGACCATCTCCTGAAACTCCTCGAATTTCAGCGGACGGTTGTCGAACGCGGCGGGCAGACGGAACCCGTATTCCACCAAGTTCTGCTTCCTTGCGCGGTCGCCGCCGTACATCGCCGCTATCTGCGGGACGCTCACGTGGCTCTCGTCGATCACCATAAGGAAGTCTTTCGGGAAGAAGTCGAACAGGCAATACGGCTGTTGCCCGGGCTGGCGGCCGTCGAAATAGCGCGAATAATTCTCAATTCCGGAGCAGTGCCCCAGCTCCTTTATCATCTCAATGTCGTACTCGACACGCTCCTTTATCCTTTGGGCATAAAGCGTCTCGCCGCGCTCCTCGAAATAAACTATCTGCTGCGCGAGGTCGTCTTGTATCATCCTCAGCGCCGCCTGCTGCTGGTCTTTCGTGGTAACGAAGAGGTTCGCGGGGTAAAGCTGATACTCGGCAAAGCTCTCCAAGCGGTGAAAATCGACTGCATCCACCTCCTCAATGCTGTCCACCTCGTCGCCGAACCAGCTTATCCTGACCACGTTCTCGCTGTAAGCCGGAAACACATCAAGCGTCTCGCCGCGCACGCGGAAAGTGCCGCGCTCTATCGCCATATCGTTCCTTATATACAGCGCGTCGACAAGTTGCCTGAGGAATGCGTTACGGTCTACCGTCTGCCCGACTTTTATCGACGACACATTGCTTTGCAGCGCCGCGGGACCGCCCATACCGTAGATGCACGACACCGACGAGACGACAATCACGTCGCGGCGTCCCGACAGCAGCGCACTCACCGCCTTGAGCCGCAGACGGTCGATGTCCTCGTTGATGGCGAGGTCCTTTTCAATGTAGGTGTCGCTGCTCGGGAGATACGCCTCGGGCTGGTAATAATCGTAATACGAAACATAATACTCCACGGCGTTGTCGGGGAAGAAGTCCTTCATCTCGGCGTACAGCTGCGCGGCGAGCGTTTTGTTGTGGCTCAAAATCAAGGTGGGGCGGTTCTGCCGCGCGATGACGTTGGCGACGGTGAATGTCTTTCCCGAACCCGTTACGCCCAGCAGCACCTGCGAGCGGTCGCCGCGCCTGAGCCCCTCCGTAAGCTGCTCTATCGCTTGCGGCTGGTCGCCCGTCGGCGCGTATTTCGCTGTCAGTTTGAACTCCATAATCGGTGCAAAGGTAATGCAAATGTGGTGCAAAGGTAACGCAAAGGTAATGCAAAAACAGGTCAATCGCGAGAACAATCCAAGAACATAGCTTAAACCCCGTTAAAACGTCGCGCAAGCCTCCTTAAAACGCCGCTTTAACCCCCTCATTACTATGCGTTAACAAAAAACGGGAACCCTTGCGAGCACCCGTCTTCCTGCTTCTTTTAAATCTTGCTTTAAGCCTTTCTTGCTTGCTTTGCGGAAGGAGTTTTGCTTTAAATCCCGCTTGCTTCGCGGAAGAAGTTTTGCTTTAAGCCTGCTTTGCAAAAGGTCAATCCTTCGCCGGCGTAACAACGCGCTTCTCGGCGATGCGGGCCTTCTTTCCCGTGAGCTTGCGCAGGTAGTAGAGCTTTGCGCGGCGCACCTTGCCGTGCTTGTTCACCTCAATCGACTCGATGGCCGGCGACTCTATCGGGAAGATGCGCTCCACGCCCACCGTGCCCGACATCTTCCTCACCGTGAACCGCCGCTTCTCGCCGCGCCCGCAAATCTTAATCACCACGCCGCGATAAAGCTGTACGCGCTCCTTCGAGCCCTCGACGATTTTGTAAGCGACAGTAACAGTATCGCCCGCGCGGAACTCGGGGTGCTGCTTGCCGGTTGCAAACGCTTCCTCAGCAACTTTAATTAAATCCATTTCTCTTTGTAATTAAATTTGTCCGTCAGACGAACGCAACATGGCCAATGACACTTCCACTGCCAGCGGTTACGCCGTAAGCGGTCGCAAAGGTAACAACAATTCCCCGTTCACAAGCCCTAAGCTAAGGAATAATTCTCTGGCGTTAACCTTTATTCACATTCGGCGCGGGCTAAGGTGGAAGGGAAAAGAGGGGCAAGACGGAAAAGTGAGGTGAGGTGAGGGCAAGGGCAAAAAAGGGGGGAAAAAAAGGCAAGGGGGTTGTGGCAAAATGTGATGAAAAAAGAATGGAGCGAACCACGAAGGCGCGCCCCACTCCATTTAAAATATCACTAAAATTGCTTTTCAATAGTGTCCTCTCCTACCAGCCGAAGCCGTCGTCCTCATCATATTCAGGCTCCTCCCACGTGTCCGTGCCTTTGTCGAGTACAATTAAATCCGAATAACCATTTCCCCAATCTACAAGCACCTTGCTATCCAGCAAGACAAGCTTTGTCTCCGGGCTTATATATTCTTTCTTCATCGTCGTCAATTTGTTTAAGTTGTTTGTTGTAGTTACTTAACAACGACTTTCTTGCCGTCGATGATATATACACCCTTTGTCAAGCCCGTTGCAACGTTGCCGCCGGACGAAACAATCTTGACAAGCTGTCCGCCCATGTTGTAGACGCGGACGTCGCCGGGTGAAGTGATAACTGCATTCTCAACGAGATTTATGCCGGTGGTCGAGTCGTCGTCCGCGCTACCGTCAATAGCCTTAATGTAAAGAGATTCAGTAGAGACATTTTGATCGGATGCATCAAACAGCGCACGATAATCAGGAACGATAGCCGTGCCGACAGCAGGTGGACGATTGAAGTAATTCGTCCTCACTTTTTCTATGCTAGACCATGCCGTTTTATCTTCATTCCAAATGGTATCATTTACATACGTGCCGCTAATCTTGTAGAGGTTCGATTCCTCTGCGCTGGACTTTGTCATCTCTTCGGGAGCGAATACTGTTACGAGATCCTGCGCCGTGCCGAATTGGCTGCCGTCGTCGTGCTCACCGGATGTATTGCTTACTTTTTCAAGCTTTACAATATTGTTGGTTAAAGTGGTGCTGCCATAATTAGTACTGTAAGAATCATAAACCTTTGAAGTAAACTTCACCGTTACCGCTCCGTTTGAATCGAGAGTATAATTATCCTCGGAACCCGGTTTCGGCACGTAAACAAGGTAAGCGTGGTCTGGCAGCAAGATAATGTCTCCTGTGTCGGCGACTTCTTCAGTGCCTTCTTCGCTCTCGCCAGTAGTAGACCATGCGGTGAAAGTGAGACTATAACCGCTGTCATCGTCGCCGGTAAATTGCATGGTGGTGAAGTCCGCATATTGGGAGATAACGTCGCGTGCCTCGACTTGGTCGGCATACTCCGAAAGAAGCTCGTCATTGTCGCTGTTCTCGTATTCATCATCGCTGCGGCTGAGGTCGTAACGATACGGCAAGCACACCGTGTTCCACCCTTCGTACAGCTTACGGTTGACATAAAGTACCTCGCCATAGGTCTGCACGGCGTTAAACGTGTACGCGAACTTCTCGGAGTTATTGTCGTCGATGACAAATGCGGTAGAACCATTGCCGCCTACGAATGAAGCATTACTCCCGTAATTGTCATAACCGTCGCAATACCACACATCATAACCATCACCATAATTCCAATATTCGTAGTGGGCGCAGAACGGACCATTGAAACTGATAACCGTGCTTTCATATTGGTAGCCAACCATGCCGCAATACTTGTTCGCGTCAGTAGTGTGATGTATCACGCACTTTGTGGCAGTGAAGACATATGTGCCACATTGGAGCCAGAACGAATATCCGCTCTCTATCAAGGAGAATGTGCCGTAGGTGTCCTTGCCTTCTGCGGTGATGACAAAGTTGCCGCCGCTTAAGCTGATTTGGAGATATTTGGCTTTGCTGTAAATGGCGCAAACGTAGTGTGCGATGGTATCGGATGCGAGGTATTCGTCAAGATCCGTTATTCCGTCGTGTGCTGCTTCTCCCGAGCGGCCGGTGTATTCCGTCGGCATGTCGTTAGGCACGTCGGTGCCGCTGTCGCCTGTTGCGGTAACCGACATGTTGATACATTTGATGTCGCAGCCTGTTATATCTTCACCGATGTACATGCCGCACCATTTGCCGGTAATGTTAATCTGCCCGATGTACATATCGTCGCCGCGCGCGGTGATGTTGTCTGCGTTGAGAGATGTGCCAAGGAAGTAGAGACCATATGCAGACGGGCTGTTGTCATTCTCATCGGTTACGCCGATATTCAGCGTCGCATCCCTGTCCATGTAAATATTGAGGTTGGCGTTGAGTCCGGTGCGGATGCCGTAGGTTTTGCCCTTGATGACGGATGTCTTTGACTCAAGGGCGGTTTGGTTGTCGGTAAGCGCGGTGCTGTCGCCCAAGACGTAGAGGTTGACCGTTACGCCGCGGGGAATGGTCATTCCGGCTATCAAGGCATCGGATGAACTCGTGTTGATGGTGGCATCCTCGAGCCAGATGTTATACGTGCCGGTGGCGTTCAGCGGGAACGTGATGGAATGCTGACCGTTTGTGCCGTCGCCCTTTACGTAGAACTTAGCGGATGAATAGCCGGTTTTCGGCAAGGAAGCATCTGCGCTACCTAAGTCATACGTTTTGCCGGTAGTATCTTTATCAGAACTTGTATCCTCATCGCGGATGAACTTAATGCCCGTAACGGTGATTGTCATGTCCTTTTGGCTGGCGAGGATAACAAGCTGTCCGCAGCCCGTCCAGTCGATGTTGTCTCCTTCAACTGTCTCGCCGCCAGCATCCGAATATGTGCCGCCCGAGATAGGCAGGATAATTGTGCCTTTCTCATTAGACGTGTTCGCTGCGGTAATGTTGCTTAAATCGCCGGTATCGTAGTCGTTGAGCTGCGTGAAAAGCTCGAAGTATTTCTCCTGAGTATCCCATTCGCTGTCGTCGGCGGTGTAGGAAATCTCCACGCGGTCGAAGAGCGCGAGGTTCCATTTGCCGACATTTGCAATCGCTTCGGACCAGTTCTTCCAGCCGAGGCCGCCGAAGTCTTCCGCGAAGGTGAGCGTTGCAGTGCCCGCCTCGTCGTCAACTTCAATCGTTCCTGAACTGCCTTCGTTGGCTGATGTTGTAGCTGGGTCGCTTTCATCGGAAGTTGTACTCTTTTGCCAGTTGGCGAGCGCATAGCCCGAGAGGTTCATCTCATAGGTGTAAGCCTGCCCCTCAACAGCCTTTTCGATGAGTCTTGCGCCGACAATCTTGATTTGCGCATCAGCCGTCTTGCCGTTCTGCACGTAAATCTGCACGACGCGCGCCGCATAATCGTTGAAAGGCACATAGAGCGTCTTGCCGTCGGTCATGTTGCCCCAGCCGGTGGTGGCTGACGAGGCGGTGATGGTGTCGGTCTTCGACGAATTCCTGCTGTTCTCGTTGAGGTATTGCACGACAAGCTGGATATAGTCCGTCGTCTCGGTCTTGAACGCCACTTCCACGCCGGCATAAGCGGAGAGGTCTTGGTCGCCGAACCACCAGCCGCAGCCGCCGTACGTGTCGGAATATGTTATCGTGCGCGTCGACCCGTTGTAGGTGGCGTTGAACGATGCCGAGCCGAGGTTGTTAACGGAGAGCAGCGCGTCGATCTTGCTCTCGGTGGAGGTGATGGAAGCGATGTACACCGTGAAAGGATAAATAGAGGTGTCCTCGTCGTTGGCCTCAATCTTTATTCCGTCAATGTTCTTGGCAACCGTGCTGAGAACCTCGTCGCTGATGGTAAAGCTGTAGGTTGTGCTGCCGGCAGCGATGTTAAAGCCTATGTTCGAGTTGGTAAAGTTGTTACTATCGTCCAAATAATCCAGCTCAACCCACAGCTTTTGCGATGTAGGTTCGGCAAAGGAGATGGTGTAGTAAACAGTCTTGCCTTGGCCGTAGGTGAATGTGGCGTAAGTGTTGTCGTCCTCCATCAGATAAACCGAGCCCCACAGTGCCGAGAACGTAACGGCGGAAACGCTGTTCTCGGGATAGGACGCGGTGCATTGCGGGTTAGAGGCAGATACGCCTTTATAAACCATCGTCTCCTCTGAGGATTCGCTCGCGGCCTTAATCAGGTATGCCGAGTTGAGGATTATCGAAGCGTCTGCCGATTTGCTTTGTATTGCAACACATTTAACATTTCCGTAATCGTCGTTTACCGTGAAAGTGAATGAGTTGTCGCCTTCGTTCAATGTTTTATACTCGGCGTAGTTATCACCGGTACTACTACTCGGATCTACATTAGTGTACTCCACTTTCAATTGCACATCGTTCACATCGGAGCAGTTAACCTTCACGCCGGTATAATCTGACAATGAAATCTCCTCCTTGTCGGAAAGGGCATACTGGCCGTATTGCTGGCTGAAGGTATATGTCGCTGCGCCTGTCGTTACAACCGGCTCGGTGGTGTACCAATACGAGTTGGAATTTTCGGCGTTGCTCATCTCCTCTGTCTCGCTCGCCTTGACGAGGTATGCGGAGGTGATGGTTACCGAGGCTTCGGCCTCCTTGGCTTGCACTGCGATGAGGGTAACGTTGCCGCGATCAGTCGGGAATGTGTATGAACATACTCCGTCTTCATCAAACTGAGGATAGGAATCATCACCGGCGGTAAACGACACTTTCAATTGCACATTATTCGGGCTGGAGCAAGTAACCTTAAAGCCCGAATACTCCGTTATGTCTATCTCGGACTTGTTGCAAAGGCTGAACTGTCCCCATTGTGCGGAGAAGGACAATGACGTTTCGCCTGAGGTAGCGTCTTCGCTGTAGGTGCAATTTTGTGTGTTGTTCGTCAGGTCGTACGTCATCTCTTCCGTTTCTTCCTCGCCTGCCTTCACAAGGTATGCCGAGTTGAGGATTATCGAGCCGCCGTCCGAACCATTAGCTTGCAACACGACAAGGGTAACATTGCCGAGATCGGTTTCGAACGTGTATGTGGTTTCCCCGTCTTTCAATGTAGCGTATTTCTCTGTGCTGTTATCGGAATATACCACTTTCAGTTGCACATCGTTCACATCGGAGCAGTTAACCTTCACGCCGGTATAATCTGACAATGAAATCTCCTCCTTGTCGGAAAGGGCATACTGGCCGTATTGCTGGCTGAAGATGTATTTCGTTGCGCTTGACTCTACAGTCGCCTCGACGGAGTAACTCCACGAGTTGGTGCCGGAGGAATTGGTCATCTCCTCCTCTCCGGTGGAGGCAAGAACGAGATAGGCCTCCTTGATGGTAACGGAGCCGGTGCCGCCTGAGTCGTTACAATACACGCCAATGTTTGTTACATTTCCTAAGTTCGTTTCAAACGTGTAGGAATTGTCGCCATCGTTCAGCATGGGATACCTGGTATCATCCTCGTAAACAACTTTCACCTGAACGTTCACCGGGTCGGAGCAGACGATGCGGTAGCCGGAATATTCTGCCGGGTCGATAGACGTCTTGTTGCAGAGATCGAATTCGCCATACTGTGCGCTGAAAGTCAGAGCGACTTCGCCCGTGCCGCCCACGGAAGAGTTGTAGCCGCCGCCAAGGGTGTACGACTTCGCAGTAGATGTGTCAGTAGCGGAGGTTTCAGTGTCATCGCCGCTGCCACCAGTCTCATCTTGAGCCTTGATTGTCAAGGTACTCAAGCAAAGGCACATTAGAAGTGCCAGGAATTTAATTGTTTTCATTGCCTTGTACAAAGGTATTTAGAGGTAGTTTATCGATATATGACATCCAAACGCGGCAAGGATAGCAACAAAATTGTAAAAACAAAGAAAAGTTCGAAAAAATTTTACTTTGGGCAAAAAAAGTGCGCATTGCGGGCAAAAAAAAGGGAAGCCCCATGGGGATTGCTCCTCAAGAGGCTTCGCGTTGAAAAGAGGCGGCTTCCTACTCTCCCACATAGTATTGCAGTACCATCGGCGTAAA
>JAJPYN010000009.1 GCA_021204905.1 Prevotella sp.
GTTCCGGCCAATAGGTTTGGATGTAGGCCTCGTTGTTGATGTTGACGATAGGCTGCAAGGGCTTCGAAATCAGCGTTGCACTCTTGATAGTAATTGTAGCGTTAACAACCTCTCCGTCTACCATACTGTTTGAGCTATCATCCCAAACTTGTCCGGTTTTGTGCGGCAAACCATCGCTACCAAAGTCTAAATCGCACACCGACAAGTAAATGTTCGACATGCTGCTATACTTCGTCTCGTCGAAAGTATAGGTTACTGTGTACTCGGTGTCGTCCGCCTCCGTTTTGTTGATGTAAGCGGCTCCCGAATCGAAGGTTTCGTCTCCATACGTTGCGCCGACATATACATAACCGGTGGTGATGTTCGTTGTGAACGTAACCGTAACTGCCGTGTAGCCGTCGTAACCGGAATAGTCAGCATTGTTCAAACTCCAGCCCCAATTAGCCCATGCACCGGTAAAGGTCATAGTCTGGGTTTGCGAATCAGTAGCTTGATCATCGACACCCCAGCCGCTTAGACCTGTGGCGTCGCTAAATGATAGCTCGGTGTTCGCAAACGCGCTCGTCAGTGATGCGCTGAGCAAGCACAAAAGAAACAAGATTTTTTTCATCTTTTGAAAAGTTTATGAAGATAGGTTAGTTAAAATCCTTAGGTGTTTCAAAAACGCCCAAAAGTAGTAAAAATTCCCCCCATGCAAAAATTTTACCCGTTAATAATAGTTAAAAGGTGGCTAAAAACGTTCGCAAGCCTTGCTTCTTCTTAAAAAGCCTTTCGGCCTTGGCGCTTCGTCTTGGCCTTTGTTTTTTGGCAAAAACGCGCAATTGTTTGTTTATGTGGGACAAAATGTAGTACCTTCGCAGGCAGACTAAAAATTTTTCAAATATGGCTACTCCTCACAATAATGCCGTTGCCGGCGCGTATGGCAAGACGGTTTTGATGCCCGGCGACCCGCTCAGGGCGAAGTTTGTTGCGGACAATTTCCTCAGCGACGCTGTTTTGGTGAACGATGTAAGGAACTGTTTCGGTTTCACGGGTACGTACAAGGGCGTTCGCGTGAGCGTTCAGGCGAGCGGCATGGGCATGCCGAGCATCGGGATTTATTCGTATGAGCTGTTCTCGGAGTACGGCGTGGAGAACATCATCCGCATCGGTTCGGCGGGGAGCTACACGGCGCGGCTCGATGTGAACGATGTGGTGCTTGCCGAGAGCAGTTACAGCGAGTCGAGCTACGCGCTGGTGCACAACGGCTATCAGGAAAAAGTGAACTACCCGAGCGCGAGCCTTAACGAAAGGATTATTAACACTTCGAAGGAGCTCGGCATCGTGTGCAAACCGTGCCGCGTGCATTCGTCCGACGTGTTCTACACCTGCCCGGGCCGCGAGAGCTATCAGGAGCTTGCCGCGCGCACGCAGACGGACTGTGTGGAGATGGAGAGCTTCGCACTGTTCCACAACGCCGCGTTCCTCGGCAAGCATGCCGCGTGCCTGCTCACCATCAGCGACTCGTTCGTCTCGGCAGTGGAGCTCTCGGCCGAAGAGAGGCAGAACTCGTTCCGCACAATGATGACCCTCGCGCTCGAGGCCGCCGTGAGGCTGTGAATTTCGTTAAGTCTTTTCGCTTAGATAATTAAGCAAGCTCATTCGTTTGCGCTTTGCGAACGGAGTTTGTGAATAAAAAAGTTTATCTTAGTCGCTACTATAACGCCAACTTAATTAAGCGGCAGGCGACACCGGCCTTAGTTGTCGGGTACGTTTCAACTTGCTTTGATGGCTTTGAGGTATTGTCGCGTACCTTGCCCGATAAATCGGTCATCATCGGCTGCACTCGGCAAAGCTCGAACAAGTTCGGCTCTACTCTCGTTTGCACGATAATTCGGCACGCCTTTTTCGTTTGTTAAAATATTGATTTACAGCACTTTGACCACGCGGATGCCGGTTTGCGCGGGGTTGCGCCGGAGGTAATTGTAGAGGGTGAGGGGTTCGTCGACCGCCTTCTTCCTTGTCTGCGAGGCGTTGAGCAGGTGGAGGGTGCCGTCGGCGTGCCATGCCGCGATGCCGATGTGTGCGATGTCGAGGCCGGCCTTGTTTGTTACGATGGCAATGATGTCGCCGTCGCAGATGCAGCTTTTCAACGCTTTCGTGGCGCGCAGTAGCAGGCGTTTCGGGATGAATTTAAATTTCTTGCCGGTGAGGAGCAGCTCGGTAAGGTTGACCTCCGACAGCAGACTGTCCGCCGCGAGCGCGGGGTAGAGGTCGGCGTGGGCGGTCATGAACGAGATGTTCAGCGTCTGCGTCTCGCAAAACAAGTCCGGCGGGAGCTCGTCTTGGCTGCCTTCGCTGACGATGCCTTGCGCTGTGTTCGCCTCTATCCACGACGAAAAATAATGGTTGCGCCGGGCGTAGGAGACCTCGCCGCCGTCGTAGCGGATGGCTTGCAGGGCGTTGCAGAAATCGCGGAACGCCGTTTTGCCATTGGTTCGGCAGAGGGTTAGCGCGAGGGCGGTCTCGACGAAGGTGGTGCAGTCGAACGCGCGGAGGTTTATAACAAGCCGCTCGGGCAGGCCTTTCTCGAGCGTGTGCGCGGCGTAGGGCGTGCCGAGGAGCTGCCGGCCGAAGTAAGTCATATATTCGTTTGCGGCGTCGAGGGCCGGGGCCGCGGCGAGCAGTTGCTCGATTTTGATGCTGTCGTCGGCGGCGAAGAGAACGGTTTGCGCGCGCGAGGAGCTGCAGGCTAGTAACAACGATAATGCTGCGAGGGCGGGGAGTTTCATTTGCAGGGTTATTTTTTTTGTTTCGTTTACAAAGCGGGGCGTTTCGTTTGCAAATTTATTCTAATTCGTTTACAAAGTTATTCTAATTCGTTTTCAAAATAATCACCGTCATTTGCGAATTTATTTAACATCATTTTTGATTTACCGGCAAGCCATATCTTAAATTCATTTACAAGGCTCAATCCTTCTTCTTCCTTCCGAAGTTGAGCCCGGCGTAGATGTTTATTGTGCCGAAGCTGTTGTTCGTGGAGAAGTTGTCGGTGGAATAGTTGTAGGAATGGATGATGGCGGACAGGCCGGCGAACCATTTGCCGGTGTTGTAGACGAGGCCGAGGCGCCCCATGAAGTCGAAGGTGAGGTCGGAGAATTTGAAGTCGCGCAGGTTGGTGAACGACAGGCGGAAGGCGTCGAAGCCTCGCTCGCTGTCGGAGATGGTTTGTTTGTAGCTCAGGCCGATGCTTGCCGAGGCGCCGAGCAGCCAGTTTTTTGCAAACACCCAGTTGTAGGCATAGCCGCCGGAGAGCGATATGTCGGTGTAGGTTATCTTATTGAATTCCAGCGAGTTAGAAACAATTTCATTAATCACTTCTTCGTCGGCGCCGGTCTTGTTGATGATTAAATTTGTCAGTTCGTCCCAGTCGATGCTCAGCTTATGCCGCGTGAAGCCGAAGCCGGCGAGGATGGTTCCGGCGGAGTGGCGCTGCTGCGAGCTCTGGTTGTAGGCTGCGGGGTAGGAGAAGCGGCGGTGGTTGAAGATGTAATACAGGTCGAACCCTTTGACGCTCGACGTGAAGCCGCGGAACTGTGCGCCGTTGAGCCGCGTGATGTCGATGGCGTCGCCGAGGTTCGCGCCGTAGATGTTGTAGCTGCCGCCGCTCTTGCGATAGTAGATGTCGATGACGAAGGGCAGCGTGTAAAGGCTCAGGTCCATCTCGCGGCGTTCGTCGGCCTGCCCGAGGTGGAGGATGTCGAAGGAGAGGCCCACGAAGATGAAGCTCCAGCCGATGTACGGGCCGAGTTTGAGCGACGCGTCGGGCCGGAAGCCGATGGTGTTGCCGTCCTTCGAGCGGATCTTATAACTCTCGTGGCTGTAAATATTTTGAAACAGCGCCTGAAAATTATAGTCGTCGCGATGGATGTAAGCCGTGTCGACGCCGAAGAAAAACTTGTCGATGGGCGAGGCGATGCGCTTGAAGAACGGCGTGCGCGAAGGGGCTTGCGCGGCGGGGGCGCTGACGATGGCGGCGGCTTGCTCGGAAAGGCTGTCGCGAAACAGCGGCGCGGGGGCGAGCAGGCTGCTGTCAACCGGCGTAACGAGGCTTTGGGTTTGGCTCTGCGCAAGGGCGAAGGTCGGCAAGGCGAAGCAAGCAAGCGCAAGCAACGCGCGGTTAAGGTGGCGGTTGAAGGCAATTAAGGCGAAGTTAAAGCATAGCGCAAGCGCGGTTAAAAGGCCGTTTAAGGCGCACTTAAAGGCAGCGGAAGGGACATTAAAAGGGCGTTTTAATGCAGTTATAATGCCATTGAAACAGCACTTTAATGCGAATGAAAGGCCGCTGAAATGGTTGTCGAATGCCGTCCTCACGTTGATGGTTGGTCCTTTTGCGTCGTTAGGAAAGGGTGTCAGGCGGGGAGGAAGCCGTGCTCGGTAACCTTCGGGCGGATTTTCTCGGCGAGGGCGGCGAGGGCGCGGCGTAGTGTGCGGATGAGAGCGGTGTACTGCTCGTCGTCGCTGTCGGGGCGCATCTTACCTTTGTCGTTAGTGCCTTGGAAGAAGAGGCGGATGTCGTAGAAGGCGGCGTTGGGGTTCGCGCCGGGCTGCGCGTGATAGTAGCGCCAGAGGTTGCGGCCGGCGTCCATCACTGCTTGCGCCTCAGGCGAGAAGACGATGGGCGTGGCGGGCGCGGGCGCGGCATCGGCGAACAGGCCGGCGGGAGTGGCGGCGCGGGGCAGCTTGCCGCGAAGGAAGTCGGACATGAAGCGGCTGGCGAAGCGCTCCTTTGCGCCGGCCTCATCTTCGGTGAAAGGTATCCAATGGTTCGGGCCATTGACAACTGAAATGCGGTTTTGGCCGTGAAACAAAGTGTAAGCTAAGCAGTCAGTTTGAAATTCAACATCGTCCTTCCAACTATCGTTCGGCGCAAGGAATTGGTCTTTGTTATTTAACCAAGTTTGTTTCGTTACTTGACAAACTGCAAGATAAACTGCTGCCTCTTTGACATTTTTGTCAGTAACCCAAGTTCCACGCGGATAAGTAATTTGGCTCTTGTCGTTTACTATAAAAACGTATTTAATGCAATCTACGTCGTGAGAGCGTGCGGAAAGCCAACCAATACGTCTTTCGCCTAACCTATTCCGCGTCGAAATCATCCAATCGTTTATTGATTTGGCTTCATCGCAAGCATAAAAGTTCTTAGTTCCTACTAATTCGCTTTCGCTATCGTAAACATCGGCTTCGATGCTTTTGAAGTCGTGTTTGTTTTCATTGCCTGTTCGCCAAATATAGAAGCCGATTGGGAAATTGCCCTTTACATTGTCAAAGGTATGAGAAGGGACAACGAACAAACGGCTTAATTTAGGTTTAAATACCATTCGGAACTTATTAAAATTTTGTCCCATTATTATCTTCAACGTTGAGAAATTAGCAATAATACACGAGGGTATTTCTTTGTAAATCCGAATTAGGAACTGGGCATAAAGCTCTCTTCCGGCAAGCCCGATTTCCGGTAAGTATTTTGTGTACGTTAAATGTTTTACGGCAACATCCGTTTTAGGCTTTCCGCTTCCCTTTGTAGTTCTTTGGCTTCCAGCTTCCGCATAGGGCGGATTAATGTAGATGATGAGCTTTTGTCTTTTTTGTTCATCGTTGATTATGTCGCGTAGGGACTGCGGGAGGTTGTCGAAGCTGTCGTTGAGGAAGTCGAACTGGAAGACGTGGTTTTCGAGGAGGTTGAGTCGGTTGTCTGCGATGAGGTCGTGCATCACTTTGACGTCTTGCTTGTCGAGCGTTGAGGCGTAGATGTTGAATTTGTTTGTCAGTCCTGCGAGGAGGTTGCCCGTGCCTGCCGCGCAATCCCAGACGTAGTATTCGTCTTGCCAGTCTTCTCCGAGTTCGCGCGCGATGTATTCTTGCGAGAGCTCCACCCACCGCGCCGGCGTGAAGAATGAGCCTTTGCGTTCGCGCACGTCTTGCGGCACGAGGAGGTCGCGTCGGTTGACGATGTAGTCCCAATATTCGCGTTTTGGCGGCCTTGCATACCTTAGCCAAAAGCGTGTGTGTGCCTTTTGCCGGTCGTTGAAATCGATGGTTTCGTATTGGAAGGAGCCTGTTGCTCGGCGCGTGATGTTGTAGATATACTTATCGCTTTTGAGGAGTACGAAGAGCTTTTCTTTAATCGAGAGATTGTTTTCGGAGAGCAGGTCGGCGAGGTAGAAATCGGCGTCGATGATGTTCTCTTTCTTTGCTGCGTCCCAGTCGATGGCGATGGACGGTTTCACTTCGCGCAGCCATTTGAGGTAGACGTGCGTGAAGTTGTTTTTGTTGATGCTTACGGCCGTGAGCGTCTTTTTGTTGATGCGGAAGTTGTTGCGGATGAATGCGCGGAGCTCGGCGGCGTCGGTGTCGTAGCGATAGAGGCGCGAGTTGGCTTCGAGGGTGCTTCTCACGAGGCTCATCACGTGGCGGAACTCGCGTGTGTCATGGTTCGACGGCGCAACATTCCAGTTGAAATCGTTCTCTGCGAAGAGGTGCATCACTGCGTCGTAGCCGATGAACGCGATTTTCTCTGCGTCGAACGCGCCGAGGAACACCGGCGGGAGGAAGCTGTCGAAGGTGCGCGCCTTGCCGATGGTGAGGATGAGCTGTACGAAGCTCTCGCAGATGTCGTGGTGCGTGCCTTGCTTGGCCTCCGCCCAGAGAAGGAATTCCGTGTCGGCGGTTGAGTTGGCCTCGTCGTTTGCAATTGCTTCTTTGCTTGAGTCGCCTTCTTGGTTCCAGAGGTTGCCTTCCTGCACGGCCTTGCTGCTTCGTGGTTTGCCTTCGCCCTCCTTTTTCAGCGCGACGGAGAAATCGATTTTGCCCACGATGGCCGTTGTGTCGAACGCAGCGAACCAGTCGCGCCCGACCTTGTTTTTGAGTTCTTCTTCGAGGATGTCGCCGTAAGCCATGTTGCTTGTTTTTAGTTTTCAGCGCAAAGATACTGAATTTATTGCTTTCCTTCGCCTTCGCGGCAGGGGATTGGTTCGCTTTTTTATAAAGGGTCAGAGCTTCCGGAGGATGCCTTTTATAAAGGGTCAGAGCTTCCACAGGATGCGGTCCATCGCCCAGTTGACGGGTGTGGCGCTGACGGAATCACAGCTGCAGAATGCCGTGCCTTGCAGGTGCTCCACGACGTTTTGGATGAGCGGCATCTGCACGTGGGGCGGGTTGGGGACGCGTATTGACGATGTCTTTTCTTCGGTGATGAGCAGTATCGGCTCGTATGTGAAGACGGAAAACGCCAGCGAGCCCTTGTCGCCGATTATCTCTATGCGGTCCTCACGTGCGTTGTCGGTGCCCACGAAGCACCATGAGCCGCTGCCCGCAATGCCGCTCTCGAAGAGGAAGCACGCGCTGATGTTGTCCTCCGTCGTATATAGCCCGCCGCGGTTTGTAGGGTAGCCGTGTGCACGGACGATAACTCCGAATA
Organism: Prevotella sp.; assembly: GCA_021204905.1. Classification (GTDB taxonomy): domain Bacteria; phylum Bacteroidota; class Bacteroidia; order Bacteroidales; family Bacteroidaceae; genus Prevotella. The sequence goes on from JAJPYN010000009.1 coordinate 7,457, forward strand.
TCTCTTGGAGCAGGTCGAGCTGGTGGGCAGCCAAGTCGTAGAAGTATCCGCCCCCGGCTATGTCGGGCTGTAAGCGCCACGGCAGGTCGGTGCTGTTATAGTCGAGCTCGCGCGGCGGCACGGTGAAGCGCAGCTGAATGTTAAGCGTTTTGCCTATCACACCGTCGGTGACGAGCTGCTTGACCTTCTTGAAGTAGGGCAGATAGCGGCGGTAATACGCCACGAAACAAGGTATGCCCGTCTCCTTGCTGATACGATTGACGCGCACACAGTCGTCGTAGCTCACCGCCAAAGGTTTCTCCACGTAAGCCGGTTTGCCCGCTTTGAGCGCCATGATAGCATACGTGGCGTGGCTCGAAGGGGGCGTGGCGATGTACACGGCGTTGACTGCGGGGTCCTCAATGAGTGATACGGGGTCGGTGTACCATTTCTTTATGCCGTGCCTCTCCGCGTATGAGCGCGCCTTATTCTCCGTGCGGCTCATCACCGCTTCTATGTGCGAGCCGGCTATAAGGTTGAAGGCCGGGCCCGATTTCTTCTCCGTTACCTCGCCGCAACCAATAAATCCCCAAGCTATTTCTTTCATAACTCTCTGTTTCTCAATGCTTTATATGCCTCAATCATCTTGTATGCCGCGCCCGCGGGAGGGGGCAATGCCGGCAGGGAGTTGATGTTAAACCAGCCGCCGGCTGCGAGTTCGGATTGCTGAAGTTTTAATTCGCCGCTGACATACTCCGCCGTGAAGCCGACCATCAGCACCGACGGGTAGGGCCAGGCCTGCGACATAAGGTAACGGAAATTCTTCACCTCGAGCCCTGTTTCCTCCTTTATCTCCCTGATGCACGTCTCTTCAAGCGTTTCGCCCGTCTCGACGAAGCCCGCGACAAGGCCGAAATAGTTGCCCGTGAAGTTGTGCGCCTTGACCATTAAAATCTCGTCGCCGCGGCTGATGAGGACGATGACGGCGGGGGTAACCTGCGCCCAGATCTCGTTGCCGCACGCCTCGCAGCGCTTGGAAATACTTGTCTGAAGGGTCATCGGCGCGCCGCAGACACCGCAAAACCGCGTGTGTTCGTGCCAATGAAGCAGTTCGGCGCACTTCACGGCTTTGGCGTAAAGCTCTTTATTTAATAGCCCGAACGTTGCCCTGAGCTCGATGAATTCAAGCCCGGCGGGAGCTAAGGCCTCTTTGTCCAAGCGGAATGTTTTCACCGGAGTGCCGTCGGCGAGCGGCGCAACATCAAGTGCATTAAGCGTTGACCTTCTTTCCAACGGCGGCTTGCATTCGTCAGGTACTTCGTAACACCCTGATTTCGAATGTCTTAGCAACAACGACGAACCTTTAAAGATGAACCACAACATCGCTTTATTCTCCGAAAATCAGTTGTTTGTCGCGCTCCAAAGCCGGTGCTGCAAGGTCGTCCGGCACGAACCGCCAGTTGCCTGCCGCGCGCGGAGAGATTGCTTTCTCGCGCTCGATATACTGCATGATGTAGCTGCGGATGTCCTTGTCGCCCTGCCAGACGATGCGGTCGGGGATGTCCTCCTTGCGGATCTTCGCGCCCTTGGTGAGCAGTTCGCCGCCGCCCGTCGCGCGGTAGCTGTTGAGCGCAACCTTGTATTCGGCGTCCAACGAGAACGGTTCGCCGCTTGTCATTTGTAGAATTTTAACCTTTTCGCCCGCAGGTTTGGTTACGTCAACCTCGTAATCGATGCCCAAGGCCGAATCGAAATTGAAGGTAGGGTTCACAAAGAAAGGCCGCCCTTCGCCTTCCGAAACGAGCATTATATGGTCGTTTTTGTCAGCCATCGTGTTTGTCCAAAGGGCGTAGCTCATTTCGAGATAATCCTTTATCTCTTGCCCGGTTAAACGCACTACCGAGAGCTGGTTTTCGTACTTGTAAAGGTTGAACATGTCCGCGCCGCAGAGGGTTCCGGCGTGAATGACGGCGTCGGTCTGCAGGGGTGCGGAGAACGAGATGTCCGCGCCTGTTACGTCGAGCTGCACGGCGTTGATGAAGTCGACATAGGGACAGCTGCCGAAGAAGGCGTCGCGGGAGTAAAGGGTGCGGTCGAGGCTGCCGATCTCGCGCGTGGTGAACTCCTTAACGCGCTGCTCGGCGTCGGCGAACCGCTTGCCGAACTCGTCGCTGACAGGCATGTCGCGCACGTCGATGATGCGCCCGGCGAGCTTCTTGTCAACGATGGCGCCGCCGTCAAGCGTGATGTCGATGTCGAGCTCGGCAATGTTCTTCACAGCGTTGGCCGGGTTGAGCATCCACACGGTGTGCCCGAAATCGTTCGTGATGGTGTCGCAGAAAACGGTGTGGTCGTGGCCGAAGAGTATCGCGTCGAAACCGTCGACGGTGCGTGCCGTGCGCTCGGAGGCGTTCTCGGAATAGTCGCCGGTCTGAATGCCGCCGCGCAAGCCCGAATGGAACAGGCCGATGACGATGTCCGCGTGTTCAGTCTCTTTAACATACGCCGCCCATTTCTTTGCCGACGCTGTAATATCATCAAAATGCAACCCGCTCCATTTATCCTCGCCGAGCCAGCAGGGAACGGCATTTGTGAGCATTCCGATGACGGCGATGCGGATGCCTTCGCGCTCGAAAATGGCGTAAGGTTTGGTGTAAGGCTCGCCGGTAGCTTCGGAGATGATGTTCGCCCCGAGCAACGGCGCGATGGTCTCCGCAGCCCATTTGTCGTAAACGGCGTGGCCGGTCTCAATGTCGTGATTTCCAAACACTTGCGCGTCGTAACCCATGAAATTCGTGATGGAGGCAGTGATGTTTTCCTCGTCGGAGGCGACATAATTGTAGAAATAAACCACCGGTTGGCCCTGCAAAATATCGCCGTTGTCGACAAGCAGCAGCCGGTCGCCAAACTCCTCGCGCGCGTCGCTGATATAGGTGTACGCCCGCGCCAAGCTGCCTTCCACGGGCCGGCGGTTGATGAAGTCGTAAGGGAAGAAACTGCCGTGAATGTCGGTGGTCTCGATGATGCGGAAGCGCATCGTGTTGCCGTCCGCCTTGGCCAATGAACAAAGGGCGAGCGCGGCAAGGAAGAGGATAATTCGTCTCATCGCAAAATAGTTTATCCGGTTAGCATTAAGTTTCATTCCGCGAAGTTAGCGAAAGCCGCCGGAAAAACAAATTTAACGCCGAAAAACGCTCCTTGCCGCAAGCGGAAACTGCATCTTAGTTGCAACTGTAAACTGCATCTTAGTTGCTAATGTAAATCTTAGTTGCAAATGTAGGCTATGTTTTAGTTGCAACTGTAAAGTACGTTTTAGTTGCAAATGTAAACTGCGCGCAAGGTTTAGGGCTTTCCCCCGCGCAAAGTAGGGAAAATCCTTTCGGCGGGGGCATCATCGGCACTAATTTTGCACTTGGAAAACCGAACGAATGCATTTAGAAAACCGAGCAAAGCATTTGTTAAACAGACAGAAAATTAAAAGAAAGGACAAGAATATGAAACGATTAATGACAATCCTCGCCGCCTTAATGCTCGCTGCCCAAGCCGGTGCGATGAGCTTCGACCAAGCCCGCGAGCGCGCGCTGTTTCTTGCGGACAAGATGGCGTACGAGCTCAACCTCACCGACGAGCAATATGAGGCGTGCTATGAGGTGAACCTCGACTATTTCATGAGCATCGGTTCGGCCGACGACCTTTACGGCGATTACTGGCTGCAGCGCAACCTCGATTTGGGCTATATCTTGCTCGATTGGCAGTACAACCTTTTCCTCGAATCGGCCTATTTCTACCGCCCGTTTTATTTCCTCGACAACGTCTGGCACTTCGCCGTGTACACGCGCTATCCCCACCGCGATTATTTCTTCTTCGGCCGGCCGGCGTTTTGGAGCACCTACCGCGGCGGACATTCGTGGCGCAAGAACGGGAATAAGTCGTGGTATAACGGCCGCACGTTCGCGAAAAAAGGTACGGGCACGTCGAACCGCTCGGTGGCAAACGGCATGCGCGACAAGTTCAACAAGGGCGATTACGGGCGCGGCCAGACCTTCAACAACGACAAGAACTCCGGTCGCGGCGGACAGCGCGTCTCGGGCAATAACAGCAGCACGCGCGTAACGGCAGGGGGCTCGCCGTCGGGTACGAAAGCCGGCAGCACGAACAGGAACAGCGCGTCGTTTAACAATACCGCCACGAAGCAGAACGCTACGGCAAGCAAGACAAGCACGTCAACCGCGCGGCCGACAACAGGCAAGACCGGCACAACATCAACAGTGTCCGCACGCCCGACAAGCACGTCCCGCTCAACAGCCGTAACTACTTCAAAATCAGCGACTTCGGCTACGAAATCGAATGCGTTAACCACGAAATCGACAGCAACGAAATCGACCGCAACACGCTCAACAACCACTTCGAAACCGGCAACAACCACTTCGCGCTCATCAGCAACTACTTCAAGGTCAACGACAACCTCGAAACCGACAACAACCACTTCGCGCTCATCAGCAACTACTTCGCGGTCAACGTCAACTTCGCGGCCGACAACTTCATCTGCAACGCGCTCAACGTCAACTGCAACTCGTTCAACTTCAAGTTCGGCTGTACGTTCAAGTTCGACTGCAACGCGCGCAAGCTCGAGTTCGGTTTCCCGCTCAAGTGCCTCGCCGTCGCGGTCGTCATCAGCAAGCCGTTCAGCATCATCGGCCTCGCGCGGCAAACGTTAACTATTTGAGTTTCAGTTGTGTTCGGCAAAAAGCAAACCCTTCATACGAACCTTAACTATTAAATAATCCGGAGTTAATCAGTTCAGAGAGAACCTTGACTATTAAGTAATCCGGAGTTAATCAATTCAGAGAGAACCTTAACTATTTAATCAATTCATAATAAGATGTTTTAATTGTCGGCCCGCGGCTCGTGATGAGTAGCGGGTCTTTTCTTACGCCTTATTGCTGAGGTAAATAATCCTTGCAGATCACTCCGCGGAGGGGGACTTGCGCCCGAAGTCAGGGTCGATTTTGACGAAGGCCGTTACGACGAATGTTACGACGCAGAGGGCGACGACGATGAGGAAAAACGCGCGGTAGCCGACGGCCTCTTGCAGCGTGCCGGCGAACAGTCCGGGCAGCATCATCGACAGTGCCATCAGTGCGGTGCAGAGCGCGTAGTGGGATGTTTTATAACTGCCGCGACTGTAGAAAATGAGGTAGAGCATGTACGCCGCGAAGCCGAAGCCGTAGCCGAACTGTTCGACGAAGACGCATGTTGAGATGACCGACAGCGGCGTGGCGGGTGCGAAGGCGAGGCAAACGTAGACGACATCGGGCAGCGTGATTGCCGCCGCCATCGGCCACAGCCAGCGTTTGAGCCCGTGCCGCCCGGCGAGGATGCCGCCGAGTATGCCGCCGATGGTGAGGCCGAGGATGCCGACGGTGCCTTGCACGAAGCCGTATTCCTGCGGCGACAGGCCCAGTCCGCCGTTGTGCCGGGCGTCGATGAGAAAGAGTGCGCTGACCTTCGAGAGCAACCCCTCCGGCATGCGGTAGAGGAGCATGAAAAGTATGCCGGCGAGCATCTGTTCCTTTCCGAAAAATGTTTTCACCGACCGCCATAATTCAAGCCATATCGTATTGATATTCAAGCCTTTACGTTGACAGTCGGAAGTAGGGCGGGGGAGAAGTGCGGCGTGCCACAGCCATAACGCGATGAAGATGCCCGCCACGCCGTAGAACACGAGCATCCACGACATCGGGATTGAGTTGCGGCGCAGCACTTGCAAGTTGCCCGCGGCCATGACAAGCAAGCCTTGCCCGAAGATTGTGGCGAGGCGGTAGAATGTGGAGCGGATGCCCACGAACCACGCTTGCTCGTGGCTTGTCAGACCGAGCATATAAAAGCCGTCGGCCGCGATGTCGTGCGTGGCGCTGGAGAACGCCATCACCCAGAAAAAGAAGAGCGTGCCTTGCAACCAGAATGTTGTCGGGATGGTGAATGCCACGCCGCCGAATGCCGCGCCGAGCAGCAGTTCCATCGCGAGGATCCACGCGCGCTTCGTCTTCACCACATCGACAAACGGGCTCCATAGCGGTTTGACCACCCACGGCAGGTAGAGCCACGACGTGTAGAGCGTTACCTGCGCGTTCGACAGCCCCATCTGTTTGTAGAAAATCACCGACACGGCCATCACCGCCACGTAAGGCAAGCCCTCCGCGAAATACAGCGTGGGCACCCATGTCCAAGGCGTTCGCGCGCGCTTCTTCAATGCAGCCGGCATCAGGTTTTAACCTTTCCTCTCCACGGCGCGCCAAGCATAAACGATGTAAGCCAGCACGAACGGCACAAGGATTGAAACGACCGCCATCACCGTGAGCGTGAAGCTGCTGCTACTGCTGTTGGCGATGGTGAGGCTGCTCTGGATGTCGGCCAATGAGGGGTAGAATGCCGTGCCGTTCCAACCGGCGCAAAGCAACAGGCTAAGTACTGCCAAAATCGTTCCCGCGCCGGCGAACCAGATGCCTTTGTTCCAAGTCTTAACGACAAGCGCGCGGACGACGCCGAAAAGGTAAAGCACAACGCCGAGAACGAGCATTAAGCCGACGTACCACATCTCGAGGAAGTTGTTAAGGTATTTGTTGTCAACAATCATTATGTCGCCGGCCGCCGCAGGGTCGTAGGCCCAACCCTCTTTCACGAGGATGTAAACGAGAAACGCCACGAAGAGCAGCACGAACGGCAGCGCCGACCAGAACAGTTGCCTGTTGCAGCGGCTGCGGATGGCGCTGTTCGCGATGTTGTTCATGATGTAAAGCACGCCGAGCGACCGCACGAGGAACATTACGGCCAAGCCCAAGACAAGGTTCCACGGGTCGAGCAGCGCGTCAAGGCCGTGGCTGGCGTTGGCCCAGCGGCTTACGGCGGGGGTCAGCACGTCGGTGATGCCGCCTTTGTCGACAAGGAAGTTGCTGCCGGTGAAGAATGTCGCCACCGCGCCGCCGATGAGCAGGGGTGCGATGACGCCGTTGATGACAAGGAAATAGCGGCAGGTTTTCACGCCGAGGAAATTGCCCGCATGAGCTTGAAATTCATACGCCACGGCTTGGAGCACGAACGTCAGAAGGATGATTGTCCAAAGCCAGTATGCGCCGCCGAAACTGGTGCTGTAGAACAGCGGGAACGAGGCAAAGAACGCCCCGCCAAACGTTACGAGCGTGGTGAAGGTCAGTTCCCACTTGCGCCCGGTGGAGGCGACAATCATCCGCCGCTCGTCCTCGTTGCGCGACAGGCAGAACACCGCGCCGTTGGCCCCTTGCACGAACATCATAAACACGAGCAACGCGCCGAGGAGCGACACTAAAAACCACCAATAATGTTGCAAAAAATCGTATGTCATAATCCTGTTTTTCTATTTGTTGATTGCTGTTCGAATGCTGTTTAAATGCCGTTTAAATACTCGTCATTCCGCAATGCTTTCCGACAATGCCGGCCCTTTCTTCACGGCCTTCCACATAATGCTCAGTTCAACCACAAGCAGCAGCGTGAACAGCACGAGGAAGATGAAGAATGTCAGCATCACCTGCGAGGCGCTGATGTCCGACACGGCTACCCACGTGGGCAGCATATCCTGGATGGTCCACGGTTGCCGCCCGAACTCCGCCAGCAGCCACCCCGATTCGCTCGCGATATAGCCCAGCGGCAGCATGATTATTCCGACGATTTGCAGCCAGCGGATTTTTGCGAAGTCCTTTTTATAAACGCAGAACAGGGCGACGATGAAGAACAAAACGAACAGCACGCCGAGGCCCACCATTATGCGGAACGTCCAGAAACAGATCGGGATGAACGGCACGGTCTGCTCGGCGTTGTCGACGTAGCCGTAACCGAAATATTTGATGTTCTCGCCGAGCGCCTTACCGCTTTCTTCAACCTTCTCCGTGTCGCCTTCACGCGCCGCCTGCCGGTAGGACGCGAGGGCATCCAACGCCATGGTGCCGCGCGCGATTTTCTCGTCGAGCGAGGGCGCGATACTGCCGTCTTGCTCGATGTATCCGCCTTCAATTATGTCGTTGATGCCCGGCACATAGCCGTCGAGACTGCGTGTGGCGAGCACCGACAGCATGTTCGGCACGGCAATCTTCATCGGCGGTTCTTCGCCCGAAGCATAATCTGGTTGTTTGAAAGGATTGACGAGCGCCACACCCGTGAGCGCCATGCCGTTGCCGCCGTCGTAAAGCGCTTCCATCGCCGCGAGTTTCATAGGTTGTTTCTTCGCCACCATATACGCCGATTCGTCGCCCGACAGCATCACGAGCACCGACGATACCAGTCCCACGATTGCCGCGATTTTAACGCTTTCAACAGCCACTTTTCTTTCGCCTTCCGACTTGCGTTTTCTCAAAAGGTAGAAGCAACTGACCGCCGCAACGAACAATGCGCCGATGATCCACGCCGAGATGACGGTATGCACGAACTTGTCAATAGCCAAAGGCGAGAGCGCCACTTCGGCGAAGGATGTCATTTCGTTGCGCATAGCCGCGGGATTGAACTCCTGACCGACGGGATATTGCATCCACGCGTTCGCCACGAGTATCCACCACGCCGAGATCGTCGCGCCCAGCCCGGTGAGCCATGTTGCGGCGAGGTGGAAGCGCTTCGACACCTTGTCCCAGCCGAAGAACATCACGCCCACGAACGTCGCTTCGAGGAAGAACGCCACGATGCCCTCGATGGCCAGCGGCGCACCGAAAATATCGCCCACGAGCCACGAATAATTGCTCCAATTGGTGCCGAACTCAAACTCGAGAACGATGCCCGTGGCGACACCCATGGCGAAGTTGATGCCGAAAAGTTTCTGCCAGAACCGCGCCGTGTCGCGCCAGAACGGGCTGCCCGTGCGGTAGTAGCGCGTCTCCATGATGCCCATGATGAGCGCCAGGCCGAGTGTGAGCGGCACGAACAGCCAGTGGTAGATGGCGGTCAGGGCGAACTGCGCGCGCGACCAGTCGACCGTGCCCGAAGCTGCTGTTAAAAATAAGTCTGTCATAAAATTAGTTGTTGTTAACGGTTATTTCGTTGAAAGTAAAATCAAGTTCTTTGTTGAAGGTATTATTTTTGAAAGCGATGCAATTTTTGTTGAAGGTGAATCAAACTTTGTTGAAGGTATTATTTTGAAAATGCTGCGGTTTCTTTGAAGGTTGTTCGAAGGCAATGCAGGTTATTTCGCGGCATCGATCAACTGCGAGGAGACATATTCCGCCTCGCCGCCGCGCTCCGCTTTCTCGTGCAGGATGTTGGGGAAGAAGAACAGTTTCAGCACCGCGAAGATGATGAAGAGTTTCACGAGCACCACTGCCCACAGCACGCGCCCCGTGTCCATGCTGCGGAAGCCGTCGCGATAGAAATCGTAAACCTTGCGGATGGGGTTCTTGCCGCTCATAGCGTTTGCGTTGTAGTAGCACAAAAGGTGATCGTCCGCCACAAAGTTAGGAAAAGTTTTTAATTCCAATCGCACAAAACAAGATAATAGTGCCTTTGCCGGCATTAATACACGCGCAGGGCGTCGCCGGCGGAGATGGTGTAGTCGGGCGAGAGGTTGTTGAGCTTGTAAAGGGCTTTGAGCTGTATGCCGTACTTCTGCGCGATG
>JAJPYN010000019.1:0-209716 GCA_021204905.1 Prevotella sp.
GTTCAGCTACAGGTTCAACCTTAGTCTCAACTACTGCCTCGGGTTCAGGTTCAGCAACGGGTTCAACCTTAGTTTCAACTACTGCCTCGGGTTCAGGTTCAGCTACTGTTTCAGGAGCAGCCTCGACCTTTTCCTCAACGGGAGCCTCAACCTTTTCTACAACAGGTTCAGCTACTGCTTCAGGTGCAGGTTCAGCTACTGCTTCGGGAGCGGCTTCTGCTGCTGCGGCTTCGGCTTGTGCCACGGCTGCTTCGGCTTGTGCTACGGCAGCTTCGGCCTTTTTGTTCGCTACTTTCTTGGCGATGGCCTCATTGATTTTCTTCTCTTCTTCGAGGGCCTTGGCAGCGGCTGCTGACTTCGCTTTTGCGGCCTTGTCGGCTATGGCTTTGTCGCCGCTGAGTTTGGCCTGTTTCCACGCGTCGAACTTCTGTTGTGCGGCAGCCTCGTCGAATGCGCCTTTCTTCACGCCGCCGCGGAGGTGCTTCATCAGGTAGACGCCCTCGTGTTTGAGGAGGTTGCGCACCGTGTCGGTGGGTTGCGCGCCGGTCTCCACCCAGTAGAGCGCGCGGTCGAAGTCAATCACCACTGTCGACGGGCTGGTGTTCGGGTTGTAATAGCCCAGCCTCTCGATGAACCGTCCGTCGCGCGGCGTGCGGCTGTCGGCCACTACCACGCGGAACACAGCGTAGCCTTTGCGACCGCCGCGTTGCAATCTGATTTTTGTTGCCATTTGTTTTGTTTGTTTTTTAAATGAAGGGAACTCGTCCCCCCGGTTTGTTTGAATGATGTTTTGAAATAAGCCCCCAGCTCGTGGGAACGGCTGCAAAGGTAATGCAAATAAAGCGAAAGGGCAAAATATTTCGCGAAGTTTTGTTTGTCTATTCCGCCGGCAACTATTATTTTTGCGTCGTTAACGGATAACAAGGTTTATAATGGAGTTCAATCAACAGACAATCGGGCAGGTGGACCGCGCCTTGGAGCGCACGATGAGCAAGTTTCCGCCGAGTGAGGAGCCTGCGCGCCTTACCGACATCCACCTTAAAGCCAGTCAGGACAGCGGCGAGCTGCTATCGTTCGACGACGACGGAGCGGAGCTCAACCGCGCGGTGATTAACGATTGGATTGACAACAAAGACGAGGATTTCGCGGAAGCTGTTGCCGCCCTGTTGCGCCGGCGTTTGCATGCGATGAGCAAGAAGATCGACGGCATGGGCATCGTCAAACCGTTCAGCTTCACCCTTGAAGACGAGGACGGCGAGACGGCGCACGAGCTTTACCTTGCCGACGACGACACGGTTATCCTCGGCGAGACGCTTATGGAGGGGCTCAGCGACGACCTCGACAAGTTCCTTGACAATTTGATGAAAGACTGACCTTGTTTTATGCCTTCCGAAACGAAGCCCCGGACAACCGCCAAGCTGCTGCTGCACTGCCCCGACCAACCGGGCATCTTGGCGCAGGTAACCAATTTCATCACGGTGAACAAGGGCAACATCGTCTACCTCGACCAATATGTCGACCACGCGGACAATGTGTTTTTCATGCGCATCGAGTGGGCTCTCGACGGCTTCCTCATCCCCCGCGACAAGATTGAAGACTATTTCCGGACGCTCTTTTGCCGGAAATACGACATGCAGATACGCCTCTATTTCTCCGACGTGAAGCCGCGCATGGCAATCTTCGTGTCGCGTATGTCCCACTGCCTTTACGACATGCTGGCGCGTTACACCGCAGGGGAATGGGACGTGGAGATACCTTTAATCATTAGCAATCACCCCGATTTGGGGCACGTGGCGGAGCGTTTCGGCATACCGTTCCGCGTGTTTGAAATAACAAAAGAGAACAAGGCGGCGCAGGAGGAGGCGGAGATGAAATTGCTTGCAAAGGAGGGCGTCAGCTTCATCGTTCTTGCGCGCTACATGCAGATTATTTCGGAGAAAATGATAGAGGCTTATCCCAACCACATCATAAACATCCACCACTCGTTCCTGCCGGCATTTATGGGTGCTAAGCCGTACCACGCAGCATACCAGCGGGGCGTGAAAATCATCGGCGCGACCAGCCATTACGTTACCGCCGACCTCGACGCGGGACCCATCATAGAGCAGGACGTGGTGCGCATCACCCACAAAGACACCGTGCAGGACCTGATAAGCAAAGGCAAAGACCTCGAAAAGATAGTCCTCTCGCGCGCGGTGAAACTTCACATCGACCGCAAGATCCTCGTCTTCAAAAACAAGACCGTGATATTCAGTTGAATACCGCCCCTAAAGTTTAATTTTCTTCTTAACGCCAATGCCCTCGCTCTGCACGCGGTTGAGCGCGGTAACGACGTAGTTGCAGGCAGTCTTGCCCGTAGAGTAAGGCAGGGGGCAGAACGGCTCGTCGACGACGGCAACTATCTTCGCGGGGTTGTTAAGGTTGATTTCCTCGTTCTTGTCGAAGCGGTAAACGACGTACTTCACTGCCTTGTCCTGCCACGTCTTGCCCTTCGGCGCGGTCCAGCAGAGCACGTATCCGTCGTCCGTCCACACAGGTTTGAGGCTCTTCACCTTGCCCGGAGCCACGGCTGCCAATTGCCTCGTCAGCGGTTGCAGCGCGGGATAGCGCCAGTATTTCTTTCGCAGCATCGTCCCGTAACTGCCGTAGTCGTCCGCCGCGAGCTTGGCATACCACAGCACTGTCCCGTGCACATTCGCCATCTGCGCGTGGAGGCGGAACTTCGCGTCCATCTGATTGGTTTTGCTATTTGCCGGGTCGGGATACTTTGCCGTGCGCTCGATGTCCTCTCCGATATAAAGCAATGTGTTGGCAGAGTAGCGGTTCCACCAGCGGATAAGTTCGTCGTAGTCCGCCGCCGTGTTGCCTATCTCCCAGTACAACTGCGGCACACAGTAGTCTATCCATCCGTTGTTGACCCACAAAAGGACATCTGCATAGAGGTCGTCATAGTTCTGCAAGCCGTTCGTCGCCGAGCCGTTGAGCGGGTCATTCTTCTTGTTGCGGTAGATGCCGAAGGGGGACACGCCGAACTTCACCCACGGTTTCGCGGAGTGGACGGTCTCCGACAGCTGCTTGATAAACAGGTTTACGTTGTCCCGCCGCCAGTCGCGGATGTCGCGGAAGCCGTTGTTGTACAGCGCGAACTGCCGGCTGTCGTCAATCTCCTTGCCTGCTGCGGGATAGGGATAGAAGTAGTCGTCGATGTGGAAACCGTCGATGTCGTAGCGGCTGACGATATCTTTCGCGATGGTGCAGATATAGTCGCGGTTCTCCGGAATGCCGGGGTTGAGGATATAGAGCCCGTCGTACTCAAACCAGTTGCCGGGCTTTTGCAGGCAGATATGCGTATTTGCGAGCGTCGCGGCATCCTTTACTTTGGCGCGGAAAGGGTTGATCCACGCGTGCAACTCCATACCTCTCTTGTGGCATTCGCTCACCATCCATGCCAGCGGATCCCAGCCGGGGCTGCGTCCTTGCGTGCCGGTGAGATAGCGGCTCCACGGCTCGAGGTCGCTCTGATATAAGGCGTCGCACTCCACGCGCACCTGAAAGATTATCGCATTCACGCCGTCGCGCTCGAGCTCGTCCAACTGCGAGGAGAGCGTCGCCTGCATTTCCTCCTTGCTCAACCCGCGGAACTGCCCGTTGACAGCCTGTATCCACGCGCCGCGGAACTCGCGTTTTGCTTGTCCGAAAACACTGATAGCACCCCCGAAAAAGAGTGCTATCAACAACATATAATATATAATGTGTCGCTTCATTCAGTATTAATCTTCCGGCTTCATATTAGTGTAGACCGTCTGCACATCGTCGAAATCCTCCAGCTTCTCCACCATTTTATCTATCGTCGACCGCTGCTCCGGCGTAACGTCTTTCAAGTCGTTGGGGATGTAGGTCATCTCTCCGGCAATGTCTCCGAAGCCTTTTCCTTCGAGGTAATGCTGTATCGCGGCATACGATTTCGGGTCTCCGTAGATGGAGATTGACGTCTCGTCCTTATCCTCGTCGTAGCTCTCGTCGTATTCGTCGTCGGCGTTGAGGTCGATAAGCTCTAATATCAGGTCGTCCATATCGAGGTTGTCGGGCTTTCTGAACGTGAATACGCATTTGTGGTCGAACAGGAACGACAGGGAGCCCGTTGTGCCGAGGTTGCCCGAGAACTTGTTGAAGACGGAGCGCACGTCAGCCACAGTGCGGGTCGTATTGTCTGTCAGGGTGTCGACAAAGACGGCGATGCCGAAGGGTCCGTAGCCCTCGTAGGTTACTTCCTTGTAGTCGGACTGGTCCTTGCCCAAAGCGTTCTTTATGGCGCGGTCGATGTTGTCCTTCGGCATATTCTCCCTCTTGCACGTGGCGATGATAGACCGCAGCGTGGCATTCATATCGGGGTCGGGCCCTCCCGCTTTCACCGCGATTGCTATCTGCTTACCTAAACGGGTGAAGGTTTTTGCCATATTGCCCCACCTCTTAAACTTACGAGCCTTACGAAATTCAAATGCACGTCCCATAGCTGTAACTGTTTGATTGTTTATTTTTTTTGTTATTTACGCTCTACATCTCACGTCCGGGTCCCCCGCCTATCTCAGTTCGGCACCCGTCTGCGCCTTTAACGCGTTGACAATCTTTGTCATCACCGCGTCGATAGCTTTGTCGCTCATCGTCTTCGTCGTGTCTTGCAGGATGAAGTTCACGGCATACGACTTCTTCCCCGCGGGCAAATTGTCCCCCTCGTAGACATCAAAGAGTTCCACATTCCTGAGCAGTTTCTTCTCCGCCGCGTACGCCGCACGCTCTATCTCGGCAAATTCCACGTCCTTGCCGATGAGCAATGCGAGGTCGCGCGATACGGCGGGATACTTGCTCAGCTCGGCGAACTCCACCTTGTTGTTGCCCACGAGCTTCATCACAGCGTCCCAATGAATATCGGCGAAGTAGACATTTGCCGCGATGCCCGCCGCTTTTTGCAAGCCCTTAGCCACGATGCCCAGCTCGGCAAGCACATGTCCCGCGCGGCTCCTTATCTCCATTCCCGACGAGAAAATATTGTTCTCCGACGGCGCCGAGACAGTCATCGCCCGACGGCACCCCACCCTTGCGAGCACGTTTCTTACGTAGGCTTTCAGCTCGTAGACGGAACTGTCCATGTCAGGGTGTATCCAAGAGCCCGCCAGACGTTTGCCCGTAACCCACAAGCCGAGATGTTTCTCCTCCGAATATGCCTTTATCGGGTTCTCGGCGGTGTACTTCCCGGCGGCGTAGTGGTAGCAGTTGCCGAACTCAAAGAAGCGCAGGTCGGCGCTCTTACGGTTGGCATTGTAGGCTATGCTCTCCAGTCCGCCGAAGAGCAACGTCTGCCGCATCACGCCCAGATCGGCGCTGAGAGGGTTGACGATGGCGACTGTCGTGTCCTCCGGGTAAGCGTTCAGGTTTTTATAATATGATGTCTTGGTCAGCGAGTTGTTGAGTATCTCGTTGAAGCCGCTGCCTACCAGCTGTTCGCCGACGATGTTTTCGAGGCGGTGCTCGCGGTCTTGCGCCTCGGGAGAGGTAAGCGACGAGTGTAGCACGGCGGGGATTTCTACATTGTTATACCCGTAGATGCGCAGTATCTCTTCCACCACGTCGCAGGGTCTTTCCACATCTACACGGTAGCCGGGAATTTCCACCGTCAGACCCTTGTCGTCCTCTTTGAGGATTTTCATGTCGAGGTCCCGCGCGATGGATTTTATCGTTTCCGTGCCTATCTTCTTGCCTATGAGACGGTCGATATAGTCGTAAGTCAGCTCCACGACGGCGTTCCGTTTCGGGTTGGGGTACACGTCTTTTATCTGCATGCTCACCTTTCCGCCCGCCAATTCCTTGCAGAGGATTGCCGCCTGCTTAAGTGCATAGACCTGTCCGTCGGGATCCACGCCGCGCTCGAAGCGGTAACTGGCGTCCGTCGACAGACCGTGGCGGCGCGCACTCTTGCGGATTACCGTCGGGTGAAAGTATGCCGACTCCAGCACGACGTTACGTGTGGTGGCGTAAGTCCCCGACCCTTTGCCGCCGAAAACGCCCGCGATACACATCGGCTCCTCAGTATTGCAGATGGCAAGGTCCTGCGAAGACAGCGTGTGTTCTACCCCGTCGAGCGTCACAAACGGCGTTCCGTCGGGCATCATACGCGCCACAATCTTCCCCCCTTTTATCATATCGGCATCGAAACAGTGGAGCGGCTGACCGTAAGCCATCATAATATAGTTCGTTATATCTACGATGTTGTTTATCGGGCGCAGACCTATGACGGTCAGTTTGTCCCGCAGCCACGCCGGGCTCTCCCCTACTTCGCAGTCCGTGATCGACACTCCGACATAGCGCAGGCATGCCTCGGGGTTCGCTATTTCCATCTCGATGGGCAAATCTTCGTTGTCTACGGCGAAGGCGGAGCAGTCCGGACGGTGGAGAGAAGTCTTGTAGCCGTTCTGCCGGAGCCAGGCATAGAGGTCGCGTGCAACGCCCCAATGCGACAGCGCGTCGGCACGATTGGCGGTGATATCTATCTCTATCACCCAGTCGCTTTCTATGTGGAAGTACTCCGCGGCGGGCGTGCCGACTTTCGCATCATCGGGCAGAACCATTATCCCGGCGTGCGACGTGCCCAGCCCGATCTCGTCTTCGGCGCATATCATACCGCAGGAATCGACGCCCCGCAACCGGCTTTTCTTTATCACAAACTCCTTGTCGCCGTCGTATAAGACACAGCCCAAGTCGGCAACAATCACTTTCTGACCCGCCGCCACGTTAGGTGCGCCGCACACGATTTGCTGCAATTCGCCCCGCGCAAGGTCAACTGTCGTTACGTGAAGATGGTCGCTGTCGGGGTGCGGCTCACAAGTAATCACTTGTCCGACGTAAAGTCCTTTCAGCCCGCCGCGCACCGCTTGCTTCTCTTCCAGAGCGTCCACCTCCAGCCCCGTCGAAGTGAGCGCATCGGCAACTTCCTGCGGAGAGAGGTCGAAATCGACATATTCTTTAAGCCACTTGTATGAAATGTTCATCTTGCCTCAGTTTTTTCAATGAATGCCTGTTGAATTAACCGTGCAAAAGTATAAAAATCCCTTGCAAAAAGCAAACTCGCGCGCGCTTTTAAAATCGGTCTTGCTAAACGCCAATCGAAGCTTTAACAGCCTCGGCACAGCGCACGCCGTCGACAGCCGACGAGACAATGCCGCCCGAATAGCCCGCGCCCTCGCCGCAGGGGAACAGACCCTGAAGCTCAATGTGGCTGAGCGTCAACTGGTCGCGCGGGATTCTCACCGGCGAGGATGTGCGCGTCTCCGCAGCGATGACCGCCGCCTCGTTTGTAAGGAAGCCGCGACTGTTTTTTCCAAAGGTTTTAAATGCTTGTTGCAAGCTGCCGGCAATGATTTTCGGCAACCAGAAATGCAGCGGCGACGAGATCAAACCCGGCGCGTATGAACTGCGCGGCAGGTCGTAACTCAAACGGCCGTTGACGAAATCGCCCATGCGCTGCGCCGGTGCTGTCTGCCGCATGCCGCCCTGCTGCCACGCGAGGCGCTCCAGTTGCTCTTGAAACTCCATCATCGCCAGCGGACTGCCCGCGTCGCCGTCAAATAAAGCCTTACCGTTCTCAATGGCCGAAAGGTCGTCCGGGCGAAACTCGACCACCATTCCCGAATTGCTCCAGCGCGAGTTGCGTGCCGCCGGGCTCATGCCGTTGACCACCACCTGTTTCGCCGTCGTAGCCGAAGGGATGACGAAGCCTCCGGGGCACATGCAGAACGAATACACGCCGCGGCCGCCGGTCTGCGTAACGAAATTATACTCCGCCGCAGGAAGATATTTGCCGCGCCCGTTGCGGTTGTGATATTGAATTTGGTCGATGAGCTCGGCGGGATGCTCGAGGCGCACGCCCATCGCCAGAGCCTTGCTCTCAAGCGCGATGCCGCCGGCGAAGAGATAGCGGTAGACGTCGCGCGCGGAATGGCCTGTGGCGAGGATGACCGGCCCGCGGTAAGTCTCTTCGCGGTCCATCGCCATGTTTATCGCTTCGCACCCGAGGCAGCGGTTTTCGCGAACGATTAAGCGCAGCATCTTTGTTTCGAAATGCACCTCGCCGCCGCAACTGATGATTGTCGCGCGGATGTTCTCGATGATGCGCGGCAGGCGGTCGGTGCCGATGTGGGGGTGCGCATCGGAGAGGATGCTCGTGTCGGCGCCGTGCTGGCAAAGGGCGAACAGGATTTTCTCGATCTGCCCGCGCTTCTTCGAGCGTGTGAACAGTTTGCCGTCGGAATACGCGCCCGCGCCGCCTTCGCCGAAGCAGTAGTTCGACTCGCCGCAGACGATGCCCTTAGTGATCTGCGCCGTGTCTTTCTTGCGCCGGCGAACATCCTTGCCGCGCTCAATTATAACAGGCCGCAAGCCGATCTCGATGGCTCGCAGCGCGGCGAACAAACCCGCGGGTCCGGCGCCGACGATGATCACCCTCGGGCAGGCCGACACGTCGGGGTAAACCGTGCGCGGGAAGCCCTCGTCGGCAGGCTGCTCGTTGATGAAAAGGCGCAGTTTGAGGTTGATGAAAATGTTGCGCTGGCGGGCGTCAATCGAGCGTTTCAGCACACGCAAGCAGCAGATTGTGCGGCGGTCGATGGCCGTCTCTTTCGCAGCAACAGCCGCTAATGTGTCGTTGTTTGCGGCTTGCTCGGGCGGCACGCGAAGTTCGATTTCACGTATCATGCTTTAAACAAATACGATGGTTTCGTTGTTCGCGCAACTAATTGAAAATCAGATGTTTGCGATACTCATAATGTTCGCGAAGACGCCTGCGGCAGTAACGCTTGCGCCCGCGCCGTAACCTTGGATGAGCATCGGGTATTCCTTGTAGCGCTCGGTGGTGAGCAGCACGATGTTGTTCGAGCCTTCGAGGTTGAAGAACGGGTGGTCGTGGCCGACGGTTTGCAGCGACACGCTTGTCCGGCCCTGCTCCATCGCCGCGACGAACCGCCAGCGCTTGCCTTCCGCCGCGAGGGCCTTGCGCTTGTTTTCAAACTCGGCGTCGAGCGCGGGCAGGCGTTTCCAGAAATCATCCACGCTGCCGTCGAACAGATTATCCGGCACGAAGAGGCGTTTCTCGACATCGTCCTGCTCAACGCGGTAACCGGCCTCGCGCGCGAGGATGACCAGCTTGCGGATGACATCCATGCCGCTCAGATCGATGCGCGGGTCGGGCTCGGCATAACCCTTCTCGACAGCGAGGCGCACCGTTTCGGAGAAGGGTACGTCGGCGGAGAGGGTGTTGAAAATGAAGTTGAGCGTGCCGCTGAGGACAGCCTCGATTTTAAGGATTTTGTCGCCGGAAGCGCGGAGGTCGTTGATGGTGCCGATGATGGGCAAGCCCGCGCCCACATTGGTTTCGAAGAGGTATTTCACGCCGCGCTGGAGTGCCGTGCGTTTCAGTTTCGAATAAACCTCATAGCTGCCCGACGCCGCGATTTTGTTTGCCGCCACGACGCTGACGTTGTGCTCGAGCAGTTCTTGGTAGATGCCCGCCACCTCGCCCGACGCGGTGCAATCGACGAAGACCGAATTGAAAATATTCATTCCGACGACGCCTTTGAGCAGCCGCTGCGTGTTGCTTTCTGCCGATTTGGCGAGCTCGTCTTTGTACGTGTCGAGGTCGATGCCGTCGCGCGAGAAGATTGCCTTTCTTGACGATGCGATGCCGACAACATTTAGCTTCAACCGGCGGCTTTCGAGCAACTGCGAATACTGCGCGCGGATTTGTTCGATGAGGCGTCCGCCCACCGTGCCTATGCCGCAGATGAACAGGTTGAGCACGTTGTATTCGGAGAGGAAGAACGAGTCGTGGATCACGTTGAGCGACTTCCTTAAAAAGCGTTCGTCAACAACGAAAGAGATGTTCGTTTCCGACGCACCTTGCGCGCAGGCGATGACGCTGATGCCTGATCGTCCGAGCGTGCCGAAGAGCTTGCCCGCGATGCCCGGCGTGTGCTTCATGTTCTCGCCGACGATGGCGATGGTTGCCAGACCGCTCTCGATGTGCATGGGGAACATTGCGCCGGTGGCAATCTCCTTGGCGAACTCCTCGTTGAGCACGCCTGCCGCCTTCGCCGCATCCTCGTTGCGCACGCCGATGGATGTCGAGTTTTCCGACGACGCTTGCGACACCATAAACACCGAGATATTATTGTTCGTTAACGCCGTAAAAATGCGCTGGTTGACGCCTATTACGCCGACCATCGACAGGCCGGTTACATTCACCAAGCTTGTGCCGCCGATGCTCGAGATACCCTTTATCGGCTTGCGGTCGTTATCGATTTTCGCGCAGATGAGCGTGCCGGGATTGTCGGGGTTGAACGTGTTTTTAACGCGAATCGGAATGTTCTTCACGCAAACGGGGTAGATCGTCGGCGGGTAGATCACCTTCGCGCCGAAATTACAGAGCTCCATCGCCTCGATGTACGACAGTTCCTTAATCGTGTACGCCGTCTTGATAATCTTCGGGTCGGCCGTCATGAAACCGTCGACATCGGTCCAGATCTCGAGCACCTCGGCGTCTAATGCCGCAGCGATGGCCGACGCGGTGTAGTCCGAGCCGCCGCGCCCGAGGTTGGTGGTCTCGTTCGTGTCGCGGTCCGACGAGATGAAGCCCGGCACCAAGGCGATGCGCGGCATGTCGGCGAACGTCTTTTG
Organism: Prevotella sp.; assembly: GCA_021204905.1. Classification (GTDB taxonomy): domain Bacteria; phylum Bacteroidota; class Bacteroidia; order Bacteroidales; family Bacteroidaceae; genus Prevotella. The sequence goes on from JAJPYN010000019.1 coordinate 10,723, forward strand.
AATAAGCTCGGCCGTGAGAGAGCTGTGCAAAACGTTCTTGCGGTTTTTGTAAACGGTTTTGATGAAGTCGCGGCTGTCATACCACACCGCCGTCGGCACGAATGTCGCCACGATGCGCGAGGAGAGCCTCTCGCCGTAAGCAAGGATGGCGTTCTGCGTTTTCAGCGACAGGTCGCGGATGAGATACACGCCGAAATAAATGCTGCGCAACTGCTCCAACAACGCCTCAACCTCGTCGGAAAGCCTTTCGCGCGCACCCTTGTCGGCAATGATGTCGGCAATCATCTGCCTGTGGCGCAAGACAATCTCTTCGAACCCCTCGCGCCACGCCTCATCGCCCGCCACAGCCTGCCGCGCCACGGCGAGCAACTTGTCCGTGATGCCGCTCAGGGCGCTCACCACCACCACAATCTTATCCTTTTCCGCCGCACGAAAGACAATCTCTCTCAACGAGCGCACGCTGCCCGCGCTGCCCACCGACGTGCCGCCAAATTTCAGTACTTTCATCGTTTCGTAAAAAAACCTTTTCGTTAAAACCTTAGTTAAAAACCTTGGTTAAAACCTTTCATTATAACCTTTCGTTCTTAAAACCCCGTGATTTCGTTGTCAGCCGCGAAGGTACGCCAATTGCGCCAATTTGCCAAGCAAGAGCGCGTAAAAACGAAATCGCACGCCTCGCGAGAAGCATGCGACAATCGTTATTATTTAGCAGCAAAAACTATTCAGCAGCGAATTATTTAGTACCAAACAAAACCCCTTGGATTGTGTTAAAGCCTCCCTGCGCAATCTTTTAGTAGCAACTAAGACCTTCAGAGAATTTCAATCAGGTGGCGGAGGAAGTCGTTTAGTGCGGCGCCTTTGAGCATGCCGTTTTGCAGCAGCGCGATGTTGATGAGTCTGCGGACGGCGGCATTGTCTTTGGCATACGCCGCGATGATGTCCTTGCGTTTGTCCTCCTCGCCCTTGATTTTCTCGCGTGTCGAGCTCATTTCGTCTTTCTCCTCCTGACTGATTTCGTCCGGCTTCTTGTCCTTTTGGCTTTGCTGCAATGCCTGCTCGCGAGCTTTCAGTCCGCGTATTTCCGCCAGCACGGGTTTAAGCTGTTCGCCCGTTGCTTCGCCGCTCTCTATGAGTATTTTCTTCACGAGAGGATGGTCGGCATTGACGATGAGGGAGTAAGTATCGGGCATCTCCGAGTAGAACGACATACCCGCCTGATAGCGGCTCATATCCTTCATCCTCCGCATATATTCGCTGCGTGTGATAGTGAGCGGCATATTGTCGGCGCCCAACGGCTGCACCTCCACCATGAAATCGGTCTTTTCGAGCTTCGGCAACTGGGAGGAGAAGACCTGCGAGAGGGTGTTTGTCTCGTCGTCGGCAGGTAAAGTCGGCGTCTTCTCCTCTTTCTTTATGAGGTTGTCTACGACGTCGGCGTCGACGCGGGCAAAGCGGCTCTTGTCGAATTTCTGCTCGTAAAGATTGACGCAGGGCACTTCCAGCTCTCCGTCGAACAGCAGCACGGAGTATCCCTTGCTCTTTGCCGCGTCGACATAAGCATACTGCTCCTCCGCGTCAGTGGCGTAGAGATAGACGAGGCAGCCGTCTTTATCGGTCTGAGAATCCTTGATGAGCGTGCGGTATTCGTCAAAAGTGAAGTACTTGCCGTCGATGTCCTTGAAGAGCGCAAAGTCCTTCGCACGGTCGAAGAAGTCCTCTTGTGTGAGCAGTCCGTAGTGGATAAACAGCTTCAGACTGCCCCATTTCTCCTCGTATTCCTTGCGGTTGTCCTTGAATATCGCCTTCAGCCGGTCGGACACTTTCTTGGTGATGTAGGTCGAAATCTTCTTCACGTTGGCGTCGCTTTGCAGGTAGGAGCGGCTGACATTCAGCGGTATGTCGGGCGAATCGATCACTCCGTGGAGCAGCGTGAGGAACTCCGGCACTATGCCCTCCACCTCGTCGGTAACGAACACCTGATTGCAGTAGAGCTGTATCTTGTTCTTTTGCAGCTCGATGTTCGACCTTACGCGGGGGAAATAGAGGATTCCCGTCAGGTGGAAGGGGAAATCGACGTTGAGATGAATCCAAAAGAGAGGCTCGTCTGCCATAGGATAGAGCGTGCGGTAGAAGCTCTTGTAGTCCTCGTCTTTCAGATCGGCGGGTGTCTTGGTCCATAGCGGCTCGACGCTGTTTATTATGTTGTCTTTATCCGTTTCCACCTGTTTGCCGTCTTTCCAGTCGGTCTGCTTGCCGAACGCGATAGGCACGGGCATGAACTTGCAGTACTTGTTCAAAAGCTCGGAAATCTTGTTCCCCGCGAGGAATTCCTTGCAGTCGTCGGCTATGTGGAGCACTATGTCTGTCCCTCTCTCCGCCTTTTCGGCGTCTTCGAGCTCGTATTCGGGGCTGCCGGTGCATACCCATCGCTGCGGCTTGGCGTCGTCCTGATATGATTTAGTGATGATTTCCACCTTGTCGCTCACCATAAAAGCGGAATAGAAACCCAGTCCGAAATGCCCTATGATGGCGTTTGCATTGTCCTTATACTTCTCAAGGAAGTCGGTTACACCGGAGAACGCGATCTGATTGATGTACTTGTCTATCTCCTCCGCCGTCATGCCGATGCCGCGGTCGCTGACGGTTATGGTTTTGGCTTTCTCGTCGAGAGCAACATGGATGGTTAAGTCGCCGAGCTCTCCCTTGAAATCGCCTTTCTCCACTAAGGTCTTCATTTTCTGCGTGGCATCTACGGCGTTGGAGAGCATCTCCCGCAGAAAGATTTCGTGGTCGCTATAGAGGAACTTTTTGATAACGGGGAAAATGTTCTCTGTCGTAACCCCGATATTGCCTTTGGCCATAATATTAATATGTTAAAAGATTAATTCCGACAGGCGTAAAGCAAAAAGCGTGCCAGAAAAAGGGCAAGGTGAAAAGCACGAATAAGGCAAATCCGGAAGTTGAAACGAAGCCCCGGAAGATAAGGCAAAGCCGGAAGTTGAAACGTAGCCGACAGTTGAAACGTAGCAAACAACTAAGGCTGCGTGTTCGCGCCGCAAAGCTGAGCCGGAATTGCAGTCGCGACTAAGATAAACTTTTTGCGCGGAAAACTCGGCTCGCAGCCTTTATTTAAACGCTGATTAAACCTTTATTTAAAGGTGAAGGCGCGCGAACCGATCATATTCCCGTCGGCGAAAATGCTGACGTTGTACGAACCGGCCTCCAGCGCCTGCGTAACGTTCCAATAAAGCGTTACCGCCGTCTCCTTGCCGCCGTACTCCACAGTCTTCTTCGCCGTGGCAACAAGCGTGCGGTCCTCGTAAGCAAACGTCCCCGCGTTGCCCAAAAGCGTGCCCGACGGCGACGTAACGCGCACGTAAACGGTCTTGCTGCCGCTCACAGCCGTAACGTTCTTCGCAATGCTGAAATTCACTTGCAGCGTCTTGCACTTCGCAATCTTCGTCGTAGCCTTCCCGCGCTTGTCGAGCAGCGACAGCCCGATGCCCGTGGCGTCAAGCTGCGCGGCGATGGCAACCTTCTCCGACAGCGTAGCCCGCTCGGTGCTCAGCCCTTCAATCGTGCGGTTGGCCTCCGCCACCTGCTCCTTCACCTGCGTGTTCTCCGCTATCAGGTTCTGATTCAGGCGGTTAAGCGAGTCGATCTCGTAAACATAACTGCGGATGACGGCGCGGCAAGTCTCAAGCTCCTTCTTCAACCGCGCTATCTCGCGCGCATCGGTGGCCTTCACTTCTTTTAACTCTTGAAGCAACTCCTGCGTGCGCAACTGCTCGGCGGTGAGCTGCTCGATGAGCGAGTCGTTCGTGATCTGCGAGCGCATCTCGGTATATTGGTCGGCAAACTGCTGGTATTCGCTCTCCATCTCGGCCTTGTCCAGCGCGGCAAGCTCCTGCAATTCCGCGTTCATCTGACGCTGCTCGTGCAGCCCGAAAAGGAGGTAAACGATGCCCGCAACAAGGATTACGCCGACGATGATGACCGTTGTCAAAAGTTTCTTGTTCATTGTTGTAATGTTAAAAAATGCTTCGTAAAAAGGTTCTTTCTTGTCCGCAAAGATAGCGCAAAATTCCGAAGCCGGCAAAGAAAAGGCTGTATTTTCGGGGCGCATTAAAGCGGTTCAGCGGCGCAGCACGAACGAGCCCGTGCACGAAGGCTCCGGCGCGTTGATCTGCACGGCGATAATACCTTTTGCGTTGCCGTTCAGCGGAATGGTTGCCGAACTTGTGCCGGCTTGAATTGCAGCTGTTTGCAAGAGTTGGCCGCCGACTGAATAAATATTCACTTTCGCCGCGCCGCTTATTTGTTTTTCAAAAGCGATATTCAAGTTGTTACCGGCAAGGTTGACCTTCACGCCCGCGGGTTGGCTCGCGCTAATGCCTTCGATTTTGTCGATGCCGAGCAAATAAAGCAGGCCTTTGTACGCGTCGATCTGGCCGTAGCCGTAGAGGTTGTTCGGGTAACTGAGCGCGGCGTCGGGCTGCGTGCACGTGGCGGCGAACGCGTCGATGATTTCTTCGCGCGTCAGGTCGGGTTTAGCCTCGAGCCACAGCGCGATGATGCCCGCCACGCACGGCGCCGACATTGACGTGCCCGTATCGGCTTTCCAGTAGTAGGTGCGGCCGCCGAAATCGTAACTGTCCACAAGGTTGCTCCACGAATTGCTGCTCGGGTTGGCCTCGAAATAAAAGCTGTTCGTTGAAGAAATGATGTTCGTCCCGGGTGCCATCACGTCGGGCTTGATGCGGTTGTCGAGCGTCGGACCGACAGACGAGAATGTTGCCCGCGTGCCGCCGCTGCCGTAATCGTTCGTAACCGTTTCGCCGGACATGTTTTCGTAGCTCGTCGTGTAGGCTGTGGCACCGACGGCAATCACATCCGGCGCAGCGGCGGGCGCGAAGACATTATGCGAAATTTCTTCGTCGGCAAGCGAGGGGTTTAAGTCGTTTTCAACAAATTCCCCGACGAGGCTGTACGCTTCGATTTCGGCCTCTTCGCCAATCAGTTCGACGCTCACCGGCGCGGCTTGCCCTATTTTCGCCGGCCCGGTTAAAGCATATTCCGCCGCGATGTTCGTGGTGCTGAACGCCGACGGATAGGCCACGCGCTGAATGATGTAAGGCTGTTCGCCGATGAGCAGCGTGTCGCAGAAGATAGAGTCGGGGTAATCGAGCAGCGACGCCGTGCCGATGGTGAACGCTACGGGGTCGGTGCCGTAAACAGTGAGCCGCACGTCGAAATCGGCGGTGCCTTGCGCCATGAAATACAGTTGGTCGCCCGAATTCTGCATAAACGCGCCGCCGACAGCTTTGCCTTCGGACTTGCAGATATAACTGGCACTTTGCGAATTATTCCCCGCCGACGCAACGATAATCCGCCCTTCGCCGGTCATCGCGCCGAGCGTCTCATAGTAAAGCAGATTGTCCTCAGTGAAATCCTCATACGAGCCCTCGCTGAACGAGATGACGCACGGTTTGCCCTGCTCGTCGGCGTAGTCGAAAATGTACTTGAAACCCAGCGCGGTGAGGGCCGTGCCGGAGTCGTCAGCGTCGTCGGCGAGGTAGTCCTTGTTGTCCGTCGTAATGTTTGCCACAAGGCAGATGTCGGCGTCGTAAGCCATGCCCGCGTAAGGCGAACCGCAACCGCTGCCCGCCGCCGTACCGAGCGTGTGGCTGCCGTGCAAACAGGTGAGGCCGTCGCGGCTGTGGCCAAGGGCAAGGATCGCAACCGAATCGGTGTATTCCGCGCCCATAACGAGATTATTGCTTTCGGCTTTTTGCGAACTTATGCTTTTGTTAAATGATTGAACTTCTTTGCTAAAAGATTGATTATCAGCAACTTGCGACTTGCTTTGCGCTGTTTCGGCGAGCATATCCCAGAGGCGTTTAATTCGAAAGCGGCTCATGTCTTTTGAATAAAAATTCGGATTGCTAAGGTCGAAACCGATGTCCTGCACGCCGACAATGACGCCGTTGCCGGTGAACGCTTGCGGCAGCGACGAACCCTCGTGAACCATAGTTGCGCCAAGCAGTTCCGCCGTTTTGTCGTTCGTAATACTCGCCGTGCGCCCGGCCTCGATTTTAACAATTCGCTCGTCGCGCGCAAGGGTCGGAAGGCTTCTTTCCGGAATGCATAAAATGTGAATATCGCCGAAATCGGCAAGCGTCTCACAACCGTTCGCGGCGAAGAGGTCGGCAGCGTCGCCGGAGCTTTTCACAAACGCGCAAACCCTGCGCTCAGAACTCGTGTCGCCGCGCAACACCTTCATGCAACGGGCCCGCAGCAAGGGCGACATCTTGCGCAATTCCTTGTGCTGCGCCGCGGCGGGCAGGGCAATCAAGAACAAGAGCGCGATGAGGGCAAGTCGGAGTTTTTGCATAAATATTAATTTTCGCAAAGGGGTTTGCTTTTGCATAAAAGGGTTTGCTTTTTGCATAAAAATGTAAGTTGCACCGCAAATTTAATAAAAAGCTGCCGGAAAAGCTGACCTTCCGCAGAATGTTTTTTTCATTATCTTAGTTGCTACTGTAAACCTGCGCAGCCTGAAAAATCGCGCGAAATTTTCATTTTCAGGTTCGTTTCAACTATCTTTGCCGAAAACAATTTCAGCCGCGAGAATGGAACACAAAACGGTGAGCGCCACCTACGCGCTTTTCGACATCACCGACGGCGGGGAAGTGCTGTTGGAATCGGCCTCGGCAGACAATCCGCTGCGCCTTGTTACGGGCAAAAATATGACGCCGTTCCGGGCTTTCGACGAGCTGCTTGCCGCCCTTTCCGCCGGCGAGAAATATTCGTTGGTTCTGCCGCCCGACGAGGCTTTCGGCGTTCGCGACGACACCCGCGTTTTGGCCATCGACAAGAAGGACCTTTCGCCCGGCGGTTTGTTCGACGAGACGCGCGTTTTTCCCGGTGCGGTGCTGCCTTTGCAAAACGAAGAAGGACAAATTTTCCGCGCGCAAGTGATTGACGTTCAAGATGTTAGCGTGATTGTCGACTTTAATCATCCGCTTGCCGGCAAAACGCTCAGGCTCGACGGCGAGGTGCTCGACACGCGCGCGGCAACTGATGAGGAGGCGGCGGCTTGCGGGAAGCGGCATTGCGGCGGTTGTCATCACGGCGGTTGCGATAAGGGCGGTTGCCGGCACGATTGTTGCGGGCATGATTGCGAATAATTTTTAACATAGGTTTAGAATCGTGAACACTTTCGGTAAAATTTTCACTTTGACAACGTTCGGCGAGAGCCATGGCGAGGCGGTAGGCGGCGTTGTTGACGGCATGCCCGCGGGTGTGGCCATCGACGAGGAGTTCATTCAGGCCGAATTGCGGCGGCGCCGTCCCGGTCAGAGCGCCCTCACCACGTCGCGCAACGAGGCCGACAAGGTTGAGCTGCTCAGCGGCATTTTCGAAGGCCGGAGCACGGGCGCGCCCATCGGTTTCATCGTCAGAAACACCAATCAACGCTCGCAGGATTACGACGCGCTGCGCGATATTTTCCGTCCGTCGCACGCCGATTTCACCTACATGGCCAAGTACGGCATTCGCGACCATCGCGGCGGCGGCAGGGCTTCGGCGCGCATCACCATCAGCCGTTGCGTGGGCGGCGCGTTGGCCAAACTGGTGCTGCGGCAATGCGGCATCACGGTGCGCGCGTACACCTCGCAGGTGGGCGACATCGCGGTGGACGGCGATTACCGGCGGCTTAATCTCGATGCCATCGACGAAAATGCCGTTCGCTGTCCCGACGCTGAGAAGGCGAAGGAAATGGAGGCGCTCATCGCCCGCGTAAAAGCCGACGGCGACAGCATTGGCGGCACAATCACAGGCGTCGTGCAAGGCTGTCCGGCGGGGCTCGGCGAACCGGAATTCGGCAAGCTCCACGCGCAACTCGCCGCGGCGATGCTCTCGATTAACGCAGCGAAAGGGTTCGACTACGGCGCGGGATTCTCAGGCCTAACCATGCGCGGCAGCGAGCAGAACGATTCGTTCATCATTAACAACGGGAAAATCGCGACCGCAACGAACTACAGCGGCGGCATACAAGGCGGCATCAGCAACGGCGAAGACATCTATTTCCGCGTCGCCTTCAAACCCACAGCCACCATCCTGCGCAGCCAAGCCACCGTTACCGTCGACGGCCGCACCACACGCTTCAAAGCCGCCGGACGACACGACCCCTGCGTGCTGCCGCGAGCTGTGCCCATCGTCGAAGCAATGGCGGCAATGGTCGTGGCGGACAACCTGCTCATGCAGCAAGCGCGGCATCGCAATGACAAAGATGTCGCAAAAGATGTTTTTTCTTACTAATTTTCTTGTAGGGTTGCAAAAAAACATATATTTTTGCGGCGGCAATGTGGGGATTGCGAAATTCTCTATTTGCTAAATTAAGTCTAGTTTAGTTTTTGTGTTGGTTTAGGGTTACAGCGATGTAGCCCTAAATTTTTTGCCCTCATTTTGAATGCTTTGTAAAAAAAAGAAATGAAAAATGTTGCCGGAATGCTGTTGAAAAATTGCCTGAAACTATTGAAACGTACCAAACACTTATTACTGCTGTTCGCGGGCGGGCTGAATAATTATGCATTACAGTAGCAACTAAGATAATCCCGCGCCGTTTCAACGGAAGGTCGCCCTAAACGCAACCGATAATCCCGCGCTTTTTCGAAGGACGCTCGCCCTAAACGCAACCGATGATGTCGCGCACGCAGGCGATGTTGTGACTGTCGAGCCAGTCGCTGATGCCCTGCGCCGTCTTCGCCGTTATCGCCGGGTCGATGAAGTTCGCCGTGCCGATCTCCACAGCCGTCGCGCCGGCCATAAGGAACTCAATCGCGTCGGCGGCACTCGCGATTCCGCCCATGCCGATGACCGGGATTTTCACAGCTTTCGCCGTCTGGTAAACCATTCGCAGCGCAACGGGTTTCACCGCCGGACCCGACAGGCCGCCCGTGCCGATGCTCAGCCGGAAGCAGCGACGCTCGATGTCGATGGCCGTGCCCAGAAGCGTGTTAATCAGCGACACCGCGTCCGCCCCTTCTGCCTCGACAGCGCGCGCGATGACGGTGATGTCGGTTACGTTCGGCGTGAGCTTCACGATGAGCGTTTTGCTGTATTTCGCGCGCACAGCCTTGACGACCGACGCCGCAGCCGCCGCGTTCACGCCGAACGCCATGCCGCCGTCCTTCACGTTCGGGCAAGAGATGTTCAGCTCGATGGCGGGGATGGCCGCTAATGAATTAATATGCGCTGCGCACGCGGCATAGTCCTCGGGCGACGAACCGCTAATATTTACTATCATCTTCGTGGGCAGCGACGCGATTTTCGGGTAGATCGTTTTGCAAAAATATTCAATTCCGCGGTTCTGCAAACCCACGCAGTTGAGCATGCCCTGCGCCGTCTCGACCATGCGCGGATAAGCGTTGCCCTCGCGCGGCGAAAAGGTGGTGCCTTTCACGACGATACCGCCGATCTCGTCAAGCGGCACAAGGTCGGCATATTCGAGACCGTAACCGAAAGTGCCCGATGCCGCCACGACAGGGTTGCGCAATTTCAATTCGCCGATTTTAACACTTATCTCTGCCATAATAGTTTCTTAACGTTAAACACCGGACCGTCCTTGCACACGCACAGATTGCCGTCAACGGTGGGCTCGACGCAGCAGAGGCACGCGCCCAGGCCGCACGCCATCATGTTTTCGAGCGACACCTCGCAGTCGATGCCATTGTCCATTGCGTATTTCGCCACGGCCATCATCATCGGTTTCGGTCCGCAAACGGCAATCCTATCGAACGGTTTTTCTTTCAAAATGCTGTGGCCGGTTACCATGCCGCGCTCGCCTGCCGACCCGTCTTCGGTGGTAATGCACACGCACCCGAGTTGCTCGAGAAGCTCAGTCTGCAATAGGTCGGCACGCGTTTTCGCACCGATGAGAAAGGTCGGAACCGCACCTGCTTCCTTCGCCGCCGAACCGAGAAAAAGCAGCGGTGCCGTACCCGTGCCGCCGCCGACAAGCAGGAGACGCTCGCCCGGCGCAGGGGGCGTGAAACCGTTGCCGAGCGGCAGGATGCAGTTGAGCCTATCGCCCGCTTTCAAGCGCGACAGAGCCGCAGTGCCATCGCCCACGACATGCACGAGCAGCCATAATTCGTTGCTCTCGCGATTAACAAAATTTATCGAAAACGGTCGCCGCAGAAACGTTCGCGCACTGCCGTCAACACGCACCTCGGCGAACTGCCCCGCGCGAATTTCCGGCAGCCTCTCCGCGCACGTCAGCCGCAAGAGGACATGCTGCGCCGTCAGCCGCTCCGTGCCGCGCACCGTCAAATCGATACAACGCTTTTCCATCCCACATTAATATTTCGTCGCGCAACCGGCACAAACCGCCCGCCGACGTGCGCGAAAGTAAGTAAAAAAAGCAAGATGCGCAAAGACACAAACCGGATTTTGCGCGGCGGTCAGCGCTTCGGCACGAACGTCTCCCACGTCTGATCGTCGTAAAAAATGCGAATCTCGGTGATCTGCCGCGTCCGGATCTCCACCGTCTTTTCCTCGCGCGGCGCAGCGTCCTCGCCTTTCTGCACAGGGGGTTCGGCGTCCGGCTCAGGCTTCGGCTTCTCCCTTTTCACCATCATCGGCGCACGCGGGGCGGGGTTGTCGAAATCGATCATCAGCGGTTCGCCGGCAACATTCTCGCTGCCCGTTTGCCTCGCCGCGTCGTCGTCGGAAAGGAACATCTCGCCGCGCCCGTTGAGCAGCCAAATAGGGTTCACCGCGGGAAACGCCTCGAGGATCGCGTTCACATGATTGATGGTCGGCTTCGATTTCTCATTGAAAATGTTGCTCAGCGATGCGGGCGAAATCAGCGTCTGCTCGCAAAACTGTTGGCGCGTCAGACCCAGAACGGTCATCAGCTCGCGGATGCGGTCTTTCAGATTCTTCATAAAAAAATGGCGTTTGCGTGAGGTAATTTTTTTATCGATGCACAAAAATAGGGCGAAAAATCGGCAATTGCAAATAAACGAACATAAAATTCAAGTTTGTTGTTTATTTTAATTAAATTCGGCAATGTAAATTTATTTGCGTGATTTCGGTTTTGTAAAATACCTCATACCCTATGCGGGTTGGTTTATGATTTACCTGCAAAAACAGCTTAAAGTAATTCTGCTGCAAAAGCGACTTAAAAGCCTGATTATTAGCCAATTATTTAAACGAAGGCAACAGTTATTACGCTGGTTTTGGCGCACAAGTGCGTCGTGTTATAGTAGCAACTAAGATAATCACTTTAACAAAATTCGGTAACTCACTGATTTTCAAGCTTTTAATTCGCGAACAACAAACTGCAAAATAATTCGTTTGTGTTTCGCAATTCGCTTGTTTCACTTTTTGCTTGCGGCAATTCGCAAACATAAATTTTCTTCGTGACCGGCATTTCGGTTTATGTTTGTTTTGCCACAACTTTTTGCTTTATGGATTTTGGCGTTAATTTTACCCTTTACGCAAGTTAATTTTTACGAAGCTCAAATTAACGCTTGCGGCGCCCCACCCGATTTTTTCGATTTTTGAAGTATTTCGCGCAAATGGCGGAAAGGCTTCCGAATACGCGATTCTCGCGACGCGAAAATTTGGCGCGAGAGCAATAAGCATCGGGCGGAACCGCGATTTTAGGTGTCCTTAGAATGCGCGCGTTTTTTGATTATATTTTTGCACAAATTGCCGAGTTTGCGCAGAAAATGCCCGGGATTATCTTAGTTGCTACTAAAAAACTTGCTTAGTTTGCGCTTGCCAAGCGCAGCCTTCGTTGTTTGCTACGTTTCAACACTAAGACATTGAATTTCAGTTTATATTGAGGTTTGTATCAACACTCAGGCATTTCACTTTGGATTGAGCTTCATTTCAACGTCGAAGCATTTCACTTTGGATTGAGCTTTGTTTCAACCTTTTGGCTTCACCGCCCCACCCTATTATTATTTAATGGAAGGCGAAGAAGAGAAGTTCTTTGGCGAGGTCGCCGGCGGACGTGCTGCCTGTGGAGTTGAGGCCTTTCATTTTCTCGTCTGTCTCGCGGATTTTCGAGATGATTTGCATGGTTTTCACGGCGGAATAGTTTCTCATGGCGGCGATGAATTCTTCTGCCGCGCGCGGCCACAGGCCGAGGTGTCGCGCAAGGATGTTGGGGTTGTTTTTGTCGGGGCCGTAGTGCGCAATCATCAGGGTTTGGAAGAAGCTGAACATTGTGGGCACGAGGATGAACGGGCCTCCCGAGCGCGGGTTTTTGTCGAAATAATCGAGTATTTTCGCGGCTTTAGCGTAGTCTTTCCTGATGATGGCGTTGCGGAACTCGAGCGTGTTATAGTCGCGGCTGACGCCGATGTGTTGTTCTACGAGTTGGCCGGTTATAACTGCCTCTTCGCCCATTGCGACGCACAGTTTGTCGAGTTCGGAGGCGAGTCGGCACAGGTCGCTGCCTATCGCTTCGGCGATGATTTCGGCTGTGCGGCGGTCGATGGTTTTGCCCCTTTCGCGGACGAATGTGTCGACGAAGGCGGGCAGTTCTTCGTCCTTCACCTTTGCGCTTTCGAAGACGATGCCGGCCGCGCGCGCTTTCGGCAGGAATTTCTTTCTTCCGTCGATGTTGCCGTTTTTGTGGCAGAAGACGAGGATTGTCTGCGGTGAGGGTCGGTCGAGGTACCTTTCGAGGTCGTCGATGCTCTTTAAGTTTTGTGCTTCTTTAACAATTATCACTTTATATTCGGACATCATCGGCAGTTCCCGCGCCATGTCGGCTATTTGCGCGGCGGTAACGTCGATGCCGTAGACGACGAACTGGTTGAATTCGCGCTCTTCTTCGGGCAGGACGGTGGCGGCGAGTGCGTCGCAGATGCAGTCGATAAAGTAGCTCTCCTCGCCCATGAGGATGTAGACCGGCGCGAATTTGCGTGCTCGGATGTCGCTCATTATCGCTTCGAAGGAGCTGCCTTGTTTCTTTGCCATTGCCGAAATTAAAGCTGTTTTTATTATCTTTGCAAAGGTCAAAGGTAGTGTTTCCGCCTTAACCTGCCAACAAAAACGCATAAAATCGAGCGAATGCAGACGCGACTGAACCTTCCCGAGTATGCAGCCCGCATCAAGAGCGACGCGGGGCGGCTTATGGTGCTCGATCCGCTGCGCAGGAAATATGTTGCTCTGACGCCTGAGGAGCGTGTCCGCCAGCATTTTGTTCACTACCTTGTCGCCTGCCTCGGTTACCCTGCGGCGCTGCTTGCGAACGAGGTTGCGTTGCGCGCGGGCGACAAGCAGTTGCGGGCCGATACCGTGCTGTACGACAGGCATTTAGAGCCGCGAATGATCATCGAGTATAAGGCTCCGTCGGTGGCTATTAACGAGAAGGTTTTGCAGCAGATCACGGCCTACAACACCCTTTTGCGCGTGGATTATCTTGTGGTGAGCAACGGGCTGGTTCACCTTTGTTGCAAGATGGATTACGCGGCGAACAAGCTTGTTTTGCTTAATCGCATTCCGCCTTATTCTGAGCTATAACTCTTTGGCTTTCAAGTAGTTACAAAGCGAAGCCCGCCCCATTGTTTTTAATGAAGCGGACCTTGCACGAGAATTAACTTAAAACCGGGTTTACGCTGCTGCGGGGTTACGTCCGGCGAGGAACTTGTTCGCCGCACGCAGATGATGACGCATTATCGACAGTAATTCTTGCGTCTCTTGCAGCAGATTGAGATAAACCACAGAAATGTTATAATCATCATTTGACGGTGTGTCTTGCATGTTGTCGAGGTGCTTGTCGCGCAGTTCCGACAGCGTTCGTTTGCAGTCACTCGCATTATCGAGGCAGCGACGATACTGGCTGTAATCGCGCGTCTGAATCATTCCCGCCGTCTCTTTTAGCAACTCTTCCACTTTGCGATGCACGTCGGCATAGTCCGCCGCGTATTCCTCCGGCATGTCCTTGAAGCTGTTCTCGACGTGTTCGAGTGCCGGCTCAAGCATACGGCGCAGGCAATACACTGCTTGCGAGTTGCTGTTTGCACCGAGGTGGAACCACGTGTTGCGCTCTATGGCAATCGTGCGCGGCGCACGTTTCAGCGCCAAGTACTCCCGGCGGCGTATCTTTTTGAGCAGCGCCTTCTCGTCGTCGAGCGAGTGTTTCACTTGTCGGAGCAGACGGAGATCGTCGTTCTGCAAGCCCTCGATAATCTTGTTATACTGTTCGAGGACAAACTCCGCCACGCCCGCTTGGGTATTTCCCACGTGCTTGTTGAGCAGGTCGAGCACAATCTCCGGGTCCTTACAGCGCATCATCAGCGGGAACAGCTCGTCTTTCTTCTCCTCTTTCATCCGGCGCGAATACTGTATGTTGCTCCTTACAAGCAGGAAGACGACGAGCAGGATGAACAGCACCATCGCCGTGAAACCGCCGAAGAACATTATCATACACACGAGGGCGCAAGTAACGAATGCCACGCCGGCAGTGAGGAACCAGCCGCCGATGACCGACAGCACGCCCGTTACGCGGAACACGGCACTGTCTTTCGCCCACGCACGATCGGCGAGCGAGGTGCCCATCGCCACCATAAAGGTAACGTAAGTGGTAGAGAGCGGCAGTTTGTAGAGTGTGCCGAGAATAATCAGCGCCGACGAGAGCACAAGGTTGATTGAGGCTCTCACCACGTCGAACGCGGCACCCTCGGCAAGCTCGACATTATGATTGTCGAAGCGCCGATTGAGGTATTGCGCTACGGGACGGGGCGTGAGACGCTGCATGAAATTGGAAATTGCCTCGGCAGACCGTACGATACTCCGCGCCACGCGACTGCTGCCGAACATCTCGTCGCCCTCATCCTGACGGCTCAGATCGACGGAGGTGCGCACCACGTTCTGTGCTTTCTTCGACGTGGTGATGGCTATAATCATAATAATTCCCGCGATGAACAGATACAAGAACGGCGATTTCGCACTGTCGCACAGGCTGTCCATCATAAACGTTGTCGGTGCGAGGCTGCCCGAATTGGCGGCATAATCCTGCAAAGAGGTCAGTCCCGCCATCGGCACACCGATGAAATTGACAAGGTCGTTGCCCGCAAAAGCCATAGCAAGAGCGAACGTGCCGAGCAACACGACGATGCGGAAGACGTTCACTTTCAACAGATGCAACACCTCGGAAAGCAACGTCGCGCAAACGAAGATGAGACCTATCAGCAACCACGTGTTACCCTCTATCCACGCCTTCGCGCCGTCGGAGATGAACGGCGAGGCGGAGACGCCCTTGATGAAAATGAAATAAGCGAGGAACGTAAAGGAGATGCCGCCGAACAGGGCAACGGTGTAAGGCAGTTTTTTCTTGTAGTTGAACGTGAAAATAACACGGGAAATATACTGCACCACGACACCGAAGACGAATGCAATTCCCACCGAGACGAAGATTGCGATAATCATTTGCAGCGCCTTGTCGCTATTGAGCAGCATGTCCATCGACAGGCTCGGGTCGGCATGCATCTTGAGCAGCGAGAGGATAAACGTGCCGCCCAGCAACTCGAACACGAGGGAGACGGTGGTCGAGGTGGGCAGTCCCAGCGTGTTGAAAATATCAAGTATTATCACGTCGGACACCATCACGGCGAGGAAAATCACCATCACGTCGTGGAAGGAGAAATTCTCCGGGTGCATCACGCCGTGCCGCGCAATATCCATCATCCCCGACGACATCAGCGCTCCGAGCAAGATTCCGGCTGCCGACACGATGAGCACGGTGCGCCATTTCGCCACTTTCGCACCTATCGCACTCGTAAGGAAGTTCACCGCATCGTTGCTCACGCCCACGAAAAGGTCAAAGACGGCGAGCACAAGCAGGAACGCCACAATAATCAAATACAAACTTTCCATTTCTCGTTGTTACACATTAATCACGCTGCAAAGGTCGCCGCGCCCTGTTACAAAATTGTTACAACGGAATTACATATATATTAAATAGGTATAGGAACGAAAAAGAAAGCCCGTCAAAGCGGAAAGCTCCGAGGGCAAAACGGGGATGTTGAAAAATTGTAAAGGAATGTTCGCCGCCGATGTCAGAACTGTTCGAGGATGCGTATGCGCTCCTTCGGGTCGGGATGAGTGGAGAAGAGGGAGTTCATAAAGCCCATTATGCCGGAGCTCATCTCGTTGGGGCGCATGATGAAAAGTTGCGCCACGTCCTCGCGTCTGACGTTGTCAAGTCCCGGATTGCCCGATATTTTGCGCAGGGCGGAGGCGAGCGCAAGAGGGTTGCCGCACAGCTCCGCACCGCCCGCATCTGCCATAAACTCGCGCTTGCGGGATATTGCGAAACGGGTGATGAGCGTGAAAATGTAAGCTATTATGCAGCATACGATGCCGATAAGAAGCACTACTATCACTGCGGCACCGCCGTTTTTCTTGTCGTTGCTGCTGCTTCTCCGCGTGCCGCCGAACAGAAACGTGTAATACAAAGTCCTCACGACAAGGCTCATAATGGTGGAGATGATGCCGACAAAGATGATGCTCGTGATGAGCAGACGCGTGTCTTTGTTGCGGATATGCGTCAGTTCGTGCCCTATCACCCCGGCAAGTTCGTCGTCGTCGAGCAGCCGGAGCAAGCCCGTAGTAACGGTTACGGTGTAGCTCGATTTGTTTATCCCCGAGGCAAAGGCGTTAAGCTGGTCGTCGTCAACTATGTCTATCTTCGGCATATCCATCCCGCAGGTCATGCACAAATTCTCCACTATGTTATACACTCGCGGGTTCTCCCTGCGCTCCAGACTGCGTGCGCCGACGGAGGCTTTCACGATTGACACGTTGGCGAAATAGGCGATACAAAACCAAATCGCCACGCCGCCGACCACCCACGGCAGAGATTGCAGGAAGTAAGCGTTCACCAAGCCGACATCGAGAGTGTACACCGCCTCGCCGTATTCGTTGTATGTGCCGCCGAGGAAGTAGAAGACAAGCGCGAGGAACAGCCATATCATGCCCAACAAGATACATGGGAAAAGGACGAGCAACAGCATGGAATACGTGTTGTTCCTCCGTATCTGCGTCTGCATCCCAACGTATTTCATAGGCAGATATTAGGAAAATGATGTTTGGTAAATATCAAAACTCCACCTTCGGGGCACGCTCCACTGCGGCACGCTCCTCCTGCGCAATCTCGAACATCGGCTCTTTCCGGAAACCGAACATGCCGGCGATGATGTTCGACGGGAACGACTGCACCGCCGTGTTCAACTCCCGCGTGGCGCTGTTGAAGTATCTGCGCGTGGCGGCAAGTTTGTTCTCGATGTCCGCCAGCTCGTTTTGCAGTTGCAGGAAGTTTTGGTTCGCCTTCAAGTCGGGATACGCCTCGAGCGACACTTTCAGCCCCGACAGCGCACTGCTGAGAAGGTTGTTGGCATCGATTTTGTCGTTTATCGACGTGGCGTTCATCGCTGCGGAGCGTGCCAGAGTAACCTTCTCGAGCAGGTCTTTCTCGTGCGTGGCATAGCCCTTGACGGTGTTAACGAGCTGCGGCACAAGGTCGTAGCGCTGACGGAGCTGCACGTCGATATTGGCAAAAGCATTCTCGCGGTTGTTGCGATAGCCCACAAGACGGTTGTAACTCGTAACAAGCCATAAAACGATGACCACTACGATGACGATAATAATTATTGCTGCTTCCATAATCCTGTTTTTAAATTTTTACTCTCTGCCTGCAAAATTATATGTTTTATTCGTTTGCATTGTCGAAATAAAGGATTATTTTTGTCGTAAGTTTATTTTATTACTAACAATTCAAACAAGGAGAACTCTTATGGACATACGCATTCAAACGTTGCGATTCGATGCAACCCGGCAACTCGAAGACTACATCACAAAGAAATTGTCGCGTCTGGAGCGGAAATTGGAGGGTGTGGAGGCTGTCGACGTGCAGCTCAAACTCGTTAAGCCCCAAACGGCAAACAACAAAGTGGCAATCATCTCGCTGCCGTTCATGGGCTCGACAATACGCGCGGAGAAAACCGCAGACACCTTCGAAGATGCAGTAAATGCTTGCATGGACGTCGTGAAAGGACAAATAGAAAAAGTGAAAGATAAAGTAAGGCAAGCATAAATATACGAAAAAGGCGAGGCGTTGCCGGAAAACAAAACTATTGAAACGTACTAAACACTTGTTACTGCTGTTTGCGGGCGGACTGAATAAGTATGCATTACAGTAGCAACTAAGATAATCGCAAACGAAAAAAACGCGCGATTGTACCGCCTTTGTAATGTGCCTGTAACGCATTTGCAACATCCCGCGACTACCTTTGCAGCAACATTCATCCGGCCGCAGACGCGGCACATTTCAGAATTAATATCCGGGCCTTATGAAAAAATTCCGCATCCTCGTCGTCGACGATGAACCCGACATCCGCGAAATACTCCGGTTCAACCTCGAAACCGAAGGCTACGAAACCGACGGCGCCGACTCCGCCGAAAGCGCACGCGAGATGATTGCCGAGCGCGAAGAAGGCTACTACGACCTGCTCCTGCTCGACATCATGATGAACGGCATCTCAGGCTTCGCCTTCGCCCGCGAGCTCCGCAACAGCCCCGCCACAGAGACCCTGCCCATCATTTTCATCACAGCCAAAGATACTGAAAACGACCTCGTGACAGGCCTTAACATCGGTGCCGACGACTACATCGCCAAACCCTTCTCGCTCCGCGAAGTGATGGCCCGCGTAAAAGCCCTCCTGCGCCGCACAGCCGCCGAAACCAGCGCCGAAGAAATGGAGAAACTCAGCTATAAAGAGCTCGTCATGGCCACCGACCGCAAGGCCGTCACCGTCCACGGCAAACCCGTCGGACTGACCAAAACCGAGTACGACATCCTCCACCTGCTCCTCAGCGAAAAGCACCGCGTCTTCTCGCGACAGGAAATCATCGACCGCGCCTGGCCCGGAAACGTCATCGTACTCGACCGCACCGTCGACGTCAACATGGCCCGCCTGAGAAAAAAACTCGGCTCCTACGGCAAGAATATCCGCACAAGGCAAGGCTTCGGCTATTGCTTCGAGCCATAGGCAAAAATGAATAAATATTCAAAACAATAAACCCCGCGCGCGTATGGAAAAACTGTCAATCGGCAAACGCCTGTTCCTGTCCATCGTTCTCATCTTCGTCCTCTTCGCCGCCGCCTTCGTCCTCTTCCAATACCAGCGCGAGCGCGAATACAAACGCAAGCTCATCGACACGCAGCTGCAAGAATACAACATTCATTTCGCCGAAAGCCTCCAACAATACGACGGCAGCGACACGCTCGACTACTGCCGCCGCTTCGTCATCCGCCACCCCGCGCCAGACCTCGTCGTTACGGTGATGCGCAGCGACAGCTCGGTGATTTTTTCGACCTCGGCATGGAGCGGCAACGGCAACTATTTCTTTTCAACAAAGGCGTTCCCCGAGCAGCAGCTCATCATCCGCAGCGCAAGGCCCTACGATGTGCGCCTCGCCGAAGTGCTGGCCACCGACAAGACCTATCTCTACTTCGCCCTGCTGATGATGGTCATCCTTTGCATCGTGCTCTACCGCTTCACCGCACCCCTCGGTCGCAACATCACCAACCTGCGGCGTTTCGCGGGAAAGATAGGTAAAAACGAACCAATCCACAGCGAAGATTTAACCGAATTTTCCGACGATGAACTCGGCGAAGTGGCGGAAAGAATCGTAACAATCTACCGCCGCCTCGAACGAACGAAAGAGGAGCAAAACCGCCTCAAACGCGAGCTGACACACAACATCGCGCACGAGCTGAAAACACCCGCGGCGAGCATCATGGGCTACCTCGAAACAATCATTGACAACAAGCAGATCGATGCCGCCACGCGACGACAGTTCATCGAACGCAGTTACGCGCAAGCCGAACGCCTCTCCGCACTCATCCAAGACATCTCGACGCTCAACCGCATGGACGAGTTCGACCCCGCGCGACAGACCTTCGGCACCGTCGTCGTCGACCCCGCCGTAAGCCGCATCATCAGCGACAGCACGCTGCAACTGTCGGCCAAGCAGATGACCGTCGAGAAAAGCATCCCCGCCGAAGCCGTCGTCGCGGCCGACCCGTCGCTGGTGAACAGCATCTTCCGCAACCTGCTCGACAACGCCATAGCCTACGCCGGCGAAGGCACAACAGTAACAATCACCGCCGTCGACAAAGGCCGCAACTGGCTCTTCCGCTTCGCCGACAACGGCACGGGCGTGGACGAGCGACATCTGCCGCGGCTCTTCGAACGGTTCTACCGCGTCGACGAAGGGCGCAGCCGCGCAGTCGGGGGCACGGGCTTAGGCCTCGCCATCGTCAAAAATGCGGTCATCATCTGCGGCGGCGAAATCTCCGTGAAAGGCAAGAAAGGCGAAGGGTTGACCTTCGAATTCACATTGCAAAAGGCAAGCAACAACGAATAATCATCCGCCTTAACCGATGAATAATCATCCGCCTTTTTGCATAAAAATTAAATCTTAATCCCGGTATATTCCGAAAACCGCACCGCCGAAGTGTTAATAACAAGCGCTTCGGGAAACTCCGTCTCGGCCAATAGCGGCAGGCAATATTCGTAGTTCGCGATGTCGCGGGCGATGTGCGCGTCGCTGCCGAGGATAATCGGCACTTCATATTTTTTGCATAAACGCAGGATCTCGAGGTTGTTGCCGCGCGCCTTGTCGAAATGCCGGATGGGCCGCATCGACGACGAGTTGATTTCCAGCAGCGTGTGCGCCTCCTTCGCGGCAAGCACAATCGGCTCGAACAGCAGGTCGGCAGTGCCGTCGCCGGGGTGCGCGATGATGCTAACCCGCTCATTTTCAATAACTTTGATCATGCCCGCAGTGTTCTCCTCCGCCGTGCCGCGCTGGAAGCACGCGCCGTGGATGCCCGCGATGGCGAAGTCGAGGCGGCAGGCATATTCGCCGTCAAGGTCGAGCGTGCCCACAGCGTCGAGGATGTTAATCTCCGCACCGAGCAGCAGTTTTAAGCCGCCGTAAACCCTCGGCACCACGTGGATATTTCGGAAATAAATCGGGTGGCACGTGCCGGGGATTGACGGCGCATGCTCAGTAATACCAAGCAGTTCCAAGCCTTGCCGCCGCCCTTCCGCCACCATCTCCGCCAGCGTGCTGAAGGCGTGGCCCGAGGCAATCGTGTGCGTGTGAACGTCCAAAACCGTTTTCATCTTTTGCGCGTTTTTTTACGGTTGCAAAGGTAGATTAAACAAAAATAAAGACAAACGAAAACGGAGTTAATTCGCGAGCGAAAAAAGTTTATCTTAGTTGCTACTGTAACCCGAAACAGCTTGCGCTAACGTTGAAACGAACCCGAATTTTGTTCGCGGTCAACTGCCCGCAAAGTTCGCTCGGATTACAGTAGCAACTAAGATAATCCCGGCGCGATTGTTTGCGAGGTCGGCGGTTTTTTATATTTTTGCATTGGCGAAACGCCCTTTAAACAAGGGTTGGTTTACGTTTTACAAGGCAGATTTTACAAAACTTAATTCGATGAAAAAGACTTTCCCCGTTGCCGGAATGGCGTGCTCGGCGTGCGCGGCCCACGTTGAAGAAACCCTGCGCGCGCTGCCCGGCGTGCGTGAGGCGAGCGTGTCGCTGTTGCTGCGCACTGCCGCGGTTGATTTCGACGAGAGCGCCACGTCGGCGGAGGCCATCCGCGAGGCTGTCAGCAATATCGGCTACGACCTGATTATCGACGGCAGCGCGGCGGCGGAGGTGGAGCAACGGTCGTATAAAGTGCTGAAACACAGGGTGTTACTCGCGTGGGTCTGCGCCGCGGCGGTGATGGCCGTATCGATGCGGTGGGTTGTTCTGGGCGGCGAGGATTTGTCTAACCAAGTGATGCTGCTGCTCGCATTATTGTCGATTGTGGTTTGCGGCCGCGGCTTTTACGTTTCGGCCTTCCGCAGCATGCTTCATCTTCGCGCGAACATGGACACGCTTGTTACGCTTTCGACAGCTATCACATTCATTTTCAGCGCGTTCAACACCTTTTGCGGCACGGCTGTCTGGGGCGCTCGCGGCATCGAATGGCACACATATTTCGACACGCCGGCGATGATTCTGGCCTTTGTGTTCACCGGCCGCCTCCTCGAGGAGCGCGCGAAGGACGGCACGACGAAAGCGGTGCGCGAGCTGACGGGCATTGCTCCGACGACGGCGCGGCTGGTGAAGGACGACGGCAATGGCAACGTTGAGATAAGCGAGATCCCGATTGCGACCATCCGGCGCGGCGACAGGCTCGAGGTGCGCGCGGGCTGGAAGGTGCCGGTGGACGGCGTGGTGGCGAGCGCGGAGAGCTTTATGACGGCGGACAAGGCGTACATCGACGAGAGCATGCTCACGGGCGAACCGGCTCCTGCTGGCAAGGCTGCGGGCGACCGCGTGTTTGCCGGGACGATTGTGCGGCAAGGTTCGTGCATCGTTGAGGCGCGTCTGACGGGCAGCGATACGGCGGTGGAACAGATCATCGCCATCGTACGCCGCTCGCTTGAAAGCAAGTCGCCCCTCGAGCGCGCCACCGACCGTCTGTCCGCCATCTTCGCCCCTGCCGTGCTTGCGGCGGCACTGATCACCTTTCTCGCGTGGCGGCTGATTGGCGGCGAGGGGCAAATCGCGATGGCGATAATGTCGGCGATGGCTGTCGTGGTGGTCGCCTGCCCTTGCGCGATGGGTTTGGCCACGCCGACAGCATTGATGATTGGCATCGGTAACGCTGCGAAGAAACATATTTTGATAAAAGACGCCGCCGCGCTCGAGACCCTTCGCCGCGTGAGCGCGCTGGTGGTTGACAAGACAGGCACGCTGACCGTCCCGAACCCGAACATCGATTTCACGAAGGGCGAGGAACTGCCTTTTGAGGAGCGCGAACAACTGAAAGAGAATGTTGCCGAGGCGATAAATTCGTTGCAACAGTCTGATATTCAGGTATTTATGATGAGCGGCGATAATGCTGCGGCGGCGGAATATTGGGCGGAAAAGGCTGGCATACGGCACTGGCAAAGCGGCGTGAAGGCCGGCGACAAGGAAGCGCTTGTGAGGCAGTTGCAGCGGTCGGGCCACGTTGTGGGCATGCTCGGCGACGGCATCAACGACACGCAAGCGCTCGCCGCAGCCGATGTTTCGATTGCCGTTGGCAAGGGTACGGACGTGGCGATAGACATCGCGCAGGTGGTGATTCCCGCCGACGACCTCTCCGCCGTGCCGGCAGCTATCGCATTGAGTACCAGCACGGTACGCCTCATTTGGCAGAACCTTTTCTGGGCGTTTATCTACAACATCGTGTGCATCCCGCTTGCCGCCGGCGTGCTCTACGCGTTCGGCATCGCTTGGAGCATCCCGCCGATGTGGGCCGCGGCGCTGATGGCGCTTTCGTCGGTCAGCGTGGTGCTCAACAGCCTTCGCCTTCGCGCGAGATAGCCTTTATTTACAGGCTGAGCGGTCGGCTTCTTAGTAAGAATTACCGGTGTTAAAAACGGCGCAACGGGTGGCTTATTTTTCAAATTGTATTAAACCTTTTTGCAGTTGCGGGCATCATAATAGCGTAAGCCGAATTTAAACCGGTTTTTAACTTAAAAAGCAAACCATTTATTAACTCAAAAAAAGAAAAGCAATGAAAAAGATGATTTTGGCTCTCGTGGCAGTTTTCGCACTCACGACGGGCGCACAGGCACAAACCGATGAGACGCAGGAGGCTCCGCAGCGTCCGAACAAGGAGCAGATGGTTCAGAAGCAGACCGACCTGATGGCCGACAGTCTGGGTTTGACGGCCGAGCAGAAAGAGGCTGTTTTGGCACTGAACACTGAGTATGCCGGCAAGATGATGCCGCAGATGCGCCCGCCGCGCGGTCCGCAGATGAAGGACGGCGAAGAGGTGTCGGGCGAGGCTCCCGAGATGCCGGAGATGCAACCTGAGCAGGGCGTTAATCCGCGCGAGGAGTACAACACGAAATTGAAGGAGATCCTCACCGACGAGCAGTATGCCAAGTACGAGACGATGGAGAAGCGCTTCATGCATCACGGCGGTCCGAAGGGTCCGAGAGGTCCCCGCGGCGAAGGCGGTCCGCGCGGTCCGCAAGCTCCCCAGAGTGAGGGTGGCTGCTGCTGCCCGCCCGCTTGCCCGGCCAAATAAAGGCTGCGCGCAACTGCGAACCTTTAAAGCCGCAATTTTTTAAAGCTGCGAACCTTTAAAGCCGCGAATCTTTAAAGCAATCACAACCTTGGGGAGCGTCCGAAAAGGATGTTTCCCTTTTTTCTTTGCGGGAAAAGCATTACTTTTGCAGAAAGAACTTTTTAAAATATGAAAGCCTCCCGACTGATAATTTTAATTGTTGCCCTCGTGCTGTGCGGTGCGTGCCGCAAGCAGAAGGCTCCGCGCGCCATTGTTACGAAGATCGCAGTGCCGGCGGTGAGCGGCGGGGTAATGGCGATGGCGGACGAGACGACGGAGCGGCGCTTCGAGTGGGACGGCACGTATTATGAGGCGACCGTCGCGCGCACTGCCGACAAGGACCTGCCCGCGGTGAAAGATGCCGACGGCAACGAGTATTTCGACAATCAAATCACGCTGTCGATCAGTTCGCCGAGCGGCAACATATTTCACCGCACCTACCGCAAGGCCGACTTCGCGACGTACATCAATCCGCAATATGTCAAGCCGTCGCACAGCGCGCTGCTCAACATTGTCTTCCACGAGGTGCGCGGCGGCCGGGCTGTCTTCATCGCAACCATCGGTTCGCCCGACGAGCGCGACGACATTTACATGCCTGTCGAACTGAGCATATCGAAGGGCGGCGCGGCGGCAATGGCGAGCGTGGACGATATTGAATGAAGAATGATTTTCCAAGAATCGGGCAATTTGCAGAATAAATCACCTAAGAAACAGGCAATTCGCAGAATAAACCACCTAAGAATCGGGCAATTTAAAGAACAAACAATCGGCAACTAAGGCACAAACGGGACACTTATGGTTGGCACCATCATACAGATTTTATCGGGCTTCGGCGGCACATCGCACGGCGCGCAGGGGTCGTTCCTTTCGCCCGAGCTGGCATTAAACCTGCCGCTGATTGCGCAGGCGATTGTTGTCGGTGCGGTCGCCGGCATAATTGTCATCCCGCGTCTGGTGTTCACCTCGGTGAAGGACAACTGGGGCAAGCTGCCCGCCGACATCGACAAGACGTTCCTGACGGTACTGAAAATGGCGGGACTGTCACTGTTTCCCGTGTGGCTGCTCGCCCTCGTCGTGTCGCTCATCCCCCTATTCACCGCCCGCGACATACGCCTGACAATCAATCTCTACGTCGCTCTGCCGGGCATATTGCTCGTCCTTGCCGGTGCCACAACGCTTTATATCGTCGGTTTGAAGCACGACCTGCACGGCACATCGTCGCTCATCCGTCTGCTCGTGATTATCGTCGCGTCCGCCGTGTTCCCTTATCTCGGCGTCTACCTCCACAACTTCTACGGCGTGTTCGGTATCGGCGAATTGCCCGCATGGGTAGCGTTCCTGCTGACGATGATGGTTGCGTCGTATATCATAGAAATGGTTAAACTGCTCGACGGTATGAACGGCTTGGCGAGCGGCACGCTGTCCGTAACGCTCTTGCTGCTGGTCTTGCTTAGCGCGCTTGGCGCCGACTCGCTCCCCGTCGTGGTGGCGGGCAGTGCGCTCGGCGTGGTTTTGCCGTTCTGGTTGATGAAAATGTTCAGCAAGAAGTGGCGCAAAGTGATAATGGGCAACTCCGGCTCGTACGTTATGGGCTTCGTTCTTGCCTACGCGTTCTTCGCCTCGTTTGCCGGCAAAAGCAACGCTCACGCCGCCGACTCCTTTGTCATAGCTTGCTCAATTCTAATGCTGCCCGCCCTCGATGTGCTGCGTGTCATCGGCAGCCGTGCACGCGACAGCCGCAGCATCATCACGCCCGACCGCAACCAAATCAACTTCAAACTGCTGCGCACGGGGATGCCCAACGGCGCGATATTCCCCACATATATATTATTAATTGTGTTCTTCGCCGTCTCCGCCGCGTTGTTGCTTCGTGCGGGATTAGGGCGCGGAACGGTCATCCTGTTGGAAATCGTTTTGTGGATTGCGGCGGAACTCGTGATGAATCTTTTCATCCGAAGCCGGGAGAAGCGCACTCATCAGAAGGAATGGAACCGCGTGTACGGGCGCGACGCGTGGAACGCAAGTGTCCCCTACGAACAAATCGCAGCCAAGCAGTTGCAGTTCGGCACGATGGGACTGTCAGAGGAGGTCATCGCCGGCGACGAGCTGGACTTCATCCCGGACAGTATGAGCCGCGTGGAGAAGTTCGGCAAACGCCTGTTCGACATAGTTGTGTCCCTCTTTTGCCTGATAATCTTCTCGCCGTTGTTCCTGCTCTGCTATATCCTCATCAAGCTCGACGACGGGCAAAACGTCATCTATAAGCAGGAGCGCATAGGGCGTTTCGGACGGCCGTTCAACATTTACAAGTTCCGCACGATGCGCACCGACGCCGAAGAGCTCGGACCCCAACTGAGCCATTCTTGCGGCGAGGACGACCCGCGACTGACCACGACGGGACGCTTCCTCCGCGCTCATCACCTCGACGAACTGCCGCAGCTGTGGAACGTACTCACCGGCGATATGACCCTCATCGGTTACCGCCCCGAACGGAAGTTCTACATCGACCAGATAATGGAGCACGACCCGCGCTACGCCTTCCTCTATCAGATACGCCCCGGCGTTACATCCTACGCCACGCTCTACAACGGCTACACCGACACGATGGAGAAGATGCTGCGTCGATTGGAGCTCGATCTCTACTACCTCGCGCACCGTTCGTGGTGGTTCGACTGCAAAATCCTTTTCCTCACCTTTGCCGCCATCGTCTTCGGAAAGAAATTCTGACATTATCCGCATAAACTAATAATAAACAAAAGCCATACAATTATGAAAATCTTACTTACCGGCGGGGCGGGATACATCGCCAGCCACACACACATCGAACTGAAAAAAGCGGGGCACGACGTGGTTGTCGTCGACAATCTCTACAACTCGCAGATTGAGGCAGTACGCCGCGTGTCGGAACTGCTCGGCGACATCGACATCCCTTTCTACCAAGTCGACGTGCGCGACAAAGAGGGTTTGGACCGCGTGTTCGCAGAGCATAAGATCGACGCGGTGATACATTTCGCGGGACTGAAAGCCGTGGGCGAGAGCGTCGCCAAACCGCTTGAATACTACGAAAACAACATGAACGGCTCGTTCGTCTTGCTCGACGTGATGCGCCGCCACGGTTGCAAGAACCTCATCTTCTCATCCTCAGCCACCGTCTACGGCGACCCCGCCGTCATACCGATTACGGAGGAATGTCCCAAAGGCCGCTGCACCAACCCCTACGGCAAGACAAAATCGATGCTCGAAGACGTGTTCATCGACGTGCAGCACGCCGACCCCGAATGGAACGTGGTGCTCCTGCGCTACTTCAATCCCATCGGCGCGCACCCCTCCGGCCGCATCGGCGAGAACCCCAACGGCATACCTAACAACCTGATGCCCTACATCACGCAGACAGCCATAGGCATACGCAAAGAGCTCGGCGTCTTCGGCAACGATTACCCCACGCCCGACGGCACAGGCGTGCGCGACTATATCCACGTGGTAGACCTCGCCGCAGGGCACGTCGCAGCACTCAAAGCAATAGAGCGCAAATGCGGCGTGGCAATATACAACCTCGGCACGGGACACGGCTATTCCGTCCTCGACGTCGTTCGAGCCTTCGAGAAAGCCAACAGCCTCAAAGTGCCCTACTCCATCAAACCGCGCCGACCGGGAGACATCGCCACCTGCTATTGCGACCCGACAAAGGCGAAACAGGAGCTCGGATGGGAGGCTCGGTACGGCATAGAAGAGATGTGCCGCGACTCGTGGAACTTCCAGAAGAACAACCCCAACGGCTACGGCCAAGAGTAAACAGGCAGTATTAGCTGCTTAAATAGGCACTATTAACGCCCTGAACAGGCAGTATTAGCTGCTTAAATAGGCAGTCTTAACGCGCCAACCTCTAAAACCCGAGAACCGCAATGCCGATTAATGATAAGGAGCGAGAGGAACAGATAAAGAACGAAGTGGGAGCGGACTTGTTTGCCGAGTTCGACACCACCGAGATAATAGGCGATATTGACTTCTCCGTTGCAGAGAAAAGAGACAAGAACGACGAGTTGAAGCTGTTTGACGACCGCAAGGAGTATTTCCTTTGGGCGGAGGCAAAGGCGGGAACAAAGTGCGACATCACCGAGTCTTTCGTGCAATTGATACTCACCATCGGCAAGCAGCGCGAATACGAACACCGGTTGCCGCCTATGCATTTCGAAGTGCGGTTTTCTTGCTTTATATCAACTCCTCACTTTGTTGACACAAATTAACATTGCGTAAGTGGCTCATTTTCAGTGAGTTATGTGTTTATTGCGATTAAGTTGTGAAAAAAAGTTTGCGAAAGTTGATTGCGGAATGAAATAAGGTATTACCTTTGTCGCGGTTTTAATAACAATTGATTGTTTTACTGATTTAAAAAACTTAGAAAGATGAAAAAGTTAGTTCTCATGTTCGTTGCTATCGCAGCAATCTCGTTTGCATCTTGCGGCAACAAGACTCAGGCCGTTGAGGAAGAGGTAGCAGTTGACACTGACACCGTTGCTGTTGACACTACTGCTGTTGACACCACCGCTGTTGACACTACTGTTGTAGCTGAGTAATAAACAAAGGCGCTACACTAAGCGACGAGCTTAAAACAAGAGAAAAGTACCGTCGGGCTTTAATGTGCTCGGCGGTATATTTTTTTGTTTGTACTAAACCAATTGTTTGCGTTGTCGCGTACCTGCCGGCACGCATTTATCTGCTATGCTTTCTTACCGAGGGTTAACCCCCCGGCTACTTTTGTTGGGTACCTCCGGCACGCTTTTTTCTTGTTGGCACGAACCTTTGTGCAACAATTCGGCGTTGCGTTAAAGGGAACCCTTCCTCTTTTTGGCGTAATATTTATAAAGGGCGACGAGGAGGATGATGAGGACTATCGCGACAAGGCCGAGCTTGATGTATTCGCCGTAAAGCTCGATGGTGGTTTTGAGTTGCTCTTCGGGGATGACGGCGTGGAGGTACCAGCCAAGAAGGGCGAGGATGGCGTGCCAGACGGTGGCGCCGACGGTGGTGTAAAGCAGGAACTTGGGGTAATTCATTTTCGCCAAGCCCGCCGGAAGCGAGATGAGATGCCTTATTCCGACGATTAATCTGCCCGTGATTGTGGCGACCATTCCGTGCCGATTGAAGTATTGCTCGGCACGAACGAGCTTGGCTTCGTTAAGCAGACAGAGTTTGCCGATACGGCTGTTGGCAAAGCGATAGATGATAGGGCGGCCGAGATAATACGCCACGAGATAGTTGATTGTCGCGCCGAGATCCGCGCCGATGGTGGAGACGAGGATTATCAACAGCACGTTCTGCTCGCCGTTAGCCGCGTGATAAGCTGCGGGCGCGACGACCAGCTCCGACGGGATAGGTACAACGGTACTCTCCAACATCATCAAGAAACCGATGACGGGATAAGTAAGGTTGTCCAAAAGTGTTGAAATCCAGTCCATTACGTCTACTCCTTTATTCTATTTACCTCCCATTTTTTTGCCCCTTGATTGTCGCGTACCTGTCGGCACGCAAAAATGTGATGAGACATCATTCCCGACGGTTGAAACCGCCGGTTACTATTGTTGCGTACCTTCGGCACTCTTTTCTCTCATTTGCACGAGCCTTAAATAAGGATAGTTTCACGCGGCGTATTATTTCCCTTTACTATCTTTTAGTCCTACCGTGGAGTTAAAGACGGGATGTGCGGGACTCGTGTCGGGGTCGACGTTGAAGTAGCCTATGCGCTGGAACTGGAGGTAGGTCAGCGGCGGCAGTGTCGCGGCATATTCCTCGACGAGGGCGCGGGTGTTCACTTCGAGCGAGGCGGAATTGATGAACGGGCGCATCGCCTCTATGCCCCTCACGCCGTGCTCCTGCTCGTAGTCCTTGATGGCGTCGCGCGGGTTCTCCACAGTCCACAGGCACTGATAGTTGCGCACCTCGGCGGGGATGGCGTGTGCGGCGGACAACCAATGTATTGTGCCTTTCACCTTGCGGTTCGCGCCCTCAGTGCCGGCGAGCGAGTTCGGGTCGTAGGTGCAACGTATCTCCTCCACCTCGCCGGTTTCTTCGTTCGCCTTAAACCCTTTGCAATCAACAATGTATGCCCCTTTGAGCCGCGTCTCCTTGCCGGGATACATACGGAAGAAACCTTTTTCGGGAACTGCCTTAAAGTCGTCCCTTTCTATCCAAAGATTGCGCGAGAACTTTATGATGTGCGTGCCGTCGGCAGGGTTTTCGGGGTTGTTCTGCACCTCAATCTCCTCTGTCTTGCCCTCGGGGTAATTCTCTATGACGACCTTGACGGGGTTGAGCACGGCGGAGACGCGTATTGCTCGCGTGTTCAGATCGGCACGTGCGGCGGCTTCGAGGAGCTTGATGTCGTTGAGCGCGTCGAAAGTGGTGTAGCCTATCGAATCGATGAAACGCAGTATTGACTCGGGCGAGTATCCCCGCCGGCGCATTCCGCAGATGGTGGGCATACGCGGGTCGTCCCAGCCGCTGACGATGCCCTCTTGCGTGAGTAGCAGCAGGTTGCGCTTCGACATCAGCGTATAGTTGAGGTTGAGCTTGTTGAACTCGAACTGTCGCGGGCGGAAGTCCTCGATGTTGTCTGTCTCGCCGCGCCATTCTTTCATCCACGTTACGAACAAGTCATACAACTCGTGGTGCGGTACGAACTCCAACGTACAAATAGAATGCGTTACGCCTTCGAGGTAATCGGACTGCCCGTGGGTGAAGTCGTACATCGGATAGGCGTTCCAGCGGTTGCCCGTGCGCCAGTGGGGAAGGTTCAAGACGCGGTAGATGATGGGGTCGCGGAAGTGCATATTGGGCGAGGTCATATCGATTTTTGCGCGAAGAATCATACTGCCGGGTTTGACATTGCCGCTGTTCATCTCCTCAAACAGACGCAGGCTCTCCTCTACGGGTCGGTCGCGGAACGGCGAGTTCGTACCCGGTTGTGTCGGCGTACCTTTCTGAAGGGCTATCTGCTCCGATGTCTGCTCGTCGACGTATGCGCGTCCCTGCTTAATACACCACACGGCGAAGTTCCATAGGTCCTCAAAATAATCGGAGGCATACACGAGTTTTGCCCATTTAAACCCGAGCCACTCGATGTCGCGGCAGATGGCTTCGACATATTCCGTGTCCTCTTTCTGCGGGTTCGTGTCGTCCATACGCAGGTAGCAGATGCCGCCGTGCCGCTCCGACACGCCGAAATCCATAGCTATTGCTTTAGCGTGCCCGATGTGCAGGTAGCCGTTGGGCTCGGGAGGAAAGCGCGTCTGCAACCGTCCGCCGTTCTTGCCTTCGGCGAGGTCGTTCACTACTTTCTGTTCAATAAAATTTAAGCTTTTCTTCTCCTCATTAACAGTATCTTCACGTATATCCATAATGCAAAAAGTGTATGTTTATTCATTTTATGCCGCGCTCGTTGAGTGCCTTCGCATACCGCCGTGCGTTCTGACGGTGCTCTTCGTAGGTGGCGGCAAAGTTGTGCGAACCGGAAAAGTCCTCTTTGGCACACATATATAAGTATTCGTGATGCTGCATATCGAGTACCGCATCGATGTCTTTTGCCGCGGGGATGCTTATCGGTCCGGGCGGCAGACCGATGTTGCGATATGTGTTGTACGGCGAATCCACAGCCACATCCTTGGCATAGATGCGTTTGGCGGCGAAGTTCTTAGTGGCGAATTTCACGGTCGGGTCGGCTTGCAGGGGCATCTCCGACTGCAAGCGATTATAGTAAAGCCCCGCTATGGTCGGTTTCTCGGCGTCGTTAGCGGTCTCTTCGCTGACGATGGATGCGAGTGTGATGACCTCCGCGGGCGAGAGTCTGAGATCCTGCGCCTTGCGTTGCCGCGCCACGTTCCAGAAGACGTCCGCCTCCGATTTCAGCCTGTCGAGCAGCCGGTCGGGGCTGATGTTCCAATACATCTCGTAGGTGTTGGGGATGATTATCGTGGAAATCGTGGCGGTGTCGCAACCGAAGCGTTCGCACAGGGCCGAATCTTTAAGAAGGCCAATTATAGTTGCGGAATCGGCCATCAGTTGGTTCGACACCACCGCGGCAAACTTGTCGAGCGTCCTCACCGAGGGGATGACAACCTTCACAGGCACCTGATTGCCGCGCCGCACGTTCCAGAAGAACACGAAGGTCGGGGTGTGCGGCCCCAGCAGGTACGCGCCGGTGTGAATGTTGCGTGCGTAACGGCCGTAGCGCGCGAGGATTTGAAAGCCGTGGATGCGCTTGTTGTCAGCGGCAATTGACACTTTCGCGAAAACCGAGTCGGCGGTGTCGTCGGCGTCGATATAAACCAACTGTTCGGCATCGCGGCGCGACAGGGCGCTGAAAAACGTGGCGTAGACGAGCGCGAGGATGAGCACAACGGCAGCGACAACGGCCGCCTTATAGCCGAGCGCCTTGTAGTCGCGCGGGGCCTTCGCCGGGGCGCTATCTTTCTGCAAAGCCTGCCGCGAATTATCTTTCTGCAAAGCCTGCCGCGAATTGTCTTTCTGAACAGTTTGCTGCGGATTATCTTTCTGCAAACCCGTTTGAGAATTATCCTGTTGCATAATCTTTCGGGGATTATCTTGCACAATCTTTTTTTTCGTTAAGCCGTTGCAAAATTAATTCAACCGCCGCGAACGGGCAAACAATTGCGCAAAGATTATCTTAGTTGCTACTACGGCCCGAACCGGCGGCGCAGGCTGTTGACCGCGAATTAGATTCGGGTTCGTTTCAACGTCAGCGCAAACTGTTTCGCATTACAGTAGCAACAAAGATAAACCTTTTTTAAGCCACAATTTGTTGCCTTTTTATTGCCTTTGCTTTACCTTTGCCTGACTTTTCAACCTTTTTGAAAAATACTTTTACAAAAACGAACGAAAGCATTATGGGCAGGAACGCTAAGACCCCCTCAATACAGATGATTGCCGACTACGAAGGCGACATCGACAACCTTATCGGCGGCGACGAGACGTTGGAGAAGATGCCGTTTCTCATCACGCGGAATATGGTGCTGTTTCCCGGCATCATCACTCCTATCCTCATCGGGCGTGCCCGCAGCCTCGCGCTTGTGGAGCATCTGAAAGAAAAGAGCAACGAGACCATCGCCATATTCTGCCAGAAAGACTCGACGATAGACAACCCCGCGAAGAAAGACATCTACCCTTGCGGCGTATTCGGCAAGCTCGTGCGCATCATCGAAATGCCCGATACGAGCAACGTTACGGCAATTGTGCAAGGGCTGGGACGGTGCAGGATGACGAGCATGACCAAGCTGTCGCCCTACAACGAGGGATATGCTATGGGCTTGCCGGAGGTGTTGCCGCGCACGAATGCCGAGAAGAGCACCTACTCGATGGCTATTGCCGACCTGCGCGAGGTGGTAACCGATTTCGTCAAAAAGAACGACGAGATGCCCAACGAGAGCCTTATCGCGATGAACAACATCCGCAACGAGACGCTCGCACTTAACTTCGTGTGCACCAATATGAACTTTTCCGCCGCGGAGAAAGCCGACCTCTTGGAGACCACGTCGATGCAAGAGAGGGTGATGAAAACGCTGCGGCTGATGAACCGCGACGTACAACTGCTCGAGCTGAGGCAGGAGATACGCAGCAAGACACGTGAGGATCTCGACGAGCAGCAGCGGGAATACTTCCTCCAACAGCAGATAAAAAACATCAAGGAAGAGCTGTCGGGCGGCGAGGGCAGTCCCGAACATGCAGAGCTTTTGAAGAAGGCCGAGAAGAAGAAATGGAACGACGAGACGCGCGATTTGTTCCTTAAAGAACTGGACAAGCTCGACACTTACAACGCGCAAAGTCCCGAATACGCCATCCAACTCAACTATCTCGAACAGCTTGTATCTCTGCCTTGGAACGAGTTTACCAAGGATGACCTCGACCTTGCGCGTGCCAGACGCATCCTCGACCGCGACCATTACGGCATGCAAAAGGTGAAGGAGCGCATACTCGAATATATCGCCGTGTTGAAGTTGCGCTCCGATTTGAAAGCGCCGATACTGTGCCTCTACGGTCCTCCGGGCGTGGGCAAGACCTCGCTCGGAAAGAGTATTGCCACGGCGATGAAGCGGAAATACGTGCGCATGTCGTTGGGCGGCGTGCACGACGAGAGTGAGATTCGCGGACACAGACGTACATACGTGGGAGCCATGCCGGGACGTATAATAAAGAACATTCAGAAGGCGGGCTCGTCGAATCCCGTCTTTATCCTCGACGAGATAGACAAAGTGTCGCAGGCAACGTTGCAGGGCGACCCGTCGTCAGCTTTGCTTGAGGTGCTCGACCCGGAACAAAACAACAGCTTCCACGACAACTATCTCGACATAGATTACGACCTCTCGAATGTCCTGTTTATTGCCACAGCCAACGATCTCGGTGCCATCCCGCGCCCTCTCTTGGACCGTATGGAAGTGATTGAACTGTCGGGATACATCACCGAAGAGAAGATCGAGATAGCCAAGCGCCACCTTATCCCGCGCGAATTGAAGAACAACGGCATAGACAATACCGACTACAAGATAAAGTTCAACAAAGATTCTCTGGAGAAAATCATAGAACGCTACACCCGTGAAAGCGGCGTCCGCCAGCTCGAGAAGCAGATTGGCAAGTGCATGCGGCGTATCGCGTTCAAGATTGCGAGTGAGGAGGAGGTGTCGACGAGCATCACTGCGGCGGAGATAGAACCGCTGTTGGGCAAGCCGCCGTTCTACCGCGACATCTATCAGGGCAACGATTACGCGGGCGTAGTAACGGGCTTGGCGTGGACCAGTGTCGGCGGCGAGATACTCTTTATAGAGACTTCGCTCAGCCAAGGCAAGCCCGGAAAGCTGACGCTGACAGGCAATTTGGGCGACGTGATGAAAGAAAGCGCCGTCATTGCATTGGAGTATATCAAGGCGCACATCGACATCTTGGGCGTCGACTACCGCATTTTCGAGCAGTGGAACATCCACATCCACGTCCCCGAAGGTGCCACGCCGAAAGACGGACCCTCGGCAGGCATAACGATTGCGACGTCGATTGCCTCGGCACTGACCCAGCGGAAAGTGAGGAAAAACACGGCTATGACAGGAGAAATCACATTGCGCGGCAAGGTCTTACCCGTCGGCGGAATAAAAGAGAAGATACTTGCGGCGAAACGCTCCGGCATAACAGACATCCTCCTTTGTAAGGACAACCGCAAGGACATCGAGGAAATTCCCGACATCTATCTTAAGGGCGTAACGTTCCGGTACGTGGAGAACGTGCGGGAAGTGCTCGACTTTGCCCTCACCAACGAGAAGGTGAAAGATGCCGTGGAGTTCAAGATAACCGAGCCGGAGAAGCAGGAAAAGCGGGCGTGAGCGGCGTTTAATGACGTTTGAAATACAACATACCGACGCGCAAAGCGATGCCCGGGCAGGACTAATCACCACCTCGCACGGACAGATAACAACACCTATCTTTATGCCCGTCGGCACATGCGGCTCGGTGAAAGCCGTACATTGGCGCGAGCTGACAGAGCAAATAAAGGCGCAAATCATACTCGGCAACACCTACCACCTCTACCTCCGCCCCGGGCTCGACATACTTCGCGCGGCGGGCGGACTGCATTCGTTCACGGGTTGGGATAAGCCGATACTGACCGACAGCGGCGGTTTTCAGGTCTTTTCGTTGACCGGAATACGCAAATTAACGGAGGAGGGATGCGAGTTCCGCTCACATATCGACGGCTCAAAACTGTTCTTCTCTCCGGAGAACGTCATCGACACGGAGCGCGTAATCGGAGCTGACATCATGATGGCGTTCGACGAATGCCCGCCGGGAGAGAGCGATTACGGCTATGCGAAGAAAAGTCTGGGGCTCACGCAGCGATGGCTCGACCGCTGCGTAAAGCACTTCTCGGAGACCCGACCGCTATATGGCTACGACCAATGTCTGTTCCCGATAGTTCAGGGATGCAAGTATAAAGACCTCAGGATTGAAGCTGCGAAGCACGTGGCTGATATAAATGCCGACGGCAACGCTATCGGCGGATTGGCTGTCGGCGAACCTGTGGAGGTGATGTACGAGATGATTGAAACGGTCAACGATATTCTCCCGAAGGACAAGCCGCGATAT
Organism: Prevotella sp.; assembly: GCA_021204905.1. Taxonomy (GTDB): domain Bacteria; phylum Bacteroidota; class Bacteroidia; order Bacteroidales; family Bacteroidaceae; genus Prevotella. The sequence continues at coordinate 47,081 of JAJPYN010000019.1, forward strand.
CTGATGGGGGTCGGCACGCCGCAGAACATCCTCGAAAGCATAGCGCGCGGCGTGGATATGTTTGATTGTGTGATGCCCACACGTAACGGCAGGAACGCGATGTTGTTCACGTATGACGGCACAATGAATATGCTCAACAAGAAGTGGGAGGACGATTTCAGCCCCATAGACCCCGGCGGCTGCGAGACGGACAGGGGCTGTACGAAGGCTTATCTCCACCATCTGTTCAAGGCGCAGGAGCTGTTGGCGATGCAGATAGCGTCGATCCACAACCTCGCGTTCTACCTACGGCTCGTCGGCGACGCACGCGGGCATATCATCAAAGGCGACTTTGTGAGTTGGAAAGACAGTGTAATAGGTAATCTCGACCGAAGATTATAAAAGGCTGATGGCAAGTTTCAAACGGACAATGAAGAGGCGGCGGATGCGCGTGTGCAGGGCTTTTGCGCCGCTCGGGCGCTTCTTCCGCCGTTGGTTCGGGTGGTTGCGCTACGCCAATCCCTTCCGTTACATCAAGCGTATCGACCGCTATATCATCGCCAAATTCATCGGCACGTATGTCCTGTCCATAGTTCTCATCATCGGCATAGCCATAGTGTTCGACATCAACGAGAACATCTCGAAGTTCACGCAGTACCACGCGCCGCTCAACGCAATAGTGTTCGACTATTACGCTAATTTCGTCCCCTACTTTGCCAACCTCTTTTCCGCCCTCTTCGTCTTCATCTCCGTCATCTTCTTCACGTCGAAATTAGCGGGCAACTCCGAGATTATCGCGATGCTTGCGGCGGGAATTTCGTTCCGCAGACTCCTCCGCCCGTATATGCTCTCCTGCGTTCTCATCTCGTCATTAGCGTTTTATCTCTCCGCCTACGTCATACCGCACGGCACGATAATCCGTATGAATTTCGAAGCGATGTATAAGAACAGCAAGACCGTAACGGCGGCGGACAACATACAATTGCAGGTGGAAAACGGCGTGATAGCTTATATGCAGCACTACGACAACCGCACCAAGCAGGGCTACGGCTTCTCCCTTGACAAGTTTGAAAACAAGAAATTAGTCAGCCATCTCACGGCAACGCACATCCAATACGACACCATCAGCGACTCGAAATTCCACTGGACGCTCTCCAACTGGAAAATTCGCGAGATGCGCAGCCTCAGGGAAAAGATAACGAGCGGTATGAAACGCGACACCCTCATACAAATGGAGCCGATGGACCTCGTCTACTCCAAAGGGCAGCAAGAGACGTTCACCAGCTCCGAACTCAAAGATTACATCTCGAAGCAGGTATCGCGCGGCAGCGGCAATGTCGTGCAATACCAAGTGGAATACCACAAGCGCATAGCGTCATCGTTCGCCTCGTTCATCCTCACAATCATCGGCGTGTCGCTCTCCTCGTGGAAGCGCAAGGGCGGAATGGGTATGTATCTCGGCATCGGACTGGCGCTCTCGTTCACTTATATCATGCTGCAGACCGTCTCCGCGACATTCGCCATAAACGCCGGAATGCCGCCCGTGATTGCCGCGTGGATACCAAACATCCTCTTTGCAATAGTGGCGTACGGCTGCTATCGTCATGCCCCGAATTAAAAGAAAAATATGAAATTTGAAGAATTAGACCTAAGTGACAATATCCTCGATGCCCTTTGGGATATGAATTTCGAGGATTGCACCCCCATTCAGGAGGCTTGTATCCCCGTCATTCTCGACCATCGCGACGTCATCGGCATAGCGCAGACGGGCACGGGCAAGACCGCAGCCTATCTCCTTCCCGTACTTTCGATGCTCGACACCGGCGATTACCCCGACGACACGATAAACTGCGTCGTGATGTCGCCTACACGCGAGCTCGCACGGCAGATAGATCAGGCGATGCAGGGCTTCGGCTATTACCTGCCCGAAGTGAGTTCTTTGGCGGTCTACGGGGGTAACGACGGCGTGCGCTTCGACCAGGAGACAAAGGCGATGCGCACAGGTGCGGACATGCTGATTGCCACGCCGGGACGACTGATAAGCCACAAGCAGATAGGCAATCTCGACCTTTCGCGATGCTCGTTCTTCATCCTCGACGAGGCTGACCGTATGCTCGACATGGGCTTCTACGACGATATTATGACCATCGCAGCCGACCTGCCGAAGACCTGCCAGGTACTTATGTTCTCCGCAACAATGCCTCCGAAGATAGAGGCACTTGCCAAGAAACTGCTCAAGAACCCCGCGCTGGTGAAGCTCGCCGTGAGCAAACCGGCGGAGAAAATACGGCAGAGCGCGTTCGTATGCTACGAGGGGCAGAAACTGAAAATCATACGCCACATCTTCTCCGAACACGAGCTGCGCCGCGTACTCATATTTTGCGGCAAGAAAAACAAGGTGAAAGAGGTCGCGCGCGAATTATACCGGATGAAGATGAACTGCGGAGAGATGCACTCCGACCTCAGCCAAGCCGAGCGCGACGAGATGATGTACCGCTTCAAAAGCGGACGTATCGACGTGCTCGTAGCCACCGACATCCTCTCGCGCGGCATAGATATTGACGACATCCAAGTGGTGATCAACTACGACGTACCCCACGACGTGGAGGACTATATCCACCGTATCGGGCGCACGGCACGCGCGGAAAAGGACGGCGTGGCGATAACCCTCGTCTCGCAAACCGACATCTTCTACTTCAAGAAAATCGAGCAGTTCCTCGACAAAACCATTCAGAAGAACCCCCTTCCGCCCGACCTCGGAGACGCACCCGACTATTCAGGCTCCGCACGCCCGCCCAAGCCCGCACGGGGCCGCCGTTCTCGCAAGCCCGGCGCAAAACATTCCTCCAAACGCTCCGGCAAACGCTCAGGCAACAAGCCGAAAAAGCAAGCCTCGTCTTAATTTAAAAAGCAGGCTTTCCCTTAATTCAAACAAGCCTAATCTTAATTCAGAATCAACTCTTCTTGCGGTAGCTCAGGACAGCCCAGAAGTCCATTATAAACGCGAAGAGACATAGGGCGAGGGTCTGCGGGAGGATGTCGGAGAGGGTGCCGCCGCGCACAAAGACGGTGCGCATAGCGTCGATGTAATACCTCACGGGAAGGAATAGCGTAACGGTCTGCGCCCAGTTCGGCATACTGCTTATCGGCGTGAACAGTCCGCTCAAGAGCATCATGCACACCACGAAAAACCAGATCACGAAGATTGCCTGCTGCATCGTGTCGCTGTAATTCGACACTATCAGTCCCATCCCGCTGAATATCAGAGCGAGCAGGATGGAGATGAGATAAATCAAAAGGATATTTCCCGCAGGCACAATGCCGTAGACGAGCCACGAAAGAACGAGGCAAGCGCTCAACACAATTATGCCAATCGCCCAATAAGGGATGAGTTTGGCGATGATGAAAGCGAAACGGCTCACGGGCGTAACGTTGATTTGTTCTATCGTTCCCGCCTCTTTTTCGCCCACGATATTCAGCGCGGGGAGGAAGCCGCACAACATCATCATCAGGATAGACATTAGCGCGGGAATCATAAACACCTTGTAGTTGAGGTGCTTGTTGTAGAGGCTGAGCGTCGAGAAAGTTATTGCAGAGGCTGTGTTTACCGGCAGGCGGACTACATCGGAGATATTTTGCGTGATGACGGACGTAACATACGACGCGCCGAGCGAGCCTTTCGTACCGTTCACGGCGTTAGCTGCGACAAGCACCGGCGGCAACTTTCCGCGAGTAATATCTTTTTCATAGTCCTGCGGGATCTCCACGATGAGGTCGACTGCGGTCGTCTCGATGTCTTTCAGAGCAACGGAATAACTGTCGCGCATGCCCTTGAACACGAAATGGGAGTTGCGGCTGATGCGGTCGGTAAGGCGGCGCGAGACAGGCGAGCAGTCGTTGTCAACCACGACCACGTTGATGTTGTCCACCTCCATATCCATCACCCACGGCATCACGCACATAATCATAATGGGGAAAACAATGACCAGCCTCGGCAGGAAACTGTTCCTCCGAAACTGTATAAGCTCTTTTCGTATCAGCGTCCCAATCATAAGCGCGACTTAAACTTCTTAAGAGAAATAAAGAGCAACATTGCCGCATAGCCCGCCAGAATGCTTATCTCGGGCAGGATCCTCTCCGCTCCGACACCCATAATCATCAGTTTGCGCATGGCGGAGATGTACCATTTGGCGGGCACGATTTGGGCAATACATTGCAAAATCACCGGCATGCTCTCGATGGGATATATCATTCCCGACAGCAGCAAACTGGGCATCAAGAGCATCATTGCCGAGGCGAGGATTGCCACGAGCTGCGTTTTCGCCACGACACTTATTAGCAGTCCGAGCGCCAATGCCATAAAGATGTACAGCAGCGACACGGCGAAAATCCAGAACAAGCTGCCCGCGACAGGCACGTCGAGCACGTAGGTGGAGAGCAGCAGTATGCAAATGAGGATTACAATTGACAGCACAAAGTAGGGCACCGCCTTAGCTACGATAATCATCACGGGGCGCACGGGCGAGACAAGAAGCACCTCCATCGTGCCCCGCTCCTTCTCGCGGACGATGCTCACGGCGGTCATCATCGCGCAGATAATCATCAACAGAAGTCCCATAATGCCCGGTACGAAGTTGTACGCGCTCTTCATCTGCGGGTTGTAAAGCAACTTTTGACTGACCGGCATGGCAGCGGAACCCGTGCTATTACTAATCACTTGCTGCGCGTATGCCGCCTGTTGCACTGATGTGTTCGGGTCTGCCGCGTCGGTAATGATTTGTATTCCGGCAGTGTTATCGAATGTATGGTTGGCAAAATTCGCGGTAAATACCACCGCCATATCCGCCTTGCGGCTGCGTATGAGCTTCTCCGCCTCCGCCGGCGTGCCCGCAAGATACTTGACGTCAAAGTACTCCGACGCATTCAGCCGCTCCACTACGGTACTCGTCTTTACATCCTTTGACGAGCCGACAAGCACCACACGGACGTTCTTTATATCGTTGGAGATGGCGAACCCGAACAGTAACATCATCACTATCGGCATACCGAAGAGTATCATAACGGTACGCCGGTCGCGCAGAATGTGCCGCGTCTCCTTTGCCACAAACGACAAGAAACTCCTCATACGCCTCAGTCTCCGCTCCTTTGCGCCTGCCGTGCGATGAGCGTGAACAGGCTGTTCATATCCCCTACTCCGTGTGCGCGTTTCAGCTCCGCAGGGGTGCCGAGCACGCTAATCCGCCCGTCAACCATTATAGAGACGCGGTCGCAATAGTCCGCCTCGTCCATATAGTGCGTCGTAACGAACACTGTTATCCCCCGTCCCGCCGCTTCGTAGATCATCTCCCAGAACTGCCGGCGCGTCGCGGGGTCAACTCCGCCCGTCGGTTCGTCGAGAAATACCACCTCGGGGTCGTGCAAAATGCTCACCGCGAAGGCAAGCCGCTGCTTCCATCCGAGCGGGAATGATTTCACTATCGTGTCGCCTTGCCCCTCCAATTTCAACATTTTGAGCATCTCGCTTGTCTTGTCCGCAATCGCCTTAGCAGACAATCCGTAGATGCCGCCGAACAGTCTGATGTTCTCTCTGACGGTAAGGTCCTGATAGAGAGAGAAGCGCTGGCTCATGTAGCCGATATGTTTCTTTATCTCTTCGCTTTGTTTGTTGATGTCAAAACCCGCCACGGTGCCCGTCCCCGAGGTAGGAATGCTCAGCCCCGTAAGCATCCTCATCGCCGTTGTTTTCCCCGCTCCGTTAGCGCCTAAGAAGCCGAATATCTCGCCTTTTCTTACGGAGAAACTGATGTCGTCCACAGCGCGGAAATCGCCGAATGCCTTCACAAGATGCTCCACTCGTATCACCGTGTCGTCCTCGTGCTTCTCTTCGCCGTCGTGAGAGATCGGCGCGGGGTTGAATATATCGGCGAAACGGGTGAGTATCTCCTCGGGAGAGCCGCTGCCTTTCATTTGTCCTTGCGAGAGGAAAACAACCCTGTCGCAACGCCGCACCTCGTCTAAATAGGGCGTGGAGACAAGTATCGTCAGTCCCGCATCGCGCTCATGGCAAAGCATATCAAACAGTTCCGTGCGCGAAACGGGGTCTACGCCTGTCGTCGGCTCGTCGAGGAAGAGCACCGTGGGGTCGTGTACGAGAGCGCAGGAGAGTGCCAACTTCTGCTTCATTCCTCCCGACAGAGCGCCTGCCCGACGACGTTTGAACTTCTCTATCTGGCTGTAAATCGGGGCGATACGGCTGTATCCGTCTTTCACCGTCGTATGGAAGAGCGTGGCAAAGAAGTTCAGATTCTCCTCCACAGTCAGGTCGGGATAGAGCGAGAAACTGCCGGGCATATATCCCACGCGCCGCCTTATCTCTTTCATTTGTGCCACGGTGTCGAACCCCTCGACGGTTGCCGTGCCGCTGTCGGGCAGGAGCAAGGTGGTCAGAATGCGGAACAGGCTCGTCTTGCCACTGCCGTCGGGACCGATGATGCCCACCATCTCGCCGCGCTCCGCCGACAACGACACATCGTCAAGCGCACGTACCGCACCGTAGCTCTTGCTAATATGACTGACCTCCACCACGCTCATAATGCCCGAGAGATAAGGTTAGAACTTCACTTCACCGTACATTCCTATCTTGATAAACCCGTCGTTCTTCACCAAAATCTTAACTGCATAGACGAGGTCGGCACGCTCGTCGTCGGTCAGGATGGTCTTCGGAGTAAACTCGGAGCGGTCGGAGACCCACGTAACCGTCCCCTCGTACTCCTTCCGCTGTCCGTTGCCGTAGTCCGCAAACACGCGAACGGTCTGCCCGAGACGCACGTTTTGCAGCTGTGCCGTGGTGATATACGCGCGCATATACATATTATAAATGTCCGCAATCTTGAACAGCGGCGTGCCGGGAGCCGCATATTCACCCGCCTCGGCATACTTGTCTAAAACCACGCCGGTTATCGGAGACTTGACGTGGCAGCGCCGCAACCGGTCCAACACCTGTTCGCGCTGGATGTCGGTGGCGCTCATCTGGCTGTTGAGAGAGTTGGTGCTGTTGCCCAAAGACGACTGTAACGCCGCCAGATCGCGCCGCAATACGTTCACCGTATTTACGGCATCGTCGAGCTGTTTCTTGTTTGCCGCACCGTCTTTCACAAGTTGTTCGTAGCGCCGTTGTTCGGTCTCGGCATTCGTTAGCTGCTGTCGTGTCGATGCAATTTGCAAGGAGATGTCGGGGCGTTGGTTGGCATAGCTCTCCTTTGTGGCGCCGAGTTGCAGGGCTTGCAGATAGAGCTGCACCGTGTCAATCAGTCCCGCCTGCTGCCCGAGAGACAGACTGTCGCCCTCGGTGATGTCGAAAGTAAGCAGCCTTCCGCTCTCCTCAGCCGACACCGTTACCTCCGTTGCCTCGAACATGCCCGTAGCGTCATACCCGCCTTTATTGCTCTTGCAACCGGCTGTTGCGGCGCAAAGAGCGAGGAAAAAATATACTCTTGTCTTCATAATTAGATATTATTTATCGTCTTGAGCTTATAGATTTCCTGCAAGAGTTGTACCTCGTGGATGTTCTTCTGCCGGCATGCCTCGCTCACGGCGTTTATGTCGCGCAGCATCTCATTCACCGTCTCGGTGCCGTTCTCCACTTTTTTCTCCGACTTGCTCCTTATGCTTTCGCGGAGGGAAATTATCTCGTCGTCTTGCGCAATCTGCCGCCGGAGCTTGTCGATATTGCCTCCTTGCATCTCGCTTTGCAGCTGCGTGTTGAGCAGGAACGCCGCGCGGTTGCTGTCAACGGTCTGCCGCTCGAGGGCGATTTTCTTCTTGTCGTTGCTCCGCGTGTAGAGACTGCCGAAGTTCCACGTGAGCGTCGCGCCGACCTTATAATACCATTGGAAGCCCGTCTTGAACATATTGAGCGCGGGATTGGCATATCCGCCTTGCAGGAAAAGGCTGAGATGAGGACGCAGGTCGGTATCGAGCGACTTGTTTCTCTCGTCCAACAGCAACTCCTGGGCATTGTAATAGTCAAGCTCCGGACGACGATTTATATAAGAAAATGCCGTGTCCGACGCGGGCTTCTCCAACTGCGTGTCCTCCGTCATCTCCTCTCCGGTAAAGGTGGAGAGCATTTTCAGATATGCCGCACGCGACGATTGCTGCCCCGTAAGCGTCTGCCCGGCACTTATCAGCTCCACTTTCACCGCCTCGACATCACCCTCGTTCGCCACGCCCGACTGCAACATGCTCTCCACGCTCCCAAGCGAGATGTTGAGATCGTCTATCAGCAGGAGACTCTGGCGGATGTTCTCGTCGAGCAAGAGAATGCCGAAAAAGATTTCCTCAATGCGCGAATAGACGTCGTACAGTGCCACATTGACGCTCTCACGGTCGACATCGCCCTGCCGCGAGGCAATCTTCTTCGCCGTCGACACCGCCCCGCCGTCGTAGATATTCTGACTGACATTGAGGCTGAAGTCGTACTGGTCGCGGCTCAGTCCCGAGAAGTCGAGCGAGGGGATGGTAACGGGCAACTTCGTGGCATCACTCTGATACGACGCCTTCGCCGACAAACCGAACTGCGGCAGCCACCCTTTCGCGGCATTACTGATATTGAAATCACGGCTCTGCTCCACCAAATCCAACTGCCGGATGACGGGATAGTTCTCCCGCGCCAACGCCTTGCACCGCTCCAGAGTTATCTGCCCGAAAGCACCCGCGGAAGAAAGGATGAAAAGAACAAAAAGAATAATCGATCGCATAGCTATTCGTTTGATAGTGCAAAGGTAATCATTAGCAAATCAATAACCTGTTGTCCGTTGTTACAAATAAATGTTCTTTTTTTAGCCGAATATGGCAAAAAGGACTTTCTTAACCCGATTTTTATTGCCTTATCTTCACTTTTTCGATAACTTTGACCCCGAACAAAGGGCAACAAAAATATGGGTGGCAAGAAATTAAATTATATCTCATTCTCCGAGATGCGGGACATCGTGGAGCGTGCCGGCAAGGATAACACGTCGCTGCCGTATATGAAAAACGACATCGGAATGCTCTTCGGGGGCAACCCGACGACAGCGGGGATCCTGCAGACCGGTGTGCCGTACCTCATCGAAGAGCCGCGGATAGGGCTCATACGGCGGGGTTCGGCAAGGGTAATGATAAATATGATGGATCTCTCTGTCGGCGCGAACACTTTTGTCTTCATAGGCAAGGGCAGCATCGTGCAAGCAAATGACTTCTCCCCCGATTTCGAGATATGCGCCATGATGGTGAGTAACGAGCGGTTTAACCTCGCCGCAAACAGGTCCGCTGCCGACTACCAAGCGGGTAACTCCTCCGTTATGACCACCCCCGTTACGGCGGACGAGGCGGCTGTCGCTTACCGCTTGTTCGGCATCATCTGGGATTTTATTCATCAGAAAGAAGTCGTCGAAGGCACTGTCAACGGGCTCATACACGCCTTGTTGTGCTATTATGATTGGCAAAACAAACACCGGGAGCCGACAGCCGGCACGCCCTCGCCCCACGCCCGGCAAATGTTCGAGCGCTTCATCGCACTTGTCAACACGCACTGCCGTGAACACCGCGCGCTCGGGTTCTACGCCGACAAGATGTGCATAACGCAGAGATACCTCGGCACAGTGGTGAAAAACGAGAGCGGCATCACGGCAAAGGAGTGGCTCGACCGTGCCGTGGCAACAGCCGCAAAAGTGCTCCTGCGCCATACCGACCGGCAAATCACCGAGATTGCCGACACCCTCCGGTTCTCCAATACGGCGTTCTTCTGCAAGTTCTTCCGGCGTATGACAGGCCAGTCGCCGCAGGGCTACCGCCGCAATCCCGCCCCTTCGGATCAGCTGCAATAACAAAAATTTGATTTAAAATCGACCTTTTAGCTGCACTCGACAAAATTTAAGCAAGCTTATTTTGCACTCGTTTGCAAAAAACGTTTGAAATTGTTTTGTTGTTTCGTAATTCTTGTGTTACCTTTGCGGGCGATAAAGGAAAGACAATGATTCACGTTAGTGTATTTTACTTCGGCTATTACTTTTACTTTGCGCCAAAAGCGTGAAGCGGGGTTGGCTTGATGTAAGAAAAGCAGAAACTCTAATAGACAAGCGTCCCGCTTCCGGTAAAATGGTGGCGGGGCGTTTTTTATTAAAGGTTTCTTTTAACGAGAGAATAACAGACGAAAAACGAAATATGAAACGAATAGCAATCCAAGGGCAACCCGGCTCGTTCCACGCTATGGCGGCGGAGGACTATTTCGCGGGCGAGCAGATACAGCTTGTCTGCTGCGCCACGTTTGAAGAGGTGTTCCGCGAGTTGGCTGCCGACCCGACAACGGTGGCGCTCACCGCCATTGAGAACACTATTGCGGGCTCACTGCTCCACAACTACGAGCTGCTGCGCGATTCCGGCGCAACGGTGGTCGGCGAGCACAAGGTACACATCCAGCATTCCATCTGCTGCCTCGAGGAGGACGACTGGCAGACGATTACCGCCGTCGACTCTCATCCCGTGGCGTTGATGCAGTGCCGCAAGTTTCTCGAAGGTCATCCCGAGCTGATGGTTGTCGAGTGTGAGGACACGGCGGGGGCAGCGGAGAATATCAGTAAGAACCGGTTGCGGGGACGTGCCGCGATATGCCACTCCTTGGCGGCAAAGATGTACGGCATGAAAGTGTTGGAGGACCATATCGAGGACAACAAACACAACTACACCCGCTTCCTCGTGCTCACCAACCCGAAGCGTGCCGACTTCCTGCGCTCCATCGAGGCGGTGAACAAGTCGAGCATCGTCTTCTCGCTCCCTCACTCGGAGGGGTCTTTGTCGAAGGTGCTCACCATCTTGTCTTTTTACGACATCAACCTGACGAAGATACAATCGTTGCCCGTGATAGGGCACGAATGGGAATACCTTTTCTATGTCGACCTCACTTTCGACAACCTGACGCGCTACCGCCAGAGCATAGATGCCATAATGCCGCTTACGAAAGAACTTAAAATATTAGGAGAATACGTAGCATGCCGATAAAACCCGCCGCCCGCCTGAGCGAAGTAAGTGAATATTATTTCAGCCGCAAGCTCAAAGAAATAGCCCGCAGGAACGCCGAGGGGCAAGACATCATCTCGCTGGCTGTCGGCTCGCCCGACATGCCGCCGTCGGAGCAGACCATAGAGCAGTTGTGCGCTACGGCTCACGAGACTGATGCCCACGGCTACCAGCCTACCGCCGGGACGCCCGAACTGCGGCAGGCGATGGCGCATTTTTATAAGAAAACATACGGCGTGGAGCTTGACCCCGACACGGAGATCCTGCCGCTCATCGGCTCGAAAGAGGGCATCCTTCACACGACCCTCGCGCTGGTCAATCCCGGCGAGAGCGTGCTTGTGCCCGATCCCGGTTATCCTACTTACACCTCTTTGAGCAAGCTGCTCGGGGCGAAAGTCGTTACCTACGACCTTGAAGAGGAGAACGGTTGGCAGCCCGACTTCGCCCGCCTCGACGCGATGGATCTCTCCGACGTGCGGATAATGTGGACCAACTATCCGCATATGCCCACCGGAGCTGCCGCACGGCTTGACACCTACGAGCGGCTCGTCGATTTTGCGCGGAGGAAGAACATCGTCGTTGTGAACGATAATCCTTACTCGTTCATCCTCAACCGGAAGCCGTTGTCGATATTGCAAATACCGTCGGCGAAGGACTGTTGCCTTGAGTTCAATTCTATGTCGAAGAGTTTCAATATGCCCGGTTGGCGTGTGGGGCTTGTGGCGGGTAATGCCGAGATGATTTCGTGGACGCTGAAAGTGAAATCGAACATCGATTCGGGCACGTTCCGCGGCATTCAGTTAGCGGCGGCTAAGGCTTTGGAAACTAATACGCGCGAGTGGCACGAGGAATATAATATCAACGTTTACAGTCGTCGCCGCGCGGTTGCGGAGCGGATTATGACCGCGCTCGGTTGCACTTTCGATAAGCGGCAAACGGGAATGTTCCTCTGGGGGCGCATCCCCGACAAATATGCTACGTGCGAGGAGCTGACGGAGCGTGTGCTCAACGAGGCCCGCGTCTTCATCACCCCCGGCTTCATCTTCGGCAAGAACGGCGAGCGATATATCCGCATCTCCCTCTGTGCCAAAGACGCGAAGATTAAGGAGGCGCTCGAGAGGATTGAAGCGTTGGTGCGGGGTGAATGATTTTTGTATTTATTAGAAGAGACAAAACAGAAAGGAGAAAGCGATATGGAATTACTATTACAGCCTCTCGGTCTGCCGGGAGAGGAAGAGCGTCCGATGGTGATTGCCGGTCCGTGTAGTGCGGAGACGGAGGAGCAAGTGATGAGCGCCGCCCGCGGTTTGGCGGTGAAAGGTTGCCGGATGTTCCGCGCCGGAGTATGGAAACCGCGCACCAAACCGGGCGGCTTCGAGGGCAACGGCGAGAAAGCCCTGCCGTGGCTGCAACGCGTGAAAGAGGAGACTGGTATGCTCACGGCAACGGAGGTGGCTACGCCCGAACACGTGGAGCTTGCCTTGAAGTACGGAGTGGATATTCTTTGGATTGGCGCACGCACCTCGGCTAATCCCTTTGCCGTACAAGCTCTGGCAGATGCATTAAAAGGCGTAGATATTCCGTTGCTTGTAAAAAACCCCGTCAACCCCGACATAGAATTGTGGATTGGCGCGTTGGAGCGGTTTAATAATGCGGGCATCAAACGGCTCGGCGTGATTCATCGCGGTTTTTCGGCATACGACAAGAAGATCTACCGCAACCTGCCGATGTGGCACATACCTATCGAGTTGCACCGCCGTTACCCCTCGCTGCCTATCCTCTGCGACCCGAGTCATATCGGCGGCAGACGCGACCTTATTGCCCCTCTCTGCCAACAAGCGATGGATATGGGCTTCGACGGACTGATTGTTGAGGCGCACTGCAACCCCGACGAGGCATGGAGCGACGCTTCGCAGCAGATCACGCCCGACGTGCTGGCTTATATCCTCTCGCTTCTTGTCGTTCGTTCCGAGACGGTTACTACGGAGAATATCACCGGGCTGAGGCAGCAGATTGACGAGCTGGACGACCAACTGATGAACCTCCTGTCAAAACGAATGCGCGTCTGCCGGGAGATAGGGCAGTATAAAAAGGAACACAATATGACCGTCGTGCAAGCGGGGAGGTACAACGACATCCTCTCGCGTCGCGGCGTGCAGGGTTCGCTATGCGGCATGTCGCCCGAGTTCACCACGCACATCTTCGAGCTGATTCATGAGGAGAGCGTGCGCCAACAGATAGAAATCGTCAATAGATAAACGCGGTTATGAAAATACTTGTTTTAGGTGCCGGGAAGATGGGTTCTTTCTTCATAGACCTGCTTTCCTTCGATCATGAAGTGGCGGTTTACGAGAAAGATGCCCGCCGAATGCGCTTTACTTACAACTGCCAACGCTTCTCCGACCTTGCCGAAATAGACAAGTTCGAGCCGGAGATGGCGCTCAACTGCGTTACGCTGAAATACACCACAGCCGCTTTCGACGAGGTGTTGCCGCACCTTCCGCCGACGTGCATCATAAGCGACATAGCCTCCGTGAAAACCGGGCTGAAGGATTATTATGAAAAAACGGGGCGCCGCTACGTGTCGACCCACCCGATGTTCGGACCCACTTTCGCCAACATCCACCAACTCGCCGACGAGAACGCCATTATAATCAATGAGGGCGATTTTATGGGACGCTGCTTCTTCAAAGAACTTTACAGCCGGATGGGGCTCAACATCTACGAATACACTTTCGACGAGCACGACAAAACCGTGGCGTATTCGCTGAGTATACCGTTCGTCTCGACGTTCACTTTCGCCGCCGTTATGAAGCCGCAAGATGCGCCCGGGACAACGTTCAAACGCCACATGGGAATAGCGAAAGGCGTGCTCAGCGAAGACGATTATCTCTTGCAGGAAATTCTTTTCAATCCGCACACCCACGACCAAGTGGCGGGCATACGAAGCGAACTGAAAGAACTTCTCGACATCATCGACTGTAAGGATGCCGCGCGGATGAAGGCTTACATCGACAAGATACGCCGCAACGTAAGGCAACAGAAGTGATATGTTCGCGGCAATCCTGTTGTTCATCCTCACGTTCGCGGAGCTTAATTGCGAGAACCTCTTCGACACGTTCGACAACCCCGAGAAGGCTGACGAGGAATTCACGCCCGACGGCATTTATAACTGGACGTTTCAGCGATATTGGCGGAAGATTACGAACATCGGCAAAGAGATCCTTTCCTGCGGAAGGGAGGTTGACGGCAGCCCTACCCTCGCCGATTTTATTGCCTTGACCGAGGTGGAGAACGACTCGGTGATGTTCGACCTTACGCGCCGCTCCATCCTCCGCAACGCCGGCTACGAATATATCATCACCGACGGGCCCGACGTGCGCGGAATTAATGTGGCGCTGCTTTATTCGCCGGCCTCGTTCAAGCCGATCAATCATCATTCCATCCGCATTAAACCCCTGCCGAAGATGCGTGCCACGCGCGACATACTCTACGTCTCGGGCCTCATCCCCGACGACGACACGCTGCATATCTTCGTTGTGCATGCTCCGAGCCGGCTCGGGGGCGAATACAAGACGCGGCCCAACCGCCAGCACGTGGTGAAACGCCTCGCCGAAGCCGTCGACAGCCTGCGCGCAATTTCGCCCGAAGCGAACATCATCATCGCCGGCGATTTCAACGACCCGCCCGACGGTCCTTCGCTCGAGCAACTCATCGAGCGGCAACTTACCGACATCTCCGCCGAAGCGCAAGGCAGCAACGGCGCGGAAGGGTCGTACAAGTTTAAAGACGAATGGTCCACCATCGACCACGTATTCGTCAGCGCACCCCTTCTGCCCGGCGCCGACTGCATCATCAACGACATCGACCCGCTGCTCGTCGATGACAACACCTACGGCGGCCGCAAGCCCAACCGCACCTTCACGGGCATGCGCTGGACAAACGGTTTCTCCGACCATCTGCCGCTCGTGGCGCACATCCGCATTAAGGAATAAAGGCCTTCGCGCAGGCTGCGAAAACGCGGCGCGGCATTATTTTGCGCACAAGAAATATCGGTGTGCAATTCCATGTAAAAATTGCATAATATTGGTTAAAACGCCGGCAGCCCAACCGCAAGGACAACCGTTCGTAACTACCTTTGTGAAGCTATGTTCGAAAACTTATCCGACAGATTAGAGCGTTCGCTTAAACTGCTTAAAGGCGAAGGCAAAATCACTGAAATAAACGTTGCGGAGACGCTCAAAGAAGTGCGGCGCGCGCTCATCGATGCCGACGTGAACTATCGCGTGGCGAAGACTTTCACCGACACCGTCAAAACAAAGGCGCTGGGTATGAATGTGCTCACGGCCGTAAAGCCCGGGCAACTGATGGTGAAGCTTGTTCACGACGAGCTGGTTTCTTTAATGGGCGGCGAGGCTGTCGGGCTGCAACTTGTCAGTCGTCCGAGCGTTATAATGATGGCGGGCTTGAACGGTGCGGGCAAGACGACGATGTGCGGCAAACTCGGGCTTTTGCTTAAAGAGAAGCAACATAAAAAAGTGTTGTTGGCCGCGTGCGACACGTTCCGTCCGGCGGCAGTGGAGCAGTTGCGCGTGCTGGGCGGGCAGGTAGGTGTGGAGGTATTCAGCATTGATAACGCTACCGACCCCGTTGCTGTGGCACTTAATGCAATCAAAGAGGCGAAAGCGAAAGGTTACGATACGGTAATTGTCGACACCGCAGGCAGGCAAGCCGTCGACGAGGAACTGATGCAGCAGGCAATGGACATAAAGAGTGCGGTTACCCCCGACGAGTTGCTCTTTGTCGTTGACGCTATGACGGGACAAGACGCAGTGAACACCGCAAAAGAGTTCAACGACCGTCTCGATTTCACCGGTGTGGTACTCACCAAGCTCGACGGCGATAGTCGCGGCGGCGCGGCACTCTCAATACGGCAGGTGGTCGACAAGCCAATAAAGTTCATCGGCACGAGTGAGAAGCCCGACGGAATAGACGTGTTCCATCCCTCCCGCATGGCGGACCGCATACTCGGCATGGGTGATGTCGTCTCTCTTGTGGAGCGTGCACAGGCACAATACGACGAGGAGGAGGCGCGGCGGTTGCAAAAGAAACTGCTGAAGAACAAGTTCGACTTCTCCGACTTCTACAACCAAATCCAACAAGTGAAGAAAATGGGCAACCTGAAAGACCTCGCGTCGATGTTGCCCGGTATGGGTAAGGCGTTGCGCGATGTCGACATAGACAACGACGCGTTCAAGAGCATCGAAGCCATCATACTCAGTATGACGCCGAAAGAGCGCTCTCACCCCGACATTCTCAACATCAGCCGCAAACAACGTATCGCACGCGGCAGCGGCACATCAATCGATGATGTCAACCGTCTCATCCGACAGTTCGACCAGACGCGCAAGGTGATGAAGATGGTGGCGGGCGGCAACGTGAAGAACGTCATGCGGCAGATGCGCGGCGGACGACCGAACTAATCCCTTTATCTTTTCCGACAACCAAACAATTATGACAATAATCGACGGCAAACAGACAGCGGCAACCATCAAGCAGGACATCGCGAAAAAAGTGAGCGGGATAGTTGCGCGCGGCGGCAAACGCCCTCATCTCGCGGCGGTGCTCGTGGGACACGACGGCGGCTCGGAGACATACGTCAGAAACAAGGTGCGTGCGTGCGAGGAGTGCGGATTTCAGTCGTCGCTAATTCGCTATGAGGAGGACGTAACGGAGGAGGAGTTGCTTTCTTGCGTTGACAAACTGAACAATGACGCGTCCGTTGACGGCTTTATCGTGCAGTTGCCCTTGCCGAAACATATCAACGAGCAACGTATCACGGAGGCAATCTCGCCCGACAAGGATGTTGACGGCTTTCACCCGGTCAATGTCGGACGGCTCGCCATCGGGTTGCCCGGTTTTGTCTCCGCAACACCGCTGGGCATTCTCACGTTGCTGCAACACTACAATATAGAGACGAGCGGGCGGAAATGCGTCATACTCGGGCGCTCCAACATAGTGGGGAAACCGATGGCGCAACTGATGATGCAAAAAGAGCGGGGCGATGCCACGGTAACCGTGCTCCATTCACACTCGAAGAACATCAAAGAGGAGTGTCGCGCGGCGGACATCATTATTGCCGCTATAGGCAAACCGCATTTTGTTACGGCGGACATGGTGAGAGAGGGCGCCGTGGTTATCGATGTGGGTACGACACGTGTGCCGGATGCTACGCGCAAAAGCGGGTTCCGTCTATGCGGCGATGTCGATTTTGATAACGTGTCGCCGAAATGTGCGTACATCACTCCCGTACCGGGCGGCGTGGGACCGATGACCATCTGCTCGCTCATGTTGAACACTCTGAAAGCGGCGCAACATGGCGAGTAGCACGGAGTTGTACGAACGTGGCAACCGTCTGCGGCGCGAGGGACGATATGACGAGGCGATGAACGCTTACAGCGAGGCAGTCGCGCTCGACCCCGACTCGCCCGCACGAACCGCACGCGAAATGTTGGCGGCGCAGTTCGAGTTTTATTGCAAAGACTACTATAACCCCTGAGCCGGCGCTTTCGGACAGGGCGAAACGAGGATATTTTCATACGGAGGAAAATGATAAAAGGAGCGATTATTGTTGACACGGAGCGGTGTAAGGGGTGCAACCTATGTGCCGTGGCGTGTCCGAAGAACGTCATTGAAGTGGACCCGCGTCGTGTGAACCGGTTCGGTCTCGCCTATGCACAAGCGGTGCGGGCGGACGACTGTATCGGGTGTGCGGCGTGCGGCATCGTGTGTCCCGACGGCTGTATCACCGTCTACAAGCAGAAAATTTAAGGAGGCGACGAGAATGGAAGAGAGAGAAGTTATGCTCATCAAGGGCAACGAAGCTATCGCGCACGCTGCGGTGCGGTGCGGTTGCGACGGCTATTTCGGCTATCCCATCACCCCGCAGACGGAGGTGATAGAGACGTTGGCGGCACTCAAACCGTGGGAGACGACGGGCATGATAGTGGTGCAGGCGGAGAGCGAATTGGCAAGCATCAATATGCTCTACGGCGGAGCGGGAGCGGGAAAAAAGGTGATGACAACCTCGTCGAGCATCGGCATAGCGCTCATGCAGGAGGGAATATCCTACATGGCGGGTGCAGAACTGCCGGGAGTAATCGTCAACGTGCAGCGCGGCGGACCGGGACTGGGCACCATACAGCCCTCGCAGGGCGACTATTTCCAAGCCACCCGCGGAGGCGGCAACGGCGACTATAACGTCATAGTACTCGCGCCGAACAGCGTGCAGGAGATGGCGGACTTCGTCGACCTCGCATTCGACCTCGCATTCAAATACCGCAATCCTGTCATGATACTCTCCGACGGTGTGATAGGGCAGATGATGGAAAAGGTGGTGTTGCCGCCGATGAAGCCGCGACGCACGATGGAGGAGATAGAGCGCGATTGTCCGTGGGCAACGACGGGACGCAAGAACGGACGACCGCAGAACATCATCACCTCGCTCGAGTTACGCCCTGAGGAGATGGAGAAGAAGAACCTCGCTCTGCAAGAAAAATACGCCGCTATCCGCGCTGCGGAGACACGCTGCGAGGAGATTGCCGTCGATAATGCCGACTGGCTCATCGTGGCGTTCGGCTCGGCGGCGCGCATATCGCGTAGTGCGATGGAGGAGGCGCACGAGCAAGGCATTAATGTCGGAATGTTCCGCCCGATCACCCTATGGCCATTCCCCGAGAAAGAGCTGCAGCAGGCGGCGCAAGGCAAGAAAGGTGTCCTCGTGGTGGAGATTAATGCCGGACAGATGATAACCGACGTACGGCTCGCGCTGGGAAAGGCGTTGCCGATAGTACACTGCGGACGAATGGGAGGCATCATACCCGAGCCGAGTGAAGTGGTAGACGCGCTGAAGACCTTAATGGAGAAAGGAGAGGACAATGGCTAATAATATCATATCGGAGGAGAACCTCGTCTACAAGAAACCGACGTTGCTCAACGACAACCGCATGCACTACTGCCCCGGTTGCAGCCACGGCGTGGTGCACAAACTCGTGGCGGAAGTCATCGAGGAGATGGGAATGACGGACAAGGCAATAGGCATATCGCCCGTCGGTTGCGCCGTCTTTGCTTACAACTATATCGACATCGACTGGCAGGAGGCGGCTCACGGTCGTGCCCCTGCTCTCGCCTGCGCCTTGAAACGCCTGATGCCGGATCGGTTGGTGTTCACTTATCAGGGCGACGGCGACCTTGCCTGTATCGGTACGGCGGAGACGCTGCACGCCCTCAACCGCGCCGACAACACGACGCTTATCTTCATCAATAATGCCATCTACGGCATGACGGGCGGACAGATGGCGCCCACGACGCTCATCGGACAAAAAACCTCCACTTGCCCGTACGGTCGCGACCCGCAACTGCACGGCTATCCGCTCAATCTCACCGAGATGGCGGCACTGCTGCCCGGAGCGTGCTACGTAACGCGCCAGAGCGTGGAGAGCGTGCCCTCAATACGCAAGGCGAAGCAGGCAATCCGCAAGGCGTTCGAGGCGAATATGCAGGGCAAGGGGGCGTGTCTCGTGGAGATAGTCTCAACCTGTTCAAGCGGATGGAAGATGAGTCCGGAGGCGGCAAACGAGTGGATGAAAGAGAACATGTTCAGCCAATATCCGAAAGGCGACCTCAAAGACACCACGTCGCTCTGACTGTAAAAAACGACATAATACATCTATCCAACTGAAATGAAAAAAGAAATCATCATATCGGGCTTTGGCGGACAAGGCGTTCTCTCGATGGGAAAAATCCTTGCTTACAGCGGGTTGCTTGAAGACAAGGAAGTAACGTGGATGCCCGCCTACGGTCCCGAACAGCGCGGCGGCACGGCAAATGTTACTGTCATCATCAGCGACACGCCAATTGCCTCGCCCATCCTCAGCCGCTACGACGTGGCAATCGTGCTCAATCAGCCCTCGCTCGACAAGTTCCAGCCGAAGGTGAAGTCCGGCGGCATACTCATCTACGACGACAACGGCATACTCACCCCGCCGACACGCACCGACATCACGGTATATTCCGTTTCGGCGATGGAAAAGGCGGCGGAGATGCGCAACGCGAAAGTGTTCAATATGATAGTGCTGGGCGCACTGCTGAAAGTGTGCCCCGTGGTGAGCACGGAGGGCTTGCAGAAAGCGCTCTACAAATCGTTGCCGGAGCGACATCACAAGCTCATACCGCTCAATATGGAGGCCGTGGCGGAAGGTATGAACCTCATCACAACGAAATAAGCCGTCGGCGATGCCCCCCAAGACATACCTCATCACAGCCCGTCCGCTGACGACAACGACTATCTCGCTGCCCGCCTCGAAGAGCATCACCAATCGTGCGCTCATCCTCTCGGCACTCTCCTCGCAAAAGGCCGACCTCGAGAATGTCAGTCGGTGTGATGATTCCGCCGTACTGATTGCCGCGTTACGCGACCGTCCCGATATTATCGACATCGCTGCGGCGGGGTCGGCGATGCGGTTTCTGACGGCGTTCTTCAGCATTCGCGAGGGAGAGCACACGCTCACCGGCACGGCGCGGATGTGTCGCCGACCGATAAAAGTGCTCGTCGAAGCGCTCCGGCAATTAGGCGCAGACATCACCTACGAGGGTGCTGACGGCTTCCCGCCGTTGCACATTCGCGGGAGAAACCTCTACGGCGGCAGCATACAGATGGAGGGTAATGTCTCCTCGCAGTATGTCTCCGCACTGTTGATGACAGCGCCGATGATGCGGCGCGGACTGTCGGTGCAGCTTACGGGCAGCGTCATCAGTCGTGCCTACATCGACCTCACGTTGGGTATGATGCAGGATTTCGGGGCGCACGCCGAATGGACAGCCGTAGACACCATCACTGTCCGTCCGCAGCCGTACAAGCCCGTTCACTACTTCATCGAGAACGACTGGACGGCAGCGTCATATTGGTACGAACTGTTGGCGTTGTCGGGCGCTACGGCGGAGCTGCATCTCGACGGTTTGACGGACGGCAGCATACAAGGCGACACGACGGTGAAATACCTCTTCTCGTTGCTCGGAGTGCGCACCATCTTCGCCACGAAAGAGAAGAAAGTGCCGACGAGAGTAACGTTGCGGCGCGGCAGTATGAAAGTGAGCCGCCTCGTGTTCGATTTCAGCAACTGCCCCGACCTCGTGCAGACCCTCGTGTGCACCTGCTGCGGACTCGACATACCGTTCGACTTCACGGGACTGTCGACGCTGCGGATAAAGGAGACCGACCGCATCCTTGCGCTCAAGACAGAGCTGCGCAAACTCGGCTTCGTGCTGCAGGACTACGGCGACAGTCGTCTCGTGTGGGACGGCGAAAAAACAACGCCCGCCGACGAACCGATAAACACCTACGAAGACCATCGAATGGCGATGTCTTTTGCGCCCCTCGCGCAACGTTTCAACTCCTTGCGCATCGCGAACCCCGAGGTGGTCAGCAAGTCGTACCCCGAGTTTTGGGACAACCTCCGCCGCACGGGCATCATCGTCGAAGAAAACGCCGGTTAATACTTTTGTTTAAAGGAAGAAACGGCAACTGAAACGAAGGCAAAAGCTGTAATTGAGGCCGATAGTTGAAACGCAGGCGACACTGATTACTGCGGCGGCCAACCGCAACGCTAAGCCGCTGGATTAGTAGCAACTAAGATAATCGCTGCGGAAATTTTTACCAGTTTTAGGGCATTTTTTCGCTTGCATATTTTTTCGCTTTCTTAATAATCCTTGCTGCTATTTTAAAGTTTGTTTGTACCTTTGCACCTCGGTGGCGGCCGGAAAGCCCTGCCGCGCGGTTGTGCTTGCTAATTAGGGCAAACAACCAATAGATAAAGGCTGAGAGGTCATGGGGAAGATAACAGTAACCGAAGCGAGAAGCAAGCGCGAGATGAGCGATTTCGTGCGCCTGCCGCACCGTTTGTATGCCGGTTGTGCGCAGTATGTGCCCGAGCTCGACTCCGACATCCTCGATACGTTCGACCCGCGCAAGAACGCCGGGTTGGAATATTCCGACATTCAGCCGTTCGTGGCTTACAACGACAAGGGCGAGTGCGTCGGCCGCATCGCCGGAATAATCAACCATCACGCCAACGAGAAATGGGGCACGCGCGCCGTCCGCTTCGGCTTCATCGAGTTCATCGACGACAAGGATGTTTCCAAGGCTTTGCTCGACGCCGTCGAGGACTGGGGTCGCGAGCGCGGCATGACGCACATTCAAGGGCCGATGGGTATCTTCGACTTCGACAAGGAGGGTATGCTCGTGGAAGACTTTGACCGGCTCGGCTCGATGATAACTATTTACAACCCTTCCTATTATCCGCAGCACCTCGAAGCATTAGGCTATCGGAAAGAGGTCGACTGGGTGCAGGTGAGCATCGACGTGCCGAAGGACGTGCCGGAGAAATATGCCCGCGTGGCCAAGCTGACGAAAGAGATGTTCGGGTTGAAAGTGAGGAAACTGAGCGAAAAAGAGATTGTTCAGGGCGGCTACGGGCGGAAAGTGTTTGAGTTGCTCAACCTCGCTTACTCGCCCCTGTTCGGCTATTCGGAGTTGACGGACAGACAGATAGACGACTTCATCCGGCGCTATATCCCGCTGATAGACACGCGGATGTTGCCCGTCATCGAGG
Organism: Prevotella sp.; assembly: GCA_021204905.1. Taxonomy (GTDB): domain Bacteria; phylum Bacteroidota; class Bacteroidia; order Bacteroidales; family Bacteroidaceae; genus Prevotella. Next base: position 69,784 of record JAJPYN010000019.1, read on the forward strand.
ACGACAAAGGCAGGATTGTCGGCGTTGCCATCACGATGGGCAGTCTGTCGCACGCCTTGCGGAAATCGGGCGGCCGACTGTTGCCGTTCGGGTGGTTCCACTTATTGAAGGCGTTAAAGTTCAAGCACGAGGATAAGGCTGAGATGCTGCTCGTCGCCGTGCACCCTGATTATCAAGGATTGGGAGTTAATGCTTTATTCTTCGACGACCTTATTCCCGTTTATAATGCTTTGGGTTATCGTTGCGCGGAGACCGGTCCGCAATTAGAGGACAACGTCAGGGAGCTGTCGCAGTGGAAGCCGCTTCACCCGACGGTCGGCAAGCGCCGCAGATGCTATACGAAAGAAATAACAAAATGAGTATATGGGAAACAGAGTAGTAATAACGGGCATGGGCATTTGGTCCTGTCTCGGCACGACATTAGACGAGGTGCGCGACGCGCTTTATTCGGGCAAGAGCGGCATCGTCCTCAGCCCGGAGCGCAAGGCGGCGGGGTTCCGCTCGGGACTGTGCGCCGACATCCCCCGTGCCGACCTGAAGCCGTTCATCCCCCGCAACCAACGGCAGTTTATGCCGGAGGAGGCGCAATATGCATATATGGCGACCCGTCAGGCGCTCGACGCGGCGGGCTTGGATACCGACTATTTGGAGAAGAACGAGGTGGGGCTCATCTACGGCAACGACTCCGTCGCGGAAGCCACTATGAACGCGCTCGACAAGTTCCGGCAGCTCGGCGACACGGCGGCATGCGGCAGCGGCGCGATATTCCAATCGATGAACTCCACAGTAACTATGAACCTCGCCTGTCTCTTTAAGTTGCGCGGCATCAACCTTACTGCGTCGGCGGCGTGCGCCTCGGGTTCTCACTCCGTCGGGCTCGGCTATCTGCTCATCCGCGACGGGTTGCAGGACTGCGTGGTATGCGGCGGCGCGCAGGAGGCGAACATGTTCGGTGTTGCCGCTTTCGACGGCATACAGTCGTTCTCCGTACGTGAGGACAAGCCCGAATGTGCCTCGCGTCCCTTCGACCGCGACCGCGACGGACTCGTGCCGGGCGGTGGTGCGGCGACAATCATAATAGAGAGCTACGACCATGCCGTGAAACGCGGCGCGAAGATATTGGGCGAGATAATGAGCTGGGGCTTCTCCGGAAATGGCGACCATATCTCCACGCCGAACGTCGACGGACCGGCACGCTCGTTGGAACTTTGTCTAAAGAATAGCGGCATAAATCCATCTGAAATCGGCTACATCAATGCCCACGCCACATCGACCCGTATCGGAGATGCCCGTGAGGCGCAAGCCATCGCCCGCGTGTTCGGCGAACGGCGCATACCCGTTACTTCCACAAAGAGCCAGACGGGACATGAGATGTGGATGGCGGGCGCAAGCGAGATCATCTATTCTATGCTTATGATGAAGAACGACTTCATCGGGGCGAACATCAACTTTGAAAATCCCGATGAAGAGACGGCATCAATCAACGTCCTGCCCGAGCGTATAGACACTCATTTCGACATGTTCCTGTCGAACTCCTTCGGCTTCGGAGGCACCAATTCGACACTCATCGTAAAGAACTTATAAACAAAATAAAAAACTATGACACGCGAAGAAATCGTAAAGCAAGTGAACGACCTATTGGCGGAGGAGTTCGAGGTATCAGCCGACACGCTGCTGCCCGGCGCCAACGTGAAAGAAACCCTCAATCTCGACAGCCTGAGCCTCGTCGACCTCGTGGCGTTAGTACAGCAGACGTATAAAGTAAAAATACCCGTTACCGAGCTGCGCACCATTCAGACATTCGACAATTTATACGATTACATTGAGTCGCACCTGCCCGCGTGAAAATCGGCACGGACATTAAGGAATTGCTGTTGCAGCGCGCCCCCATACTGATGGTTGACGCTCTGACGGACGTTAGCGGCGACGAGGCGCACACCTCCTTTGCCGTTCGTCAAGGCAATATCTTTATCCGCGAAGACGGCAGCATGGACGAGGCCGGGATAATTGAACATATCGCGCAGTCGGCATCGGCTTTCGCGGGGTATAAGGCCAAATCAGCCGGTGCGAAGGAAGCGCCGTTGGGCTTTATCGGCGAGGTGAAGAATTTCCGTTGCTATTGCCTTCCGAAAACAGGCGACGTGCTGCGGACAACCATCAGCATGGGCGAGGAGCTGAACGGCATTACCCTGCTGTCGGGCGAGACCTTTATCAACGGCGAGCTCGCGGCGGAGACGCAGATGAAAATTTACATCAGCAAAAAGGAGTAAAACACCGTGCCGGAGACTAAATATTACCGCATCCTCAACGCGCAATGCAACGGGCACGACGGCGTGTTCAACATCGCTCTGTTGCCCGACTGCGAGGTGTACAAAGGGCATTTCCCCGGCAATCCCGTGTCGCCCGGCGTGTGCAACATACTGATGATCAAGGAGTTAGCCGAGAGTATGGCCGAACGGAAACTGTTCATTAAAACTATTCGCCGGTGCCGCTTCACAAACGTCATCACGCCCGCAACTTGCCCGGAGCTTTATATCAAAATCAACCTTGCGGACACGGCCGGCGGCTATGAAATTATTGCCTCGGTGTACGACAACGAGCGCGCTTACTTGGAACTTAAAGGAGAACTGACCGCATGACACGCCTCTGCATTTGCATCTATCACTTTTTCCGCAACCACCGCGCGGTGTGCTGGTTGTCGCTGGTTGCCTTGTTTCTTTTCTTCGGCTACTTCGCCGCACAAATCCATCTTGAAGAAGACCTTAACAAACTGATGCCCTCATCCAAAAATGAGGATGGCAGTACAAAACTTGCTTTTGCCGACCTGCGCATCAAGGATAAGACTTTCCTGCTTTTTGAGGGGATTGACGGTGCTTCAACAGATCGTATCGGCGAGGTTTGCGATGCGTTCATCGACTCCTTACAAGCACGAGACACCGCAATGGAAGGGGAAGATCAATCATTATGTGATGTTTTCTACAACCTTTCCGACGATTTGCTGCCCGATGCTATTGACTATTTAAACGAACATCTGCCAGCATACATTGATACATCTATCTATGCCCGTATTGACACTCTACTGACACCCGAACACTTCGCACAACAGATGAGTCAGAACCGTAGCGATTTGGAGGGAGACTTTGGCTCTATGTTCCCCGAAGCGATATTGACAGACCCTATCGGCTTGCGCAACTTGTTGGCAGAACAGATGAAACCGCTGACCGAAGGTGGTACGGGTGGTTATCGCACCATCGACGGACATTTTTTCGTGCCTGACTCCACAGTATGTGTCGCATTCCTAACGCCTCGCTATTCCGCAACCGACACAGGGGAAGGTTCTACCCTATTCCGCCTGTTGAACGCACTGATTGATGAGTTTTCCACGAGTGCCCCCGATGTGCGTATCAGTTATCATGGCACACCGGCAAGCGGTTTTTATAATGCCTCGCAAATCAAACATGACCTGACAGGCACCGTAGGCGGCTCACTTATATTGGTACTTATTTTCCTGCTTATCTGTTTCCGCAGTCGTGATACCCTGCCGCTCTTGTTGTTGCCCGTCATATTCGGCACATTGTTCGGATTGGCAATGATGTATTTCATCAAAGGAGAGTTCTCTCTTTTGGCTTTGGGTATCGGTGCTGTGGTCTTAGGCGTGGCAATGAGTTACGTGCTTCACGTACTGACACATTACAAATATGTGAGTGATCCCGAACAAGTGCTTCGTGACCAGGTGAAACCCGTCTGCTTGGGTTGCATTACCACCATCGGCTCGTTCATGGGACTAATCTTTATAGACACCGCCCTGTTGCAGGACTTCGGCCTGTTTGCCGCTTTTGCCATCACGGGCACTACGGCGTTCAGTCTCACCTACCTGCCCCAGTTGCTGCGCCCTGAAAAGAACAGTGTAAACCGCCGTGCGTTTGCAGTTATCGACCGTATCAACGCCTTTCCGTTTTACAGTAAAAAAGTATTGCTGGCTGTTATCGGAATAATCGCAATCGTTTGCATCGGCTGTTACGCAATTCGTGGCACGCAATTCGATGCGGATATGCACAACTTAGGATATAAGGAATCACGAATTACCTATTCGGAGAACTTGCTGCGTGACAAGACATATACCGCCGACAAACAGAAATACTTCGCCGCTTCTGGACAGACTATGGAGGAAGCGATAGAGAATTTCGCACTGCTTTCACATAAACTCGACTCTCTGCAAGATTTGGGATTGGTCAAGAGTTATACCCACACCGACAAACTGTTTATCCCCTTACGAATACAACAGGAGCGCATTGATGCTTGGAAAAACTACTGGACTGATGAACGGTTGCAACGGGTACGCCGACTGATTGCCGAAACAGCACCGAAAGCAGAACTGCGCCCTGAAGCGTTTGAGCCGTTTTTCGATTGTGCCACAGCAGACTACGAACCAGATGCTCTCTACGAAGCAGACCTTATCCCAGAGGGCTATCTCTCCACATTGATGGAGCAGTCGTACAATGGTGATTACCTATGTTTTACTTCCGTGCGATGTGCCAACGACACAGTGCACAGTCACACAAGCGACTATTATAGAATTTGCGATGCCATTGCCGCTGAACCGAATTTAATGGTGCTCGACACCTATTATTATACTACCGACACGCTGACAGCCATGAACGAGGATTTCAACGTACTGCAATGGGTGTCGATGCTGTTTGTCTTTGTGGTATTACTGCTGAGTTTCCGTTTCAACCTGAAACACACCCTGCTGACATTCATGCCTATCCTGTTGAGCTGGTTGATTGTCCTTGGGGCTATGGTTATTTTCGGCATGAAATTCAACTTGATTAACATCATCATTTCGACATTTATTTTCGGTATCGGAGTGGATTACAGCATCTTTGTGATGAACGGACTTATAGGTAGTGAAAAGGACACCCGTTTGTTGGGCTATCACAAAACAGCGATATTCTTCAGTGCCGTAACTCTGATTGTTACTGTCAGTTCCATGCTCTTTGCCAAACACCCTGCCATCCGTTCCGTAGGTTTCTCAACCTTAGTCGGATTAGTTTCGGCAGTAGTGCTTTCGTATGTGGTGCAACCAGCCATTTTCGGTTGGCTAAACAGGAAAAGAAAACATGCATGAAGTACGATGTAGTCATAATAGGCAGTGGACTTGGTGGTTTGGAGTGCGGCTACATCCTCGCCCGACATGGGCGGCATGTGCTGATATTAGAGCAAGGTAAACAACCAGGTGGTTGTCTGCAAAGCTATCACCGAGGCAAACAGACTTTCGATACCGGTTTTCATTACGTGGGCGGATTAGATGAAGGACAGTCGTTGCATGCTGCCTTCAAATATTTTGGTTTGCTTGATTTACCATGGCATCGTTTGGATGCTGACAGTTTCGACCGTGTAACAATCGGTGAGCGCACATTTGCCTTTGCAGAAGGGTATGATGCCTTTGTTCAGAGACTTTCAGAAGATTTTCCTTCCGAGCGGACAGCCTTGCAGCATTATGCGGAACTGTTGAAACAATCTTCGGAACAACAGTTTTCCGCCCTTAATCCTCATGCTGAAGAAAAATCGACATCCCCTTCCGAACTGATGGATATTAGTGCATGGCAATATTTAAATGAGAATTTCCACAATCCGCTTCTGATAAATGTACTGAGCGGTACTTCGCTGAAAATGGAACTGCGGAAAGAGTCGCTCCCTCTGTTCACTTTCTTGCATGGAAACAGCAGTTTTATCGAAAGCAGTTGGCGGTTGAAAGGAGATGGTTCTCAAATTGTCAACAAATTAATCGATGGCATCCGTTCGCAGGGTGGCGAAATAGTCTGCAATGCCAAAGTTCAAGAATTAGTTGAGAAAGATGGAAAGGTGGTATCTGCGGTATGTTCCAACGGGGAGAGATATGAAGGTGATATGTTTATCTGCGACATACACCCTGCACAGATTTGTCAGTTGGTCAAGCAAAGTAACTTGATGAAACCGGCTTACCGCAATCGTATCAATAGATTGGAGAACACTTTCGGAATGTTTACCGTATCGCTCCGTTTCCCACCTAAACGTTTGCGCTATTTCAACTATAACCAGTATATCTACCGCAAAGCCAATGTGTGGGATTTCTATCAAGACACAACCTGCGTAGGCGGTGTACTTGTCAGTTGCCGTGTTCCGGAAAATGGAAGCGAATATACACAGCAAGTTGACTTGCTCACACCAATGCTTTGGGAACAATGCAAGTCGTGGAATAACACGCAGGTAGGCAAGCGTAACGAGGAATACAAGGAGATGAAGAAACGCATGACAGACGAATGCATAGAACTTGCTGCAAGATTTATTCCTGACCTTATGGAGTACACACAGAGTTATACAAGCACACCACTCACTTGGCACGACTATACCCTGACACCAGAAGGCGGTGCATACGGCGTGCGCAAGGATTTCCGTTATCCGTTGCAGACGCTGCTGTCTCCACGCACCCCTATTCCCAATCTGTTGCAGACAGGTCAAAATCTGATGCTGCATGGAGTGCACGGTGTAACAATGACTGCATTTTATACCTGTGCCGAAACCTTAGGAAAAGAAGCGATTTGGAAAATCATAAAGAATTAACAAGATATAACGATGAAAAAATACGCATTAGTAACCGGAGGCAGCCGTGGAATTGGCCGCGCTATTTGCATCAAGTTGGCGAGGATGGGCTATGACATCCTTATCAACTATGTCAGCAACGCTGCCGAGGCGCAAAAGACACTCGAAATGGTACGCTCCGAAGGTCAGGACGGAGAGACTCTGATGTTCGACGTAAGCAAACGGGAACAGGTGGTAAAGGTCATGGAAGAATGGGAAAACAACCACCCCGATGAATACATTGAGATATTGGTGAACAATGCCGGCATACGCCGCGACAACATCCTTATGTTCATGCCCGAAGAAGATTGGCACCAGGTGCTAGACATCACTTTGAGCGGCTTCTACAACGTTACACAATCTGTTTTGCAGTCCATGCTCGTGCATAAAAATGGGCGCATTATCAATGTGGCAAGTGTGAGCGGTCTGAAAGGACTGCCCGGGCAGTGTAACTATTCCGCGGCGAAAGGCGGACTCATTGCTGCGACTAAGGCGTTGGCTCTGGAAGTGGCACGCAAGCGAGTAACAGTAAATGCCGTAGCTCCCGGCTTTATCGAAACAGACATGACCGAAGGCCTTGACAAGGCGGCATTGAAGAATACCATCCCAGCCATGCGTTTCGGCACGCCCGAAGAAGTGGCGGAATTAGTTGGTTTCCTTGCCTCTCCGCAGGCTGGCTACATTACAGGAGAAGTGATTTCCATCAACGGAGGATTATACACATAAAACATAGATTGACATGAAAAGAATATTTACCTTGCTCCTTGCCCTGCTCCTCATCGCGACGGGGGCCTCGGCGCAGCAAACGGAGATCCGCAAGGCCGCGAAGAAGTACAAGGCGGCGAGCACGCTGACGGCCGACGTGAAGCTGACGCGCCATAACGCAGCCATCACGAAAGACGCCGTGAGCGACGGACATTTCTACTACAAGAAGCCGAACAGCCTGAGCATGGTCTTCGCCTCGAAAGAGATGCTGCTGGCCACGGGCGACACGTTCACGATGGTGAAAGGCGGCAAGCAGAGCACCACCAAAGCCAACGGCAAGGGCAACAACCCCTTCGAAGTGCTGAGCGACGTGTTCCGCAACCTCCTTTCTTCGGACGATTATTCCAAGCTTACCGACATGGCCGACGTGAAGATGAAGACGCAAGGCAACACCTGCACCATCACCATCACGCCCAACATCACCGACCCGAAGCTGAAACGCAGGATGGCATACACCTCGTGCACCGCCACCATCGACCTTAAAGCCGGCGAACTGCGCACGCTGCGTATCAACGAGAAGGGTGAGAACTATTCGCAGTACGACTTCTCCAACTACGTTTTCAATGGCGATGTCAGCAGCAAGGTGTTCGACACGAAGATAGTGCTGTAAGTTTTTAGATGAAGACACTTGAAGACATCTGCCGCATGCCGGTAAGGTTCAGCGAAATCGACTCCATGCGGCGTGTGTGGCACGGCGAGTTCGTCAAATATATGGAAGACGGGCGCGAGTCGTTCGGCCGCCACTTTCCCGGCATCGGTTACGCCGACATGCAGAAGGCCGGCATCTATGCCCCCGTCTACGACCTGCACGTGCGCTACCTTGCTCCGCTGGCCATAAACGACATCGCCGTAATCCGCACCACATTCGTTTATCACCCCGGCGCGCGGCTCGACTTTGCCTACAAAATTTACAAGGCAAGCGGCGATGAACCTTATGCCGAAAGCAATGATGTCCTCTGTGCCGAGGGCGAAACCACGCAGTTGTTCATTGATTCAAACGGCGAGCTCCTCACCGACCTGCCGCCCTATTTCATCGATTGGCAAAAGAAGTACCTGAACACGGAAAACAAATAAAATTGCCTGCGTTCTGCGAGCGGAGTTTGGGAACGAAAAAGTTTATCTTAGTCGCTACTATGACCCCGGCTAAGTTTGCGCTACGAGCACCAGCCTTAAATGTCGCCTACGTTTCAACAGCCTTCGAAAACGCTAAGGCGATTACTTCGGCAAAGGGCTGATTTTCAAACTATTACAAAAAACAGCGGTTATTTCTCGGGCTCAACATGAATATTTATCAGCGTGTTCGGGCCGAACTTATCGCGCAGGGCGTGCTCTATGCGGTCGGTTATTTTGTGCACTTGCCCGAGCGTCATATCTTTGTTCATGCGGATATGGATGTCGAGAGCGCAGTAGCTGCCGATGCGTCGGGTGCGCATGTGATGGGGGTCGCTGACGGCGGGGAAGGCGAGTATGATGTCCTCAATCTCCCGCTCCGTCTCTTCCGGCAATGATGTCTCGGTCAGTTCGCCGAAGCTCGGCAGAAAGAGTTTTATGGCTATTCGCAGGATGAAAAGGCTCATTATGAGTGCCGCGAGGGGGTCTAAAATGCTCCATTTCCCGCCCAAGAGGATTGCGCCGCCTATGCCTATTGCCGTGCCGACGGAGGTGAAGGCGTCGCTGCGGTGGTGCCAGGCGTTTGCCACAACCACGTCGGAGCCGATTCGTTTGCCGCGTATGGCGGTGTAATGATATAAAATTTCCTTCACCACAATCGACACGAGGGCTGCGATGAGGGCAATCGGTTGCGGCGTGGCGGCTATCTCTCCCTTAAAGAAACCCCAAATTTCTATGGCGCTGCTCCGCATAATTCCCAAGCCGATAACGAAGAGGAGGCAGGCGACAACCACCGTGGCGACCGTCTCGTATTTGCCGTAGCCGTAGTCGTATTTCTTGTCTTGCGGACGGGCGGAGATGCGGACAAAGACCAGCACAATTATGTCGGTGATGAAGTCCGACAGGGAGTGTACCGCGTCTGCCGTCATTGCTGCGCTGCGCCCGAATATGCCTGCGGCGAACTTGAACGTCAGCAGGAGCAAGTTGGCAATGCTGCCCACAATGGTTACGCGGTAGATTTGTCTCTCGCGGGTGAGAGGTCTGCTTTGCGCGTTATGTGTTTCGTGTTCCGTCATACAATAGAAATCGGAGCGGCAAAGGTAATGTTTTTTATAAAAAAAGGTGCGGCGGAGGGTAATAATATGCAGGTATCGCCGAAACGGAGGCGGCGCGTTCCGGATTTTATGCTTACATTTGCGGCGGAAAGGAAGGAAAAAGAATATGTGGATACTGATTGTGGCATTGGTTGTATTGGGCACTGTGGCGGCGGGCGTGTCGCTGTTGCTCGACAAGGACACCCCGATTACCTATGGCGGCGACTGTGTCTCGTGCGGCGGGACCGATGTGCGCTGCGGGCGGGAGTGTATGTTTGACGCGGCAACAAGCGAGCCGGAATATTTCGACGACGAGGAGCTTGACCGTTTTCGCGGCAGGGCTGGCGACAGTTACAGCGACGAGGAAGCCGACATGTTCCGCACTGTTATGGAGGAGCTGCGGGGTGCGGAGGAGCTGCGAGCGTGGGGCAGAAGCCTCGTGCTGAGAGGAATTAACCTGCCCGATGCGCTCAAAGACGAGTTTATCCTGCTTTGCAACGGTTGACTGCAAACAATTACTTCGCTTTGCAACGATTGACTGCAAACAATTACTTCGCTTTGCAACGGTTGACCGCAAACAATTACTTCGCTTTGCAACGGTTGACTTCGGCAAGCAATAATACCGGCTGCTCCGCGTTATAATTATATATTGCCGAATGAAGCGGGGATTATTGTTTAAGATGACCTTGTCGGTGGGGGCGGCAGTCCTCATCGTCTGCTCGTGCTCCACCCAGAAGAACACGGGCAAGAACCGCTTTTGGCAGTCGTTCACCGCGAAATACAACACCTACTACAATGGGACGTTGGCTTACATCGACGGCTCGTTGGAGAAAGAACAGGGCAACAAGGACAACTTCACCGAGCTGTTGCCGCTTTACTACGTGGGCAACAAGAACTCCGTCGAGCTGGGCAGCGCCAATTTCGACCGCGCCATCGAGAAATCGGAGAAGGCCATCAAGCTGCATTCCATCAAGAAACGCCCCGTGTGGAACAAGAAACGCCGCAAGACCGACCGCGACATCGAATGGCTGAACCGCAAGGAGTATAACCCGATGCTGTGGAAAGCGTGGCTGCTGATGGGGCGCTCGCAGTTTCACAAAGGCGACTTCGACGGCGCCGCCTCCACATTTTCCTACATGAGCCGCCTCTATCAGACACAACCCGCCATCTACGGCAAGGCACGGGCGTGGCTCGCAAAGGCGTACACGGAGGCGGATTACATGTACGACGCGGAGGACGTGATACGCAAGATGAGCCGCGACAGTATCCATTGGAGCGCACGAAAGGAATGGAACTACACCTACACCGACTACTATCTCCACACGGAGGAATACGACAAGGCTATCCCCTACCTGCGTGAGGTGATAAAGCGCGAGGGCAGACGGAAACAGAAAGCGAGGGAATGGTTCATCTTGGGGCAGCTGTATGCGCTGACGAACGACAACACTTCGGCATACAAAGCATATAAACACGTGTTCCGCCAACATCCGCCCTACGAGTTGCAGTTTAATGCCCGTATCGCTATGACCGAGGTGGCGGGAGCGGGACAGTCGCGCCGTATGATTTCCAAACTGAAAGGGATGGCACGCAACGACAACAACAAGGACTACCTCGACCAAGTCTATTACGCGATGGGCAATATCTATATGACGCAGCCCGACACGCTCCGCGCCATTTCCGCCTACGAGAAAGGCAATGAAAAATCCACGCGCAACGGCATAGAGAAAGGCGTGTTGCTGCTTCGGCTGGGCGATATATATTGGGATATGGAGAAGTTTTCGGATGCAAGCAGATGTTATGATGAAGCCATCGGTTTATTAGACAAGGACCGCAAAGACTACGCCCAACTCGCCGACCGCTCACAGAAGCTTGACCTCCTCGTGCCGTTCACCGAGTCAATTCATTTGCAAGACTCGTTGCAGGAGCTGTCGCTGATGTCGGAGGACGACCGGAATGCGGCGATCGACCGCGTAATCACGGCGCTCAAAAAGAAAGAGAAAGAGGAGCGCGATGCCGCCGCGATACAAGCCGCACAGGAGACGATAGCGCAGAACAGCCAGAACAACGGGCGGCAGACAGCTGCGGAGCAGACGGACAACAGTCAGGTGAACGGCGTGTGGTATTTCTACAGTCCGCAGGCGGTAAATCAGGGCAAGCAGGCGTTCCAACGGCAGTGGGGCAAGCGCGAGAATGTCGACCACTGGCAACGCTCCAACCGCACCGTAGTCGATTTCGGCAACGGCGAAGAAGAGGAGGAAGAGGAGCGGGAATGGACTGAGGAGCAGCTCGATTCCATTCAGGCGGCGCAGGCGGCGGAAGAGGAGCTTGAGGCAAAGATGGACAGTGCCGTCAACGACCCCCACCAACGCGAATATTACCTTGCGCAAATACCTTTCACCGAAGAGCAGAAAGAGGCTTCCAACGAGATAATAATGGACGCGCTGTACAACTCCGGCGTGATTTTCAAGGACAAACTCGACATGCTGCGGTTGTCGGAAAAACAGTTCACGCGCCTTTTAACGCAATACCCCGATTACTACGGGATGGACAACGCCTATTACCACCTCTTCCTGCTCTACTCGCGACTGGGCATGCCGCAGGCGGCGGAGGGCTACATCGCGCGGCTGAAGAGCGAATACCCGGAGAGTCAGTGGACGGCACTCCTGTCCGACCCCTATTTCGCTGAAAACCAACGCTTTGGCGTGCAGATGGAAGACTCGCTCTACGCTGCTACCTACGACGCGTTTAAGGCGGATCGCTTCGGGGAGATACGCGGTAATGTCAAGCTGTCGGGCGAACGTTTCCCCCTCGGCTTCAACCGCGACAAGTTCATCTTCATCGGCGGCTTGGGCAAACTGAATGCGGGCGATGCCGACGGCTGCCTCGACGATATGAACACCCTCGTGGCCAATTATCCCGACAGCCGGTTGGCCGAACTCGCGGGGATGATTATCAACGGCGTGAAGCAGGGACGAGCGCTCTACGGCGGCAAGTTCGACATGGGCGACGTCTGGGCGCGGCGCTCGCAGATGTTCAGCGACAACGATTCGATTGCCGAGCGCGAGTTCTCCGACGAGGCGAACACGGACTTCCTGTTCGTCATCGCCTACGAGCCCGACTCCGTCGACACCAACCGGCTGCTCTATCAGTTGGCAAGGTTCAACTTTTCGAACTACCTCGTGCGCAACTTCGACATGGAGGCGGAGGCGCAAGAGGGTATCTTCATGTTTAGGATCGGCGGCTTCAACAGTTACTTCGAGGCACGCGAATATGCGCAGGACTTCTACCGGCAGGAGAGCATACAGCGGCTGCTGGGCAAGGCGCGCACATTCCTCATCAGCCGCGACAACCTCGCGCTCATCGGCCTGCGTTTCAGCTACGACGACTACGACGCGTTCTTCGCCGAGCATTTCGACACCCTGCCGTTGCCCGACGAGCCTTTATTAACTGAGCCCGGCGAGCTGAGCGGCGCACTCGACGACGGCGGCAGCATCCCCGGCAACATCAGTCCCATCCTCGAACGCGAGCGCGAGGAGTACGAACAAATGCTGTTGCAACAGGCTGAAAATGAGGCTCTTAACGAAACTGAAAGTGTTGAGGGCGAAGTAAATGAAGGCAAAGGCGAAAGTGAAGTTGAAAGTGAAAACATCGAAGGCGAAGAGGCTGAAAATGAAGTAGTTGAAGGCGAGGCTGAAAATGAAGCTCAAGGTGAAGTTGAGGGCGAAGTTGAAAGCGAAGTAATTGAAAACGAGGAGGTTAACATCGCGAACGAGGACGAGGGCGATTTCATCCTTCCCGAAGATGAAACCGGCATTAACATCGAAGACAACGGCGACGGCAATTTTGTTATTCCCGAAGAAGGCGTTAACTTTGGCGGCGAAGACGACGGCACGTTCGAGATTGATGACGGCAACGGCCCGGCTATTGACCGCGCACCCGACGCTGACAACGGCGGCTCGCTCACGATCGACGACGACGCTGCTGACGTACTAACTACTACTGTCGAGGGCGGTTCCCAAAACGGCGACGGCGACTTCATCATCGACGACGATGAGGACGAGGACGCTTCCGGCGAAGGCGATACATTCACCATCGACGACTATGAAAACGAGGGCACGGAGGACGAATATTTCGAGCTCGACGGCTTTTAATTAACATTGAATATGAGCAACGGTTTATTACTTTGGGCGGACGACGAGATGGAGCTTCTCACCGCGCACGTGCTGTTCCTCGAGAAAAAAGGCTACGAGGTGGTGATGGTCAGCAACGGCCGCGACGCCATCGAGCAGTGCCGAAACCGCACGTTCGACCTTGTCATCCTCGACGAGATGATGCCCGGTTTGAGCGGCCTCGAGACCCTGCAGCGCATCAAGGACATCCAGCCCGCCACGCCCGTCGTGATGCTCACCAAGAGCGAGGAGGAGGACATCATGGACCAAGCCATCGGTTCCAAGATCGCCGACTACCTCATCAAACCCGTCAACCCGAACCAGATCCTTCTGTCGCTGAAAAAGAACATCCACCGCAAGGAGATTGTCTCGGAAGTGGCGCAAAGCGAATACCAGCAGCAGTTCATGCAACTGTCAAGCGAGATCGGCGACTGCCGCACCTTCGACGATTGGAAAAGGGTGTACCGCCGCCTCGTGCACTGGGAGATCGAGCTGTCGTCCCCCGCCACGGCCAAGACCGAGCTCTTCGCCACCCACCGCAGCATCTGCGCCGATGCCGACCGCGCTTTCGCCGGCTTTATAAAAAAGAACTACCTCGCGTGGACCGACCCGAAGACATTCCTTTCCGCCGAGCGCCCGATGATGAGCCCCGACGTGTTTAAACGCAAGGTGTTCCCGCTCTTGGACAGCGGCCGCAAAGTGTTTCTCATCGTTGTCGACAACCTCCGCCTCGACCAGTGGCGCACGCTCGCAAGGGAGATCGGCGAGACCTTCGCCATCGACGAGGACCTCTACCTGAGCATCCTCCCCACCGCCACGCAATACGCGCGCAACGCCATATTCTCCGGTCTCATGCCCGACAAAATCGCGCGGATGTACCCCGAGCTGTGGGTCGACGAGGACGAGGAGGAAGGCAAAAACCTCAACGAAGGGCCGCTCATAGGCACGCAAATAGAGCGCTTCCGCCGCCGCGACAGTTACACCTACAACAAGGTGAACGACTCCGCCGGCGCAGAGAAATTCCTCGCAAAGCTGTCCGCCGACCTCGCAAACAACAGCCTCAACGTACTCGTGGTGAACTTCATCGACATGCTCTCGCACGCACGAACGGAGTCGAAGATGGTGCGCGAACTGGCAAACAACGAAAGCGCCTACCGCTCCATCACCCTCTCGTGGTTCCGACATTCCATCCTCGCCGAACTCTTCCAACGCCTCGCGGAAAGCGATTTCACCGTCATCCTCACCACCGACCACGGCAGCATACGCTCGTCCAAACCCGTCAAGATTATCGGCGACCGCAACACCAACACCAACCTACGCTACAAACTCGGGCGCAACCTCGCCTGCGACGCAAAAGACGTATTCACAATCAAAGACCCGCACGCGGCGCAGCTGCCCGCACCCAACATCTCCACCAGCTACGTCTTCGCCACCTCCAACGCGTTCTTCGCCTACCCCAACAACTACAACTACTACGTCGCCTACTACAAAGACACCTTCCAGCACGGCGGCATCTCGATGGAGGAAATGATCGTACCCCTCATCACCATGACCCCGCGCAGACGTTGATTTCAAAAAAATATTTTTATAAACACTTAAAAATCAATCATTTATATGGAAACAAACATCACACAAACCAATTTCGAAACACTCAAAAACGGCACCTTGCCCCTCGTCATCGATTTCTGGGCGCCATGGTGCGGACCCTGCCGCGCGCTCGCTCCCGTCGTCGAAGAACTCGCCAAAGAATACGACGGCCGCATCGTCATCGGCAAATGCAACGTCGACGAAGAGGACGACCTGCCCATGCAATTCGGCGTGCGAAACATCCCCACCCTGCTCTTCTTCAAAGGCGGCAACCTCGTTGATAAGTTCGTCGGCGCCGCTGCGAAAAGCGTCATCAAAGAGAAACTTGATGCCCTGCTTTGAAAAAAAGAATGTTTAATTAAAAGGGTTTAAGCCAAGTCCGGAGGTTGAAACGAACCTGAAACCAAATCAAATCCAAATCCGGATATTGAAACGAACCAAACACTTAAAGGCACGCCCGAAACAGGCGCGCCTTTTTGTTAGTGTTTTAGTAGCGACTAAGATTCAGGCTCGAATCAGCCGCGCCCGGTCGCTCAATTCTTCGATGTTAACCCTCAGCGCATCCGCCGGCAAAACAGGCTCAACCAGCTCCGGCCACTCGATGAAGCACGGCGCACCCGAATAAAAATACTCCTCGCCGCCGATGTCGAGAAACTCCGCGAGGCTCTTCAGACGGTAGCAATCGAAATGGTAGATGCTGCCCCGCGGCGACGAATACTCGTTGATTATCGCGAACGTCGGCGACGTAACCTGCTCCGCCACGCCCAGCTCCGCGCAAACAGCCTTGATGAACGTGGTCTTGCCCGCACCCATCCTGCCGTAAAACGCGAACACCGTCCGCCCTTCCGTCTCGGCAACAAACTGCCGCGCCGCCGTGTTAATTTCTTCGAGCGAAGGAACAACTATCTCCATGAAAATCAATGCTTTATGCTAAAAATTTTTAAGCTGAATAAATGCATTAAGCCTTAAATTTCAAGCTTTCAAATCGCCCGCAGCAACAAGATACTCCGCAATCTGCACCGCATTCAGCGCCGCACCCTTGCGTATCTGGTCGCCCGTGGCCCACAGCGTGATGCCGTTCTCCGCAGCGAGGTCCTCGCGGATGCGCCCCACAAGCACATCATCCTTGCCCGCAGCGTCGAGCGGCGTGGGGTAAACATATTTTTGCGGCTCGTCAACAAGCGTTACGCCCGGTGCACCGGCCAGCGCAGCCCTCACCTGCCCTACTTCCAGCTTCTCCTTTGTCTCAATCCAAATCGCTTCGGAGTGCGCCCTGAGCGACGACACGCGCACGCAGGTGGCCGAGCAGCGCGCATCGCTGTGCATTATCTTGCGCGTCTCGTTGAACATCTTCATCTCCTCCTTCGTGTAGTCGTTAGGGAGCATCACGTCGATCTGCGGGATGACGTTGTAAGCCAGCTGGCGCGGGAACTTTTTTATAGTTAAAACCTTGCCTCCGGCGATGATCTCGCGGTATTGCTGCTCGAGCTCCGCCATCGCCGCCGCGCCCGCGCCCGACGCGCTCTGGTACGACGCGACACGTATGCGCTTGATGTGCGAAAGGTCGTCGATCGGCTTCAAGGCGACAAGCATGATGATCGTTGTGCAGTTAGGGTTCGCGATGATGCCGCGCGGCCGTTTTAAAGCATCTGCGGCGTTCACCTCGGGCACCACCAGCGGCACATCATCGTCCATGCGGAACGCGCTCGAGTTGTCGATCATCACCGCGCCATACTTCGTAATCGTTTTCGCGAAGGTCTGCGACGTGCCGCCTCCTGCCGAGACAAACGCCACGTCCACATCGCGGAAATCATCATTATCTGCAAGGAGTTTCACGGTGTAATCTTTGCCCTTGAAACTGTAACTGCGGCCTGCCGAACGCTCCGAACCGAACAGCAGGAGGTCGCTCACGGGGAAAGCGCGCTCGGCAAGGATGCGCAGGAATTCCTGTCCCACCGCGCCGCTCGCGCCAACAATTGCTACTCTCATCTCTCTAATTTTTCAATAACGTTTTTCAGGCTGCAAAGGTACGATTTTCCCTTAAAAAACGCCGCCGGGGGCAATGTTTTCACGGTTCGGCGAAGCGGTTGAACTCGCGCATGGCGGGCAGCACGCGGCCGGTGGCGTTGTCGAACAAGCCGCGGTTGAGCCACCCTTTCGTTACCTCGTTGCCCGCCGCGTTCTCCTCGGGGAACCACCAGAACAGGCCGGTAACGTTCAGGTGGCGGCGCAGCTCGGCGACTAATTCGTGCGTGAAGATGCGCTGGCCTTCCGGCGTGATGGGGTAGAATTCGCCGTACTGCCCGCCGTCGGCCCATGCGTCGTTGTCGTGGGAATAATACATCGCCGTCTCGACAATCATCACATCTTTTTCGGGGAACGTGGCGGCGAGCGAGTCGAGGGTAGCGGCAAGGACGCCGACGGTGCGGTGCCACATCGGGTAGTAGCTCAGGCCGATGATGTCGTAATCGAGGCTGCGGAGGTTGGCGTAATAGGCTTTCGTGGCCGCCCAGTCGCCCGCCTTCTCGGTGTGGATGATAATCTTCGCGGCGGGGCAGATCTCGCGGCAGGCCTTCGCGCCGGCGGCAAGCAACGAGCGAAGCAAATCCCAATTTTCAGTGCCTTGCGGGTCGACCTTCGCGCGGGGCCAGAGCATGCCGTTGGTTATCTCGTTGCCCACTTGAATCAAGTCGGGCGCGGCGCCGTCGCGAACAAGCCTTTCGAGGCACGCGCGGGTGTAGGCGTAAAGGGTGTCGGGCAGCGCCGCGTCGGGAATATTTTTCCACGAATCGGGCATAAACTGCTTGCCGGGGTCGGCCCACGTGTCGGAATAATGGAAGTCGAGCATGAACTGAAAGCCCGTTTGTTTAATGCGCTTGCCGAGGGCTGCGACGTAATCGAGGTCCTGACAGACGCCTTCGTCCTTGTTCTCGCCGGGGGCCTTCGACGGGTCGACAAACAAGCGCACGCGGAGGGCGTTCCAGCCTTGCTCTTTGAGGAAGGCCAGGGGTTCGACCTTGTTGCCCTCGGCGTCGCGGTAGACGGTGCCGGCGGCTTCGTAGGACGGCAGGAGGGAGATGTCTCCACCGAGCAAACGACTTTGCGCGCGGGCTGCGATTATGTTAGTTGCTACTATGGCAACGACTGCGATAAATGTTTTCGGTTTCATAGCTGGGTAGTGTCGGGTACGTTTAAAAAATTTCCTTGCGGCAAAGATAGCGAAAAGCATTTGTTTTATTTTCGTTTGCGGCCGTTTTATCGTACTTTTGCGGCATATATTTTCGTTCGCCCGATGCACGATTTTTTCAGTTTGCCCATCACCAACCCGACGCTCATTTTCTTTGTCGTCCTGCTGGTTATTTTGCTTTCGCCGATCATTATGGGAAAGCTGCGCATCCCGCACATCATCGGCTTCGTGCTGTTCGGCGTGCTGATCGGTCCGGCGGGCATCGGCCTGCTTGCGCGCGACGATTCGTTCGAGCTGTTCGGGCGCGTCGGGCTGTATTACATCATGTTTCTTGCGGCGTTAGAGATGGATTTGCAAGGCCTGAGGCAGAACATCGGTCGGATGGCCGTTTTCGCGCTGCTGACGTTTGCCGTACCGTTTGTGCTGACGCTGTTTATGGGGCGCAAGATGCTGAATTACACGTGGTTAGCGTCGCTGCTGCTGTGCTGTATTATGTCTGCGAACACGCTGATTTCCTACCCGATTGTTACGCGTTTCGGTCTGCAGCGGAAGACGAGCGTGGTGCTGTCGGTGGGGTCGTCGATGATCTCGCTGCTGCTGTCGCTGATCACCTTGGCGGCTGTCGTGGGCGCGCACACGGGCGAGAGCAATGCGGCGTTTTGGCTGCTTTTCGCGCTGAAATTCGTGCTGTTTTGCGCCGGGCTGATTTTCATTGTGCCGATTATCACGCGCTGGTTCATCCGCAATTATTCCGACGCGGTGATGCAGTTTATCTTCATGCTGGCGGTGCTGTTTCTTAGTGCATCGCTGTCGGAACGCATTGGTTTAGAGGGCATTAGCGGCGCCTTTCTGGCGGGTTTGGTGCTGAACCATTACATCCCCCGCGTGTCGCCGCTGATGAACCGTCTGGAGTTTACCGGCAACGCGCTTTTCATCCCGTATTTCCTCATCGGCGTGGGCATGCTGATTAATATCCGCTTGCTTTTCTCGGGCGGCAACATCCTTTGGACCGTCTTTCTCATCGTCGTCTTCGGCACGCTGGGCAAGGCGATTGCGGCGTATTTGTCGTCGTTCCTGTTCCGCTTGCCGCTGTCGGCGGGCAACATGATGTTCGGCCTCACTTCAGCGCACGCTGCCGGCGCGATTGCTATTGTGATGGTGGGCATGCGCATCACCGACAGCAACGGCCGCCCGTTCATCGGCGACGATATGCTCAACGGCGTGGTGATAATGATTCTCGTTACGTGCATCATTTCGACGCTGATTACGCAGGGTGCGGCCGAGCAGATCACCATTCGCGACCAAGAGATTCCGAAGCTGGACCCGTCGAGCGACGACGAAGAGAAAATCCTTGTGCCGGTGAGGTATCCCGAATACGCCACGCGCCTTATCTCGCTGGCATTGATGATGCGCAATAACCGGCTGCATAACCCTATTGTGGCGCTCAACCTCGTTTACGACGACAGCAATACGGCGCAGAACTACGAGCGCGGCGTGAAACTGCTCGACAAGGTGAGCAAATACGCGGCGGGGTCCGATGTGCCGGTGGAGACGCAGGTGCGCGTGGCGGAGAATATCGCGAACGGCATCAAGCACGCTTTCCGCGAGTTCCGCGCCACGGAGATCATCATCGGCACGCACATCCATAAAGAGCGGTCGCGGTCGTTCTGGGGCGATTTTCACCAAAGCCTTTTCAACGGCCTGAACCGCCAGATAACGATGGCGTATCTGATGCAACCGCTGAGCATGATAACGAGCATCGTTGTGGCCGTGCCGTCGAAAGCGCAGTTCGAACCGGGCTTCTACCGCTGGAACGAACGCTTGTGCCGTCTGTCGGAAAACATCGGCGCGCGGCTGGTGATCCACGGGCGCAACGACACGGTGGCGCTCATGCGGCAATACATCGAGAACCGCCACGCGAACCTCTACCCCGATTACGTCGAGATGGAGCATTGGAGCAGCTTCCCCGCGCTGGCCGCTACCATCGGCGACGACACGCTGTTCGTGATAATCTCGGCGCGGCAAGGCACATTCTCGTATAAAAACGCGCAGGAGAAGCTGCCCGACGAGATGACGAATTCGTTCAAAGGCAAAAATTTCCTCATCGTCTTCCCCGACCAGCACGGCGACCTGATGGAAGAGATGACCTTCGCGCAATCGCAGCACACCGAGGGCAAGAGCGCCTACGACTCGTTGCGCGACTTTATCCTCAGGCGCATCCTGCGCAAAAAACAACTTCATTGACGCATGATTGAACTGACGAAAATCACGAAGAGCTTCGGTTCGTTGCAAGTGCTGAAAGGCATCGACCTCGTAATAAACAAAGGCGAAGTGGTGAGCATCGTCGGCCCAAGCGGCGCAGGCAAAACGACGCTGCTGCAAATAATGGGCACGCTCGAGGCGGCCGACAGCGGCAGGGTGGTCATCGACGGCACCGACGTGGGGCGGCTGTCGCGCAATAAACAGAGCGATTTCCGCAACAGGAACATCGGGTTCGTGTTTCAGTTTCATCAACTGCTGCCCGAGTTCACCGCTCTGCAAAACGTGCTCCTGCCGGCGATGATTGCGGGTACGCCGAAGAAAAAGAGTCTCGCCAAAGCGCGCGAACTGCTTGATTTTCTGGGACTTAGCGACCGGCTCAACCATAAGCCCAACGAGCTCTCCGGCGGCGAGAAGCAGCGTGTGGCCGTGGCGAGGGCGCTGATGAACAGTCCGAAGGTGGTGCTTGCCGACGAGCCTTCCGGCAGCCTCGATTCGCACAACAAGGCCGAGCTGCAACGGCTGTTCTTCGACCTGCGCGAGCGCTATGGCCAAACTTTCGTCATCGTTACTCACGACGAGGCGTTTGCCGCCACCACCGACCGCACGATTCAGATGCGCGACGGTCTGCTCGAAACAAATTCATTAACCGAAAATTTACCCGACGAATGCCCGATATCCGGCTCGGCGATTACGCCCGACTCGCTGTAACGAAGACCGCCCCTTTCGGCGTTTACCTCGACGGCGGCGACGCGGGGGAGATCCTTCTGCCTTCGCGCTATGTGCCTGAAAATACGGCCGTTGGCGACGAACTCGACGTCTTCATTTACCTCGATCAAGAGGAAAGAATCATCGCCACGACGGAGCGCCCGAAAGCAAAAACGGGCGACTTCGCTTACCTCGAAGTTAGCTGGGTGAACGAGTACGGCGCGTTCCTCAACTGGGGTCTGATGAAGGACCTTTTTTGCCCGTTCAGCGAGCAGAAAAAGAAGATGGAGCAAGGGCAGAGCTACATCGTTTACATCTACGTCGACAAACAGACGTTCCGCATCGCCGCCACTGCGAAGATCGACAGGTTTTTGAGCAAAGACGTTGCCGCGCTGAGCGAAGGGCAGGAGGTTGATTTGCTCGTTTGGCAGAAGACCGAGCTGGGGTTTAAGGTGATCATCGACAACAAGTTCGGCGGGCTCGTTTACGCTGACCAAGTCTTCGCGCCGATCCGCACCGGCGACAGGCTGAAAGGTTATATTCAAAAGGTGCGCAGCGACGGCAAGGTGGACGTTTCGCTGCAACAAACAGGCAAGAAAGGCACGCGTGATTTCGCCGGCGAATTGCTCGACTACCTGCGCGCTCACGACGGCCGTTGCGCGTTCTCCGACAGCAGTCTGCCGCAGGACATTTACGACGAGTTTCACGTGAGCAAGAAGGTGTTCAAGAAGGCTGTCGGCAACCTCTACCGCCGCCGCTTAATCACCGTTCACGACGACGGTCTGACGCTCAATGAGTAGTTAGTACTAAGGGCCTCCGCACGGTTTAGCCGCCGATTTACAGTTGGTTTAATTTGCTGATTTTCAATTAGTTGCAAGTACGGCAATCAGTTTAAGGCTTGCAATTAACTTATAGCTTGCAATTAGTTTAAGGCGCAGTTTCAACTACGTTTCCGCCGGCCTCATTCTCGTTGACAACGGCCTTGTTTTTTCGTCGGAAGAAGTCGCGCCACCCTGCAAAATCTTTCTTAACGATGAGGCTTACGCCCTGCGTGGTGAGCGTGTTTTTCGTGAAGTAGCGGTTGTTGGTTTCGTTGTAGATGCGGATGGCGAGACTGCCAGTGGGCACAAGGAGATAGCGCAGGTCGAAGTCGCCGATGAACGACGATGTGGCGTTCGGGTTGTCGCGGTAACCGAACTGTCCGTTGAAGATCAGGCGGCTGTTCAGCATTCTACCGGAAACCAATCCTTCGTATTCGGCGTCGTTGAAGCCCTCTTCGCCGGTGGAGATGTTCGCTCCGAAGTCCCATTGTTTATTGGCGATGACGTTGTCGAGGAGCGAGTTGATTTGTTGCGAGACGGTGCCGGAGAGGATGCTTTGCATGGCGAGGGCGGTCTGGCTCTGCGACGACGAACTGTTGTTGTCTTGGTTGAGGAAGCGGCCGACGGCGATGAGGTAGACCACCTGTTGGTTGAGCTCTTCGTTGTCGTTGAACATGCTCATTATCATTTGCTTAGCGTCGCTGCTGATGGTCGGCATATCGAGCGAGAACGCCACTTGCGGGTCGTCGGCCGTACCGGTGATGTTCATGATGCAATCCACGCGCACGTTGTTGGCTGTGAACGATTTGCCGATGTTGATGTCCGAGAGCGGCACGCTGTTGAGCGTGTAGTTGGCTTGCAGGTTGAGTTGCGCGTGTGCGCCGTCGCCGCCGAAGGAGATTGTGCCGCCTTGTTTGAACGTGAAATCGCGCTTGATGACATCCTGAATGGTCATGCTGTAACTGCCGTCGCTGATGAGGTAGTTGCCGAAAAGTTCGAAGTCGCCCTTGTTGTAAAACGCGGTGTTGATGATGCCGCTGCCGTGAAGGGTGATCAGGTCGCCGGTGCGGTCGTCCATCAGCACGCGCAACTCGGCCTGTTCATTGGCGCGGATGAGGAAATTCATGTACAAATCGGGCAGCATATCGCGCTCGCCGCTGTCGGTGGCCTTCGTTTCCGCACGCGAAGGCACGGCCTCGTTTTTGTCGCGCCAATGCACGAAAGAGTCGCTCATGCGGTCGGGCGACGTGGCGTTATACGTGATGAACGAGCCTGCGCCGGGCGTGATGTCGGCCTCGATCTTCGTGCCGCCGGGGATCTCGTAAATGCGGCAGTCGCCCGTGGCATAAACCGTGCCGAGAAAGGTGTCGTCGCCGAAGTTGGTGAGGTCGAGCGCAAGCAGTTTGCCGGCCTTCACCGCGAAGTCGTAACTGATATTGCTCAGGTGGCGGTGCGGCAGATGACCGGTGAGGATGCCCTTGTTGCCGTCGCGGTCGGTGAGCGTGTCGGAGGCGAAGATGATGTCGTCGGGAACGAAATCCACGCGCTGGCGGTCGAGGTGGTAAGCGACGTTCGTCGAAAGGACGGTAAGGTCGGCCGAAACCAAGGCGTAACCGGTGATCTGCACGGCGCCGAGCGGACCGCCGATGTCGAGCGAACCCCATGTGCGGCCGTTAGTCAGCGTCATGAAGTCGCCGCAGTACTTCGTAATAAAATCCACGCTCGCGCCGTCGGCCTCAACCTTAATATCGAGCACGCGCTCCTTGAGATTGACGAAACCGTTGACATAAGTGGCGCGCCACTCGCCCTCGTCAACCACCGCGTCGATGTTGATGCTGCCCACCGCGAAATCGTAGCCCATTTTAAGGTGCGCCGTACCCATCGCGCCGCTCTCGAAATAGAAGTCGGCCACGTCGAACTCGCCGGTAATAACAGGACTTTCGAAGAGTTGCGTAACCTTCACCTCGCCCGTGGCATCGCCGTCGAAATCCACATCGTCGAAGTTGACGAAATCGAGGATGTAACCCACGTCGACATCGCTCAGCGTAACCGTTATCGCATCGTCGCGGCTCCTGCCCGCCTGCCCGTCGATCTCGATGAAGCGGTCTCCGTCGGCGATGCGCATGTCGTTGATTTGCAGGAAGTTATCGCGGTAAGACAGGTGCGCGCTGCTCACATCCCACGTTGCGCCGGCGACGTAAATGCTCGAAGGCAGGATGTCGGCCTCGGCCATGAGCTTGCCCGTTGCGGACGAGGTGGCCAGCGCGGCGTGCGTGTTGAGCGTGCCGGTGATGTGGTTGCGCGCGTTAGAGTCGATGTCGAGCGACATATCTGCCTGATTTTCAAAGGCTTTCGCTGTCAATGCGAGCAGTTGCGTGCCGCCCTCGCCTTCGGAAAAAGCGTTGGCTTTAATGCGCAGCGTGTCGCCCGAGGTGCTTGCTATGGCGTAGACGCCGGAATAGGTTTTCGCGTCGTAACGGAAGCTGTTCGCGTCGGCGTTGATACTAAGGAAATGCCTGTTGTCGTCGACCTTCGCGATGATGTGCGCCGGCTCGTTGATTGTGAGCGGAATGCCGAGGATGTGCTGCGCGAAACCGCCGTCCGCGAGCGTGGCGTAGATGCTGAACGCGTTGCCCGGCGACGTGATTGTCTTGCCGCCCAGCGCGGGCAGATGGGCTGTGAGCGCGGCGAGGAAACTGTCGGCGAGCGTGGCGTAACGGAAGCGGCCCTCAACGAGGATGTTCGCGAAATCGCTCGTGAGGGTGACGGTCTTCTCCCCGCCGGCAGCGTCAATGTTAACGTCGAGCGCACACAGAGTGTAATCGTCGTCCGGCGCAGTCATCACAAGGTTTCGCAGGTGCAGCCCGCCGCGCGCGTTGTCGAGGCCGTTGAGCGTCGCCGCAGCGTTAAGGTCGAAGTCGAACGCCGCCTCGCCCCATTTATCAGTAAGGCCGATCGCCATTGGCTGCACATGCCGCGCGGAAAGGGTGACGGTTGCCGGCGGCAACTGAATGTTTTGCGAAGTAAGGTTCTCGCGAGTTAAGTACTTGGTTTCCAGATTATTACAAGCAACATCGAGATTAATCTGCGCGAGGTTGTCGTCAACGGCGAAGGCTGCGGTGAGCGTTTTGGCTAAGGAATAACCGGCGTTAAGGGCGGCGTCGCGGAAGGTGTGGCCGTTGTAATCGAAGCGCGCGATATTTGCTTCAAGCGAGCCTGAGGTGATTGTTTTGCCGGCGACGGTGCCCGCGATGTCCGCCGCGAAGGAGCAGTTGCCGAAGTCGCTGTTGCCTGTGAGCGCGGCGAGGTTGATGCTGTCGGCTTCGATGTTGCCGCTGACCTTCTCCGCCTGCTTGCCGCCGCTTACGACGATGCCGCCGATGTTACTTGCTACTTTCGCCGTGAGCGTGCCGTCGCCGCCGCGCCCCGCAGCCTGCGCCGTGAGGTTGAGCCGCTCGATTTTACCGACTATTGCAGGCAGTTCGATGTCCAAACCGGCACTAAGCAATAGGTCTTTCGCGCCGTCGGCCCCTGTCTCCAAACGCTCTATCGCCGCGCGCCAGTTCCAAAGACTATCTGTTTTTTCAGCCTCGCCGCCGGCACTCAGTTCGAACGTCTGCCCTTGCGCCAGTTCGAGGCGGCTGACGATGATGCTCTTGCCCGTGCCGCTGAACTCCGCCGCTACCTTCACCGGCGTGCCTTGCGACGCAGTTTGCTTTGCGAAAAGATGCAGGTCGGCCGGCAGGATATTGCTGTCGAAGATCCGCCCCTCGAAGGCAAGGTTTTCGAAGCGCGAGAAGTCGCCGCCGGGAAGGGCGTAGGTTGCCGTAGCGCTTATATTCAATTGAGACTCAGGCAGTTGCAGATTAAGGTCGGCTAGCTCCGCCGACGTTTTTCCCGCCGTAAGCCTTAGCGAGAGGTGCTTTATCTCGACGCCGCTTTTGTCTTTGAGCGCGAGGCGGCGGACGTTGAGGTTGAGCGAGTCGGAAGCCAGCTTGTTGAGTATCACGTGGGCACTCAGATCCCTGACATTGATATGCTTCGGCGAGACCGTCCCGCCGTAGCCGGTGTTCCAATCGTTATACGCTATCTCGCTGCGGCGTATTATCAACGAATTGATTTTAAGGTTAATAGGGGTGTTCTCCGTGGCGTCGTCGGAGGTGAAAGCGTCGACGAGGAACCGGTAATTAGCCTGTTCCCCGCCCTTACGCTTATATAAATCCGCTTTCAGAGAGAATATCTGCGCCGACGCGACGGTGATTTTCCCTTGCAGCAAGTCTGCCAACGACAGCTTCGCCGATAGTCTCCCCGCCGCCAGCATCCGCTTTCCGTATTGGTCGTCGATGCTTACTCCGTCGATGATAACGCGGTTGAGCATCCCCAGATCCACTCGTCCGACGGAGACCCTCGTGCCGATCTTGGCTTCCAGCGCCGCCGCCACGCGCCGCCCGATATATGTTTTCACTGCGGGGATGTTGAGCGATACGACTACTATAAGCCATACCGCGACTATCGTCCAGACAGCTACATTTACGAATCTCCTCAGTCTCCGCAACATCGGACGGCAGATGCTAATGCGGCAAAGCTACGGCGGGGCTGTCCCGTCAGCCGCCGAAGTCGTCGAAGGAAATCATGTCGTCCTCCACGCCGAGGCTGTGGAGCAGGTCGAGCACCGTCTTTGCCATCATCGGCGGACCGCACAGATAGTACTCGCAATCTTCGGGCGTGTCGTGCTGTTTGAGGTATGTGTCGCCCATCACAGGCGCCACGAAGCCCGGCGTATACTTCACTCCCGCCGCGTCCGCCTTCGGGTCGGGACGGTCAAGAGCGAGGTGGAAATGGAAGTTGGAGAACTCTTTCTCCAGCTCCAGGAAATCGTTCAGGAACGGCACTTCGTCCAGCGCGCGTGCCCCGTAGAAATAGTGCATCTCGCGGTCGCGCACGTTCTTGGCTTTGAGCATGTGCATTATCTGCGCCCTGAGCGGTGCCATTCCCGCGCCGCCGCCTACCCAGATCATCTCCCTGCCCGTGCCGTAGTGAGGATGGAACTCCCCGTAGGGACCGCTCATTATCACCGTGTCGCCGGGTTTGAGGCTGTAAATGTAGGACGAGGCGATACCCGGGTTGACGGGCATAAAGTTGTTCGCGTCGGGCTTCTGCTGCTCGCGCGGCAGGAACGGCGGCGTCGCAATCCTCACCGTAAGCGTGATGATGTCGCCCTCGTCGGGATAGTTCGCCATGGAATATGCGCGTATCGTCGGGTCGGGATTGGAGCAATGGAGCTCGAACATGTGGAATTTCTCCCACGTCGGCAGGTACGTGTCGCCGATGAGATCCCGGTCGAAGTCGCTGTAATCCAACTCGAACGACGGGATTAATATCTGTGCGTAGGAGCCCGGCTCGAAGTCCATGTGCTCTCCCGGCGGCAGTGCCACCTTGAACTCTTTCAGGAATGAGGCGACGTTACGATTGTCGATGACGGTGCATTCCCACTCTTTCACGCCCAGAACGGACTCCGGCACCTTGATCGCGAGGTCGCCTTTGACCTTGCATTGGCAGCCGAGACGGAAGCCCTGCTTTATCTGCTTGCGCGTGAAATGTCCGCGTTCGGAGTCGAGGATCTCGCCACCGCCCTCCGTCACTTGGCATCTGCACTGTCCGCACGAGCCCTTTCCGCCGCACGCCGAAGGCAGGTAAACGCCCTCCATAGCGAGGGTCATGAGGAGCGAGCCGCCCTGTTCAACTTCGTATGTATCGGTATCGTTAATTGTTATCTTCACCTTGCCGGACGGGCTGAGAAACTTCTTAGCCACGAGCAACACGATGACAACAATCAATATTACTACGAGGAAAACCCCGATAGACAATAATATATAGTTCTGCATAAGTTACCTCCCGTGTTTAGATTTTTATGCCGGAGAAGCACATCATCGCCATTGCCATCAGTCCGACAGTAATAAATGTGATGCCCAGACCGCGCAGGGGCTTCGGCACGTCGGAGAATTCGAGCTTCTCGCGGATGGCTCCCATCGCCACGATTGCCAGTGTCCAGCCCAGTCCCGACCCTATCGCGTAGGCTATCGCATCCCACACATTGCCGATATATTGGGTGTTCGACGGGTCGAGATTGATACGCTGCTGCATGAAGAGCGAGGCTCCCATGATGGCGCAGTTCACCGCAATGAGC
The DNA here is from genome assembly GCA_021204905.1 of Prevotella sp. Classification (GTDB taxonomy): domain Bacteria; phylum Bacteroidota; class Bacteroidia; order Bacteroidales; family Bacteroidaceae; genus Prevotella. The sequence continues at coordinate 98,292 of JAJPYN010000019.1, forward strand.
GGCAGGAATATGCCCAGCGAGGCATACAACGACGGCGAGAAGCGCTCCACTATCATCTCTACGATTTGCACCATGCCCGCAATGACGGCGATGAAAAGGATGAACGACAGATAGCTGAGGTCGACGCCGGGAGCGATACAGTCCGGTCCGAGCACCTTTGTTTGCAACAAATAGTCCACCGGGACGGTGATGAGCAGCACGAACGTTACTGCCATGCCCAGCCCCAAAGAGGTCTTCACGTTCTTGCTCACGGCAAGGAACGAACACATCCCGAGGAAGAATGCGAAGATCATATTGTCGACGAAGATCGACCTAAAGAATAATGCTGTTATATGTTCCATAGTTTAGTCCTCCTTATAAAAATACGCGCGGTGCACCCAGATGATGATTCCGACGAGGATGAGCGCCATTGCCGGCATGGTCATCATGCCGTTGTTGACATACCCGTGGGCGTATGCGCTGTCGGGAATTATTTGGTATCCGAGCAACGAACCGCGCCCGAGAAACTCCCTGACGGCACCTACTATGATAAGTATATATGCGTAGCCGATGCCGTTGCTGATGCCGTCGAGGAACGACGGATATGGCGCGTTCATCATCGCAAACGCCTCCAAACGACCCATGAGAATACAATTGGTGATGATAAGTCCCACGTAGACCGACAGCTCCACGCTTACATCGTAGACGAAAGCCTTGAGTATTTGGCTGACAATCGTTACCAATGCCGCCACCACAACGAGCTGTACGATGATACGTATGCGGTTGGGGATGGTGTGGCGGAGCAGCGATATTATCACGTTAGAGAATGCCGTGATGACCGTTACGGCAAGTCCCATGACGAGCGCGGGCTTGAGTTGCGTCGTAACAGCCAGCGCCGAGCAGATACCGAGCACCTGTACGAGCACGGGATTGTTGTTGCTCAGAGGCGTGAGAAATACGTCTCTATGTTCTTTACTGAATATACTCATTGTTCGCCCTCCTCTTCTTCGTTAGTGTTTTGTTCGGGTTGTGCCGCCTCACGGATAAACGAGAGATAGTTCGCGAGGCTGCTCTTGAGCATCTCGTCCACGCCGTTGCTTGTCAGTGTGGCGCCCGTTACGGCATCCACCTCGCACGTCGGGTCGGGGTTGTCGGCGGCTTTCTTCACGCCGAGGATTATCTTCTCCCCGTCGGAAACTTTCTTCCCGACGAACTTGCTCTGCCACGTCTTGGAGTCTTTTATCTCCGCGCCCAGCCCCGCAGTCTCGCCCTGATGGTCGAAATACGCGCCGAAGACGGTCTGTCTGTCGGCGTTAAGAGCGATATAACCCCATATCGGACCCCACAAGCCCATGCCGTAGACGGGCAGCACATATTTCGTCTCGCCGTCCACTTCGGCAACGAAGACGTGGTAGCGACCCGCCTTTATCTCCGGGTTGTAGTTGGTCTGAAAGTCCTCAATCGGCACCTCCACAAGTCCCGCACCGTCCCAGAGATTGTCCGTGACGGTCTCCGCGTAGGTCTTGTCGACATCCTCCGTCTCGATATGCAGGGCGGTAAGGATTTTCGATTTCACATCGTTGGTAACGTTAGTCTCTTGCTTCGCCTTCAATGAAGAGGAGACGAAAGCCAAGAGGAACGCCACTACGACGACCAGTATGACAGCATATATAATAATGTAAGAGTTGCTGTTGGTATTTAGTTTTGCCATATCCGAGTTCCTCCTTTATTTAGTATTGACACGTTTGGCACGCTTGCGGATGTTTGCCTCCACCACGTAATGGTCGATGGTAGAGGAGAACATGTTCATCAAAAGTATGGCGAGCATCATGCCCTCCGGGTAACCGGGGTTCATCACTCTGACGACTATTGCCACGATGCCGATAAGCACGCCGTAGATGTATTTGCCCTTTTCCGTGCGGCACGACGTTACGGGGTCGGGCGCCATAAATACCGCGCCGAAGCAGAAGCCGCCGTAGACGAGGTGCTCATACCACGTCAGCGGACTCATGCCGAGTGCGTGGAAGAGCCATGCCGTCGCAGCGCCGCCGATGAAGACACTGAGCGTAACCTTCCAGCTCGATATGCCCGCCCAGAGCAGGATAAGCGCGCCGATGGCGATAGCAATGACCGATGTCTCGCCGATAGAGCCGGGGATAAGTCCCGTAACGGCGTCGCAGAGGCTGAACGAGTCGGTGTTGCCCGTCTGCGCAAGCTCTCCGAGAGGCGTCGCGGCAGTGATGCCGTCGGGCAAGTCATACCCCAAGCCGAGCATAGACCGGTCTGCCACCCACACCGTATCGCCGCTCATCTTCGACGGATAAGAGAAGAAGAGGAACGCGCGCGTGAGGAGCGCGGGGTTGAAGATGTTCATTCCCGTGCCGCCGAAGATCTCCTTGCCGATGATGACGGCAAAGGCGCAGGCAATGGCGAGCATCCATAGCGGGCAGTTGGCGGGGATAATCATCGGGATGACAATGCCCGTCACGAGGTAGCCCTCCTGTATTTCTTCTTTCTTCCACTGTGCCCAGCAGAACTCTATTGCCAAGCCGACGACATAGCTGACGATGATTTTCGGCAGCACGACAATCAGTCCGTAGCCGAACATCGCCCAGAACCCCGTCTCGGCAAGCTTGCCGGCAACAAGCGCATTCTGGTAGCCGATGTTGTACATACCGAACAAGAGCGCCGGCAACAGCGCAATGACCGCCATCGACATTATTCGCTTCGAGTCGATGGCATCGTGGATATGCACGCCCGACTTCGAGGTGTTGTTCGGCACATAGAGGAACGACTCTAAGCCCTCAAACACGCTCCTAAGCGCGGAGAACTTGCCGCCCGCCTCGAAATTAGGCTTTATCCGGTCGATATATTCTCTTAAATTTCCCATAATCAAGCATTCTCCTTTCTCAGAATATCAAGCCCCTCGCGCACTATCCTCTGCAGTTCCATCTTGCTGGAGCAGACAAACTCCGCCACGGCGAAGTCCTCCGGCGACACTTCGTAGATGCCGAGCGCCTCCTGACGGTCTATGTCGCCCGCGATGAGAGCCTTTATCAGGTATTCCCCGTAGATATCCATCGGCAACACTTTGTCGTATTCGCCGCTCATTATCATGTGGCGCTCGCCGCCTTTGACGCGCGCATCGAGGTTATAAGTTTTGTTCTTCCCTTGCAGCCAAGAGAAATAGCTGCGCGACGTGGAAAAGTCTTTCAGACGCGGCATTATCCATCCGAACATCTCGTTATGATTCCTTCCTTCGGGGATGACGCATACTGCGGAGGTGTGCGCCCCGAGAAATCCGTCTTTTGAAGATAGTTTCCCGGTGAGCGGATTGCCGTCGATGATGCGGCAGTTGTCAGCGTCTTTGAGCTGTCCGGCGAGGATATCCGCCATCGGCGTGCCTACGAGACAGTCGACGAAACAAGGATTTTTCACCTCCGAACCGCCAACCGCCACGGTGCGCGTCAGGTCAACCCGCCCCGTATTAAGCAGACGCCCGATGAACAAGACCGCCGTCGGCTCCACAGTCCACACGATTTCGCCCTTATTCACGGGGCTGATATGATTCACTTGCACGCCGACATTGCCTGCGGGACACTTGCCGTCGAAGACATTCACTTCGCAGTCCTTCGCCACAAGCAATGCCGGTGCCGTTTGCTTTGCGCCGACGCCGAGGCAGAGGGGCGCGATTTTCGACAATGCCGTGATGCCCGTTTGAAAATCCTTCTCGCGGCCTTCAATCTCTTTCTCGAAACCGCACTCGAGCGGCATATCGCGCAAGGCGGAAACGAAGATGCCCTTGGGTTTGTCGGCGGGATTAGCGACGACGGCGTAAGGCAGTTGGTTGATGTAAACAAACAGGCCGGCCTTCACGATTGCCGCAACGACCTCTTCGCCCGTCATCGCCGCCACGTTCTTCTTGTCGAACTCGGCAAACACCTGTTTCTTGTCCGCCGCAATGCGCACGCTGAGCAGTTTCCTCCGCTCGCCGCGCTCCACCAGCGTTATCTTGCCGCTCACCGGCGACGCGCAACCGGCTCCTGTCGCCTTGTCGAGAAACAGCACATCGCCCGCGCGCACGACATCGCCCTCCTTCACCGTCATCCGCGGCACGAGGCCCGTGAACGACGACGGCAGAACAGCGTATTCGCGCGCCAACGGCAACGGCTGCCGCGAGCCTGTCGCTTGTCCGGCAAGGCGGATGTCGAGCCCTTTGCGCAACTTAAATACGTTTTTCATCAGATTCTTAGCTTTATTGATTTTTGTTACTTTTTGTGTTATCAAAGTACGCCGCCGCAAGCTGTACGTTGCCCGGCGCGCACGTGTGCAAAGATATGAAAGAAAACGGAAAAGACAAGGCTTGCGCCGCAAAATATGCCCCTCGCGCGAAAATTAACTTGGCGCAAGCTGCTGACAATTACCTTACGGCTTACGGCAAAGGCGAAAAGCGTCGTTTTTATTTGCGCTTTACCTTTGTTTGCACTACCTTTGCGGCTATATTTCAAGCAAACGAACAAGGATTATGGCGCAAAACGAAGACGTTTTCAAAAAGATAGTGAGCCACTGCAAGGAGTACGGGTTCGTGTTCCCGAGCAGCGACATTTACGACGGCTTGGGCGCGGTGTACGACTACGGTCAGAACGGCGTGGAGCTGAAAAACAACATCAAGCAATATTGGTGGCAGTATATGGTGCTTGTCCACGAGAACATCGTGGGCATCGACGCGGCAATCTTCATGCACCCGACGGTGTGGAAGGCATCGGGACACGTCGACGCGTTCAACGACCCGCTCATCGACAACCGCGACTCGAAGAAACGTTATCGCGCGGATGTGCTCATCGAGGATCAAATTGCAAAGTACGAAGGGCAAATTGAGAAGGAAGTTGAAAAGGCGCGCAAGAGGTTTAAGGACGCATTCAACGAGGAGCAATACCGCTCGACCTCGCCCCGCGTAACCGAACTTCAAAGCAAGCGCGACGCCCTTCACGAGCGTTATACTATCGCTCTGAATAACAACGATTTAGCCGAGCTGAAACAGATCATCCTCGACGAGGAAATTGTTTGCCCTATTTCCGGCACGCGCAACTGGACCGATGTCAGGCAGTTCAACCTGATGTTTTCGACCGAGGTCGGTTCCACGTCGGAGGGTGCGAACAAGATTTACCTTCGTCCCGAGACGGCGCAGGGCATTTTTGTCAACTACCTCAACGTGCAGAAGACTTCCCGGCAGAAGTTGCCGTTCGGCATCGCGCAGATAGGCAAGGCGTTCCGCAACGAGATCGTGGCGCGGCAGTTCATCTTCCGTATGCGCGAGTTCGAGCAGATGGAGATGCAGTTCTTCGTCAAGCCGGGCACGGAGCTCGATTGGTTTAAGACGTGGAAGAAACGCAGAATGGCGTGGCATCAGGCGCTGGGCTTCGGCACGGAGAACTACCGTTTCCACGACCACGAGAAGCTCGCCCACTATGCTAATGCCGCGACGGACATCGAGTTCCGCATGCCGTTCGGGTTCAAAGAAGTGGAGGGCATCCACTCGCGCACGAACTTCGACTTGTCGCAACACGCCAAGTATTCGGGCAAGAAGATAGAATATTTCGACGCGGAGACAGGCGAGAGCTATACGCCCTACGTGATAGAGACGAGCATCGGCGTAGACCGCATGTTCCTCTCCGTGATGTGTCACGCCTACGAGGAGGAGACCCTGCCCTCCGGCGAGACGCGCACCGTGCTGCATCTGCCCGCCGCCCTCGCACCCGTGAAGCTGGCGGTGTTCCCCCTTACCAAGAAAGACGGACTGCCGGAGAAGGCACGCGAGATAGTCGACAGCCTGAAGTTCCATTTCAATTGCCACTACGAGGAGAAAGACCAGATCGGCAAGCGCTACCGCCGTCAGGACGCGATAGGCACGCCCTACTGCGTTACCGTCGACAATCAGACGCTCGAAGACAACACCGTAACGCTGCGCCACCGCGACACGATGGAGCAGGAACGCGTGAATATCAGCGACTTGCGGGCAATCATCGAGGACAGGGTGTCGATTGTCTCTTTGCTCAAAGGGCTCGAATAGTGCGGCGCGCTTCTTAATAAAAAACATTTACCCGATGATGAATTTTAAACACACTCCCGTATTTGCCTTCTCGTTGTTGCTCCTTGCGGCGACGGCACTGACTTCCTGCTCGGAAAGCGACGACACGGTGGAGGAGTTCCCCGATTGGGAAGCCACGAATACGGCATATTTCAGCAACCTTTACACCACCACCCAATCGCTCATCGCCTCGGGCAACACGTCGTGGAAAATCATTCGTTCGTGGTCGCTCATCGAGGATGACGAATATTTCACCGCCGACCCCGAAGACAACATCATCGTCGAGGTGCTCGAAGAAGGCACGGGCGAGGGTTGCCCGATTTACACCGACTACGCGTGGGTGCATTACAAAGGCAGCCTGTTGCCGTCGGTGAGCTACCCCGAAGGCTATGTTTTCGACCAGTCGTACTACGGCGATTTCAACGAAGCTACCGCCCTGCCTACATCCTTGCTTGTCAGTTCGGTGGTTGACGGCTTCTCCACCGCGCTGCAAAACATGCACATCGGCGATTATTGGAGGGTGTACATCCCTTATCAACTGGGTTACGGCACGGACGCCACCGACGCCATACCCGCTTATTCCACGCTCATTTTCGAGATACGTCTTGTGGCGTACGCGCGCCCCGATGTCGATTTGCCCGTTACATGGTAGGCTCTCCTTGGGGGTAGGATGTCGGTAAAAAAGAGTGATTTGCTCCTTGCGAAGATCCGCGACGGGGCAGTGCTGACAAACAACGAGAAGCTCAGGCTGATAATAAGTCTGAGCATTCCGTCTATTTTGGCGCAACTCACTACGACGCTGATGTTCTTCATCGACGCGGCGATGGTGGGGTCGCTCGGTGCCTCCGCCTCCGCCTCGGTGGGCATCGTGGAGACCACGCTGTGGCTGTTCTTCTCCGTGGCGAACGCGTGCACTATCGGCTTCGGCGTGCAAGTGGCTAACGCAATAGGGGCTAACGATTTCAAAAGGGCGCGGCGCGTGATGCGGACAGGCATCGTTACGTCGCTCCTCGTCTCCGTTACGCTGTGCATCATCGGCATCGCAGTGTGCCGCAGACTGCCGTTCTGGCTCGGCGCGGGAGCGGATATTGCCGGCGACGCGAGCATCTATTTCCTCATCTATGTCGGCTCCGTACCGTTCTTCCAGCTCAACGGCTTTTTCGCCAACATGCTGAAAAGTTCGGGCAATATGCGCACGCCGTCAGCACTGAACATCCTCTCCTGCGTGCTCGACGTGGTGTTCAACTTCCTCTGCATCTACCCCACGCGAACCATTTCCTTCCTTTCGCTCAATATACCCCTGCCCGGCTTGGGGCTCGGCGTGGCGGGTGCGGCGTTAGGAAGTGTGATAGCCATCGTCATCACCGTAATTTTAATGGCGCATTCAGCCTTGTTTCGCTCGCCCATACTTGCATTAAAACACGACATCGGCGATAAAAATATCTCCTGGCGACCCGACTTCTCCGTGCTCCGGCGGATGATAAAAATCTCCTCGCCCCTCGCCGCGCAGTATTGCCTGATGAACGGCGCACAGATGGTCTCCACGATGATTGTCGCGCCGCTCGGCAACTTCGCTATTGCCGCCAACAACTTCGCCGTCAACGCCGAGGCGCTCTGCTACATGCCCGGCTATGGCATCGCGGACGCGGGCACGACACTCGTGGGACAGAGCATCGGCGCGCGCCGTTTCGACCTGTGCAAGAGCCTCGCCTATCGCTGCGTGGCGGCGGGAATGATTGTGATGGCATTTATGGGCTTTATTATGTACATCGCCGCGCCCGAACTGATGGGACTGATGACGCCCGTGCCGGAGATTGTCTCGCTCGGAGCACAGGCATTGCGCATCGAGGCGTTTGCCGAACCGATGTTCGCCGCGGCAATCATCTGCAGCAGCTGCATGGTGGGTGCGGGCGACACGGCAGTACCAGCGGCGATGAACCTGTTCACGATGTGGGGCATACGCCTCACTATTGCCGCTTGGCTCGCGCCGATATGGGGCTTGGCGGGCGCGTGGACGGGCATGGCGGTGGAGCTGACGCTGCGCGGAATAATCTTCCTCATAAGGCTCATCCGCGGCTCGTGGCTGAAGAAATCAATGCTTTCGGCGGAGTTGAAAGTATAAAAAGAAAAAACTTGGATTTCTGTAAAATAAAAGCCCGAACCTTAGTTTGAAACTATCAGTCCGGACTTGCTGTTGCGGAGGCTTGACTCGAACAAGCGACCTCCAGGTTATGAGCCTGGCGAGCTACCAACTGCTCCACTCCGCGATGTAAAATTTCAAATACCTTTCAAAATGCTTTTTCGAAATGCTTTTCGATTAGCTTTCGATTAGCTTTCGATTAGCGGATGCAAAGGTAAACTTTTTAAACGAACCCGACAAATATCCGCGCTCTTTTTTGCGCTCGACTGCGAAGGATTACAGTAGCAACTAAGATAATGGCGCGCTAACGAACCGCTCGGTAGGGCTGTTTCGCCAGACGCTCCGCCGCCAACGCCTCGTATTTCGTGCCCGGCAGCCCGCAGTTCGCGAAAGGGTGGATCGAGATGCCGCCGCGCGGTGTGAACAGGCCGAACACCTCGATGTATTTCGGCGCGAGCAGGCTGTTCAGGTCGCGCAAGATAGTGTTGACAATGTCCTCGTGGAACGCCCCGTGGTTGCGGAACGAGAAGAGGTAGAGCTTGAGGCTTTTCGACTCGACTAACCGCTCGTTCGGGATGTAGGCAATGACGATCTCGGCAAAGTCGGGCTGACTCGTGATGGGGCACACCGACGTGAACTCCGGGCAGTTCAGCCGCACCCAATAGTCGCGCCCGGGACTGCGGTTGGCGAAGGTCTCAAGCACGCCCGGCGCATAGTCTTGCGGCACCTGCGCCTTGCGCCCGAGTTGCCGGAACGTATCTTTTTCTTTTTCCACAAACAGCTTTATAAATCTTTGATTTTCAGCGGGTTATAAGAAATATCTTCATCAAAAACATCGACGCCCTCAAGCTTTTTCACGCGCCTCACCACGCGGATAGTAATCGGCAGCGCGACGACCTCGTACAGCGTTTTCGCAACAACTTGTGTCAACATCAGGCTTATGAGCATCGCGAAATTCACTTTCGGCGCGCCTTCGAACAACCACGGCAGCAGGTAGAACGCCAGCGGGAAGAACACGAGCGAGTCCGCGCCTTCGCCCACGACGGTCGACGCGATGGCACGCAGCGAGAAACGGTAGGCGAACCGCCCTTTGCCGCGCGCGCGCAGCTTCATCACGCTCATCACCCACGCGTTGAGGAACGACCCGACGAGGAAAGCGATGAAGCTGGCGATGACCACCTGCGGCGCGAAGCCGAACACCTCGCGGAATGCTGCGTCCGCACCTTTGGTTATTGGCGGCAGCAGGCATGCCAGCGCGCCGAACGCCACAACGAGGAAGTTCATCACGAAGCCCAGCCAGATGATCAGCCGCGCCTTGCGATAGCCCCACACCTCGGCGATGCAGTCGTTGAGGATGTACGAGATGGGGAACACGATAAACCCGCACGTGAGATTTATCGGTCCGACGAGGTGGAAGATCTTGGTTTCGAGGAGGTTGCTCGTTACTAAACAGATGCAAAACAGCATCCCCATCACAACGAACGCAACGCTCAGAGCTTGTCTTTGCGCCATAATAGTTTTAATTTTTCTTAAGGAGGTTTCCTATCAGACTCCCGCAACACCCTATTTCTGTTCGGTGAACACGGCTTCGAAATCGGTGATGCCGCCCTCTACGAGGATGTTGTACCACTGGATGATTTTGCGGATGTCGGCGTCGTGCACGCGCTTGCGGTCGTAGTCGGGCAGGATGGCGTTGAAATAGTTCCTCAGCGCCATCGACGACACCTTCTTCAAATCGATGCTGCACACGGCGGAGTTTTCTTTCTCGCCGATGCCTTTGAGCACTTGCCACAGCGGCGCCTCGCCCTCGGCGGTGTAAATCGAGATGTCGCCAAGCGAGGTGATGCGGTCCGAAGCGAATGCCGGCGTGCGGCGGTGGAAGGAGTCGATTGTCTCAACGACGAGCGTGTTTTTGCCACGGTTCACCATGCGGAACAGTCCCGGCTTCCCTGAGATTGCAAGTATCTTTTCCATAATTATAAGTTATTGTAATTCAATGCTTTATGAATATATTTCAAGTGCGGTAAGGAGCCTGTCGATTTGTTGATTTAAGTCCGAGATGCCGTCGTTAGCAATCTCGAAATCGGCCAAGCGGCACTTCTCTTCCTGCGGCATCTGCCGGTTAATCCACTGCTCCACGCGCTCTTGCGTGAGGTTGTCGCGGCGCATAATGCGTTCGATGCGCAGCTGCAGCGGGGCGGTTATGCACACTATGCGGTCGATGTGCAACCGGCGGTTGAAGCCGCTTTCGAAGAGGATGGCGCTTTCGAGCCAGTCGAGGCCCGAGGCGAGGAAATCGCTTGCCACGGCGGGGTGCACGAGGTTATCAACGGCGAGGGCGTTGGCGGCGGAGGCGACGATGAACCGCGAGAGGCGCGCCTTGTCGAACCGGCCGTCGGGGAAGATGTCTTCGCCAACCGCAACTGACAGTTTGCGCTGCAATGCCGCATCGTTGTTTATCAGCCTTTTGGCCGCGCTGTCGCAGTCGTAAACGCTAATGCCGCGCATAGCTAACTGCTTGCAAACGAACGACTTACCGCTGCCTATTCCACCCGTTAACGCTATTTTCATTCAGTTCTCGATGAGATAATCCACTTCGTCGGCCGCGAGCTTGGCGCGCTTGACGCCTTTCGGTACTGCCGCGAGCCGCACCTTGCATTTGTCCGCGTCGGGCGCGATGTCGTTGTAGTCGAGCTGCACCTTAAACTGCGCCGCGTTGATGTTCCGGTACATCGATGCGCCGACGGTGAACCGCACCCTTGCCCTTGCGGGGAATGTGCGCAGGATGACGCCTTCGGGCACGTTCACGGCGGTTACCGGCACCTCGATCTCCTCTTCGGTGAGCACGTCGGGGTAGAGTACCGCCGTTACTTCGCCGGGCACCACCTTCGTTCTCGCCGCCGCGCGTATCTTAACATTTTGGCTCACCGTGTCGGAGAAACCCTCGATTGTGAGGCGCTCGGTAACAGCGAAATGCATAGTGTCTATTACGTCTGCGGGCGCGATGAGCGTTACGTGCGAGGGCCGTATCTCGGCGTGCTCAAGGTAGTAGTTTTTCGCCGGAACGAAGTTGCCGTTGAGCCTCACGGGCACGTTTTTCGCGATGCCTTCGACGAAGCCGAACTCGATTTTGTCGGGCTTGATAGAACTTATCGACGTCGAGTTTTGCAGCCGTTTCGTGATGAGCTTGTGCAGTTCGACAGCGGACAAGGCGCAACGGTTGCCGGGTTTGCGGAACGTCTCGAAATCGATGTCTATCGCCGCGGGGTTCTTGCGCCGGGAATATTGCAGCAGCGCGTAGCCTTTGTCGTGGACAGACACGCGGACGACGTCCACACTGTCGGTTTGAATGATGTTCGCGGGCATGCCGTGCACGACGACGGGCAGGTCGAGCTCGTAATCGTAATAGCCGTTGAGCGCCGTAGACAGCCAGAAGAGGCCGCTGAGCACGAGGAATATCAGGAAGACGAAGAACCCGCGCCGCGGCTTGACGAGCCACATTAGCGGTTTACTTAGCCGGCATATCTTTCGCAGTCGAAAAGACATAACGCCTGTCCACCGTTATCATGAGCCCTTTGCCGATTTCGAGCGTCACTTTGCCTGTGGCGTTGTCCACCTTTTTCACCGTGCCGTAGATGCCGCCTTGCGTGATGACATCCGCGCCCTCGGCGAGAGAATTTTGAAACTCCCTGATTTTCTTTTGTTGCTTTTGTTGCGGTCGAATCATCAACAGGTACATGATTGCGAACACGACGATCATTGTGATGAGGAAGCCCCATCCGCCGCCGCCCGTGCCTTGGGCAGCCAAGAAAAATTGTGTCATACTTCTTGTGTCATTTGTTTTGCCACCTTACCGTCGTCTATCAGTGCGCGCGCGATGCTGTCGAGCATGGCGTTGATGAAAGTCGCGCTCTTCGGAGTGCTGTAAGATTTGGACAGTTCGATATATTCGTTAATTGTTACGCTGATTGGTATTTCGGGGAACGTGATGATTTCCGCGATGGCGATTTGCATGATGATGATGTCGATGAAAGGCATGCGCGAGAGATCCCAGTTCTGCGAGGCGCGCTCGATGTATTGCCTGAACTCGGCCTCGCCGTCGACGGTTACGCTGAGCAGTTGCAGGGCGAACTTGCGGTCGAGCGGGTCCTTATAGTCGGGCAGCAGCTCTTGGTCGGCGCCGGCGTCGGGCTCGAAGCGCTTGATGGTTTTCAGGACGAAGGTGTCGACAATCTCCTTGTCGTCGTTCCAATAAAGCGACTGCTCTTCGAGGAGGTCGTCGAGGTCGTCGTCGACGGTGATGATCTGTTTGTAAAGCTTGCGCCACACCTCGCGGTCGGCCTCGTAGCTGTCTTCGTCGGCGGCGAGGTAATCGGCGTAGATGTCGGTTTGCTCGATGAGGTCGCACAGGCGCCGCACATATTCGATGTCGTCCTTCCACGCGAGGCGGCGCGACTCCTCGAACTTGCGGAGGGTGGTGTTTTCTTCGAGCTGGCGGGCGAAGCGGTTGTCGATAAAGCGCGTCGAGGGCGGAGGGGTCTTTTCGCGCGCGGCCTTTTGGAGAAGGACCTCGTGGCGGAGGCTTTCCTCGCGCGTTACGGCGACGATGAGACTGAGCAGGTGGTAGTAAAGGTCGTTGGCTTTGGCGAGGCTGGCCTCGAGCTCGCGCAGGGCGATGTCGACGGGTTTGTCGCCGCCCATGTAGAACGCGTACACGAGTTGCAGCACTTTTGCTCTTATAAGCTCACGATTAACCATTTCCTTGCTTGCTTCTTTGCCGGCCTTACCTTTTGCAAAAATAGCTTTTTTTTGTTAATATGCAAAGGCTAAGGTCTTAAAATATGTTTTCAGGCGAGTAAATAATTGGAAATCAAAGGTTTATCTTAGTTGCTACTATAAAACTTGCCTAATTTGCGCTTGCCGTGAGCAGCCTTCGTTGTCGCCTGCGTTTCAACTTCCGGCTAATTATTTTTTAGCCAAATGGTCCCACCCTTGCGCGCGGAGCTCGATTTCACTTCCATCGCGGGCGACGAGCATTAAGCCTAATTCTTCGCGGCAGATATGGCCGATGACTTTCACGCCTTCGAGGTTCTTCACCTTGTCATAGTCGCCGATAGGGACGGTGAACAGCAGTTCATAGTCCTCGCCTCCGTTGGCGGCACAAGTGATGACGTTCATATTCAATTCCTCCGCCATGAGCGCCGTCTGATAGTCTATCGGTATGTTTTTTTCGTAGATACGGCACCCGACGCGGCTCTGTTTGCAGATATGATGCAGCTCGCTCGACAGTCCGTCGGAGATGTCTATCATTGCCGTGGGCTTTATCTGCGCCTCTCTCAGCAGTTGGATAATGTCGCCGCGTGCCTCCGTTTGCAGTTGACGTTGCAGCAGATACTCCTTTCCCGCAAAGTCGGGCTGGAAGTCCTGCAGCGCGTCTAATGCCTTCTTGTCGCCTTTCTTACGAGCTTCCTCCACTTGCTGATAGTAGACCGTTTTCTCGCGTTCGAGCAGTTGCAGACCCATATATGCCGCACCGAGATCGCCGGAGACACACACGAGGTCGGTGTCTTTCGCGCCGTCCCGATATACGATGTCCTCCTTTGCAGCCTCGCCGATGCACGTTATGGCAATAGTGAGCCCCGTGAGCGACGATGTGGTGTCGCCGCCGACAATGTCAACTCCCCATTTCCCGCAAGCCATACGTATGCCCTCGTATATCTCCTCTACGTCTTCCACAAGGAATTTCTTGCTCAGCGCAATACCGACTACCATCTGGCGAGGCTGCCCGTTCATGGCGAATATATCGGAGATATTCACCATCGCGGCTTTATATCCGAGGTGTTTCAAGTCGATGTAGGTAAGGTCGAAATGCACGCCTTCCATAAGCAAATCCGTAGTAACCAACACCTCGCTGTCGGGGTAATGGAGCACGGCACAGTCGTCGCCGACACCTTTGACGGTAGACTGATGGAGCGGGGGAAGGGCTTTGGCGATGCGGTCGATCAGTCCGAACTCGCCTATCTCGGATATGTTCATACGCGGGAGATTATTGTTGACGTTGTTTCTGTTTAGTGTTATTGTTGAAGCGGACATTCCTGACGTAGGTGCGCACGAGGTTGTCAAACTCCCTCCGCCTGTTTTGCAGGAACGTTATCTCTATCGGAAGGATATACAGACGGTCGCCGAAAGCATAGTTCACCTCGCCGATATGCCGCATCCGACTGGCGTCTTTCTCCGTCGTAATCAGCAGTTTAGGCTCCGTCATCTTGTTGAACGTGCGGCTGATATGCATTATGTCGGTGGGTGTGAATTGGTGGTGGTCGTCGTAGGTGATAGTGCGCACCTTCGTCGTATAGCGGGAGATGTCGGCTTCCAGCTGCTGCGGCAGCGCTATACCCGCCACGAGAAGGATGTTGTAGTCGGGCGTTATGTCCGAAAGCGGTATCTCTTTGCCGTCGTTGAACGGGCGGAGAGACTTGTAGACTATCGACGTGAAGAACAGCTTCTGATAGGGTCTGAGGGCGAGCACCTGTGCCATCATCATATATTCCGACGGGTCGATGTCCGCGGGGCACTTGCTGACAATCACGATATTCGCCCTGTTCTTCGTGCTCTTAGGCTCGCGCAACCGTCCCGCAGGCAGCAGTTGGTCGTAGATGACGAGGCGGTGATAGTCCATCAGGAGTATGTTCAGGTCGCGCTTGACATAGCGGTGCTGATAGGCATCGTCGAGCAATATCACGTCGACATCTCTCGTCGCGTCGTTTCCCAACAGCTGTTTTATTCCGTTGCGGCGATCCTTGTCGACAGCCATATATACGCCGGGATATTTCTTCTTCATCTGAAACGGCTCGTCGCCCACGTCGGGCATGGCGGTCTTTTCCGTAGCAAGGATAAACCCCGTGCTATGCCGCTTATAGCCGCGGGACAACACCGCTACCTTGTAATCCCTCTGAAGGAGCCGGATGAGATATTCCACGTGCGGGGTCTTGCCGCTGCCGCCGACGGTGAGATTGCCTACGGAGATGACGGGCATAGCGAACTTCTGCTGACGTAACACGCCGATGTCAAACAGCCAATTGCGCACGCCGACGCCCATGCCGTAGAACCAGCTGAGCGGTGTGAGCCAACGGTTTATCTTGACATAGCTCCTTCCGGACCTCCGTATCATTGCCTGTTGCGATTAATTGAACGAGATGAAATAAGGCATCATAGCCTGTACGGGGGCTTGCTCGCTTGCCGTCTTGACACACATAAACGGCAGATACCAGTCGCCCAGCACTCCCTTGAGCCGGTCCTCGAGGCGGATGTTGTTGCTCTCGGAGGAGAAAAGCATGTCATACCAGCTCTCTTCTTCGGGGTAGTCCTCCGTGTAATAGTTGTCAAGTTTCGCCAGTTGCGCCGCTTTCTTTATTGCATCGTCAAGTCCGCCCAGTTGGTCGACGAGCTTTATGCCCAAAGCGTCCTGCCCGAGCCACACGTGTCCCTGCGCTATTGCCTCTATCTGTTCGGCGGTCTGTTTGCGCCCGTCAGCCACACGTTGACGGAACAGTGAGTAGCCGCGCTCTATATAACTCTGCATCAAGTCCGTCTCTTCCGCTGACAACGGACGCACGGCAATGCTGTAGACACTTGCGCCGAGGTCGGCATGGCGGTTGGTCTTCACGCCGTCGAAATGCAGGGACAGCTTCTTCGTCAGCAGCTCGCTGCCCTCCGGAATGACCCCGAAGATGCCGACAGAACCCGTCAGAGTGGTGGGTTGAGCCACTATCCACGACGCGCCGCAACTGATGTAATAGCCTCCCGACGCGGCGTAATCACCCATAGAAACCACCACAGGCTTCTTCTCTTTCAGCCGTGCAAGCTTGTGCCAAATCTGCTCGGAAGCGTATGCCGAACCGCCGGGAGAGTTCACACGAAGCACCACGGCCTTCACGTCGTCGTCGGTAATGAGCTTGTCCAAATCATCGCACACCTTCGTCCCGACAATCTGCGAGGAGCCGAAAGACGGCATGCTCTCTATCTCCGAGTCGATGATAGAGCCCTCCGCATAGTAGACGGCAATCTTGTCGCCGCGCTTTCTCTCGCCTTTCACAGTGCGCATATCAGCCACTGACAGTTGGTTTATCTCGTCGTCCTCGTTCAGTCCCAACCGCTGTTTCAGCACTTCTTTCACGCCGTCGCCGTAGGAAAGGGAGTCCACAAGACCCGTACTGACAAGCTCCGTCTGGGGGATAAACTCGGTGAAACGGTCGGCAAAGGCATTGACAGAGTCTTTGCTGATGTTGCGGCTCGCGGCAATGGCAGACGTTATGTTGTCCCATATCCCCTCGACAAAGGCGGTTACCTGCTCCCGGTTGGCATCGCTCATACGGTCTTCGCTATACATTTCCGTAGCGCTTTTATACTTCCCGACCTTTATTATCTGGAAACGGATGCCGAACTTCTCATATAGGTCTTTGACAAACATCTGCTGTGTGGCAATGCCGTGCAGACCTAACTCGCCGCTCGGGTTGAGATATACCTTGTCGGCAACCGACGCTACGTAGTATGCTCCCTGCGTGTAAGCGTCGCCGTAAGCTATGATCCATTTCCCCGTCGACTTAAACTCGATCAGGGCGTTACGTATCTCCTGCAACGTGCCGTACCCCGTCGACATCATGTCCGCTTTGATGTAGATGCCCTTTATCTTGTCGTTCGCAGCAGCCTTCTTTATTGCGGAGAGGATGTCGTTCAGTCCCGTCTGACCGAAGCTGTCGCCAAGCAACGAGGCAAGGGGATTGTCCTGCGTACGCTCGCCGATGGCGCCGTTGAGGGTCAACACCAATACCGAATTGTCCTTCGCACTATGCGCCGCCTCGTCTGCCGACACAATGCCGGCAATGCTTATCACGCCGAGCGCTACGACGACAATTATCATTATTAACGAACCGACAATTGTCGCCAACACGTATTTCCAAAACTGTTTCATAGAATTAAATTGTTCGCGCAAAGTTAACAAAATTTCCGCAAACCGCAGCAAACAGGCTGAAATTCAAGCCGCCGCTTGGCACGATTTTTGCTACACCCAACCGGACAATTCACCACGATTATGAGCAAAAAAGACAAGAATAAAAACGCTGCGGCCGACGCTAATGCCGACGCTGCAAACGTTGCGGAAAGCCCCGCGGAGAACGCTGCGGAGAATGCTTCGCAAGAGGCGAAAGACCCTCTGGATATTGCGCTCGGCGAGATTGAGGAACTCAAAAAGCAGTTGCTCTATAAAGCCGCCGAATTCGAGAATTTCCGCAAACGCACGCTCGCCGAGAAGACCGAACTCATCCTCAACGGCGGGCAAAACGTCGTGAAGGCTATCCTGCCCGTTGTCGACGACATGGAGCGCGCCATAGAGACCGCCGGCAAGATCGGCGACATCGCCGCCTTGGAGGAAGGTTGGGAGCTCATCGCGAAGAAACTGATGAAGGTGCTCGAGGGCCTTGGCGTGAAGAAAATGGATGTTGCCGGCGCCGATTTCGACACCGATTTCCACGAGGCCGTCGCGCTGGTGCCTGTCGATGACGACGCGAAGAAAGGTAAGGTAATCGATTGTGTTCAAGCGGGTTACGTGATCAACGACAAGGTGCTGCGCCACGCGAAAGTGGCCGTCGGGCAATAAGCCGGCAAAGAGAAAATTCAATCGATTATGGCCAAGCGAGATTACTACGAAGTGCTGGGTGTGGGCAAGCAGGCCACCGACCAAGAGATAAAGTCGGCGTACAGGAAAATCGCCATCAAGTACCACCCCGACAGGCAGACCGGCAAGAGCGATGCCGAGAAGAAGGACGCTGAGGAGAAGTTCAAAGAGGCGGCCGAGGCATACGCCGTGCTCTCCGACAAGACCAAGCGCCAGCAGTACGACCAGTTCGGCTTCAACGGCCCCAACGTCGGCGGCGCGGGAGGCTTCGGCGGCGGCTTCGGCGGCTTCTCGTCGATGGACGATATTTTCTCCGCATTCGGCGACATCTTCGGCGGCCACGGCGGCTTCGGCGATGCGTTCGGCTTCGGCTCAAGCCAACGTTCGCGACAAGGGCGGCGCATATATAAAGGGTCTGACCTGCGGATAAAGGTGCGGCTCACGCTCGAGGAGGTGAACAGCGGCGTAACGAAGAAGCTCAAAGTGAAGAAAGACGTGCGCTGCGCACATTGCAACGGCTCGGGCAGTGCCGACGGCGGCGCGGCGGAGACATGCAGGGCGTGCGGCGGCTCCGGCGTGGTTTACCGCACGCAACAGAGCATGTTCGGCATGATGCAGACGCAATCGGAATGCCCCACATGCCGCGGCGAAGGCACTGTTATTAAAAACAAATGCCGGGCGTGCGGCGGCACAGGCGTGGTGAAAGGCGAGGAGGTCATCGAGGTGAACATCCCCGCAGGCGTCGGCGACGGCATGGTGGTTACGGCGCAGGGCAAGGGCAATGCCGGTCCGCGCGGCGGCGTTAGCGGCGACATCCAGATTTACATCGAGGAGGCGCCCCACCCCGTTTTCATCCGCGACGGTCAGGACCTCATTTACAACCTGCTGCTCGACTTCCCCACGGCGGCGCTCGGCGGACAGGTGGAAATTCCCGTCATCGAAGGCAAAAAGGTGATGATAAAAATCGAGCCAGGCACGCAACCCGGCAAGACGCTGCGGCTGCGCGGCAAAGGTCTTCCGGCGGTGAGGGGTTACGGCTCGGGCAACGGCGATCTGCTTGTGAATATTAGCGTTTTCGTGCCGAAGACCCTCACGCGCGAGGAGCGTAACGCCATCGAGAACCTTCGCGGCAGCAGCAATTTCCAAGGCGACAGCAGCACGAAAAAAAGCATCTTCGACCGCTTCCGGCAATATTTTTAATTCATAGTTCATGCACACTTACGCCGAAGTCATCGACTACCTTTACCACGCGGCGCCCGCCTTCGAGAAAACGGGTGCTGCGGCGTATAAGGAGGGTATGGCGAACACCATCGCGCTCGACAATCATTTCGGCAACCCCCACCGACATTACGCCGTGATCCACGTCGCGGGCACCAACGGCAAGGGCAGTTGCTCGCACACGCTTGCCGCGATCTTGCAGCGCCAAGGCTTGCGCACGGGCTTGTACACCTCGCCGCACCTGCTCGATTTCCGCGAGCGCATCCGCGTGGACGGCGTGCCGGTTCCGGAAGAAAGGGTCATCCGTTTCGTTGAGGAGGAGCGCGCCTTTTTCGAACCCCTTCACCCGAGTTTCTTCGAGCTGACCACCGCGCTGGCGTTCAAATATTTCGAAGAAGAAAAGGTCGACATCGCCGTCGTTGAAGTAGGGCTCGGCGGCAGGCTCGACTGCACGAACGTCGTCAAGCCCTTGCTGTCGGTGATCACGAACATCAGTCTCGACCAC
Organism: Prevotella sp.; assembly: GCA_021204905.1. Lineage (GTDB taxonomy): Bacteria > Bacteroidota > Bacteroidia > Bacteroidales > Bacteroidaceae > Prevotella. The sequence continues at coordinate 117,895 of JAJPYN010000019.1, forward strand.
ACGCAGTTTCTCGGCGACACGCTTGCCAAAATCGCGGCCGAGAAGGCGGGCATCATTAAGGAAAACACGCCGTGCATCATTGGCGAAATTCATCCTGAGACGCGTCCTGTCTTCGAGCGTATCGCCGCCGCACGCCACGCCCCGATTTATTTCGCCGACGAGCTGCTTGCCGAGGCTATATCCGATGGAAAAATGGCTATTGCCGAAAGCTTGTTCGAGCTGAAAGGCGCTTGCCAGAAGCGCAACATCAGGACCATCCTCGCCGCCGTGAAACTGCTGCGCCGGCAAATGGCCATTAGCGACGACGCGATAACGGGCGGCCTCGCGCAAGTGTGCGAACTGACAGGCTTGGCCGGGCGCTGGCAAACGGTTAACCAACAGCCGCTGGTCGTTTGCGACACGGGCCATAACCTCGCCGGTTGGCAGTTGCTCGCGCCGCAGATCAAGGCCGTTTACAAGGAGAAGAAACGCTTGTCGAAAGGCCGGTCAGCGCTGAAAATCGTGTTCGGCATGGTCGACGACAAGGATGTTAGCGGCGTGATGGACCTGCTGCCGCGGGATGCCGAATATTTTTTCTGCCAAGCCGGCATAAAACGCGCTATTGAGGCCCGAAAGCTTGTCAAAATGGCAGAAGGCAAGGGTCTGCGCGGCACGCCCTACCCCACCGTCGGCGAGGCTTACGCTGCGGCGCTTCGGGCTGCTTGCAACGATGATTTCATCTTTGTCGGCGGCAGTTCCTACGTCGTGGCGGATTTCCTTTGTTTCATTTCCCGCACTTCGCAACCTTAATTGTTTTTAACGCGCCGCATTACAATTTTTTGCGCGCTTTCTCTTGCTCTGCCAAAATAATTTGAGTTACTTTGCTTCATTAAGCAAACTAAAAACTTGAATTATATGACACACTTGACAGAGACGGACTATCTGTGTGGTCTGAAGAAAGAGGACTTTCAGACCACTATAGACGGGAAAGAAGTGAACCTTTACATTCTCAAAAACAGCGCCGGCGCGGAGGCGGCAATCACCAATTACGGCGGCGCGCTGGTGGCGATTATGGTGCCCGACCGCGACGGCAATTACGCCAACGTCGTTCAGGGACACGACAACATCAAGGGCGTTGTCGACAGTCCGGAACCCTATCTCTCCACCCTCATCGGGCGTTACGGCAACCGCATTGCCAAGGGCCGGTTCCAGCTCAACGGCAAGGAATACAACCTCGCCATCAACAACGGTCCCAACGCGCTCCACGGCGGCAAACGCGGCTGGAACGCAAGGGTGTGGGACGCCATACAGATGAACGAGCGCGAGCTGTCGCTGACCTACATCTCGGCTTACGGCGAGGAGGGTTATACGGGCGAAGTGAAGACCTTCGTTACGTACACATGGACCGATGAGAACGAGCTGATTATCAATTACCTCGCCCAGACCAACAAAAAGACTATCATCAACCTTACCAACCACGCGTTCTTCTCCCTTGCCGGCATCGCCAACCCCACGCCGGCGGTGGACGATTTGCTGTGTGAGATCAATGCCGACTTCTTCATTCCCATCGACGAAACGTCAATCCCCACGGGCGAGATCCTGAAAGTGGCGGGCACGCCGTTCGACTTCCGCACGCCGAAAGCTCTCGGGCGCGACATCGATGCCAACGACGAGCAAATAAAGAACGGCGCGGGCTACGACCATTGCTTTGTCCTGAATAAAAACGAGGAGGGCGAGTTGTCGTTCGCCGCGCGCATCGTTGAGCCGAAGAGCGGCAGGACGATGGAGGTCTATACCACGGAGCCGGGCGTGCAGCTGTACACCGACAACTGGGCTACGGGCTACGAGGGTCAGCTCGGCGCAACGTTCCCGCGCCGCTCGGCGGTTTGTTTCGAGTGCCAGCACTTCCCCGACAGTCCCAACCGGCCGTATTTCCCGAGCGTGCTGCTGTGTCCCGACAGGAAATACCGCCAGACGACCGTTTACAAATTCGGGGTTGACAAATAATTTTTCAACAAGGGCATTTGCGTTTGAAAAAGGTTGAAACCCCCTTTGTTTATTATACCTTACAGCGACTGATAATTAAACAACAATAACTATGACACAACAGAAAAACAACAGCAAAGTTATCGCGATAATTGCGATGATGTTCCTTTTCGCGATGGTCGCCTTCGTAACCAATATGGCGGCGCCGTTCGGCAACATCTGGGGCTACCAGTACAGCTGGGCCGGCATGATGGGCAATATGATGAACTTCGCGGCCTACCTCTTTATGGGCATCCCCGCGGGCAAGATGCTCGCCACGGTGGGCTATAAGAAAACGGCGCTGAGTGCCATCGCGGTGGGCTTCATCGGTCTCGCCGTACAGTACGTCAGCAGCATCACCGGCGCAGGCGTCATCGTGGCCGGAAATGTTTGCCTTAATTTCATCATCTACCTGCTCGGCGCATTCATCTGCGGTTTCAGCGTGTGCATGCTCAACACCGTTGTCAACCCGATGCTTAACACGCTCGGCGGCGGCGGCAACCGCGGCAACCAGTACATCCAGATCGGCGGGTCGCTCAACTCGCTTGCTGCGACGCTGACACCTATGCTCGCCGGCATCCTCGTCGGAACGGTTACGAAGGACACCTCGATGGACGATGTTGCTCCGCTGCTGTTCATCGGCATGGGCGTGTTCCTCTTCGCATTCATCGTCATCTCTTTCGTCAAAGTGCCCGAACCCGCGCTCGAACGCGCGAAAGCAGAGAAGGCCGCAGGCGTGAAGAAGGAGAAGGACACGCACAGCGCATGGTCGTTCCGCCATTTCACCCTCGGCGCGATTGCGATTTTCCTGTATGTGGGCATAGAAATCGGCATCCCGAACGTGATGAACCACTGGCTGAGTTTGCCCACGGAAGCCGGCGGCATCGGCGACTTTGAAGGTGCGGCAACGCTGGCCGGCTCATTGGCGGCAATCTACTGGCTGCTGATGCTCGTGGGGCGTTTCACAAGCTCGTTCATCAGCAGCGTTGTCTCCACGCGCGCGCAGATGATCACGGTTTGCACCGTCGGCATAATCCTCATCCTCATCGCCATCTTCATGCCCGTTTCGGCAACGATGTCTATGAAGTTCGACTGGGGCTTCCTCGCCGTCAACGGACAATTCCCCATCAAGTGCCTCTTCTTCATCCTCTGCGGCCTGTGCACCTCCGTGATGTGGGGCGGCATCTTCAACCTCTGCGTCGAAGGGCTCGGCAAATACACCGAACAGGCCTCGGGAATATTTATGATGCTCGTTGTCGGCGGCGGCGTGATGCCTCTGATACAAGAAAATCTCCTCGCCCACACCATCGGCTACGTGGAGAGCTACTGGCTGATAGTGCTCATGCTGGCCTACCTGCTCTACTACGCGCTCATCGGCTGCAAGAACGTCAACAAGGATATTAAGGTGGACTAAGTTTAATCATTAACAATATAAAAAATTATGGATATAGAGAAAGTAAGAAGTCGCTTCGTAAAGCATTTCGACGGCAAGACAGGCAACGTTTATTTCGCGCCGGGACGCATCAACCTTATCGGCGAGCACACCGACTACAACGGCGGGTTCGTGTTCCCCGGCGCCGTGAACTGCGGCATCATGGCTGAGGCGCGCGCCAACGACACGAAGACCGTCATGGCGTATTCCATCGACCTGAAAGACCGCGTGGAATGGAAGATTGACGACGAGGAAGGGCCGAAAGCGACGTGGGCGCGCTACATCTACGGTATGATGCGGGAGTTCATCGACCTCGGCGTCGACGTGCAAGGCTTTAACATCGCCTTCACGGGAGATGTGCCGCTCGGTGCCGGCATGTCGTCGTCAGCAGCCTTGGAGGTGTGCATCGGCGTGGCGTTGAACGACCTTTTCGCCGACAATAAGATAACGACGTGGCAGATTGTGCTGGCGGGACAGGCGACGGAGCATAAATATGTGGGCGTCAACTGCGGCATAATGGACCAGTTCGCCTCCGCCTTCGGTAAGACAGGCAAGCTGATGCGGCTCGACTGCAACTCGTCGGAGTTCGAATATTACCCCTTCGAGCCGAACGGATATAAGTTGGTTCTGATCAATTCTTGCGTGAAGCATGAGCTGGTGGGCTCGCCGTACAACGACCGCCGCAAGTCGTGCGAGAATGTCGTGAAAGCTGTGGCGGAGCTGCACCCGGGACTGCCCGTGAAGACCCTGCGCGACTGCACGTGGGAGAACCTTGACGAGGTGAAAAACATTTGCAGCGCGGAGGACATACAGCGCGCCACATACGTCCTCGGCGAGAAGGACCGCGTGCTGGCTGTCTGCGATGCCCTCGTCAAAGGCGACTACGAGGAGGTGGGCAAGCAGATGTACCTCACACACCGCGGCCTGTCGAAGGACTATGAGGTGTCTTGCGAGGAGCTCGACTACCTTAACGACATCGCCAAGGAATGCGGCGTAACGGGCTCGCGCATCATGGGCGGCGGCTTCGGAGGCTGCACGATCAACCTTGTCAAGGATGCCGTTTACGACACGTTCATCAAGACCGCCGCGGCGAAGTTTAAGGCTAAATACAAGAAAGAACCGGTCGTCATTCCCGTCATCATCGGCGACGGCGGACGCAGGATATTCTAAACCGATGCTTTACACGGCATTCTAATTCAATGCTTTAACCGGCTTTAATATGAAACTGAAAAACCTGTTTTACCTCTGCGGGATGGCCGTAGCATTAAGCCTCGCCGCCTGCGCAAACGGCAACGGCAACCTCACAAAGTCGGGACTGGACCCCGCGAACTACGATACGATCATCGGCGGCAAGCAGGTAGGGCTGTACACCATCACCAACGCGGACGGCATGGAGGCGTGCATCACCAACTATGGCGGACGCTTGGTGTCGCTCATGGCGAAGGACAAGGACGGGCAGTTCCGCGATGTGGTGCTGTCGTATGACAACGTGGCGCAGTTCACCGACTACAAGAACAACCCCAACGACTTCGGTGCGTCGGTCGGCAGATATGCCAATCGCATCAAGGAAGGCAAGCTGACGGTCGGCGGCAAGCAAATTCAACTGCCGCTAAACAACTTCGGGCATTGTCTGCACGGCGGTCCGACGGGCTGGCAGTACCAAGTCTACGACGTCGACGAGGCGCGGTGCAACGACTCCACTATTGTGCTGGTGATGCACTCGCCCGACGGAGACAACGGCTTCCCCGGCAATGTGGAGGCAACGGTAACCTACACGCTGACATCCGCCAACACGCTCGACATCACCTTCGACGCCACCACCGACGCGGAGACGGTTATCAACATGACCAACCACTCCTACTTCAACCTGAGCGGCAACCCGTCCGTGCCCGGCACGAATATGGTGCTGTATATCAACGCCGACAACTACACGCCGACGGACTCGACATACATGACCACGGGCGAGGTGCGGTCGGTCTACGGCAATCAGTTTGATTTCCGCCAGGCGAAACCGCTTTACACCGTCGTTGCCGACACGACAGGCTACAACGGATTGCAGATAAAGTACGCCGGAGGATTGGATCACAACTGGTGCCTGAACACCTACAAGGACGGCAAAGGCGACGACACGAAGGTCGCGGCATCGCTCTATTCGCCGGACTCGGGCATCTTTATGCAGGTCTACACCAACGAGCCGGGGCTGCAATGCTACACCGGCAACTTCCTCGACGGGCAGCACGCCGGCAAGCGCGGCATCCTCTATCCGCAGCACGCCTCGGTGTGCCTCGAGACGCAGAAGTATCCCGACTCGCCCAACAAGAAAGACTGGGTGCAGCCCTACCTGAAACCCGGCGAGACGTACCACAGCCACGTGGCTTACCGGTTCACCACAAAATGATGTTGCGAAGGTCTTAGTTGCTACTGTAATCCCGGCTAAGTTTGCGCCACGAGTATCAGCCTTAGACGTCGCCTACGTTTCAACAATAACGAACTGACTTTCAGCTAATTATACACAAAAAGAAAGCCCTTTCCAAAAAACAGGAGGGGGCTTTTTTTAATTGTTACTTGCCTGAAAGTTATTGCTTGCAGAGCGCGGCCTTCTCGGCGACGGGCAGGCAACGGCGGTAGGTGTCGAGCCACTTGTTGAAGCCTTCGACATCTTCGGGTGTCGGCTTGATTTCGGTGCCTTTGCTGCCGGCGAACACTTTTTCTTCGAGATATTCGGCGAGGGAGAGGCTGCTTTTTACTTCGAAGAGCGGCAGTTCCTGCAAGGCCGATGCGCCGGGATTACCTTTATTTATTGCATACGCCGCGAGGATTGCTATGCCCCATGCGCCGCCCTCGCCCGCCGTTGCCATCACCGAGATCGGCGAATTGAGTGCTGCAGCAAGTACGCGCTGGCCCACGCCTTTTGTTTTGAACAGGCCGCCGTGCGCGGTGATTTTGTCGACGGCCACATGCTCGCTGTTGAAGAGGATGTCGTTGCCGAGTTTGAGTACGCCGACGGAGGCATAGAGGTGCGCGCGGATGAGGTTGGCGAGGCTGAAATTGTCGTTTGCCGAGCGCAGGAACAAGGGTCGCCCGTCGGAGAGGCCCGCCACGGGTTCGCCGGAGATGAAGTTGTACGCCACGAGTCCTCCGCAGTCGGCATCGCCCGTCATAGCGTGGTTGTAGAGCCGGCTGTAAATTTCGTCCATATCGACTGGCACGCCGAGCAGCTCCTGATATTCTTTGAATACGCTTACCCACGCATTCAGGTCGGATGTACAGTTGTTGCAGTGGACCATCGCCACGGGACTGCCGTCGGGCGTGGTAACGATGTCTATCGCCTCGTATGGCTTCGACAGGGCTTTCTCCAACACTATCATCGAGAACGACGATGTGCCTGCCGAGACGTTACCCGTGCGGGGACGCACCGCATTCGTGGCAGCCATGCCCGTTCCGGCGTCTCCCTCCGGCGGACAAAGCGGTATGCCGGGCTGCAGATGTCCGGAGGTATCGAGCTTTTTCGCGCCGTCGGGCGTAAGGCACCCCGCGTTATCGCCGGCGAGAAGTATCTTCGGGAGGATGGTTTTAAGGTTCCAAGGGATGCCTTTTTCTTCGGTTAAGCGGCTGAATTTCTCCAACATCGCGATGTCATACGTCTTCGATGCCGTGTCGACAGGCATCATCCCTGACGCGTCGCCGATACCCAGCACGCGCTGCCCGGTGAGTTGCCAGTGGACGTAACCGGCGAGTGTGGTGAGGTAATCGATATTGTTCACGTGCTCCTCGCCGTCGAGAATGGCTTGGTAGACGTGGGCTATACTCCACCGCAGGGGGATGTTAAACCCGAACAAATCCGACAGTTCCGCCGCCGCGCGTCCCGTGTTGGTGTTGCGCCACGTGCGGAACGGGACGAGCAACAGTCCGTCCTTATCGAACGGCATATATCCGTGCATCATCGCGCTGATGCCTATCGCCGCAAGTTTTTCCAACTCCACGCCGTATTGTTCCGCGACGTCTTGCCGCAGAGAAGCGTAGCAGTCTTGCAGTCCGCTCCATATTGCGTCGATGCTGTATGTCCACAGTCCGTCGACTAATTGGTTCTCCCACGTGTGGCTGCCCTGCGCTATCGGGCGGTGTTCAGAGTCGATCAGCACCGCCTTGATGCGTGTCGACCCGAACTCTATGCCGAGTACGGCACGTCCGGAAGTGATTGTTTGTTTCGCGTCTGAAGCCATATCGTCAGCAGAGAGCTTTATTCAACATATAATATACCTCGTTAGTGCGCAGCTCTTTTTTCAGCTCGCCGATGGTGGTATGCTTGCCGATGTGCACTATCTCGATACCCGCTATCTCGGCATAGTCCTCCCAATACTCCGCCGTCAGGTCGTAGGAGAACGCCGAGTGGTGTGTTCCGCCGGCGAGAATCCACGCTCCCGCTCCCGTCTCAAAGTCGGGCTGCGGTATCCACAGCGCGGAAGCGACGGGCAGTTTTGGCAGGGGACGCGGCTTGATACATTCCACGTCGTTGACTATCAGGCGGAAGCGGTTGCCGAGATCCACCACCGTCGCCGTGCAGCCAAAGCCCTCCTTGGAGGTGAAGACGAGGCGTGCGGTGAGGCTCTTCCGTATGCCGATGCCGAGGAAATGCACCTCGAGACGCGGCTTATCGGCGGCAATAAGGGGACAAACCTCCAACATGTGGGCTTGCAGAATGGCACTCTGCTTGCCCGCGAAGTTGAGAGTGTAGTCCTCCAAGAACGAGCAACCGCCCGTCAAACCTTGATTCATCACCCACACCGAGCGATAAAGCGCCGCCGTCTTCCAGTCGCCCTCCGCGCCGAAACCATAGCCCTCAGCCATCAGACGCTGCGAGGCGAGACCGGGTATCTGGTCGAAATGGCTGCCGTCAGTCTGCCCGAGGTCGTCGAAGTTCGTGGTGAAGCCTTTCGCGCCTTTATCCTTTAATATTGCCCGCAGCGCGAGTTCCGCTTTCGCCGAGTTCCATATCTTTTTATATTCCTCCGTGTTCGGATCTTCGAGAGCCGTGTCGTGGTCGTAGAGGGAGAAATAAACGGCGACGAGAGAACTGACATCCTCGTCCTTAACAGCCTTGTGATAGTCCATCAGTTCCGACACGGGACAGTAGTCGACATGGTAGCCGAGCCGCTGCTCCGCCTCCACTTTGTCGCCGTCGGTTACCGCCACGTTGTTCATCTGATCGCCGAAACGGAGGATGAGCATATCCCTGCTGTCCGCCCACGCGGCACACACACGCATCCACACGGCTATTTTCCGTTGTGTCGAAGAGTCCTTCCAGTAGCCCACAACCACCTTGCGGCGTATGCGCATTCGCGTACAGATATGCCCGAACTCGCGGTCGCCGTGTGCCGACTGGTTGAGGTTCATAAAGTCCATATCCATCGTCTCCCACGGGATTTCCTCGTTGTACTGGGTGTGTAAGTGTAGCAGCGGCTTGTTCAGTTGTTGCAAACCGTGAATCCACATCTTTGCGGGCGAGAACGTGTGCATCCATGTTATAACGCCTATACAGCGGTCATCGTTGTTCGCTGCCCTGAAAATGTCCTCTACCTCCTTAGAGGAGTTGGCGGTCCCCTTGTAGATTACCTTCACCGGCAGCCTGCCGGAGGAGTTCAGTTCACTTACCATTGCGCCCGAGTGAGCGTCGACGGCAACGACCGCATCGCCGCCGTAAAGAAGTTGTGCGCCCGTTACGAACCACACTTCGTATTGGTTGAAAGCCTGTTCCATAGTGTTTTTTATTTTGTTATTTCTTCTGTCCGTAATAAGCATTCGGTCCGTGTTTGCGGCTGAAATGTTTCTCTATGAGCAGCGGGTTCATAGTTAAAGACGGGTTGATTGTCAGCGCGAGGTACGCCATTTTAGCCACCTGCTCCATCACGACGGCATTGTGCACCGCGTCAGCAGCATCCTTTCCCCAAGCGAACGGTCCGTGATTCTTCACCAGCACGCCCGGTGTATGCACGGGATTCAGCCCCTCGAAGCGACGCACTATCACGTTGCCCGTCTCCGCCTCGTAAGCTCCCTCGACCTCCTCGCGCGTCATGTCGGCGGTGCAAGGTATGTCTTTGTAGAAGTAGTCGGCGTGTGTCGTGCCGATGTTCGGGATGTCCTTGCCCGCCTGAGCCCACGCCGTAGCGTATGTCGAGTGGGTGTGCACCACGCCGCCGATGCCCTCGAATGCCTTATATAATATAAGATGTGTCGGCGTGTCGGACGACGGACGGAGCGTTCCCTCCACTATCTTGCCGTCCAAATCCACCACTACCATATCCTCCGCCGTCATCTCGTCGTAGCTGACACCGCTCGGCTTAATCACCACCAAGCCCGTCGTGCGGTCGATGGCGGAGACGTTACCCCAAGTGAAAATCACAAGCCCGTGCCGCACGAGGTCGAGATTGGCACGCAATACTTTCTCTTTAAGTTCTTCCAACATATCTCTTATAGGAAATAATTGTATCTTTTACCAGAAATAGATATAGAATGCGACGGTGATTGCCACGATTATCACACTGTTGATGACATCCCATCGCGTCCAGCTGGCGCGTGTGGCGGCAATCTGCTCCGGCGTTGACGTGCCGAAGACGAGTCCGCGTATCTTCTCCTCCGACGGAGCCTTTGTGAGCATACTGACGATGATTACGACGAGGCAACAGAATATGAGCATCACGCCGCAGAAGTAGAGCCAGTTGAAGTCGTAGAACACTGCCTTGAACCAATTATCACTCGCGTCGGTAGCGTTACTATAATATACCTTCGCTCCGAGCCGCGTCAGACCGATGATAATACCCGACATCAAGCCCCACATACCGCCTTTCGCCGATGCACGCTTCCAGCAGATGCCGAGCAAGAACGCCGCAGCGATGCCCGGTGCAAGGACGCTCTGCACATCCTGCAGGTAATTATACAGCACGTTGCCCACACTGCGCATTACCGGTATCCACAATATGCCGAGCAGGACGATAACCACCGTTGCCACCTGCCCGATACGGACGAGCGACTTCTCCGATGTCTGCGGGCGCAGCTTCTTATAGAAATCAATCGTGAACAACATCGCCGAGGAGTTGAACAGAGATGCTAACGAGCTCATCAGCGCGGCAAGGATACCGCACACGACAAGTCCCTTCACGCCCGCCGGCAACAGCTTTGCCACCAACGTCGGGAATGCCGCGTCGCTCATCGCAACACCGTTAGCGTCAACGGGGAGGAACGTTCCGCCGTTCTTGACGTTCAGCGCATAGGCAATCATACCGGGAATAAGGAAGATGAATACCGGCAATAGTTTGAGGTACGCGCCGAAGATTGTACCCCTGCGGGCTTCCCTCTCGTTTTTTCCCGACAGTACGCGCTGTACGATATATTGGTCGGTGCACCAGTACCAGAAACCGATTACAGCACTTCCGACGAGTGCTCCGAGCCACGGATAGTCGGGGTCGCGCAAGTCGCGAATGAGGTCTGTCATGTGGTCGCCGTAGTCGTTCACGGGCTGTATGCGGCAAATCTCAAGCACTTGATCCCAGCCGCCGACGGCTTTCAACCCCAGTACGAGGATGATGACGGAGCCGAGCAGCAGGATGGGAGTCTGCAGCACAGACGTGTAGAGCACGCTTTTCATGCCGCCGATGATGGTGTATATTGCGGTAATCACCACCAAACCGATTGCCGCAATCCAGAAGAAATCGACGCCCCACAACTCTTTTATGCCGAACACCTGTTGGAAGACGAGCCCCCCGGCATAGACCGTTACCGCCACTTTCGTCAGCACGTAGCTAATCAGAGAAATGACCGAGAGGATTGTGCGGCTCTCTTTGTTGTAGCGCCGCTCGAGGAACTCCGGCATTGTGTAGACCATCGAGCGGGTGTAGAACGGCACGAAGACCCAGCCCAAGATAAGTATCATCCAGCCCTGTATCTCCCAGTGAGCCATCGCCATCCCCGACGAGGCGCCCGCTCCGGCAAGTCCGATGAGGTGCTCTGATCCGATGTTCGACGCGAAAATGGACGCGCCGATGGCAATCCACGTGGCGTCGCGACCGCCGAGAAAATAATCCGTAGATGTGCTGTTCTTCTTGCTCAGCACATAAACAACGACCCCAATCAGCGCAATGCAGAACACGCCGATGACAATCCAATCAAGTGATCCCATAAACAATTCATCGTTTTTAATTATCGTTCAAGGCCGCGACAGTTGCCGGCGGACTATTTGCAAAGATAATATTTTTTTCGCCGCCGACGGAAAGATATTCAGCTAAAAATCAGGCCGGTGAAAGCGCAAAACATCGGTTACAAAAAAAGGGATGCGCCGCGCTGACACATCCCCTTTTTACTTCGCAAATGCCTTTTTATTACAAATGCTTTATTTTGCAAATGCTTTATTTTACAAATGCTTTATCTCGCAAATGCCTTATCTCACAAATGCCGGTTTATTTCACAAGCACCTTCTTGCCGTCCTTCACCACGAGACCCTTCGTGCTGTCGCTCACGCGCTGGCCCGCGAGGTTGTACGTGCCGGCATACTTCGTCTTTGCTACCTGCTCCGGATAAGCGAGCACGCTGTTGATGCCGCTGGGCACTTCCGCGTTGCCCTGAATGATGATGACAGGCTGCGAGTCGGTGTAGCCCGCGCCGGTGAAATAAAGGACTGCGCTGCGACCTTCCATGTCCGACGGCAGTGCCTCCGTTTGGAACTCGATGAGGTAGTAACCGTAGTCGGAAAAGTCGTAAACGTTCTGGCCGGTGATCCAGTCGTTCTCCTCGTCGGTGTTCTGGGTAGTGATGTAAGAATAGTTCTCGTTGCCGTCCTCATCTTCCCAGTCGCGCACCGTCTCTACATAGACCGCGCCGAGGTTGTAATCGCTGTCTTCCATGCCGTAGGTGTTGCAGGTCTTGCCGTCGTCGGACATTTGGAGGATGGAGTAACCCGTAAAGCTGGTGTAGTCGTCCCAATAAAGCTCGTCCTCAGCCATAATCTTATCCATCATGCCGTTGAAAACGGGGCTCATGGCAAGGCCTTCATACCTCAGCTCAATCTCCTCGCCGTCGGAGGATATGCAATCGAGGAATATGTCGCCGTACTCGTTCTCGGGCAGGTAGGACATATCGTCGCATTCGTATTTCTGGAAGCCGGCCACGCCGAAGTCGATGTTGGAATTGTCAAATCCCTCGATGATGATAGTTGACGGGTAGTCGATAGTGATAGGCTCGGTCATTTCGCCGAAGATTTCATCCGTTACCTTCTTGGTGAAGTTAAGGAAGCAGCAAGTGGTGGATGTTGAAGAGCCTGTTAACTGCACTGTCGCCCCTTCCGAGAAGTCGCCTTCACCTGCCGTGAGGGTCTCCATAAGTTTGCCGGTGTCGGTGTTGTAGATTTTCATTGTCACCATTGCACTATCCTTTGCTCCGACGCTGCCGTTGATGTTACCCATAACGTCGATGCTCTCGACATAAAGCGGCGATGCCGGTGCGGGGAACAGCTGGCCGACGCTTTCGCAGGTATAAGTTACGCCCTCATAGGTAACGGTGCCGGAACCTGTAAGATTGCCGTTATCCATTGACCCGAACACTGTCCATTCCTTGTTGTTGAAGAAGGCCATTTGGTCGATGTCATACGAAGCGAAGAGCATGCCCTCGTAGCCGCCGTATTCTGCGTCGAAATAGTAAGGATCCATCGTGTAATAGTCGGTCTTTGCCTGATCTCTCAACATCGGCGTATAGTAGCCGTAGCCCGGGTAGAGATAGGAGAATTCAAAATCCGTCATCCCTGTGGTGTCATCCTCGAACTCATAGGTGCTGCTGTTGTAGAGCTGCCACGTTGAGGCCACGGTGGACATATTTGTATAGGCATAGTTCTCTTCCCAAGCGGGAACGACGACGAAAGTCTGTATGTAGCTGTTCATCCCCTCATAAGTAGTTTCGTACATACTGCCTTCGGGCTTGGTGTAGTAGAGTCCCGTCTCTTGGGAGCGCGCGATGCCCTTGTTCACTGTCTCCGCCTTGTTGAGCACGGGAGCCTGCGCCTTCACCATCTTGGCGAAGTTGGCGGTCTTCATCCCTTCTTTGGAGACCTTCACTTGGGCAAACATAGCTGTTGACATCACTGCTGCCAACATGATAAGTAAAAATCGTTTCATTGTTTTCTCTTTTTGTTTTTATGTTAGTGAATGTTAAATGAATGATCAGTTGAGGGTGAACACGAACCATGTGTTGCCGTCGGCGGAGGTCAGGCGCAGGTCGGTAAGGTCGAAGCGTGTCGTGGCGGCCTCGACGGTCATGCTTGTGCTCAGGGCGTCGAGCAGGCCCTTTATGCTCGGGATGGATGTGAGCACCGTTGCGCCTGTGCTGTCTGCCGGACCGGTGTACGCGAGCGTGCATACGTCGCCGTCGGTCTGATAGCTGAACTGATAGCCCACGGAGCCGGAGCGTCCGCTGCTGTTGCGGTAGTAGAGTGTGGCGAGCATGCCGTCGTCTTTCATCGACAGGCGCACATATTGCAAGGTGTATTTCATTGCGGAGAAGGCGCTGTACACCTCTTCGAACACGCTGCTTGCCGCGTCCGACATCTCCGACGTGCGGCGTATCTGCCATGTGCTGCCGTCCTGCATCTCGGAGAGGAAGAACTCGATCGGCACGGGTCCGCCAAGGGTGGTTGTCTCGTCGTCGGGGTCGATGAAGCAGTCTTGCTCCTCGTCGTAGACGAGCTCCTGCGTGGTGAAACCGTTAGGTGACTCAAACTCGTCGCGGAAGCGGAGGCAGTACTTGCCGTTGTGCTTCGTTACGAGGTAAGGGTGAAAGCTCTCGTTGGCGATGGCGTCGGTGCCGAACTCGTAGATGTTGGGTATGCCTGTCGACATGTCGTCCACTTCCATCTTGTCGCCGCCGACGGTGAGCAACAGGTAGTTGGGCGCCGACGATGAGAACATCGTGTTGTTGAAGTTGATCACGTCGTCGAGGTAAGCTTCGAAATCGGTGCCTTCCTCGAGCCGCGACAGGCGGATGTACATGCCGCGCTTCTTGCCTTTGAGCATTATGTATTCCGGCGCATCTTCTTCGGGCGCATCGACAACGATAAACTCATAATCGCCCTCGCAGCCGTAGCCTGTCTCGTCGGTGTCGGTGAAATCGATGTCCTCGGGGTCGGAGAAGGCGTGGATGCATTTGTTGTAGGAGTTGTATGTCAGCACCACGCCGTCGTCGGTAATCACTTCCCACGCCGAGGTGTCTTCAAGGTAGACGTTGCCGGAGAAATCATTGTTCATCGCCACGCGCACGGAGCCGTCGGTGAAGAAGTTGTTCAGCAGGAGGTAGCCCAAGCCGTAGGGCGCTTCGGTGTCGTCGATGGCGTAATATTCCATTGCCCATCCGCCGGGCGAGGACTCCAGCCTTGCCGTAGCGTCCGCCGCGCCCTGTGTGAGGCGTTCGGCTGCGGAGCCGGAGAAGATGTCGGCCTCTTCGTTGCTGCACCCGGCGAAGAGCATTGTCAAGGCGAGCAGTGCCAAGGCGTATGTTTTATGTTGCATATTCATAGTCGGTTTATGTCGTTTGTCAAGGTTGCAAAGCCTTGTATTGGTTCACTTGGTCGAGCAGCGTCTCCATAAGCGTCTCCGAGGGGTTGTCGTCCGCCGGACTGACGAGCGCGTTGATATAGTTGCCGTCGGCATCGAACACGAAATCGCCGTTGTCGTCGGTTACCCATTGTCTGCGCTGCACCTCGTCGCGAATCTCGTCGAGGTCGGCATTGAAATAGTCGGCGAGGTAGGTCTTGCACATGTCGAGCTTCTGCTCAATGATTGCCCTGCCGTCGATGCCGTCGGTCTCGAGGTAGACAATCTCGCCGTCGGAGGAGAGGATGGGGTTGTCGTCGGCATCGCGCTGGATGAGCTTGCGCTCGATGTTATACTGCGACGCCTTGCCTGAGGAGTACGACTCCACCGACATGTAATAGCCTATCGAGTCGCGGTTGGCCAAGCCTTGGTTCACCTTTGTCACGAGCGCATCGAACTCCGAAGCGTCGACGACGGTCTCTTCCCAGTCGTAGGAGGCGGTGTTGAGCAGCCCTTCCCACGTCTTGTAATCCTTGACGATATAGTTGGCGATGACCTCCACCCAGTCCTCGCTCGCCCCGGATGAGGCGTAGGTGGAGACGAACCCGTGCGCGGCGCACACCGAGTCGGAGGCTGTGGACCAGTTGATGGCGTCGTACAGGCCGTTGGAAAGTATCTGGAACGACGTGGGGTAAGTGTAGTTCTGCGCGAGGATATGCGAGAACTCGTGGTGCATCGTCTTAAAGAATTTCTCGTTCATCTGGTCGATGTTTTCCACGTCGAGGTTGTTGGCGTTGTAGAGCGTTACCTTCAAGCCGCCTTCGGCATAACCGAGCGTCTCCGTACCCGACGAGGGGTTGTATGCCGGCGAGCCGATGACGTGGATGATGCGCGGGCTGTATGTTTTCAGGAAGTCGTCGCTGACGCATTTCTTATAAACGTCGTACCACAGGTATTTCGCCAGCACGGCCAGCTCGGTGCTCTTCTCGTAGGTGGCCGGCACAAGGTTTTTCTGCATGTCCGAGCCGATGTCCTCCATCTTGTAGATATAGCGCAGGTTGTACGGTTCGAGGAAATTCACCTTGATGAACGTGTCGAGGGGGAAGGTGTACGACGAGCGGTCGAGGTAGTACTCCGTCGTGTCGAAGATGGATTCGGTGAAGTCGTCGTCGGAGCAGGCAATGAACCCAACCGGAAGCAGCATCGCCGCCGCGAGAGCTATTATATGATGTTTTGCTTGCATATATTCTGTTTTATGTCGTTGTCCTTGTTACTCGCTGTAGCACTTTGCCTCGCTGTCCATGCTCATCTCCGTGCCTGTCAGCGGCCGCGAGCTTGCCAGTCCGGCGGCGATCACCTCCTGCGGGATCTCTATGGCGCGTCGCGAGTCGTCCCACGTGAGCTTGTATTCGGTGTTGTCCGAGCCGACGTAATGCGAGTATTCGATGCCGAAGCGTTTAAGGTCGAAGAAGCGCCAGCCTTCCTCCCATGTCTCGAAGCGGCGGAAGTCGTTGAGGCAGTTCATATAGGGCACCACGCTTGCGGGTACTACGAAATCGCTGCTCATGTTCTTCGTGAAATCCCAGTTCTCGTAGCAGTTGGTGTTCGTCGACACGGAATAATAGCTCTCGATCAGCGCCCTTGTCAGCGGCACGAGCGCATTGCTTGCAGTGTAAATGGCGGTGTTCGCGTCGGAGAACTGCTGGCGGCTGTCGTCGTAGGCGATGAGGTCCTCCACGGCGCCGTCGATGTCCTGATGGTCTTTCGAAAGCAGCTTCGCCTCGGCGCGGTCGAGCAGCAGTTCCGTTGCAGTAAACTCGCGGCGGATGACGTGCGCGTAACCTATGCCGGACACCTTGTCGGTGTATTGGAACGTCTCGGCAATCTTCGCGCAGGTGAAGCCGTAGTCGGTGTCGGAGAGGTAGAACGTGAAGCCCGCCACGTAGGCCGTCGGGTAGAGGTACCACCGCGAGTTGGCCGTGGTGTGGTAGATGGTGCCCACGAGCGCGTCGCCGGAGCAGGAATAGCGGTAGCCCACCGACTTGCGCCATTGCAGCGAGTAGGTAGGAATGAGCAGCAGGTTGTTATTGATTGACGCGCTCTGCCATGCCGTGGCGTAGTCGTCGGAATAGACGCAATCGTCGAAGCCGGAATAGTCCATCAGCTTGCCCGAGAGCATCGATGTGCCTTCGCCAAGGACGGCGTTGGCGTGCTCGATGACCTTGTCGTAGTCGCGTTTGTAAAGGTAGAACCGTGCGGCGAAGGCGTGCGCGGCATTAACGTTGAAATGCCATTTCGGCACGGTGTAGTTGTCGTCGCTGATGTCTGCCAAGCCCGCTTCAAGGTCGGCCTCGATATTGTTGTAAACATCGGTAACGGTGCCGCGCTCGTACGACGGCATCACGGTGTCTTCCGACTTGGTGATATACGGCACGCCGATGTCGTTCTTGCTCGCCTCGTCGTCTTTATATGCTTGCGAGAACATGTTGACGAGGATGAAGTGGCTGTATGCGCGGATGAGCAGGGCCTCGGCGCGCGCGGCTTTGAGCTTCGTGGTCATCACGCCGCCGTTCTCCTCGGTGAGCGTTTCAATCGACTCAAGCGCGAGGTTGGCCGTGGCGATGGCGTTGTAAAGGCCTTCCCACACCACTGTCGGCGAGTCGGTCGAGGTGGATGATTTACCTGCATCGAAGCGGAAGATCTCGTCGTCGATGCGCTCGTAGGAGGAGAGGTTGTAATGCACGAGCACCTGCTTGGCGTCGGGGTTCGGGGGATAATGCGGCGCGTTGTTGTCGATCATGTTGTCCGACGACAGCTCGGCGATCTGCCCCCAGTTGCCGTCGGGGTAGGCGCTGACGAGGAGCGACACCACCTTGTCTTCGCTGTCAATATCCACGCGCTCGTCGGGCTGCTGGTCGAGGAAATCGCTGCACGACACCGTTGCCAGCGCCACTGTCAGCGCGAACATTATATTGTTGAAGTATCTCATTTCGGTCTGCTTTCTATATTTTTTTATCCCTTTTCTTCTGCCTTAGATGCCCAGCCGCAGCGTGAACGTGAACTGCTTCGACAGCGGCGTGGCCACACCGCCGGAATTGACGAACTCCGGGTCCTGCCCGTTGAGCTTCTTGTCGGCGTAGAGCAGGAAGAGGTTGGTGGCGTCGAGCTTGAGCGATGCCGAGCCGAGCCCTATGCGGTTGAGGAAGTTCTTCGGCACGTCGTAGGTGAGCGAGATGTCTTTCAGACGGATGAAACTGCCTTTCGCCACACGCTCGGTAGAGTAGTTGTAAGCGCTGTAAGCATACGACAACTGGCTGTCGTTATAGTACTGCCTGACGCTGGCGATGGCCGGGATGTTGGTGTAGTTCTCGTCGCCGGATTTCACCCAGCGGTTCTTAAACTCCTTCGGCATGGCCGACATGTCGGAATACGATGATGAGAACACGTCGTCGAGGCGCACCACGTTACCGAATGCGTAGGTGAAGAAGATGTTCAGTCGCCAGTTTTTATAGGTGAGCGTGTTGTTGAAACCGCCAGTGTACGGCGCCTCCGTCGGCCCTTCATAAACGAGGAAGTCGAGGTTGTCGTACTCCTGGAAATTGATGTCGGTGGTGGTTACTTCGCCGTTCTCGTTGATGAACATCGGGATACCCTCATCGTTCAGCCCCACGAACGGGATGGAGAACAGCGCCGACACGGGGTAGCCCTCGCGGTAGTGGCCCGCCGCCGTCGATGTCGAGCTTGTGCCGGTTACGAGGTCCATCACTGCCGAGCGCGATTTAAGGTCGGTGATGGTGTTTGTCGCGTAGGAGAACGTGAAGTCGGTGGTCCAATCGAAGTTCTCCGTCTTGATATTCGTTGATGAGAGGGTCAGCTCCACGCCGTGCGATTTCATCGTTGCCACATTGGCGTATTTCGATATGAAACCGCCGACACCCTGCGTCTGTATTTGCCCGATGAGGTCGTAGTTCTGCCGCCAATAGATATCCATATTCAGGTTCAACCTGTTGCGCAGGAAACCGAGGTCGAAGCCGATGTTCAGCTCGTGCTTCTTCTCGTAGGTAAGCTCCTTGTTGGCGAGGTCGTCGAGGTAAAGCTCGGTCTCAATCTGGTCGGCCTCCGGGCGCCACGCGTTCTGCGAATAGATGACGGGCAGCGCATTAGTTACCCACGACGGACCGCTGTCGGCCGTAAGGGAGTACGAGATGCGCGCGGTGAAATGCGAGATAGCCTCGTTGGTGTTCTCCATCAGCGTCTTAAAGAATTCCTCTTCGTGCGCGTTCCAGGCGCCGGACACGTTCCACGTGGGCAACCAGCGTGCGCTGCGGCTGCGGCCGAGCTTGTTCGTACCTTCGTAGCGGCCGGTGAGGTTGATGGTGTAACGCCCTTCATACGAGTAGCTGCCGCTGAGGAAATAGGCAAGGTTGCGCGTCCATGATTTGCTGAACGAGGTCAAAATCGTGCCTTCCTCCTTCGCCTGTTTGTAAAACTCCGGCGTGATGGTAACGAGGCGGCCGTTGTCGTAATCCACACCGTAATCGGAGTGCGACATCTGGTCCTTGCTCGTTTTGTTCACCTCCATTCCGGCGAAGAGGTTCATGATGTGCGTGTCGTTCCAGACGCGGTTATACTGCGCCGTACCGCGGAAGTCGAACTGCTTTACGGAGTAGTCGTCGCGGATGTAGATGCCGCCGGTCGGCATAACCGAAATCGGCAGCGCGTTGGTGTTGTCGGGGTCGGTGTAGAGGTAGCGGTTGTTGTACATCACGTTCGGGTCGTCGACGCCGGCGCGGTAAGCCTCGGCCTGATTTGACGAGTTGAGGATGAAGTGCTCCTGCGTGCTCTTCTGAACGCGGTAGGCCGCAAGTCCGTGAAATTCAAGGCCTTGGATGGGTTTCCAGTTGATCTCGCCCTGATATTTCATATCCGACACTGACAGGTCGATATAGTTGTTTTCCAACTCGTGGAAGATGTTGAAATCGGCGTAGTTGCGCGTGTAGGTCTCGTTCGGGTCGAGCGTGCGCGAGGTGTTCATCGCGTAACTGAACGGGTTGATGTCGAAGCTGCGGTTCACCGTACCCGTAACGATGTCGGTGGAGCGTGCCAGCGTGCCCGGAGCTTTCTGGTCGCGGTAGGAGCCGTTGGTGAGCAGCGTTACCGACAGCCATTTCGAGAGGTTGAACGTGGCGTTCATGTTCGCCGTGTAGCGTTCCACCGAGCTGTCGAGCGTCCAGCCGGGGTCGTTCATCACCGACACCGACGCGTAGAGGTTGGCCTTGTCCGTACCGGTGGAGATGCTCACGGAATGGTTCTGCATGATGTTGTTGTTAAACAGCAGGTCGAACCAGTCGGTGTTGCGGAACTCGGCCTCTTGCAAATAGCTGTTCATCGCCGCGTCGGTGTAAGGCAGGCCGAACTGCCCGTTTGTTGCGTCGTACTGCGACATGAGCGTGTACATCTTGCCGTAAAGGCCTGATGTCGAGCTGTTTGCCAGCGTTGAAAATTCGAGCCAGCCCTTCGCCGCCATCTCTTTGTAGATGCCCATCTGCTCTTGCGAGTTGCAAATATTATAATCGCTGTAACTCGGCTTCAAACGGTAAGTAAACTCACCGGTATAATTCACCGTGCTGCGTCCGGCCTTACCGCGCTTCGTAGTGATTACCACGACGCCGGCCATCGCGCGCGCACCATAAATAGATGTGGCGCTACCGTCTTTCAACACTTGGAAACTCTCGATATCGTCGGCGCTCAAGCCCGAGATGGCGTTTGAGATAAGCGTTACCGCATCGCCCGAAGAAAGGTCGTCGGAACTGACATCCACCGCGTCTTCCTGTATCACGCCGTCGATGACCCACAGCGGCTTCGAGTTGCCGTAGATAGATGTCGCGCCGCGCACGCGGATCTTCGGTGCCGTACCGAACGTGCCGGACACGTTTTGCAGCGACACGCCCGCGACACGGCCCTCAAGGGCGCGGCTCACATCAGCCACACCGTCGAGCCTCGCTTTGTCGGCGTCCACCTTCGACGTGGCGCCCGTGAACAGACGCTTGTCCATCTTTTGCATACCCGTTACCACAACCTCGTTGATCGACTGCGACGACGGCTCCAGCTCGATGGTCATCCCGTCGGAGGCCTTCGTCTCTTTTTTCTCGTAACCGACATAGGTGACAACCACCGTCTTGCCGGCCGCGGAGTAAAGCGTGAATTTGCCGTTAATATCAGTGATTACTCCCGTTTTCGTGCCTTTCAGCATGACGGACGCGCCGATAACGGGCTCTCCGAATTCGTCCACCACGGTACCGCTCACGTTGCCGCCCTGCGCGAAGGCACACGCTGCCGCAAGAGCAAACGTTACCGTTAGAAATAACTGCTTCAATATTCTCATATTTAATTATAATAAACGCTTCAAAGAAACGCCGCACACGCGCGAATCAGCCGCCGCAGCAAAGCCTTGAACCGTCTCATTTCATTGTCAGCGACAAAGGTAAACGCTTTTTTTTATTGTCAAAAGAAAAACGCGAAATAAGATGATTTTCGTCCGAATTTTAACTCTTTCGCAAGCGGTTCGAAAGCAAATGCGCACGATTGCCGACAAAGTGATAAAAGGCGGTGCGGCGAACCTAAGGCAGCATTCGGCAAAGGGCTGGCGGCGGTTTAAGGCAAGGGGCTGGCGGCAATTTAGAAAAAGGCAATTGACAGTTTAAGAAAAAGGGCGGGCTGCCGTTAAAAAAATGGAACTACATTAATTAATTGTAATAAACGGCGGCGGCGGCGCGGATATTCGTTTTCATTGCTTACTTTTGCGCATTGCCGTTTGTGCGGCGAACGGGAAAATGGCATGTTTCGACAACATCTGGAATGTCCTCGGCAGGTACAAGCACCTCATCATCATCGTGGTGGGACTGCTCTTCGTCGGCGTGCTGAGCGACACGAGCCTGCGCGCGCTGATGAAGCTCGACGCCGAGAAGCGCAACCTGCAAGCGGAGGTCAATTACTACATTGTCAAGCGGCAAGAGGCCGAGCGGCAGTTGAACGCCTTGCAAAGCAGTCGCGAGGCGGTGGAGAAGGTGGCCCGCGAGCGCTATTTCATGAAGTACGACGACGAGGACGTGTTCGTGCTGAGCAGCGAGCTGGACAACGGTCAGGAAGAAGGTTTTTCGTATGCAAAATAAGTTACGTCGTTCGTACAAAGCAAAGTAAATTGCATCGTTCGTACAAAGCAAAACAAACTACATCTTTCGTACTAAGCAAGATAAAAAATCGTCGTTCGTATGGAGCAAAATGATATTCGTCCGTTAACACGCATGCAGTCGGCGCTGTTCGTCGCGGGCGGCGTGCTGATGGTGGCCGGCATGGGCTGCTTCGTGCTCATCCGCACACCGCAATGGGCGCAGATAGCTCGGCTGTGGGCGGCGGTGGCATACCTCGCCGGAGCGGTGCTCTTCGCCGTGTTGCAGATTATGCAGAGCTATCGCGGCGGCGACTTTGTGATAAAACGCTTGAAGAACATTATGACGATGGCCGATCTGCTGTTCGTCCTCGCCGGCGTGCTGATGATCGACACATGCACCGAGTTCCTGCGACAGCTGTTCAGCAACCCGGTCAATTATTTCAACTACCTCTACAACAAATGGCTCGTGGTGCTCCTCGTGGCCGTCGTGCTTGAATTATATTCCGTCAACCGAATTTCCTATAAACTGAGAAAATAACTTTTACCTAAGGCATTGGAACACAATCCTTTACGCCGCAAAATTATGAAACAGGGCTTATCGATAATAACCGTTTTGGCCGGGCTTGCCGCAGTGGTCTCCTGCGCCAGTTCGTACAACATCCACGGTTCGTCGAACATCTCGACGCTCGACGGCCGCATGCTTTATTTAAAGGTGCTCGACGGCGATGAATTCCGCGATGTCGACTCCTGCGACGTGGTGCACGGCCAGTTCTCGTTCCACGGCACGTACGACTCGGTTTACATGGCCAACATCTTCATGGAAAACGAGCAACTCATGCCCATCGTCGTTGAAGGCGGCAACATCAAAGTGCAAGTGGACAATGCCGATGTCGTGGTCGACGGCAGTCCGATGAACGACAAGCTGTTCGGCTTCCTCCGCCAGTACAACCAGATCATCGGCGAGCAGGCCGACCTTGTCCACCGCCACGACCAAGCCATCATGGACGGCAGCAACATGAACACCGTTTTGCGCGAGCTGCAAATGGAAGACATGCGCCTGTCGATGAAAGAAGATTCGCTCGTAACAGGCTTCGTGAAAGAGAATTACGACAACTGCCTCGGACCCGGCGTGTTCTTCCTCACCACCATCGGCTACGATTACCCGCTGCTCACGCCGTGGGTGGAGGACATCATGAGCCGCGCCACCGACTATTTCAAAAGCAATCCCTACGTGCGCACGTATTATCAAAAGGCGCTCGAGAACCAGCAGATAATGAACGGATTGCTCGAAGCGCCGTCGTCGCCTTACGCCACGCAGCCACAACCCTGAACACCCTTTCTGCACGATATGAAATTGCTTGTGGCGGGCGGCACGATTGTCTCGGAAGGACGGCAATTTGAAGGCTGTCTCGCCGTCGACAACGGGCGCATAACGGAAATCACGGAAGGGCGCGCACCACAAGGGAAATTCGACGTAACAATCTGTACTGCAGGCAGTTACGTGCTGCCCGGCGTGATCGACAGTCATGTGCATTTCCGCGAACCCGGCCTGACGCAAAAGGGCGACATCGAAAGCGAGAGCCGCGCAGCCGTTTATGGCGGGGTAACCTCCTTTTTCGACATGCCGAACACGCTGCCGCAAACCGTTAGTAACGAAGCCTTAAACCAAAAATTCGCCCTTGCCGAAAACAAAAGTTACGCCAATTATTCGTTCTTCCCCGCCGCAACTGCAACCAACCTTACATTTCTGCAAACCGTTGAAACCCAGCGCATTCCGGGTATAAAGTTGTTCATGGGCGCATCCACCGGCGGCATGCTTGTCGACAGCCCGGCCGACCTTGAACGCATCTTCCGCCTCGCTGCCGAACGCGGCCTCACCCTCGTGGCGCATTGCGAGGACAGCGCGGTGATCGAGCGGAACATGCAGCGTTATAAAGCGGAGTGCGGCGCCGACCCCGACATCAGCCTGCACCCTGAAATCCGCAGCGCAGAGGCGTGCCTCGCATCGTCGTCGTTAGCCGCGCAATTAGCCGCAAAATTCGGCACGCACCTGCACATCGCGCACATCTCGACGGCGGGAGAATTAGCCCTTCTCGGCGGCTGCATCTCGGGCGAAATTTGCACATCCTACCTCCTCTTCGACGAGCGCGACTACCGGCTGAAAAGGTCAATGATTAAATGCAATCCCGCGATAAAAACGGCCGCGGACAAAGCGGCGCTGCGCAAGGCTGCGAAGGACAGGCTCGTCGCGACAATAGCCACTGACCACGCCCCGCACCTGTTGGGCGAGAAGCAGGGCGGTGCGGCGCGCGCGGCGTCGGGCATGCCGATGGTGCAGTTCTCCTTGCCCGCCGTGCTGACCGTTGCCGACGAGGAGCGCATGCCCCTTACAACCGTCGCGGAACTGATGTCGCATTCGCCGGCGAGGCTGTTCGGCGTGAAAGAGCGCGGCTTCCTCCGGCCGGGCTTCAAGGCCGACATCGCTGTGGTGCGGCGCGAGAAATGGCGCGTGGACAGGAGCTGCGTGCAAAGCAAGTGCGGCTGGAGCCCGATCGAAGGCATGGACCTTTCTTGGCGGGTAACGCACACCATTTGCAACGGCAATCTTATTTACAACGACGGCGCTTTCGACAACCGTTTCCGCGGCGAAGAAATAATGTTCGAAAGGCATTAATTTCGCGCGGCAAGCATTATTTTTCGCTCGAAAGGCATTAATTTTGAAGGCGTGATAAAGCACTTCGACATATCGGAATTGCGGCGGCACATCGCGTGGGACTACCTCTTCTTCGCGTGGGGCGTGGCGCGCGCCAGCGACAAGGAGAAGGATGCTCTGCGCGGCGATGCGGAGCGGTTGCTCGACCGTTGGGAAGGCCTGTGGCGAGTGCATGCTACGGCAAATTGGTTCACTGCCAACTCGCGCGGCGACGACATCATCATCGAAGGCAAAACGTTCCCGATGTTAAGGCAGCAAAACGACAAATTCATGTGCCTCGCCGACTATGTGAAACCCGTTGGCAGCGGCGACGACAAGGTGGGGCTGTTCGCCACGACGACCGATGCCGGCATACCTGAATTAACGTCCGCCGAACCTTACGAAAGGATGCTTGCACAGACCCTCGCCGACCGTCTCGCCGAAGCCGCGGCCGAAGAGGTGAGCGTTGATTTTCCGGGCCTGCGCTGCGCCCCGGGTTACCCGTCGATGCCCGATCTGAGCATCAATTTCCTCATCGACGGTCTGCTCGGTTTCGCGCACATCGGCATCGAACTCACCACGTCGGGGATGATGAACCCGCACGCCTCCGTCTCGGGCATCATTTTCCCCAACCCGCAGGCCGCATTTTTCGAGATACGCAGCGTGGGCGACGACCAAATTTCGGACTATGCCTCGCGGCGCGGGATGGCTGCGGGCGATGTGCGGCGCTTCATTCGCCTGGGCTGAGCGCAAAGGAATTTTATGCTAATGAGAGCGATGAAAATACTTTACAGAATCTACCAAATCATCATCCTGCTGCCCGTCGGCATCGTGGCAACCATCCTCACGGCCACAATCACGATTATCGGTTGCGCGCTGGGCGGCAATCGCGTGTGGGGCTATTACCCCGGCAAATGGTGGTCGGTGCTGGTGGTGAGGCTGGCGCTGCTGCCGGTGAGCATCGAGGGACGCGAGAAGTTGCAGAAAGGGCAGAGCTATGTCTTTTGCAGCAATCATCAGGGTGCGTTCGATATTTTCCTGATTTACGGTTTCCTTTGCCGTAATTTCAAGTGGATGATGAAGGAGTCGCTGCGCAAGATTCCCTTTGTAGGCAGGGCCTGCGCCGCAGCGGGGTTCATCTTTGTCGACCGCGGCCGACCGGCGAAGATGAAGCATGTCTACGAGGTGGCGCGGGGCACGCTCAAAGACGGCATGTCGCTGCTCGTTTTCCCCGAAGGGCACCGCACGCTCACGGGTAAGGTGGGGCCGTACAAGCGCGGCGCATTCACCCTCGCCGACGAGCTGCAACTGCCCGTTGTACCGCTGACAATCAACGGTTCGTTCGAGGTGCTGCCGAACAGCGGGCGCCTGCATTTTCTCGTGCGGCACCGTCTCCGCCTCACCATCCACGAGCCCATCCTGCCCGTGTCGCGCGGTCCGGAGAACTTGCAGCGCATGGAGGAGTTAAGCAGGCTGGCGACAATTTCAGCCTTGGACGAGCAATATAAATAATTCGCCGAAAGGGAGTTGCAACTATTTGAAACCCAATAAGTTATGTCCGACAGCATCGTAATTATCCCCACTTACAACGAGAAGGAGAACATCGAAAAAATCATCCGCGCCGTGATGGCTTTGCCGAAGGATTTCGACATCCTTGTCATCGACGATAACTCGCCCGACGGCACGGCTGCCATCGTCAAGCGGCTCATCGGCGGCGAGTTCGCGGACAGGCTGTTCATCATGGAGCGCGCAGGCAAACTCGGGCTCGGCACAGCTTACATCGCCGGCTTCCGATGGGCGCTCGAGCGTAGTTATCAGTATGTGTTCGAGATGGACGCCGATTTCAGCCACAACCCGAAAGACCTGCCGCGCCTCTACGCAGCGTGCGCCGAAGAAGGGTTCGACGTGGCGGTGGGCTCGCGCTACATCTCGGGAATCAACGTGGTGGACTGGCCGCTGGGACGCATCCTGATGTCGTACGGCGCGTCGCTCTACGTGCGCCTGATTACGGGCATCGGCGTGCACGACACCACGGCGGGCTTCGTGTGCTACCGGCGGAGGGTGCTCGAAAAGATGGAGTTCGAAAAGATCCGTTTTAAGGGTTACGCGTTCCAAATCGAAATGAAATACACGGCGCACAAGATGGGCTTTAAGATAAAGGAGGTGGGCGTGGTGTTCGTCAACCGCAAGGATGGCGCGAGCAAGATGTCGGGCGGCATTTTCAGTGAAGCGCTCATCGGCGTCATCCGCATGCGATGGGACGGTTTTTTCAGGAAATACCCCAAAGCCTGAGGTTGCCGCGCTTTACTTAAACCAATGGAACTCAAAGACTTACAACAACTTTATTCCCACTCTCCGCAAGTTGCGGCCGCGCGAAAGGCATTTGGTTCGCCGAAGGAAAAGGTTGTTTTTTTGAAAGGTCTCGCCGCCGGCGCCTTGCCTGTGGCGCTCTCCGCAATCTATTCGCCCGCGCGCACGATGCTGCTCGTTATGGCCGACGAGGATGCCGCGGGTTACGCCTACAACGACCTCTGCCATTTGCTCGGCGGCGCGAACGTGCTCTTTTTCCCGTCGGCCTACAAGCGTGCGGCACGTTTCGCCCAGCGCGATGCGGCCAACGACGTGCTGCGTACGGAAACGCTCTCGCGCCTTGCGGGAACCGACGCGGAACGGCCTTTAATTGTAACTTGCCCCGCCGCGCTGGCCGAATTAGTTGCTGAGAAAAAAGACGTTTCGGAGAAATTAATCAACCTGCGCGTCGGCAGCGGGGAGAGCATCACCGCCCTTGAGCGCCGTCTCGCCGACCTCGGTTTCACGCGCACCGACTATGTTTACGAACCCGGACAGATGGCCGTCAGAGGCAGCATCGTCGACGTGTTCGGTTATTGCTGCGAACTGCCTTTCCGCATTGACTTTTTCGGCGACGAAATCGACAGCATCCGCACCTTCGAGCCCGACACGCAACTATCGAAAGAGCGCACGTCGGAGGCGCGGATCCTGCCCTCGTTAGCGGCCGGCGGCGCGAATGTGCCCTTCCTGCGGTTCCTGCCCGATGACAGCCTCATCATCGCCGCGGACTTCGCTTTCGTGAGCGATAAAATCGGGCAAATCTACGACGGCGGCTTCTCAATTCAGGCTGTGAAAGAAAAGCTCTCGGAAGCTAATGAAACCGAACAAGACGAGGTGCTGCGGCGGCTGAGCAAGGAGAACCTTCTTTGTCCGCAGCCCCTGTTCACAAAGGAGTTAAGCCGCTTCCGCCGCGTGGTGTTCGGGCAGCATCAGCCTCGCGCGCCGCACACGGAGATCGCGTTCGACATCACGCCGCAACCGCTGTTTCACAAAAACTTCGAGCTGCTCAGAACGTTGCTCGCGGACTATCAAGCGAAGGGTTACCGCACCTGCATCCTTTCCGACAGCAGTAAGCAGCACCGCCGCCTCGCAGAGATCCTTTCCACGCAGGAGCAGACGCCGGCCATCACGCTGCCTGTTGCCGTGAACGGCGTGCTTCACGAGGGTTTCGTCGACAACGATTTGAAGAGCTGTTTTTTCACCGACCACCAGATCTTCGACCGTTTCCATAAGTATAACCTCAAGTCCGACCGCGTGCGCACGGGCAAGGCGTCGCTGACAATGAAGGAGTTGCAGGAGCTTGCCCCGGGCGACTATCTTGTGCACATCGATTTCGGCATCGGGCGCTTCGGCGGACTGGTGCGCAAGCCTACGGACAAAGGTTACATTGAGGAGATACGGCTCGTCTACCAGCGCGGCGACATTGTTGATGTTTCGATTCATTCGCTTTACAAAATCTCGAAATACCGCAGCAAAGACACGGGTGAACCGCCGCGGTTGTCGACGCTCGGCACCGGCGCGTGGGAGCGGCTCAAAGAGAACACGAAGCGCAAGATTAAGGATGCCGCACGCGATTTAATCAAGCTTTACGCCAAGCGCCGCAGCGAGAAGGGTTACGCCTTCGGGCCGGACACCTATTTGCAGCAGGAGCTCGAGGCCTCGTTCATCTACGAAGACACGCCCGACCAGCTCGCCGCCACGCAAGCGGTGAAGAGCGATATGGAGGCTGCGCGCCCGATGGACCGCCTCATCTGCGGCGACGTGGGCTTCGGCAAGACGGAGATAGCCATCCGCGCTGCGTTCAAAGCCGCATGCGACGGCAAACAGACGGCCGTGCTCGTACCGACGACAGTGCTCGCCTTCCAGCATTTCCAAACCTTTTCCGAACGCCTGAAAAGCCTTCCCGTAAAGGTGGAATACCTCTCGCGCGCACGCTCTGTCAAAAAATCGAAAGAGATCCTCGCAGAGTTAGAACAAGGCAAGGTCGACATCCTCATCGGCACGCACAAGATGATTAGCGAGGCGGTGAAATGGCACGACCTCGGCCTGCTCGTCATCGACGAAGAACAGAAGTTCGGCGTGAGCGTGAAAGAGAAGCTCCGCAAGCTGAAAACAAACATCGACACCATCACGATGACCGCCACGCCCATACCGCGCACCTTGCAGTTCTCGCTCATGGGAGCGCGCGATATGAGCATCATGCGCACGCCGCCGCCCAACCGCTACCCCATCGAGACCACCGTCGCCGTGTTCGACAAGGAGACCGTTCGCGAAGCCATCAACTTCGAGATGAGCCGCAACGGACAAGTCTTTTTCATCAACGACCGCGTGAGCAACCTGCCCGAAATCGCCGCGATGATCCGCCGCGAGGTACCCGACTGCCGCCTCGCCATCGGACACGGACAAATGAACAGCGAGGAGCTCGAGAAAACCCTCATCGCCTTTATCAACTACGATTACGACGTGCTGCTCGCCACAACCATCATCGAGAACGGCGTCGACATCCCAAACGCGAACACCATCATCATCAACGACGCCCACCACTTCGGCCTGGCCGATCTCCATCAGATGCGCGGACGCGTGGGACGAAGCAACCGCAAGGCCTTTTGCTACTTGCTCGCACCGCCGTTGGCCGCACTGCCCGACGATGCCGCGCGACGCCTCACCGCCCTCGAGACATTCGCCGACCTCGGCGCGGGGTTCGCCCTGTCGATGCAGGACCTTGACATCCGCGGCGCGGGCAATCTGCTGGGCACCGAGCAGAGCGGGTTCATCGAAGACCTC
The DNA here is from genome assembly GCA_021204905.1 of Prevotella sp. Taxonomy (GTDB): domain Bacteria; phylum Bacteroidota; class Bacteroidia; order Bacteroidales; family Bacteroidaceae; genus Prevotella. The sequence continues at coordinate 147,894 of JAJPYN010000019.1, forward strand.
GGCTACGAGGCGTACCAAAAGATTCTGAATCAGGCAGTTACGGAACTGAAAAACGACGAGTTCCGCAGCCTCTACGCCGGCGAAATAAAAAAGGGCGCGGCCGTCAGCGGAGAGGAATTTGTCGACGATTGCACCATCGAGAGCGACCTCGAAATGTACTTCCCCGACAGCTACGTGCCCGGCTCGTCCGAACGCCTGACGCTCTACCGCGAGCTCGACAACATACAAACCGACGCCGAGCTCGAGGCCTATCGCAAAAGGCTGAACGACCGCTTCGGACCGGTGCCGCACGAGGGCGAAGAGCTAATGAATGTTGTGCTTCTCCGGCGTTTGGGCAGGCGGTTGGGGTGTGAAAAAATTATGCTTAAACAAAGTCTGCTCAACATGCAATTCGTCAGCCGCCACGACTCGCCCTACTACCAAAGCCGCACCTTCGGCAACGTGCTCGCCTACGCCACAGCCAACCCGCGCCGCTGCCAGTTGAAAGAGGTGAAAGGCCGCCGGTTGCTGCATATCGCAAACGTTACCACCGTGAAAGAAGCTGTCGGCATATTGCGCTGTATTTCAAGTAGTTAGAACTAATCCTTCTGCAAATTAAAACCTTTGAAACGAACTAAATATTAAACCCTTTGAAACGAACCGGACTTTTATCCTCGAGTTAGTTGCCGCTTCGCGAAGCAGGCCCGTAGTAGCAACTAAGACCTTCTTTCAAATTTAAAAAAGTCGGACCTTAATAATCAGTATTAAATTCGTTCGAACCTTAATAATCAACTTCAAATTAGTTCATACCTTAATAATTTAAATCATTTCAAACCTTGATAATCCTCGCGACAATCATCCTTTACTTCGCGCTGCTCACCCTTTACAGCCGCGCCGTCTCGCGCCGCGCACGCAACGCCTCGTTCTTCCGCGCAGACAGGCAATCGCGGTGGTACCTCGTGGCGTTCGGCATGATCGGCGCAAGCATCTCCGGCGTGTCGTTCGTCAGCGTGCCCGGCATGGTCTCCGCCATCGGCATGACCTACATGCAGACCTGCCTCGGCTTCATCGCCGGCTACATCGTCGTCGCGTTCGTGCTGCTGCCGGTTTACTACCGCCTCAACCTCACCTCGATCTACGGCGCGCTCCTCTCCAGCGGCAGGCAGGCATCAATCACCGGCGCGTGCTTCTTCTTCCTTTCCGAGCTCACCGGCGCGGCTGTAAAATTCTTCGTCGTATGCGCCGTTTTACAGCGCTTCGTGCTTGAAAAGACAGGCATACCCTTTCCGGTAACGGTCGTCCTGCTCGTGCTGCCGATATGGCTTTACACGCGGCGCGGCGGCATAAAAACGCTTGTCAGGACCGACGGCATACAGACGGCGTGCATGCTCGCGGCGCTGTGCGTGATAATTTTCAAGGCGGTCGGCGCGCTGGACATGAGCCTGCCCGAAGCCTTCCGCGCCGTGTGTGCCGACAGCCGCGCGCGCTGGTTCGTGTTCGACGACGCCTTCTCGACGCAGTATTTTTGGAAACAGTTTCTTTCCGGCGCGTTCATCGTGATTGTGATGACGGGCTTAAACCAGAATGTGATGCAGAAAAACCTCACCTGCAAAACGCTCGGCGAGGCGCAGAAAGACATGTGCAGCTACGGCGCGGCGTTCGTGCCGGTCAACCTGCTGTTCCTCTCGCTCGGCGTGCTGCTGGCGCTGCTTTGCGAGAAAGAAGGCTTGCCTGTTCCTTCGGGCGACAATCTGCTGGAATCCTTCGCTGCCACAGGGCGTTTGGGCCGTCTCGCCACGGTGTGCTTCACGCTGGGCATCGTCGCGGCATCGGCCTCCACCGCCGACTCGGCCCTGACGTCGCTCACCACCTCTTTCTGCGTCGATATTTGCGGCAAGGAGGACGACGAACGGCTAAGGAAACGCGCGCACTTAGCAATAACAATCCTCTTCGCGGCGGTGATAATTGCTGTCGGCGCGGTGAAAACGACGAGCGTCATCGACACGATTTACACCCTCTGCGGCTACACCTACGGTCCGCTGCTGGGCATGTTCGCCTTCGCACTGTTCACGCGCCGCCGGCCGAGGGCTTGCCTTTTGCCCTTCATCGCCGCGGCCTCGCCCGTTTTGTGCTACTTAATAAACATGCTTTGCGAGAAATTCGCCGGCTATCGTTTCGGCTACGAATTGCTCATTCTCAACGGCCTTCTCACCTTCGCCGGACTGCTCTTAACAAGCGCGAGACGGCGGTTATAACGCTGCGAGAAAACGCTCGGCCTCCAGCGCGGCCATGCACCCCGAACCCGCTGCGACGACGGCCTGGCGGTAGTGCGGATCGGCGCAATCGCCCGCGGCAAACACGCCGGGGATATTCGTGCGCGGCGTGCCGGCGACGGTCTTGATGTAACCGGCCTCATCGGTGTCGAGCAACGGTTTAAAAAGGTCGGTGTTGGGCTTGTGGCCGATGGCGAGGAAGAAGCCGTCGATGGCAATATCCACTGCCTCTTCGCGGTCGGTACCCATAAATTTCAGCAGGTGCGCGCCCTCGACGCCGTTCTCGCCGAACAGGCCGACGGTGTTATGGTTGAAAAGGATCTCGATCTTCGCGTTCTCTTCCACGCGGCGGCGCATGACATCCGATGCGCGGAGGTAGTTTTTGCGGACAATCATGTAAACCTTTGCGCACAGGCCGGCGAGGTAGATGGCCTCTTCGCACGCGGTATCGCCGCCGCCGACGACAGCCACCGTCTTTTTGCGGTAGAAGAAGCCGTCGCAGGTGGCGCAGGCGGAGACGCCTTGTCCGGCATATTTCTTCTCGTCGTCGAGGCCGAGGTATTTCGCCGACGCGCCCGTGGCGATGATCACCGTTTGCGCCTCAATCTCGCGGCCGCTGTCGTCGACGGCGCGGAAAGGCCGTTTTGAGAGGTCGATGCGCTCGATACTGCCGTCGCGGATGTCTGCGCCGAAGCGTGCGGCTTGGCGGCGGAGGTCGTCCATCATCGCGTTACCGTCGATGCCGTCGGGGTAGCCGGGGAAGTTCTCCACGGTGGTGGTTTGCGTGAGTTGTCCGCCGGGCTGCATGCCGCAGTAGAGTACGGGCGCGAGGTTGGCGCGTGAGGCGTAGATGGCTGCGGTGAAGCCTGCCGGTCCGCTGCCGATGATTAAGCATTTTGCCTGTTCCATTTTCTCGGGGGTGAATTAAATTTTTGCGAAGGGTGAATTAAATTTTTGCGAAGGCCGGATTAAAAAAAGCACCCCGCCGCACGATTGCTCGCCAACGGGATGCACCTTTCAAATAGTTTGATATTATGAAAAACTTTCTTCTTGTTCCGAAGCGGGCCGCGGGTTTATTTCTTGATTTTCCCGTAGCGGTTCATGAAGCGGTCGACGCGTCCGGCGGTGTCGACGAGCTTGCTCTTGCCGGTGTAGAACGGGTGCGAGGAGGATGAGATCTCGACCTTCACCATCGGGTAGGTTTCGCCTTCGAACTCGACGGTCTCGTTGGTTTTGCACGTTGATTTTGTGAGGAACATATCGCCGTTGGACATGTCTTTGAACACGACGGGGCGATAGTTGTCAGGGTGGATGCCTTTTTTCATTGTCTTTGGAATCGTTGTTTGTTGTTTGTTTTTAAGAATGCGCCGGCGTGCGACGCCCATAAACCGGGCGCAAAGGTATAAAAATTTTCGTATGCCGCGCAACAAATCGGAAGATTTTTTGTTTGGGGTCCGGGCCGGCTGCCTTTTGCGCGAGCGGAGTTTGCGATTAAAAAAAGTTTATCTTAGTTGCTACTGTAATCCGACTCAATTGTGCGGCACGAGCGCAGCCTTGGTTGTCGCCTGCGTTTAAAATTTCGTCGGTTTCTTTTGGCATTTGTTTACATTATGTTACCTTTGCCACTGATATATGCCGCGAAATGTTAACGGCGCGCACATTTTTTCGAAAAAACGAACATTTAGGATATGAAGAGAATTTTGTTATTCGCCATAGCGGTTTTTGCCCTTTGCCTTAACGCGGGCGCGCAACTGCCGTCGGTTTCGCTCAAAGACATCAACGGCAAGACTGTCGACACGGCGCAGCTTTCCAACGACGGACGGCCTTTCATCATCAGTTTCTTCGCCACATGGTGCAAGCCTTGCAACCGCGAACTGTCAGCTATAGCTGAGGATTACGAGGACTGGCAGGAGGAGACGGGCGTGAAGCTTTTCGCCGTGTCGATTGACCAAGCGCAGAACATCAACAAGGTGAAGCCGCTGGTGGACAATCACGACTGGCCTTACGACGTGCTGCTTGACCCGAACAGCGATTTCAAGCGCGCGCTAGGCATTCAGATGATCCCTTACACGCTGATTGTCGACGGCAAAGGGAACATTGTTTACAAGCACAACGGTTACACCGAGGGTGCGGAGCAGGAGGTGCTCGAGAAGGTGAGGGAACTGGTTGAATAACGCACCGCAAACATTTTTAACGGATGGCTATCCCCTTGAAAATCAGGCTTTTAACACTGCTGTGGCTCGCCGCTTTCCCCGTGTTGGCGCAGGAGAAGGACAATAAGGTTACGGTGAGCGGCAGCGTGATGAGCGACATTCTCATCCCTCAGGACGACAAGAAAATCGGCACCGAGGAGACCGACGACTGGGCCGAGACGAACACCTACGCCGACGTGAGCATAATGAGCAAATATGTTGACGCCGGCGCGCGCTTCGAGTTCACGCAATACCCGTTGCCGGGCTTCGAACAGAAGTTCAAGGGCTGGGGCGTGCCGAATGTTTATGTTAAAGGAAAATACAAATGGGCGGAGCTGACACTCGGCACGTTCTACGAGCAGTTCGGTTCGGGTTTCGTCCTGCGGACCTACGAGGAGCGCAGCCTCGGCATCGACAACTCGCTCTTGGGCGCGCGGCTGGTGATGAAACCTTACAAAGGCATCACTATTAAAGCGCTTTCGGGCAAGCAACGCCGCTATTGGGCAATCAACCACAGCCTTGTGAGCGGTGCGGACATTGAACTGGGGCTCGAAGAATGGATTAAGCCGATGCTCGACAAGGGCACGTTCCTCACGCTCGGCGCCTCGTGGGTGAACAAGCACGAAGGGCAGGAAGACATCATGACCGACGCCACGCACAAGCTCAACCTGCCCGAATATGTCAACGCGTTCGATGTCAGGGCGAACCTGCAGACGGGCGGCTTCGGCATACTCGCCGAGTACGCGTGGAAAACGGAAGACCCGTCGTTCGACAACGGTTACATCTACCGCAAAGGCAACGTGGCGATGCTATCGGCATCCTATTCGCAGCGCGGCCTGAGCGTTCTCTTGCAGGCAAAGCGCTCGGACAACATGTCGTTCCGCAGCCGCCGCGGCATAACGGGCATCTCGTCTTATATCAACCACATGCCCGCGTTCACGATGGAGCACACCTACACGCTCGCCGCGCTCTACCCCTACGCCACCAACCCCGACGGCGAATGGGCTTATCAGGCGGAGGTCGGGTACAAATTCAAGAGGCACACCTTCCTCGGCGGAAAGTACGGCACGGATATTAAAGTGAACTTCTCCCACGTGCACGCCATTGAGCACAATGTTAAAGACGGCGGCGCAGCGGGCACGGACGGTTACGGCTCGGCGTTCTTCAAATGGGGCGACGGCACGTATTATCAGGACATCAACGTACAAATCGAGAAGAAATTCACAAAGTCGTTCAAGCTCAACCTGATGTACATGAACCAGTTCTACAACAAGACGATTGTAGAGGGTGAAGGGGGTATGATACACTCAGACATCTTCGTGGCCGAAGGCAAATATCAATTTAACAAAAAATTCACCCTGCGCGGCGAGTTGCAATACCTCACCACCGCCGACGACCAGGGCGACTGGCTCTTCGCATTGCTCGAACTGTCGATGCTGCCCCACTGGATGTTCACCGTCTCCGACGAATACAACTGCGGCGAGACCAATGTCCACTACTATCAAGGCTACGTTACGTTCAACTACGGAGCGCACCGCCTGCAACTCGGTTACGGCCGCACGCGCGCGGGGTACAACTGCTCCGGAGGCGTGTGCCGCTATGTGCCGGCAAGCAAAGGCGTTACGCTGTCGTACAACTATAATTTCTAAGCGCGATGAAGATTTATTTTTATGCCTTTTCCGCCATAGTCGCCGCGGTGACGCTCGCCGCTTGCAGCAATATCGACGAGGACGAGCGCCTCATCTACGTCCAACCGGCGGACGTGGCGAAGCACGTGCTCATTGAGGATTTCACCGGTCAGGCCTGCGTGAATTGCCCGGCGGCATCGGAGCTCATCGCGCAAATGCAGGAGGAATACGGCGAAGAGAACATCATCGCGGTGGGTCTGTACAGCGGTTCGTTCGGACAAAACATTAGAGGAGATTTTTATCCGCTCACTACCGAATTAGGCAATTATTACTACAACCTTTACGGCGTGAGCGAGCAGCCTAGCGCGATGATCGACCGCCACGGGGTGAACAGCAATTACGCGACGTGGCCGGCGGAGGTTTATAATTGCATTCAGGATTCGGCGAAGGTGAAGCTCGACATCACCAACAGCTACGACGCGGCGACGCGCACCGCAGACATCACCGTTTCTGCCCTTGCCGTAAAGGACATCAGCGGCACGTTGCAGGTGTGGCTCACCGAAGACAACATCATCAGTTGGCAATACATGAGCGACGGTTCGGCAGACGCAGCCTATGTGCACAACCACGTGTTCCGCACCGCCGTGAACGATCGCGACGGCGACAGTTTCAACGTTAGCGAAGGCACTACGCAGACGCGGACATTCAGCATAACGCTCGATGAGGATTGGGCGGCAGAGAACGTCTCGGCGGTGGCCATAGTGTCCGATGCCGGCGGCGTGGTGCAGAGCGTCAAGGCCCCGATAATCGCGAAGGATGAGGACGACAGCACTGAGCAGGAAGCCGAAGAAGAAGTAAACGATAACGAATAGCGGGAAGCCGGAGAAGAATCAGATAACGAATAAACAGATATTAGTATGAAAAAAATTACACTTTTACTCATCGCCGCCGCATTCCTTTGCACGACGGCAAACGCGGACGACATCAACACCTCGTTGCAGTTCGCCTACTCCGACGGCACCACCGTACCCGACGGCAGCGAGATAACCGTCACTTCCGCAATCGAAGACGAATTCAAGGGCGAGATAGAGCTGCCTTCCGGCCTTTACATCCTTAACACCACCGACGACACCTGCGGCGTGGGAATGACCATCACCGTGAGCCGCCTCGACAACGGCGCGCTGCAGTATTGCCTGCTGGGTTCGTGCAAGAGTACCACGGAATTGATTGACAATGTCTCGGCCGGTACGGGGCTGTTGAAGGCGGGCGCGATGGACGACCTTATGACGGAGTATATCCCGGAAGATTACGGCACATGCACCGCCACGCTGACCATCGGCGTCTATGAAGCCGGCATTATCGGCGCGGGGGATTACATCGGCGAAGGCCCGACCATCACGGTCAACTTCGTTTACGACGACACCTCGCTCGGCATCACCGATGTTGCCGTTGCCGACAGCGAGATCACGGGCTATTATTCCGTCTCGGGCGAGAAGCTCTCCGCACCGCAGAAAGGCGTGAACATCGTCAAATACGCCAACGGCCAAACCGTGAAGACGATAAACAAATAAGGCGGCGGGCCACAGGCTATTTTCACACAGCCGGCTGCGGATTATCCTTTCCGTGGCCGGTTTTTCGTTAATGCTTTTTTTAGTTAGCGCCGCGCAGTTAAATTATCCTTTTTTCCTTTGGGCATATCGCGAAAAAAAGTAACTTTGGGAACAAATTACCTGCCGGTGCTATGAAACGTTTTTCTTTATCCCTCGCCTTTGTGCTTCTCGCGGCGGTTATGGTGCGCGCCGTGCCCGCAAAGAAGGGCGTGAGCAGGACGGCGGAGCTGGCCGGCGGGGAGGCGGTGCTGACCCTTTGCGGCGACGAGTATGCGCATTGGTGGGAGGACGAACAGGGCAACGCATACTTTGTGAATAAAAATGCAGCCAAGCCTGTCGCTTCGGCGGAACTGGCGCGCGTGAAAAGTGCAGGGCGGCAGCGTATGGCGGCGCAAAATGCAAGGCGGCAAAAGCGGTTGGCGGCATTTCGCGCGGCAAACATCAAAGAACAAACAAGCATTAGGCAAACAACTAATTCGAGCGGCTTCGGGCAATCGACAACGATAAGCCGCGGCAGGCAATTGACAACGACGGAGCAAGCGTATTCGGGTACGAAGCGCGGCCTTGTGATTTTGGTTAATTTCAACGATTTGGCGATGGCGGACTCTGCGGCGCAGGACGCTTTCAACCGGATGTTCAACGAGGCGGGCTATTCGGAGAACAGGCATATCGGCAGCGTGGCGGACTATTTTTCCGACCAGAGTTACGGGCAGTTTGACATCGCTTTCGACGTTGCCGGACCCGTTACTATGTCGCAGGACTATGCTTATTACGGGCAGAACGACCGCTACGGCGACGACTTGTATCCTTGCACGATGGTGGCTGAGGCGTGCCGGCTTGTTGACGACGATGTCGATTTTTCGAATTATGACTGGGACGGCGACGGCGAAGTGGAGCAGGTATTTATCGTTTATGCGGGTTACGGCGAGAATGCCGGTGCGTCGGCGTCGACTATCTGGCCGCACGAATGGACGCTCAGCGAGGGTTATGATTACGACGACGGCGATGGGGCGTTGACGCTCGATGGTGTTACGATTGACACGTATGCCGTAACGTGCGAGTTGGCCGGAACAACAGGGTCGACGCTTGCGGGCATCGGCGTGGCATGCCATGAGTTTTCGCATTGCCTCGGTTTCCCGGACTTCTACGACACGTCCTACTCCGGCGGATGGGGCATGCAGGCGTGGGATCTGCTCGACAGCGGCAGCTACAACGGACCGTATTCCAATGGCGAGGTGCCGGCGGGATACACCGCTTACGAGCGTTGGGCGGCGGGTTGGCTTGAGCCTGTTGCGCTTGCAAGCGAGATGAATGTTGAGGCGATGGAGCCTTTGAACGACGCGCCCGAGGCGTATGTTTTGTATAACGCCAACGATTCCGACGAGTTTTATTTGCTTGAAAACCGCCGCGCTGACAGGTGGTTCGCCTTTGTGCAAAGCTATTCCGCGCCGTCGGGACTGCTCGTGCTCCACGTTGACTACGATGCCGACGCGTGGGAAGAGAACACGCCGAACGACGATGCCGACCATCAGCGGATGACAATCATACAAGCGAACAACGAGAAAGGCACTTATCGCTGGTCGAGTTACTCCATCACGCGCGACCAATACGCGGGACATCCCTATCCTTATGCCGACAACGACTCGCTCACGCGTTTCTCCACGCCCGCCGCAACACTCTACAACACCAACACCGACGGCACGAATTATATGTCGCCCGGCATCTACGACATCACGCTGAACGAGGACGGTACGATAGCTTTCAACTGCGGTAACGCCGAGCAGGACGACGAGACAGACGGCATTAGCAACGTCCCCGCCGGCGAAGAAGCGACGGCAGCCAAGCGCATTTTCAGCCTTTCGGGCTATTATCTCGGCACCGACCTTTCGCCCCTGCCCGCCGGCATTTACATAAGAAACAACCGAAAGATAATCCGACAATGATACCGCGAAAACTCATATTATTCCTCTTGTTGCTCGCGCTGCCATGCTGCGTGTTGACGGCGCAGACCGACCGCAAGGCATGGAAGAAGAACGTCAGGCACCAGCTCTCCGCGGCGCGGACGAACATAAAGAACGGCACCAACCTCGACGATGCGGAACAATCAATGCGCACGCTGCTTCTCGACAGTGCCAACATCGACAACGAGAAGATCTGGCTCACGCTGTTCGACGCATTGAAGAAGCGGCACGACCAGCTGAACGAGAACCTCTATCTGAAACAGCAGTCGGACACGGCGCAGTTCCTTTCCAACACGCTGCACCTCTTCGGCGTGCTCGAGAGCATGGACTCTATCGACGCCAGGCCCGATGCCGACGGCGTGTCCCGCCCGCATTTCCGCGCCAAGCATGCCGCATACCTTTTTCCTTACCGCAAAAACCTTTACGGCGGAGGCGGGTATTTCCTTAATAAAAAGGATTATGCGGCAGCGTATGAATTTTTCGACAGCTTCGCAGACTGCAGCGTGCAACCGCTTTTTTCGGGGTACGACTTCGACGAGCGGCAACTGTATGAGGCGGCATTCCGCGCCGTTTACTGCGGTTATAAGCTGCGGCGTTGCGACATCATAGACAAGTATTCGGCGCTCGCCCTGCGCGACACCGTCAACGAGGTGTACGTCTTGCAATATATGGCGGAGGCGTGCGCTATGCACGAAGACAGCGGGGCATACCATCGCGCGCTGCTCACGGGCTTTAACAAATACCCCGGCAGCCAGTATTTCTTCAAGCATCTCGCCGTCTATTACAGCCGGGGCAACCAATACGGCGACCTCCTCCGCATCTCCGACGAGCTGCTTGCCGGCAAGCCTGACGATGTACCGGCAATGACAGCAAAGAGTGCGGCGCTGCTCCATTTGGAACGCTACGACGAATGCATCGCCGTCAGCGACGACATCATAGCCCGCGACACGACAAAGGCGGCACCATACGCTAATGCCGGGTTGGCGTATTACAACAAGATCCTCGCGCTCGAGGCCAAGAACAGAAAAAGCAAAGCGGAGCTGCTCGCGCTCAACGAGTTGTACAAGAAAGCCCTGCCCTACTTCGAGCGGTACCGCAGTCTGGCGCCCGACGAGAGCGACGGCTGGGGCACGCCGCTTTACAACATCTACTACAACTTGAATATGGGCGAGAAGTTCGACGAGATAGGCAGGCTGTTGCAGCGCGAGTGAACCGCCCGTAGACAAAGAAGACAAATCATAAACCAAACAAATTATAAGCCTATGAAAAAGTATAATTTTAATGCGGGACCGTCAATCCTCCCGCGCGAAGTGATAGAGCAGACGGCGCAGGCATGTCTCGACTTCAACTCTTCCGGACTGTCGCTGATGGAAATAAGCCACCGTGCCAAGGATTTCCAGCCTGTGGTAGATGAGGCTATGGCGCTCATCAAAGAGTTGCTCGACGTGCCCGAGGGTTATTCGGTATTGTTCCTCGGCGGCGGCGCAAGTCTGGAGTTCTGCATGGTACCCTACAACTACCTTGAGAAGAAAGCGGCATACCTCAACACGGGCGTGTGGGCAACCAAGGCGCAAAAAGAAGCAAAAGGCTTCGGCGAAGTTGTAGAGGTGGCATCGTCGAAAGACCGTAACTTCACTTACATCCCGCGCAACTTCGCCATACCCGCCGATGCCGATTATCTGCACATCACAACCAACAACACTATCTACGGCACCGAGCTGCTTACCGACCTCGACTCGCCCGTGCAGATGATTGCCGATATGTCGTCGGACATCTTCTCCCGCCCCGTCGACGTGAGCAAGTACGCCTGCATCTACGGCGGCGCGCAGAAAAACCTCGCTATGGCAGGACTGACGTTTGTCATCATCAAAGAGGACACGCTGGGCAAGGTGAGCCGCTATATCCCGACGATGCTCGATTATCGGACGCACATCAAGAAAGGTTCGATGTTCAACACCCCGCCGGTAGTGCCCATCTATTGCGCACTGATGAACCTCCGTTACATGAAGGCGCACGGCGGCGTGAAGGCGATGGAGAAGCTGGCGATAGAGCGCTCGGCAATCCTCTATGAAGAGATCGACCGCAACCGCATCTTCGTCGGCACGGCGGAAGAGGACAGCCGCTCGCGAATGAACATCACGTTTGTATGCAAGCCGGAGTACGCCGAGTTGCAGGACGAGTTCCTCGCCTTCGCCACGTCAAAAGGCATGGTGGGCGTGAAAGGCCATCGCGACGTGGGAGGCTTCCGCGCATCGTGCTACAACGCAATGTCCATTGAGGGTTGCAAGGCACTCGTTTCTTGTATGAAAGAGTTTGAGGCGGCACACTAAAAAGACGGATTAAATTAACAAAGACTACTGATTATGAAAGTATTAATTGCAACAGAGAAGCCCTTTGCAGCAGTCGCCGTGGAGGGCATACGCAAAGAGATAGAGGGTGCGGGACACAAACTGGCGCTGCTGGAGAAGTACACCGACAAGGCGCAACTGCTCGAAGCGGTGAAGGATGCCGACGCGCTCATCATCCGCTCGGACAAGGTGGATGCCGACGTACTTGACGCTGCAAAGAAACTGAAGATTGTGGTACGCGCCGGCGCGGGGTACGACAACATCGACCTTAACGCGGCTACGGCGCATAATGTTGTGGCGGAGAACACGCCGGGACAGAACTCTAACGCCGTGGCGGAACTGGTGTTCGGACTGCTCGTCTTTGCCGTGCGCAATTTCTACAACGGCAAGGCGGGCACCGAGCTCAAAGGCAAGAAACTCGGCATACTCGCTTTCGGCAACGTCGGACGCAACGTGGCGCGTATCGCGAAAGGCTTCGGCATGGACATCCTCGCCTACGATGCCTACTGCCCCAAAGAGGTGATAGATGCTGCGGGCGTGGAAGCGGCAACATCGCAGCAAGAGCTCTTCGAACAGTGCGACATCGTTTCGCTCCATATCCCCGCCACGCCGGAGACGCGAAAGAGCATCAACTACGACCTCTGCGCCAAGATGAAGAAAAACGCAATCATCGTCAACACGGCACGCAAGGAGGTGATCGACGAGGACGGACTGATCAAACTGATGACCGAGCGCACAGACCTGAGATACATCACCGACATCATGCCCGACGCCGATGCCGACTTCAAAGCGTTCGAAGGCAGATATTTCTCCACACCGAAGAAGATGGGAGCGCAAACGGCAGAGGCGAACATCAACGCGGGAATAGCGGCGGCAAAGCAGATAAACGCGTTCTTCGCCACGGGAGACACGAAGTATAAAGTGAATTAAAACCCTCGTTACCACTAACCTTTACAATCTTTTTTATGGCAAAAATCAAACCATTCCGGGGCATCCGACCGCCGAAAGAGCTTGTCGAACGTGTCGAGTCGCGACCCTACGACGTCTTAGACAGCGAGGAGGCGCGCGCCGAAGCCGGCACAAACGAGATGTCTTTGTATCACATCATAAAGCCGGAGATCGACTTTGAACCGGGCACAAGCGAATACGACCCGCGTGTCTACGAGCGTGCCAAGGAGAATTTCGCGCGGTTCCAACAGAACGGTTGGCTCGTCAAAGACGCGAAAGAGCAGTATTATATCTATGCCCAGACAATGGGCGGCAAGACGCAATACGGGCTCGTGGTCGGGGCTTACTCCGGCGATTACACCTCCGGCGTGATAAAGAAACACGAGCTGACGCGCCGCGACAAGGAAGAAGACCGGATGAAGCACGTGCGCATCACCAACGCCAACATCGAACCGGTGTTCTTCGCCTACCCCGACAACGAGGTGCTCGACGCGCTCATCAAGCGTTACGCCGCCACGCAACCGGAGTATGATTTCATAGCGCCGATCGACGGGTTCCGCCATCAGCTGTGGATTGTAAGCGACGACAACGACATCGCAACCATAACTGCCGAGTTCGCGAAGATGCCTGCGCTGTACATAGCCGACGGACATCACCGCAGTGCGGCGGCGGCACTTGTCGGGGCGGAGCGTGCAAAGCAGAACCCCAATCACAAGGGCGACGAGGAGTACAACTACTTTATGGCGGTTTGTTTCCAGGCAAGTCAGTTGACCGTACTCGACTATAACCGCGTCCTGAAAGATCTCAACGGTCTTTCTTCAGAGGAATTTATCGCGCGCATAAGAGAGAATTTCGACGTGGAGGATACGGGTACGGAGATCTACAAACCCGCGCGCCTGCACGAGTTCTCGCTCTATCTTGACGGGCATTGGTGGCGCTTGACGGCGAAGGCAGGCACCTACGACGACAGCGACCCGATAGGCGTGCTCGACGTCGACATCTCCTCGCGCCTCATCTTGCAGGACATCTTGCAGCTCGGCGACCTCCGTTCGTCGCAGCGTATCGACTTCGTTGGCGGGTTAAGAGGTTTGGGCGAGCTGAAAAGGAGAGTGGATTCAGGCGAGATGAAAGCAGCTCTTGCCCTCTTCCCGGTTTCGATGAAGCAAATAATGGACATCGCCGACAGCGGGAAGATAATGCCCCCGAAGGCGACGTGGTTTGAGCCGAAACTGCGCTCCGGCTTGGTTATCCATTCGCTGGAATAAAGCTGCGGCAAGCGTCGGAGGATGGTTGCGGACAGCTACACGACAATAAAAGGCAGTGCGGAGGGATACTTCACTGACAAGCGGAGCCGTTTCTACGCTTTTGCGCACCACGTCGGGACGGCTGACGAAGTGAAGGTTCTGCTGGCGGAATACCGCAGGAAATACCACGACGCGCGGCACGTCTGCTGGGCGTACAGGCTCGGTCCCGACGGCGCGGAATACCGCTACAACGACGACGGAGAGCCGTCCTCAACCGCCGGCAAACCCATCTACGGACAACTCGTGAGCCGTAATCTGACCGACATAGCAGTGTTCGTGGTTCGCTATTACGGCGGCATCAACCTCGGCACAAGCGGCCTGATCATCGCCTATCGCGAGGCTGCGGCGGACGCGCTCGCCAAGGCGCAAACGGAAGAGTGCTTCGTCGAGACAACGACAGATTACACTTTCCCCTACCCCGCCCTCGACCGCGTGATGAGGGTCGTTCGCGACACCGGCGCGCGGATCGTTTCGCAGAATTACGACACCACCTGCAGCGTGCGCTTGGCCATACGCAGCAGCAAAGCCTCACTTTTGAAGAAAAAGTTGGACGACATCGCTTTCAGTTAACTACTTAGTTTTCAATCATTTATGAAAATCATCGCCGACAGCGGCAGTACAAAAACCGAGTGGCTCGTGGCCGACGGCAACAAACCTGTCGAGCGGTTCGTTACGAGCGGTCTCAACCCGTTGGTACTCGGCATCGACAGCTTCCGCGAGAGCCTGCGCAACGAGCTGCTGCCGCGCCTGTGGGGGTACGCGATAACGCAGGTCGAGTTCTACGGCGCGGGGTGCACGCCCGAGATGGAGGCGGAGGTCAGCAAGGTTTTCACCGACCTGCTCGGCGCAACAGACATCATCGTCAAGAGCGACCTCATCGGTGCGTGCCGCGCTTTGTGCAAAGGGCAAGAGGGCATCGTCGCCATCTTAGGCACAGGTTCGAATTCGTGCCTCTTCGACGGCGAGAAAATCGTCAGTCAGACGCCCTCGCTCGGGTATATTCTCGGCGACGAAGGGTCGGGTGCGGCGCTCGGACGACTGTTCCTTAACGCGCTCTACAAAGGCCGTCTGCCAGCACATATCGGCGAGGCGTTCAGGAATGCGACGGGCCTTGCGCAGAGCGACATCATCCTCCGCATCTACCGCCAGCCGCGCGCCAACACCTTTCTCGCCTCGTTCGCGCCGTTCTTGAAACAATGGTGCGGCGAAAGGGCGGTAAGGGACCTCATCGTGTCGAACTTCCGTGATTTCTTCCGCGTGAACATCCGCCCCTACCGCCGGCCGGACCTGCCCGTGGGCTGCGTGGGAAGCATCGCCCTGCATTTCTCGCCAATGCTCCGCGAGGCCGCACAGCGCGAGGGATATGCCGTCGGCGACATCGTCTCTTCGCCCCTCTATTCGCTGCTCGCGCCTTAAAACAAAGGACTTTGCCGGCGTTTTATTTGACTTTTAGCGGCGTTTTTTTAACTTTGCCAAAGCGTTTATGAAAGAGTTTGTTACAAGCGAAAGGGCGGAGACGGCAATCCTCGTGGGGCTGGTTACGCCGGAGCAGGACGAGGCGAAGACGAAGGAATACCTCGACGAACTGGAGTTCCTTGCCGAGACGGCGGGCGTGCGCGTGTTGTGCCGCTTCACGCAGAAAATCGCATCGCCCAACAGCACCACCTACGTAGGGCGCGGCAAGCTCGACGAGATAAAGGAATATATCCGCTCATCATTAGATAAGGCTAAGGACGGCATTCTGAAACCTAACGGCGAAGAATATGAAGCGCCCGACATGGCAATCTTCGACGACGAACTTTCGCCCCGACAGCTGCGCGTCATCGAGGCGGAACTCAACATAAAAATCCTCGACCGCACAAGTCTCATCCTCGATATATTTGCTATGCGCGCCCGCACGGCAGAGGCCAAGACGCAGGTGGAACTGGCTCAAAACCGCTATATGCTGCCCCGTCTGAGACGTCTGTGGACACATCTCGAGCGACAGGCGGGCGGCTCCGGCGGAGGAGGCGGCAAAGGTACGGTAGGTCTGCGCGGACCGGGCGAGACGCAGCTCGAGATGGACCGCCGCATACTCACGCAGCGCATAGCCCTTTTGAAAGAACGTCTCGTAGAGATAGACAAGCAGAAGACGACGCAGCGAAAGAACCGCGGACGGCTCATACGCGTGGCATTAGTAGGTTACACAAACGTCGGGAAATCAACGATAATGAACCTTCTTGCCAAGACGGAGGTATTTGCCGAGAACAAACTCTTTGCCACGCTCGACACCACAGTGCGCAAGGTGGTGGTCGACAACCTGCCTTTCCTGCTCGCCGACACCGTGGGCTTCATCCGCAAACTGCCCGCCGACCTCGTCGATTCCTTCAAGTCGACGCTCGACGAGACACGCGAAGCCGACCTGTTAGTGCATATCGTGGACATCTCCCACCCCGATTTTGAAGAGCAGATGACCGTCGTCAGCCGCACGCTGAAAGAGCTGGGCTGTGCCGACAAGCCGCAGATGACCGTGTTCAACAAGATAGACAACTACCGCTGGACGGCGAAAGAGAGCGACGACCTCACACCGGTGAAGAAAGACGAGATACCCCTCGACGAGCTGAAACGCACGTGGCTGGCACGCCTTAACGACGACTGCATCTTCATCTCCGCCACGCAACGAGAGAACATCGAAGAGTTCCGGACGATGCTCTACCGCCGCGTGCGCGAGCTGCACGTGGAGAAATACCCCCACAACGACTTCCTTTATCCCATTCCCGAAGATTAACTTTACCACGATATGCGACTACTTACCGACAGGGAAATCACCACGCTGAAAGCGCAGGGTTGCACGGCGGAGGACTGGACCGCCATCAGTGTGAGCGAGGAATTCACGCCCGACTACATCCGCGCTGTCGACTTCTTCGGCGAGATACAATTGGGCGTCTTCGAGAAAAGCATCGAAGTAGGCAGCGGTTTTTCGAAGCACTCGGGCATCTCGCACGCCACCCTGCGCAACGTCATCATCGGCGACAACTGCCTCATAGAGCACATCGGCTGCTACATCAACAACTATCGCATCGGCGACGACTGCCTCATCTCCAACGCGGCAACCGTCGAGACCACCGAAGGCGCAACGTTCGGCGAAGGCACAATAATATCCGTACTCAACGAGGCCGGTAACGGTAACATCCTCATTTACAGCGGATTAACCTCGCAGATGGCAAGTATGATGGTGAAATACGAGTGCGACCGGGAGTTCACCTCCAAACTAAGGCAACTCATTCGTGCCGAGATAGAACCTGCAAGCGCGGGCGGGGTAATCGGCAACCGCTGCCGCATAGTAAACACGCAGAACATCGTCAACTGCATCATCAGCGACGACTGCGAGATCGACGGTGCGTGCCGCCTGTCCGACTGCTCCCTGCGCAGCCTGCCCGATGCGCCTGTCTACATCGGCTCCGGCGTGATTTGCGAGAATTCGATCATCCTCGACGGCACAAGCATCCTTAATTCCGCCAAGTTAGAAAACTGCTTCGTCGGCGAGGCGTGCCTTATAAAAAACGGGTTCACGGCGGAGAACTGCGTGTTCTTCGCCAACGGCGACATGGCCAACGGCGAGGCCTGCGCGGCGTTCTGCGGACCGTTCACCACCTCGCACCATAAGAGCACGCTGCTCATCTCCACAGCCACATCGTTCTTTAACGCCGGCTCGGGAACAAACTTCTCCAACCACGCCTACAAGATGGGGCCCGTCCACCACGGCACCCTCGAGCGCGGCGCGAAAACAGCCAGCTCGACGCATATCCTCCTGCCCGCGCAGATCGGTCTGTTCTCCGTGTGCTTCGGCAAAATTTACAACCACCCCGACACGCGGCGCCTGCCCTTCTCCTACATCTTCGGCACAGGCAACGGCTGTACCGTCATCCCGGGCAGAAACATCATCTCCGCCGGCCTCTTCCGCGACATCCGCAAGTGGCCCAAGCGCGACAAACGCACAGCCGCCGGACGCTGCTCCATAGTTAATTTCGACCCTCTGCCGCCGCTCGCCATAAGCCGCATCATCGCAGCCAAACGCACGCTCGAGGACCTGCAACGCTCCGCCGCCGAGCAACTGCCTGCTTACGAATTTCAAAACTGCGTAATAAAGGCCTCGTCGCTCCGCAAGGGCATTGAATACTACGACCTTGCGCTTAAAATATTCTTCGGGAAAGCAATCGAAAACCTCGACTTAACGCCGCTTGAAGGCAGCATAGGCGACGGCGAATGGAGCGACCTCGGCGGAATGCTCCTGCCCCTAAGGGAAGAGCTGCGCATTGTGGACGAGGTGAAAAACGAAACGATAACATCGGCCTCGGAAATCCTCGAACGCTTTAAAACAATCCACGCAAATTACGCCGAATACCGCCGCGCATGGAGCTTGCGCCTTCTTTGCGAGTATTTCGGTGTCAGCGAAATCACTGAGGAACTTGCAGTAAAGATTCGTGAGGATTACCTCGAAGCCCGCCGCACGTGGATAAACGAGATCCGCCGCGACGCCCTCCGCGAGTTTGACCTCGGCGATGTGCCCGACGACACCCTGAGCGCCTTCCTTAGCACCCTCGACCAAGCCCTCCCCGGCGACGCGAAACAAGATATTTAACCCGCCAAAACATTCAATTATGACTAACGAAAACCTGATGCGGGAGGCCATCCGTCTCTCCGAAGAGAACGTCAGCAACGGCGGCGGACCGTTCGGCGCAGTCATCGCCAAAGACGGCAAAATTGTCGCTACGGGCGCGAACCGCGTAACCGCCGAGAACGACCCCACCGCCCACGCGGAAGTGAACGCCATACGCGCCGCGGCAAAGAAGCTCGGCACGTTCGACCTCAGCGGCTGCATCATATTCTCCTCCTGCGAGCCTTGCCCGATGTGTCTCGGCGCAATCTACTGGGCGAAAATCAGCCGGCTCTTCTTCGGCAATAATAAAGCCGACGCGGATGCCATCGGGTTCGGCGACGCGTTCATCTACGACGAGCTTGCCCGCCCTTTAAATAAAAGAAAACTAACCGCCGAGACACTCCTTGCCGACGAGGCGAAAAAGGCGTTCCGCATGTGGGCGGACAAGGACGATAAAACGCCCTATTAACCCGCCCTACTTCACGCCGTTATCATCATCCCTGTTGTAGAGCTTGCGGCTGCCGGCATTATATTTGCGCCCATAGCTGAACTTGTAGGCGAGGCTGAAATAAATCATATTGCCGTTGTTTTTGATGTAAGTATGACCGACGCTTTTGTAATATTGGCTCAGGCACTCGTCATAATAATCGTAGCCCTTCGCATAGCCGAGCAAAAGCACGCCGAGCCCCGCCTCAAAGCCCTTATATTTATACGAAGCAGCGAGCGTGGAAGTGTTTTCGCCGCCATCAATATCCTCGCCCCAAAGCGACCTGTCCGCCGTTCCGAAAGCGTAACCGACATCCCAGTTGCCCAGCATCAGCTCAGCCGAGCAACCCCATTGCCAGTAGTTATAGGTATGCAGGTAGTTGTTGCCGTGGCTTCTGAACGTTGAGAAAGAGCCGTAGGCTTTCAGGTCAAGGATGTCTTTTATTGCGTGGAACGTGAAATCCAATTCCTGGTAGCTTTGCAAGAAGTTCTTCTGATTCTCTGACTTTGTTATAATCATATAAGAGCCGTCGTCCTGCAGTTCCGGATATATCGACGAAGCAATAGGGCGCGAGGAGTAGCTGAGCGAGCCGTAATAGTTCAGGGAGAATGTCTCTGTATCCCAATCGAACGACAGCGAATTCTTGTTCTGCCACCATGGCTTGAGGTACGGGTTGCCGTCGCTGGCTGTGAGGTCGTCTTCTTGCTGTCTAACGTCACTAAGGTCAGACAGAGAAGGTGTTATTTCAGATAGTCTGCTCGACAATCTTATAGATGTGTTTTTGGAAGGACTGTATTTCAGAGATAGCTGCGGGCGGAAAGTCCATTTGTTGAAACCGATATCTTCCTGGTAAACCCTGTTGTAACTTGCCCCGACACCCAGCGAATAATTAAGTTTCCACAGAGAGCCTTGCAGCCCCGTGAAGAAATATAGTTTTTGGGAATTGAGCACGGCATCGGTGTTCACGTTTCCTGTATAGTCGTTGTTGGTATGACTTATGGTATATTCGGCTCCTGCAGACAGCACTTCCTTTTTCATTGTCTTTGAATAGATGGCTTCTGTGATAAGCGAATATTTCTTACCGTCGGTGGTGTAACTGTAATCGTTGAGCGGGGCGCTCTGCATCGACTGTTCTGCCGATTGGTCATAGAGATAGTCCTTCATCAGATAAGCGTAGTCTGTGCCGATATATGTTCCCACAGCATTCAGGGCGATGTTCTGGTTGTGGGGCATATTGAGCGAATAGTAGATGTCGATTGCCGGCGTTTGTGTTCCGTCTTTTATTATGTTGAACAAGTAGAGGTCGGGTTGTCCCGTCTCCTCAACTATTTTGTTAACGCCGCGTTTCGGAGAGTTGTAGTTGTTGAACTTAAAAGCTATGTTCAACGTGTATTTGTCGGGCTCGGCAAGGTTGTATGATATTTGTAAGTCGTTTGTGGCGTACATGAAAGGGGTGTTCAGACCGATATAGTTCTTGTCGTGTACCGTGCCGTCAGGGAAATTATATGTGGTGTAGCTGCTGTACCGCCGCTTGTCGTATTCACGGTAAGAGAAGTCGTAATTGATACTGAACTCCGACTTTTTATAGTTGAACTTGAAATAAGCGTCGGTGTTGTTGAAGCCTGTGGCGAATGCCTGATCGGTGCTTGCGCCGCCCGCACAACCGGAATATCTGCGCCTGACGACATAATTGATAACTGCGGCGAGGTTGTCGTCGGAATAGCGCACGCCGGGGTTGTCGATATATTCCACCCTTATCACCTCATCGGGCAGAAGGGATATGATGTCTTGCAACTCCGCCTTTATGTCGTTGATACGTATCTGCACGTCGCCGCCACGTGTAGAACTGATTTTCCTCTCGGCAACGTTCACCTTGATACCGTTTAGAGACAGCTTGTCCAACAGGTCGTAACCGTTTGACGAGTGTTTCACTATCGTCTTTGAGGGAATGTACAGTTGGCGGTCAACCTTGTTGATTATTCTTACGCCGTTGACAGTTATCTCGTTGAGTATCAGTGTTGTATCAAGTGCCAAGCTGTCGGTTTGCGCCGGCGAAGAAGTGTAAACGGCAACGAGAACCGACATTAAAATTATCGCCTTTCTCATAATCATTACGCGAATTTACGAAAAAACAGTATCTTTGCAAAGGAAACACATTAAAAACAATCAAACTATTAGTTATGAGTACTCAAAACCAAACCCCCGCCTTTCATTATGCCCCGATGTTCCAGTTGGGCGAAGATACTACCGAATACCGCCTTATTTCCAAGGCCGGCGTGTCGCTCTCGGAGTTTGAGGGCGTGCCGGTTCTGAAAGTAGCTCCCTCCGCGCTCGAGTTGCTCTCCTCTCAGGCTTTCCACGACGTGAATTTTATGCTCCGCCGCGCTCACAACCTTCAGGTGGCAGCTATACTGAAAGACCCCGAAGCGTCTGAAAACGACAAGTATGTAGCGCTCACGATGCTGAGGAATGCAGAGGTGGCGTGCAAGGGCAAGCTGCCTTTCTGCCAAGACACGGGCACGGCAATCATCCACGCGGAGAAGGGTCAGCAGGTGTGGACGGGCTATGACGACGAGGAGCCGTTGGCAAAGGGCGTGTACGACACCTATACCGCCGACAACCTGCGCTATTCGCAGAACGCGCCGCTGACGATGTACGACGAGGTGAACACCCGTTGCAACCTCCCCGCACAGATAGACATCGAAGCCGTGCAGGGTATGGAATACCGCTTCCTCTGCGTGGTCAAGGGCGGCGGCTCGGCAAACAAGACCTACCTCTATCAAGAGACCAAGGCACGCATACAGAACCCCGGCACGCTCATCCCCTTCCTTGTGGAGAAGATGAAGAGTCTCGGCACCGCCGCCTGCCCGCCCTACCACATCGCCTTCGTCATCGGCGGCACCTCGGCAGAGAAGAACCTGCTCACCGTGAAACTCGCCTCGACAAAGTTCTATGACTCTCTGCCGACGACGGGCGACACTACGGGACGGGCGTTCCGCGACACCGATTTAGAGCGTCAACTCCTCGAAGAAGCCCGCAAGATAGGCTTCGGAGCACAGTTCGGAGGTAAGGCGTTTGCACACGACATCCGCGTCGTCCGTCTGCCCCGCCACGGCGCATCGTGTCCCATAGGCTTGGGCGTATCGTGCTCCGCCGACCGTAATATCAAGGCGAAAATCGACAAGGACGGCGTATGGATAGAGAAGATGGACGACTCTCCCTACGAGCTCATCCCCGAAGACCTGCGGCGTGCCGGAGAGGGAGATGCCGTGAAGATCAATCTCGACCAACCGATAAGCGAGGTATGCCGTGTTCTTTCGAAATACCCCGTCGCAACACGCGTAAGTCTCAACGGGACAATCATCGTAGCACGCGATATTGCCCACGCGAAGATCAAGGCGCGTCTCGATGCAGGAGAGGGTATGCCGCAGTATTTTAAGGACCATCCCGTGCTCTATGCAGGTCCGGCAAAGACACCGGCGGGGATGCCCTGCGGCTCGATGGGACCCACCACCGCCAACCGTATGGACCCCTACACCGACGAGTTCCAAGCCGCAGGAGGCTCGCTTGTGATGATAGCTAAAGGCAACCGCACACAAGCCGTAACCGACGCCTGCCGCAAGCACGGAGGCTTCTATCTCGGCTCAATCGGCGGACCCGCAGCACTCCTGTCCTCTGAGAACATCAAGAGCATCGAGTGCGTCGAATACCCCGAACTGGGCATGGAGGCGATATGGAAGATCCGCGTAGAGGACTTCCCCGCGTTCATCCTCGTAGACGATAAGGGCAACGATTTCTTCAAACAGTTTTAAATACAATAAGGATAAAGCAATTATCGTGCAAACGTTTGGAGAAAAATAAATTATTATTACCTTTGCACTCGCTTTGCAAAAAAGCAGACGCAATTTTATTAGGTAGATCCGCTAGCTCAGTTGGTAGAGCACAACACTTTTAATGTTGGGGTCTTGGGTTCGAGCCCCAAGCGGATCACCGGACGAAGGCTTTCTTTATTGAGAGCCTTTTTCTTTTTTTGCGCCCCGCGCGCTGTTTGCTGCCGGCATTGATTTTCGCGCCCTTTTATTTGCATAATCCTCGCCGTTCCACTACTTTTGCCGTCGCATTCGGCCTCGCGCCTTGTGCAAGACATATTGGCAAAAGCGCATTTTCGCTTTATTCTGACTGTGTGAAATCGGACACTTCACAAAAGTATAGGTTCAGAGTATCGAGACAAAATGCCTTCCTTGGTTTTGTATTCGTGTATTTATTCATGGAATACATCCGAGTGAGGTTGTTTCGATTACCTTGTTTAATTCATTAGGGGAAGTCCAAGCCCAACGTTCAATAGATGAGGCAGAATGTTGACCTCACTTTTCTTTTATGCCTTAACCAAAACAAGTAAAACTATTTCCGCTTCTGCGGGGTCTCAGGAGCAACAAATTAAAAACTATCAATTTTTATGAAGAAAATTTTAATGTTAATTGAAATTGTTGCTTGTTCTTCGGTCGCTGTGGCGCAGGAGAAGAAAGAAGTTACGATTAAGGCGGGGACGATAGTTCCTTTGGAAGCCGTTAATGCAGTAAGGGCTTCAAAGGTGCATGTCGGGCAGTCTGTTGATTTTCGTGTTACGAGGGATGTACTCGTCGACGGAGAGGTTGCCATACCGAGCGGCACTTTGGCGAAAGGCACGGTATACGAAGCTCAATGCAATTCGTGGTGGGGAACGAAAGGTCGGCTTGGTATCAAACTGCGCAACCTTACCACTGCCAACGGCGAAGTGCTTTATCTCACCGGTTCCGACGTTAACATCACCGGTAAAAATCGCACGCCGTTATCGGTTGTAACATTTATTTTCGTGTGGCCTTGCTGCTTCATCCACGGCTCGAGAGCAGAAATGCCGGTCGGCTATGAGGTTGATGCGGAATTAGCAAGCACGGCGACAGTAACACTCTGAAATTCAATAAATTACCTTTTCGATTTTGAAACAACAAGTAGGTGATTTAAACTGCACGGCAACCAAATATGCGCATCTCATATCGGGGTGCGCATACTTTTTTATTCAGTGTTTATCGTGCAAATGAGGGAAAAACATCGGCTATCAGACACGAAAAAGAGACGCTGCAACGTGAATTAAGCTGCGGCGTCTCCAATGGATTTTGTATGTTGCGTACCTGCCGGCACACCTAATAAGTCATCATTTATTAGAACGCGTCGGGGTTCGGCACGGCAATACTTACTCCTCTTCGGCGAGCTCGGCCTCGTGGGCTTTGATGAGTTCGTTCTGTATGTCTGTGGGCACGAGCTCGTAGGAGGCGAAGGAGGTGGTGAAGGATGCCCGTCCGCCGGTGATGGAGCTAAGCGCTACGGAGTAGTTGGAGAGTTCCTTTTGCGGGATGCGTGCGGAGAGTTTCTGGTATCCGCTTTCTGCGTCCATGCCCATGATTATTGCGCGGCGTCCTTGCAGGTCGCTCATCACGTCGCCCATACAGTCTGCCGGGACGAGCACCTCGAGGTTGTAGATGGGTTCGAGGATTTTCGGGCCGGCGTTCTTGAAGGCTTGTGCGAAGGCGTTGCGTGCGGCGAGCATGAACGAAAGCTCGTTGGAGTCCACCGGGTGCATCTTACCGTCGTAGACGATTACTCTGACGTCGCGGGCATACGAGCCTGTGAGCGGTCCGCGCTCCATACGCTCCATCACGCCTTTCAGGATTGCCGGCATAAAGCGCAGATCGATAGCGCCGCCGACGACGGAGTTCATAAACACGAGCTTGCCGCCCCATTCGAGGTCGATTTCTTCCTTGCTCTTGATGTTCATCTTAAACTCCTGATTTCCAAACGTGTACGTCGTCGGGTCGGGCATGTCGGGGGTGTAAGGCTCGATGATGAGGTGCACCTCGCCGAACTGTCCCGCGCCGCCTGACTGCTTCTTGTGGCGGTAGTCGGCACGCGCCAGTTTGGAGATTGTCTCGCGGTAAGGTATCTTCGGCTCTTCGTAAGTTACTTGTATTTTCTCGTTGTTTTCAAGCCGCCATTTCAGCGTGCGGAGGTGGAACTCGCCCTGTCCGTGCACGATGGTCTGGCGCAGCTCTTTACTTTGTTCGACAACCCACGTCGGGTCTTCCTGCCGCATCTTGACGAGCGCCGCCATCATCTTCTCCGTCTCGGATGTGCTTACGGCTTTTATTGCGCGGGAGTATTTCGAGTTGGGGTATTTGATGAAGTTGAAGCTATGGTCGGCATCCTTGGCATTGAGCGTGTTACCGGTTTTAACATCTTTCAATTTAACGGTGCAACCGATGTCGCCGGCTTTCATCTCGGGCACTTCGAAACGGTTTTGCCCGGCGCAGCAATAGAGCGTGCTGATACGTTCCTTCGAGCCGCGGTCGGCGTTGGTCATATCGTCGCCGGCGTGAATGGTGCCGCTCATCACTTTGAAATACTGCACCTCGCCGATGTGGGGCTCTACGGCTGTCTTGAAGAAGAACACCGATGTCGGCGCTTTATCGTCTGCCGGCACTTCCTCGCCTTGCGCGTCTTTCACCACGGGCATATCCGACACGAACGGCACGACGTTGCCAAGGAACTCCATCAGACGGCGCACGCCCATATCGCGCGCGGCATCGACGCAGAACACGGGGTACATCGAGCGTGTTGCCAGCCCTTTGCGTATGCCTTCGCGCAGCTCGTCCTCGTTGAGCTCCTCCGTCTCGAAGAACTTCTCCATAAGCGCCTCGTCGTTCTCCGCAGCAGCCTCGACTAATGCCTTATGCAGCTCGGTGGCCCTGTCCAACTCGCCGGCGGGAATGTCCTCGATTGTCGGTTTGCCGCCCTCGGGTCCCCACGAATATTTCTTCATCAGCAGCACGTCGATGAGCGCATTGAAATCCGGCCCCTCGTTGAGCGGATACTGCACCTGCACCACCTTGTTTCCAAAACTTTCGCGAAGCCGCTCCACGATGGTGTGGTAGTCGCACTTGTCGCTGTCGAGCTGGTTGATGAGGAAGATGACGGGCTTGCCGAGCTTCTCGGTGTAGCGGAAATGGTTCTGCGTGCCCACCTCGGGACCGTACTGGCCGTTGATGAGGATGAGCGTCGTGTCGGTTACGTTAAGCGCGGTGATGGCTTGGCCCGCGAAATCGTCGGCGCCCGGGCAGTCGATGATGTTCAGTTTCTTGCCGTTCCATTCGCAATGGAAAACCGTCGAGAACACCGAATAGCCGTATTCATGCTCCACCGGGAAATAGTCGCTCACGGTGTTCTGCTGCGAGATGCGCCCGCGCCGTTTGATGATGCCGCACTCGTAAAGAAGCGTCTCGGTGAGGGTCGTCTTGCCCGCACCGTCATTGCCGAGGATGGCAATATTCTTGATTTCGTTTGTCTGGTAGACCTTCATAGATTTTATTGATTTTGTTATTTGTTAATACTTACCGAGCTGCGAATTTATCTGTTTTCGGGCAATTATCAAAGAAAAGCGGCGAAAAAGGCTGCTCACCCGCGGGGAATAACTATTTTTGCGCGGCGGTTAAAACCCTCAAAACCCTTCTCGTGGCAGGCCTCTACGCACATATCCCGTTTTGCACCTCGCGCTGCATCTATTGCGCCTTCTGCTCGTCGACAAAGCTTAATCTGCGCAAAAAATATGTCGATGCGCTGCTGAAAGAATATGCCTTGCGGAAAAGCTATCTCGGCGGCGAAAAAATCGAAACCATCTACCTCGGCGGAGGCACGCCAAGCGTACTAAACACAAGCGATCTGGCGCGTTTGCTCGATGCTTTTTCAAAGGATGCCGATGCCGAAGAAATCACCGTCGAATGCAACCCCGACGACATCTCGCGCAATTTTGCGAAAGAGCTTGCGGCAATGGGCGTGAACCGCGTGTCGACGGGCATTCAGACATTCTCGCCCGAGCGGTTGCGCTTCCTTCGCCGGCGGCACACGGCGGAACAAGCAATTGCCGCGGTCGGCTTTTTGCGCGAAGCAGGCATTGAAAATATCAGTATCGACTTGATGTTCGGCTTCCCCGGACAGACTGTTAACGAATGGCTGTGCGATGTGAAAAAGGCTGTCGAACTCGCGCCCGAACATATCTCCGCCTATTGCCTGTCCATCGAACCCGGCACGCCCTTGCACGCGATGTTAGTTCGCGGCGAATTAAACGAAGCAGACGATGAATCTTGCCGCGAGATGTACTATTTGCTTAGCGACATAGTAGCAACTAAGACCTTCGAACACTACGAAATCAGTAACTTCTGCCGGCCGGGCTTCCGCGCCAAGCACAACAGCGGTTACTGGCACGGCGCGCGCTACCTCGGGCTCGGCGCTGCGGCACATTCCTACGACGGCCGCTCGCGCCAATGGAACACGAGCAACATTGAGGCTTACATCGACAGCATCGAGCGCGGACTATTGCCTTTCGAGCGCGAAGTATTATCCGCCGACGAGCGTTATAACGATCTGATTACCACCGCTTTACGCACCTCCGACGGCATCGCCCTCGACAATGATTTTTACGGCCGGGATTACCTCCTTTCGCAAGCCCGACCATTGCTTGCCCGCGGCCTGCTCGAAGTAATCGACAATCGATTGCGCCTGACGCGCGAAGCCCTCTTCACTTCCGACAGCGTCCTCGCCGAACTGGTTAAGGTGTGAGCGGCGGCTATCGCTCGAGGTCGCGCAACAACGCCGTGCACCCTGCGGCGCAATCGGCCCACGCGGCATCGAAATCGCCGGTGTACCACGGGTCGGCAATGTCGCGCGGGTGGTTTGTGTAGTCGAGCAAGAGCCTGATTTTCCCGTCGGGGTCGCCCCCGCAGATACGCCGCATCTGGCGCAGGTTACTGCCGTCCATACCGATGATTAAATCGTAATAATCATAGTCCGCACGGGTGAGTTGCCGCGCCTGTCTGCTCCCGCAAGCCACACCGTGCTCGGCCAATTTCCTTCGCGCCGGCGGATAGACGGGGTTGCCCGTCTCCTCGGTGCTCGTGGCGGCCGACGCTATCTCGAACTCTGCGGCGCGCCCGGCCTGCAACGCCAAATGTTTCATTATAAACTCCGCCATCGGACTGCGGCAGATGTTTCCATGGCATACAAATAAAATTTTCGTCTTCATAAATCGGCGGCAAAGTTAGCCTTTTAGCCGGCACCGCCAACGAAAACGGCGATTAATTTCGCGCGGCATGCTTCCTTCCTGCGGCGATGAGCTCGACGGCGTTCACCGTGTTTTGCCAAAGGATGTAGCAGCCCGGACCGACCGCCGCGAGGGGATGAAGGAAGACGGTGGCTATCCAGATCGACGTGGCGGTGTTCTTCTGGCCGAGCGCCTGACCGCAGTCGACAGCCTTGCCCAGATGGCGCCCCACGAAGCGGCCGACGGCGAACTGGATGAGGCATACGGCGAGGCTCAGCAGCGCGATGGTGATCAGGATATGAATGGGTATGGCGCCGAGCGAATCGGCAATATTTTTCGCCGTGGTGCCCGAAACAATGATGAGCGAGCAGCCCCAGAGATAATAACTCAAATCAGGCACGCCGGCGATAATCCGGTGCAGGCGCGGCCAACAGTGTTTTAAGGCGAAGGCCAGCGCCATCGGCAGAAGCAGCACGCAACTGACGCGCCACAGGATGCGCACGAACAGCGGTCCGAACGAGAGCACCTCGCCGGCGCTCCCCGCAGGCAACATCGGCAGGAAGAGCGAGATGACCAGCGCGGAAAAGATGTTCGACAAGAAGGTGAACGACGTGCTTTCCTCCAAGCTGCCGCCGAGCTTGGCCGTAACCACCGGTGCCGCCGCGGCGCACGGGCTCACCACGCAGACGAGCATCGACTCGAGCAGGATCAAGCCGCCGCCGCTGACGTTCATGCTGCGCACCACCCACACGAGCAGTACCGCGAACGCCAGTTGCACTAGCGCCGCCCAGAGGTGCCACACCACGGGCAGCAGTTTGCGGAAATCGACGCGGCAGAAGGTGGTGAACAGCACGAGCGACATGCACACGGGCAGCACGTTATTGTTGTGCGGGGCGTACCACGCGGCAACGCCCTCGAGCGCGCGCACGTTGTGAAACAGCAGGAACACCGCCACGCCGCACGCCATCGCCGCGGGCAGCATCCAGTCGCCTATCAACCGCTTCATCCTCATCGCCTTAACGCTTTCGAAAAAGATTCTTCTTGCAAAGTTAACACATTGAACCGACTTTCGCGAAGAAAGAAGAAAAAAGTTTATCTTAGTTGCTACTGTAATGCGGCTCAGTTGTGCGGCGAGAGTATCAGCCTTAGTTGTCCGGTTCGTTTCAACTTCATTCGGTTCGTTTCAACTTCATTTCAATTTCATTTCAACTTCAATTCAACTTCATTTCAACTTCAATTCATTTTTTTGACAACCCAAAGGTGTTAACGGCACTTTGAAAAAAGTTTAACGTCGGGCTTCGCGCAGTTTATATTCCGCCGATTTTTCTTATTTTTGCCGCAAACAACAACGAAATGTTCTCTTTCATCTCTTTCGGCAGCGGCAGCAGCGGCAATTGCTACTACCTTTTCAACGAGCAGGGCGGGCTGTTCATCGACGCGGGCATGAGCCTCAAAGCTGTCAAGAAGCATTCCGCGGCGGCGAACATCAACCTCTCTGCGGCGCGGTTTATCCTTGTTACTCACGACCACGCCGACCACGTGAAATATGTCGGTCAGCTGAGCAATGTGTTCGGGCTGCCGGTGTACGCCACGCCGACTGTTCACGAGCACATCGACAAGAACTATGTGGTGAAGCAAAAGGTGGACCGTCAGCGGCGGATGAACATCACTACGGGCGAGCCTTTCGAGTTGCTCGGCATGCGCATTAACACCGTCATCGTGCCGCACGACAGCAGCGAGAATATCGGCTATAAGATTGAATATGAGGGCGTTACGTTTGTCCTTCTCACCGACATCGGGCATGTTACGCCGGAGATGGAGAGGCTCATCGGCGAGGCTAATTATCTCGTCATCGAGGCCAATCACGAGGTGGAGAAGCTCAAGCAAGGGCGCTATCCCGAGATGCTCAAACGGCGCATCCTCTCCGATGTGGGCCACCTGAGCAACCACGACTGCGGGCAGACCATCGCGCGGTGCGGTACGCCGAAGTTGAAGCACGTGTGGCTGTGCCATCTGAGTTACGACAACAACGACCCGGAGCTGGCGCGCTACACCGTTGAGGGCGTGCTGCGCGAATACGGCATTGCGCCGGGCAAGGACTTCGTACTCGACATTCTCAAACGCCGTTCGCCCAGCGCGGTTACGCTGATGGATTAGTAGCTACTAAGATAAACTTTTTTCGAAAAAACACTCGGCGACTACGATGCGTGCCTGCGCGAAAATCAACCTCGGCCTGAACGTTGTAGAACGCCGCAACGACGGTTTCCACAACATCGAGACGGTGTTCCTGCCCGTCCCGCTCTTCGACACGCTCGACATCGGCGACGACGCTTCGCCCGGCATCCCTTGCCTGCTCGACATCACCGGCGACGCCATTGATTGCGACAAGAAAAAGAACCTCGTTGTCCGCGCTTACGACCTTCTCGCGCAAGATTTTTCTTTGCCGAAAGTAACCGTTACGCTCAACAAGCGCATCCCCGCCGGTGCGGGCCTCGGAGGGGGCTCGAGCGATGCCGCCGCCACCTTGCGCTTGCTTAACGAACATCTTTCGCTCGGTTTGACCGTGAAACAAACGGAGCGTTATGCCGCCGCGCTCGGTGCCGACTGCCCGTTCTTCGTAAGGTCGCAAACGGCGTACGCGGAAGGCATCGGCGACAAACTGTACGTCATCCCCGGCATTCGCAACAAGCTCTGCGGACTGCGCATGGCCATAGTCAAACCGCCGGTCAGTGTCTCAACGCGCGAGGCCTACGCCGCCATCACGCCGCGCCGCCCGGCACGCCATTGCCTTGACATCGTGATGCAGCCTGTTGAGACGTGGCGCGATTTACTTATTAACGATTTCGAAGAGCCTGTCTTCGCGCGGCATGGCGAGCTGTCAGAGATTAAGACGACGCTCTACCGCCTCGGCGCCGTTTACGCCTCGATGACCGGTTCGGGCAGCGCCATCTACGCCTTTTTCCCGACAAGCAGCAGCATCGGCAAACTGCAATTGCGCCGCATCTTCCCGGAGTGCTTCGCCACGATGGTGAGCATCCGCCGCGACGCCGAAATTTGAATTTTTATGGACAACAAAAACGAGCTTTTTCCTATTGTCGACGCCGAGGGCACCGTTGTGGGCAGCATAACGCGCGGCGAGGCTCACGGCGGCGGCAAGGCGCTTCACCCCGTGGTGCATCTTCACGTTTTCAACAGTCGCGGCGAGCTGTTTTTGCAGAAGCGTCCGGCGTGGAAAGATGTGCAGCCCGGCAAGTGGGACACGGCCTGCGGAGGGCATGTCGACTATGGCGAGACGGCGGAAGAGGCGTTGCTGCGCGAGGCTGTCGAGGAGCTTGGCATCAGCGGGTTCCGCGCGCGGTTTCTCGGCAAATATGTTTACGAAAGCGCGAACGAGAAGGAGCTTGTTTACGTCAACGCCACCCTCTTCGACGGACCTGTGAAGCCTGACCCTGACGAGCTCGACGGCGGCCGCTTTTGGACTAAGGACGAGATTGCCGCGGCCATCGGCACAAACATCCTCACGCCTAATTTCGAGAGCGAGTACGCGCGGTTTTTCGGGTCAGGCAACGGGCAACTGAGTTGAGAGGCCGGCAGCCCGGGGCAATTGACAACTATGGGACTAACAAAAACGAGCCACACCGGAGAATTTGGTATGGTTCGTTTCGTTTCAATTCGATTCGTTTCGTTTCAATTCGATTCGTTTCGATTAACCTTTCGTTTCAATTCGATTAACGTTTCGTTTCGGTTAAACTTTCGTTTCAATTCGATTAACGTTTCGTTTCGGTTAACCTTTCGTTTAAATTCCTTTTGAAAAGGAGTAGCGCGGGGGGGCCACGATCCCTCGACCTCCGGATTATGAATCCGACGCTCTAACCAGCTGAGCTACCGCGCCAAAGGGTGCGTTTTTTGCGAACGCGGATGCAAAGGTAACTTGTGAGGAGCGATTTTGCAAGAAACCGGCGCACTTTTTTCCGCGGCCAATCATTTGCCGGTGTGTGGGGAAAGTTTTACTTTTGCATAACGTGCGCGGCGCGGTATTTCTTTCAGCTATGCGGAAGGCTATAATCATTTTTCTTTGGGCATTGCTTGCGGCGGTTGTCGTGAGCGCCGCCGGTGTGTTCTTCGCCATTTGGAACGGGTGGATAGGATATATGCCCGACTTGGAGGATTTGCAGAATCCTATCAGCAAGAGTGCTACACAGATCATCTCGTCAGACGGCAAATTGCTCGGCACGTGGAGCTATAACAAGGAGAACCGCGTTATTGTAGACTATAATGAAATCTCCGAGAACGTCATCAAAGCGTTAGTTGCCACGGAGGATGCGCGTTTCTATGACCATTCCGGCATCGACTTCCGCGCCTTGCTGCGTGCCGTTGTGAAGCGCGGAATGTTCGGCAGCGAGAGTGCGGGCGGCGGGTCGACCATCACGCAACAGTTGGCAAAACTCGTTTATACGCAGCGTGAAGGCATCGCGCACAACAGTACGGAGCGCCTTATGCAGAAGCCTATCGAGTGGGTGATAGCCGTCAAGCTCGAACGCTATTATACGAAAGAGGAGATCCTCGCGCTATATCTCAATCAGTTTGATTTCCTCCATAACGCCGTCGGCATTAAGACTGCGGCGAACACGTATTTCTCTAAGGAGCCGTCGGAGCTGACAATCAACGAGGCGGCGTTGCTCGTGGGGCTGTGCAAGAACCCGTCGCTGTTCAACCCCGTGCGCTATCCCGAGCGTGCCACACAGCGGCGCAATGTTGTTTTGCAGCAGATGCGCAAGGAGAAATACATCACCTCCGCCGCCTACGACAGCCTCGCCGCAGAGCCGATAATGCTGCATTTCCGCCGCACGGACCATAAAGACGGCATCGCGCCTTATTTCAGGGAGTTCCTCCGCCAGTGCCTTACGGCGGACAAGCCCGTGCGCGAGAACTATCCCGAATGGAACTACCGGCAGTTCGTGTCCGACTCTATCGCTTGGGAAAACGACCCGATGTACGGATGGTGCAAGAAGAACAGGAAGCGGGACGGCACGCCGTATAATATATATGAGGACGGTTTGAAGGTGTTCACCACTATCGACACGCGCATGCAGCAGTATGCCGAGGAGAGCGTCGAAGCGCATGTCGGCAAGTATCTGCAGCCCGCTTTTGACGCGGGAAACCGACACAAGCCCAATGCTCCGTTCACCGACCAGCTCACCCCAAGCGAGGTGGAGGCTATCATGAATCGTGCCGTGGTGCAGAGCGAACGCTACAACGTGATGCTGTCGGCAGGCTATTCGAAAGAGGAGATCCTCGCATCGTTCCACAAGAGAGTGCCGATGACGGTCTTCTCGTATAAAGGCGAGATTGACACGGTGATGACCCCGCTCGACTCCATTCGCTATTACAAATCGTTCCTGCGCGCGGGTTTCATGTCGATGGACCCGACAACCGGATATGTTAAAGCGTACGTCGGCGGGGTGAACTATCATTATTTCATGTATGATATGGTGTCGACGGGGCGCCGTCAAGTGGGCTCCACTATCAAGCCGTACCTCTATTCTCTTGCTATGGAAAACGGGTTTACGCCTTGCGACGAGGCACCTAACGTGCAGCAGACATATATCGTTGCGGGTCAGGCGTGGACACCGCGCAACTCCTCTAACGCCCGTTATGGCGAGATGGTAACGCTCAAATGGGGCTTGGCGCAGTCTAACAATTGGATATCCGCTTATCTGATGAGCCGCCTCTCGCCCGAGCAGTTTGTCGCGCTGTTGCGGGCATACGGCATCGACAATCCCGACATCCACCCGTCAATGTCGTTATGTCTCGGTCCGTGCGAGGTGAGCGTGTCGCAGATGGTGAGCGGATACAGCGCTTTCGTGAACCACGGCATCCGCACGTCTCCCGTATTCGTTACCCGCATAGAAGACAGTGAGGGCAACGTCCTTGCGGAGTTTTCCCCGCGTATGAACGAGGTGATTTCCGCCGATGCCGCCGACAAGATGCTCACGTTGCTGCGTGCCGTAGTGGATGAAGGAACGGCGCACCGAGTGCGGTTCAAGTATAATATTGAGGGGGAAATAGGCGGCAAGACGGGCACGACAAACCGCAACTCCGACGGCTGGTTTATGGGTTTCACGCCGCAACTGGTGTCGGGCTGTTGGGTAGGCGGCGAGGATCGCGACATCCATTTCGACTCGATGGTCTACGGACAAGGCGCGTCGATGGCGCTGCCGATTTGGGCGTATTATATGCAGAAAGTGTATGCCGACCCGTCGTTAGGCTATTCCCCCGCCGTGAGGTTTGACCTGCCGGAGGATTACGACCCGTGTGCCGCGACGGGAGAGGACGACTTTTCTCCCGATGAAGAGGACGACATGTCGGGCATAGACATAGAGTCGGTCTATGAATAAGGATTTATATAGGCGCCGGCTTTCAGACGCGTATCATCTCTTTTATGATTTATCCTGCTGACTTTGAGGCGAAAATTGGCTTCTCGCGAATACGTGCGATGCTGCGTGAGGCGTGTATGTCGACACTGGGCGAGGAGAAAGTCGACAGCATGCAGATGATGTACTCTACGGCTGAGATACGCGAAAAGTTGGTGAGAGTGAGCGAGTTGCGCCTATTGCTGGCGGAGCGTGAGGATTTCCCGCTGACATATTACTTCGACATGCGGCAGAGCGTGAGCCGTCTGCGAATAGAGAACACGCATCTCGACGAGAGGGAACTGTTCGACTTACGCCGCTCCCTAGACACCATCCACACAATAAAGACAATCCTCGTGCCGGCGGAGTTCCGCTTGGGCGATGAGGTGAAATATCCTCATTTGCAGATACTTGCCGAGGAGGTGAGCAGCTTTCCCGAGATAGTAAGACGCATTGACGGCATACTCGACAAATACGGACGGCTGCGCGACACGGCATCTCCCGAACTGCAAAGGATACGCCGCGAACTGAAACAAGCGGAGGGCAGCGTCTCGCGAACATTATATAATATATTGCGTCAGGCACAGCAAGACGGACTTGTCGACAAGGATGCCGCACCGACATTGCGCGACGGCAGACTGGTGATACCCGTCTCGCCGGCAATGAAACGCCGCATACCCGGCATAGTCCACGACGAGAGCGCTACGGGAAAGACGGCATACGTAGAGCCGACAGAGGTGGTGGAGGCGAACAATAAGCTGCGGGCATTGGAGGCGGAAGAGAAGAAAGAAACGGTCAGAATACTCACCGAAT
The DNA here is from genome assembly GCA_021204905.1 of Prevotella sp. Classification (GTDB taxonomy): domain Bacteria; phylum Bacteroidota; class Bacteroidia; order Bacteroidales; family Bacteroidaceae; genus Prevotella. The sequence continues at coordinate 183,616 of JAJPYN010000019.1, forward strand.
TTGCCAAAGTGCTGCGCCCCGACGCACGTTATATCGCGGCATCATACGACCTGTTGGCACACATCGATTTCCTCAGAGCCAAGCTGATAGTGGCGGAAAAATACGGCGGGATAGAGCCGGAAGTGGCGGACCGACCGCTAATAGACTGGGTGGAGGCGCGTCATCCCCTCTTGCAGGAGACGCTCGAGAAAGCGGGAAGGAAGATTGTACCGCTCGATATAAGCCTTAGCGAAGAGGGCAGAATACTCGTCATATCGGGACCTAACGCGGGCGGCAAGTCGGTGTGCCTCGAGACGGCGGGACTGTTGCAGTATATGCTCCAATGCGGTTTGCCCGTACCGATAAAGGATAACTCCCGTTGCGGCGTATTCTCCGACATAATGCTCGACATAGGCGACGAGCAGAGCATAGAGAACGACCTGTCCACCTACTCCTCACATCTGCGCAATATGAACCGTATGATGCGCAGCGCGTCGCCGAAGTCGCTGATGCTGATAGACGAGTTCGGCGCGGGCACGGAGCCGCAGATTGGCGGGGCGATAGCCGAGGCGATACTCACCCGGCTGTGGGAGAAAGGCACGTTCGCCGTCATCACAACCCACTATCAGAACCTGAAACATTTCGCCGACAATCACGAGGCAGTGGTCAACGGCGCAATGCTCTACGACCGCAATCGTATGCAGGCGCTGTTCCAACTGCAAATCGGGCGGCCCGGCTCGTCGTTTGCAATAGAGATAGCAAGGCAGACGGGTGTGCCCGAAGACGTGATACAGATGGCGGCGGACATAGTGGGACAAGACTATATCCAGGCGGATAAATACCTCCAAGACATCGTGCGCGACAAGCGTTATTGGGAAGCCAAGCGGCAGACAATCCACCAAAGGGAGAAGGATATGCAGCGCGCCATCGACCGCTACGAGACATCCCTCGCCGACATAGAGCGGCAGAGGAAAGACATTCTCCGGCGGGCAAAGGAGCAGGCGGAGGAGATTCTGCAAGAGAGCAACCGCCGCATAGAGAACACCATCCGCGAGATACGCGAGCAACAGGCGGAGAAAGAAGCCGTAAAGAAGATGCGCGAGGAGCTTGATACCTTCCGGCAGGAGGTGCAGGATATTGATACGAAATCCGCAGATGATGCCATTCAGAAGAAGATAGAGCAGATTACGGCGCGGCGGGAGCGGCAAAAGAAGCGCAAGGCGGAGCGGCAAAAGACAGCGGCGGACAGCACCAAACAGCAGCCCGAACAGCCGTCCGCAACCGAGATGCAGATAGTTTCGGGCGACAGCGTGAGGATGAGAGGGCACGAGAGTGTCGGTACGGTGGAGAAGACCGACGGCAAAACGGCAACGGTCATCTTCGGGGAAATGCGGACGAAAGTGCCAGTCCGGCGGTTGGAGAAAGCCGATAACGCCGCCGGCAACGTATGCAAGCCCGACACGGCGGGAACCAAGCACACCGACCTGAACACGATAAGCGTCTCACATGCCACACGCGCCACGATAGACGAGCACCGCAAGGCATTCCGGCAAGAGATTGACGTGCGCGGCATGCGGGGCGACGAAGCGATGAACGCCGTGATGTATTTCATCGATGACGCCATCCTCGCGGGCGTCAGTCAGGTACGTATCCTGCACGGCAAGGGCGACGGCATACTCCGCCAGATTATCCGCGACTACCTCGCCACCGTGCCCGGCATAACCTCCTTCCGCGACGAGCATGTCCAGTTCGGCGGCGCAGGCATCACCGTCGTTGATTTTGAATGAACCTTGAAAATTATTTAGTACCCGAAACCAATCCGCACTGAAACCCTGACCCCGCTGCGTCGGGTTATAGTAGCTAATCGCGAAGCGCTGTCGAAGTGCAACGGAGAGAGAACTAAGATAAACTTGCTTCCGAAATTAATTCGCTCCTGAAAATTATTTCACCAGCCGCAACCACTTCTTGCAATCGAACTTCGCCTCGGCGCGCCGCTCCACGTCTTTCGGGAGCTTTGAGAAGAAGTTGATGCCCGTGCGCGCCTCAACGCTGTCCACCGTTACGGCATAGCTCGCGACGGGCCGGTTGCTCTCGTCGTTGTTCATTATGAAGCCAATCGCTTCGGCGCTATTGTCGCCCGTCCACCGCAGGACGACCTTAAAAAACTGCTTCGGCACCATCACCTTGTTTTTGCCGATGGTCTTGTAGGTCTCGCCCTTCTCGATGATCGGGCCGCAAACGATGTAGATGCTGTCGTACGCCACCGCCCACTTGCGGCACAGCGTCTCGAGCTCTTCCCAGTCGCCGGCGTTGAGCGTGTGGGTCTGCGGGCACATATTGCTGAAGAGGAAGCACTGGTTCATCGCCTCGCGCGAGTACTTGCAGTCGGCCGAAGGGCATTGGTGGCCGCGGTCGTAGCCGGAGCCGCGGTAGTCGCTGTCGAGCGCGATGGGCCCTTTCTTTATTGAGAAGTCAGGCTGGAAATCATTGGCACGTTTCTCCGTACCTTGCGTCCGCTCTTTCGTGAGCACCCACGCCACCCAGTTGGGCACGCGCCGCTGCTTGTTGTACGACAGGGTGAAGCCTTCGTGAATGACAATCTCCTCGTCGCGGTCGGTGAGGTATGCGGGGATCTCGAGCCCTTTGGCTCGCACCTGCCCTCGCGAAGTTTTTTCCGGCTTTATCTTAATTGCTACTGCAGTCCCTTCGCCGCCCTGCGCCGCGCCATCCTCAGTTGTAAGTGTTCGGTTCGTTTCAACATTAGTCGAATTCGTTTCAACCTTAGCCTCTTCCTTACGGCTGTTGGCATACGACATGGCGACGGCAATGATGATTATCACAATCCAAAGGACTGCCTTGCCGCGCGGCGTGTTCTTCTTTTTCATAAGCTTCGCATTAACAGTTATTTTGCCGTAAAGTTAACGATAATCCTTTTCTTTTCTGCCCTTTTCATTACTTTTGTAAATCAAAAAAATGCGTATGCGAATAGACATTATCAGCGTGTTCCCGACGATGTTCGAGGGCTTCTTGGGCGAGTCGATAGTCGGCAGGGCGCGGCGTAAAGGGCTTGTCGACATACATTTGCATAATCTGCGCGACTACACCACCGACAAGTGGCGGCGCGTCGACGACTATCCCTACGGCGGCTTCGCGGGGATGGTGATGCAGATTGAGCCGATCGACCGTTGCATCACGAGCCTCAAGGCCGAGCGCGACTACGACGATGTGATTTTCACGTCGCCCGACGGCGAGCGGTTTAACCAGCACGTGGCGAACGACCTTTCTTTGGCGGACAACCTCATCCTGCTCTGCGGGCATTACAAAGGCGTGGACCAGCGCGTGCGCGACCATCTTATCACGCGCGAGATTTCCGTCGGCGACTATGTGCTCACGGGCGGCGAGCTTGCTGCGGCGGTCATCACAGACGCTGTGGTAAGGCTGCTGCCGGGGGCTGTGGGCGACGAGCAGAGCGCGCTCTCCGACTGCTTCCAAGACGACCTCCTCGCAGCGCCGATCTACACCCGTCCGGCGGAATATAAAGGTTGGAAAGTGCCCGAAATTTTGCTCTCCGGCCACGAGGCAAACATCAAGGAATGGGAGCTGAACGAGGCGATGGAGCGCACGAGAAAGCTGCGGCCGGACCTGCTTGAAGGCAATCAGGAAACGAAATAAATAAATGCAACAATGCTCCGGAGAACACTCATCTTATCCTTGTCTTTGCTCGTTGCCCTTGCTGCAAACGCGCAAAGCGGCAGGCCGTTCGAGCGAACCGTTTATTGCGACGATTTCAACATCTTCATCGTGATGAATTTCTACGACAAAAACATCACCATCGCCGGGCAGGAATTCATGGGCGAGATGGACGGTTACATCGGCGACAAAGAGGATTTCCGCGCGTGGTTTATCCTCGACAGCAGTCTTGTCAGCGACGATGAGGCCACGCTCGACATCATCAACACCGAGGGCAGCGAGGACCTCACAGCCACCCTGACGCACAACGCCGACGGCACGTTCACGCTGCGGCAGACCAGCGGCGCCGTACTGAAAATCGCGCGCGGGCAGAAGTGGCAGAAGTTGCCGAAAACGCTCGTATTCACAACTAAGGCGAAAGAATAAACCGCCGGAAGTTTGGCCGTTTGGCAGATTGCATTAACTTTGCCTTCGGGCGATTTGAAATCAAGACAAACCCTTTTCTTTCGCCTGAACAAACCTTTTAAAACAACAGCAAATAAAATGTTTGAATACCTTGCAAACAACCTGTGGGCACTATGGCTTTGCGTCGCCGTGGTGTGCCTCATCATCGAGCTCACCTCGTTCGATTTCTACGTAACATGCTTCGCCATCGGAGCACTGGGCGGCTTGCTCGGCGCACTCCTCGGCCTGCCGCTGTGGGCGCAGGCATTGCTATGGGCCGTCGTCTCGGTGCTGAGCATCTGCTTCGTGCGGCCAATGCTGACACGCCATCTGCACAAGCCCTCGCGCGTCAGGGCATCGAACGCCGAAGCGCTGATCGGCCGGCGCGGCACGGTGATTGAAACCATCCACAGCGGCGGCTTCGGCTACGTGAAAATCGACGGCGACGAATGGCGCTCCGTTTCGGAAAAGGGCGAAGAAATAGCGGCCGGAGAGACGGTGGAGGTCATCGCGCGAGAGAGCATAATCCTCACTGTCCGCCGCATCGCAAAGTAAGGCGATTAGTGCGCGCAAGGACAACGCAAGTAATTGAAAATCAAACAATTAAAAGGAGCAAAATATTATGACAGTTTTCACTTGGTTACTCATTGTAATTATCCTCTTGGTCCTCGTCTTCATCAAAAAGGCGATAGTCATCATCCCGCAGTCGGAGACCCGCATCATCGAGCGCCTCGGCAAATATTACAGCACGCTCGCGCCCGGCATCAACGTCATCATCCCCTTCATCGACAGGGCGAAAAGCGTGGTGATGATCACGCGCGGAAGGTATGTTTATTCCGATTGCATCGACCTGCGCGAACAGGTTTACGACTTCGCCAAACAGAACGTTATCACGAAGGACAACATCCAAATGCAAATCAACGCCCTGCTCTACTTCCAAATCGTCGACCCGTTCAAATCGGTTTACGAAATCAACAACCTGCCCAACGCCATCGAGAAACTCACGCAAACGACGCTGCGTAACATCATCGGCGAGCTCGAGCTCGACCAAACTTTAACTTCGCGCGACACCATCAACGCCAAGCTGCGCCTCGTGCTCGACGACGCTACAAACAAGTGGGGCATCAAGGTGAACCGCGTTGAGTTACAGGACATTACGCCGCCGGAAAGCGTACTCACCGCGATGGAAAAACAGATGCAGGCCGAGCGCAACAAACGCGCGACAATCCTCACCTCCGAAGGTCAGAAACAGGCGGTCATCCTGCAATCCGAAGCCGAAAAAACATCGGCCATCAACGTCGCCGAAGCCTCGAAACAGGCCGCCATCCTCAAAGCCGAAGCCGAGAAACAGTCGGCAATACTCTGCGCCGAAGGCGAGGCGCAAGCACGCATACGCAAGGCCGAAGCCGAAGCCGTGGCAATAGAGAAAATCGCGGCGGCAGTGGGCAAGAGCAGTAACCCGGCCAACTATCTCCTCGCGCAGAAATACATTCAGATGCTCGAAGAACTCGCCGCCGGCGACAAGACCAAAACCGTCTACCTGCCTTACGAAGCCACCAACCTCATGGGTTCCATCGGCGGCATAAAAGACCTGTTCAAAAGCGAATAACAAACCCTTCGCGGCATGAAAATCCTCATCATGACCGGGGCGCGCCCGAACTTCATCAAGGTGGCGCCGCTCATCTATGCCATCGACAAAGCGCAAGCCGGCGGCCGCGACCTCGCCTACACGCTTGTCTATGCCGGCAGCAGCAGCGACGCGACCATCGAAAGCACGCTCTTTGCCGACCTTGAGATTGCGCCGCCGACGGTCTTCCTCGATGTAGACAGCCGCGACACCATCGAGATCACCGGCCGCGTGATGGAGCGCATGGAACGCCTTTTAACCAAAGGGAGTTTCGACGTGGTGATTGTCGTGGACGACCTCGCCTCAACCATGGCCGCGGCCATCGTTACGAAGAAGCACGGCATCCGCTTGGCGCACCTCGTGGCGGGCACGCGCTCGTTCGACATCACCATGCCGAAAGAGATCAACCGCCTCGTCATCGACGGCCTGTCCGACTACCTGTTCACTGCCGGTTCGCCGGTGGGCACGACAGCCAGTCAAGCGAAGATTTACAACGTGGGCAACATCCTTCTCGACACGCTGCGCCACAACATGCCGCGCTTCCGGCGACCGCAAATTCTTGACGAGATAAGCCCGGACGACGGCCGCTACATCGTGCTTACCATCAACCGCCGGAAGCTGCTCGAGGCGCGCGACAACCTTCGCGAGATGCTTGTGGCTATGGCGAAAAGTGCCGCGGGCGTGCCTATCCTTGCGCCGTTGCGTGATGAGGCTCGCGAGGCTGTTATACCGCTGAAAATCAAGGAGATAAAGGTCATTCCGTCGATGGGTTACACTGAGTTCGGGTGGTTGACGATGCACGCGGCTGCAATCATCACCGACAGCGGCAACGTGGCGGAGGAGGCGACGTTCAACGCCGTGCCGTGCATCACGCTGAACAACTACACGGAGCACATCGAGACGGTGAAGCAAGGCACGAACATCCTTGCGGGCGAGGACCCCGCGATTGTCAGCGGCGCTTTGGCGGACATCCTTGCGGGCCGGGCGAAGGCCTCGACCATCCCCGAGCATTGGGACGGGCGCACGGCGGAGCGTATCCTGCAGACGTTGCTCGACGATTTGCATTAACCTCGCAACGATTTGAATTAAGGCTGCAACGATTTGATTTAACGTTTGCGCGACCTGAGTTCGGCGAAGAAAAAGTTTATCTTAGTCGCTACTAAAAAACGAAAGAGACAGCCGCGGGGTTTCGCAGTTGTCTCTGTCGCCTTCGTTTCAATAGTTGTCGCCAACTATTATTTCTTGCCCTCTTCCTTTTTCACTTCGGTCTTTTTCGCGGGCTTATAGGCTTTGTTCAGTCCGGCGATGACCTCGTCGGTGATGTCGAGTTTTTTGTCTGCGAAGAGGATGTTGTCGCCCACTTTGGTGAGGATGATGGAATATTTTTTATCCTTGTTGTAGGCGGCGAGGAAGTGCTGGATGGAGTCGCTGAGGGCGGCGTTGAACTTGTCGGTTTCGGCCTGCAGCTCGTTGGAGAGGCGCTGGCTGAGCGACTGCCAGTCGTTGTACTGCCGCTGGATGGCGTCTTGGCGTTGCTGCGCCTGCTCCTGCGTGAGGGCGTTGGCCTGATAATCCTGCTGCAGTTTTGTTGAGGCGGCCTCGATGCTTTGCTGCTTCGAAGCGAGGGTGTTTTGCACGTTCTGCGCCTTTGTTTGCAGGGCTTCCTGCATCTCTTTGGCGAAGGTGTAGCGGTTCATCACGCTGTCTACCTCGACGTAGGCGATTTTGAGTTGTGCGTTCGGCCTGGGCGCGTCTTGGCGGGCATCGTTTTCTTTGGGTGCGTTGTTGCAAGCGGCGAGTGCAATTGCTGCTGCGGCGAGCGCGAATACTGCTTTTTTCATTATTGGTTTTATGATTAATTAACCTTTGACTTTCGCTTTATTTCTGCGTGCGGCTTTGTCTTGGCCGATGACGCAATCGATGCCGCGCTGCCTCATTGCTTGGGAGTCGCTGATGTGCATCGAGCCGAAGCGGCCGTCTTTTTTCAGGAAGACCTTCACGCAGAGTAGCGCCATTGCGATAACAATTATTAACGTGCTGAGGAGCAATGTTTCTGCCATAAAAATCTATCTTTGTAAAACTCGCCGGAACGACGCAGGCAAAGGTACGATTTGCCCTTCGAAGGCGGAAAGAAAAACAATTAATAAAACTTAAACCAACAAGATTATGACGACAAACGAATTGCGCCCGGCCCTTGTGTTCGAGCATTTTGCAAAGATAAACGGTATCCCGCGCCCGTCGAAGCACGAGGAGAAGATGATTGACTATCTTGTCAAGTTCGGCAAGAGCCGCGCCTTGGAGACGCTCACCGACGCGGCGGGCAACGTGCTCATTCGCAAGCCTGCCACGCGCGGGTTTGAGGACAGGCCGTGCATCACGCTGCAGAGCCACATGGACATGGTTTGCGACAAGCTCGTCGACAAGGATTTCGATTTCATGACCGACCCGATCGAGACGTACATCGACGGCGAATGGCTGAAAGCGCGGGGCACGACGCTCGGGGCCGACGACGGCATCGGTTGCGCCATCGAACTGGCGTTGCTCGACGACGACAGCATTGAGCACGGGCCCATCGAGTGCCTTTTCACGCGCGACGAAGAGACGGGTTTGACCGGCGCGGAAGGGCTTAAAAGCGGTTTTATTAACGGCAAATGGCTCATCAACCTCGACAGCGAGGACGAAGGCCAGATCTTTGTTTCCTGCGCGGGCGGACGGACAACGACGGCGCGGTTCAGCTTCGAGCAAGAGCCTGCGAAAGAAGATTTATTTTACATCGCGCTGCAGATAAAAGGCTTGTTCGGCGGGCATTCCGGCGACGACATCAACAAGAAACGCGCGAACGCGATAAAGCTCATGGCGCGGTTCCTCTGCGAAGAGAGCGAACGGTTGCCGCTGCGCCTTGCCTCGTGGGACAGCGGGCGGATGCACAACGCCATACCTCGCGACGGGCGTGCAATCATCGCCGTACCGGGCGACAAGAAAGAGCAGGTGCGCGCCGACTGGAACACGTTCGCGGCGAAGGTGGAGGACGAGTTTCACGCTTCGGAGCAAGGCATGGAATTCCTTTTAGAAAGCAGCGCGCCGCAACCGCTCATCCCCGAAGCCGTTTCAGAAAAAATCATCCTCGCGTTGCAGGCAGTGGACAACGGCGTGTTCGCGATGTGCCAAGACAAAGACCTCGAATGGCTCGTGGAGACGTCGAGCAACGTGGCAAGCATCATCACCACGGCGAACGAAGCAACGGTGGTGGCGTCGCAGCGGTCGAACGTAACAAGCTGTCTCGACAACATGTGCGCCACAGTGAAGGCTGCGTTCGTTCTCGCAGGCGCGGAGGTTACGCAGGGCGACGGTTATCCCGCGTGGAAGATGAACCCGAATAGCGAACTGACGAAGATTGCCGTGGCGACCTACCGCGAGCTGTTCGGTAAAGACCCGTTGGTGCTCGGCATTCACGCCGGTCTCGAATGCGGCCTGTTCTCCGAGCGCTACCCCGAGCTCGACATGATTAGCTTCGGCCCCACGCTGCGCAATGTCCACACGCCCGAAGAGATGCTGCTTATCCCGACGGTGGAGATGGTTTGGAAACACCTTCTCGCCATCCTGCGTTATTAATTCTGACGCTGAATTAGCATAAAAAAACGGGGCGGCACCGACAAACGATACCGCCTCGCATTTGCTTGCTTGTCCGCTCTTTCAGCGTGTCATTCCGGACTGATTGCCTCGTTCGGGCAAACGGATGCACACGTGCCGCACTCCGTGCAAAGGTCGGGGTTGATGGAATACTTCTCGCCTTCGGAGATAGCGCCTGCCGGGCATTCGTCGATGCACGTGCCGCAAGCGATGCAGTCGTCACTAATTACGTAAGCCATAATTCAATTATTTTGTTTGTTATTAAATTGGTTTGAAAACACGCCTGCAAAGATATTGATTATTTCGTTAATGCCTGATAATAGGTAGAAAAAATTTGTTTGAAGCAAGAAAATCGGCGGCGGCTACCTGAAAATAGGTAGGGCAAAGGGCGGCGGCAAGGGCAATAAATCGTGCTGCGGGACGTTGATTATTACGTGAGACAACAAATCGCGGCGCTCGCGTGCGCGCTACTCGTCGGCCTTACTGCATCGGCGCAAGAGCGGAAGGTGCAAAACAAGCCGTACATCGACCTGCGGCCGTTCCATTTCGGCATCCATGTGGGCATGCACTTGCAGGATATGGAGCTGCTCAACGCCGGTCCGATTGAGGTGGTTGACGCCGACGGCAACGTGTCGACCTCGTTCATCAGCGCCGACCAGAACCGCTTCGATCCGGGCTTTAATGTCGGCGTTACGGGCGAGTTCCGCCTGAACGAATTTTTCCAGTTCCGCATCGCCCCGGCCATATATTTCGGTTCGCGCCACATCATTTTCCGCAACCACACGAAGACCACCGACGAGGCTGTTGTCGAAGAGACGCAGGACTTGAAATCGGTTTACATCCTCTCGGCGTTCGACCTGATTTTCGCCGGGCCGCGCGTGAACAACCACCGCCTTTACATGCTCGGCGGCATCACGCCCGCGCTGAACCTGACGGGTAAGGCCAGCGACTACCTGCGTCTGAAACGCGGGCAGGTGTTCATGGAGTTCGGCTTCGGCTTCGACCGCTATTTGCCTTATTTCAAATGCCGTCCGGAGGTGAAATTCATGTTCGGCCTCGGCAACGCGCTCGACACCGGCCACGTCAACGAGCTGCGCGACGAGAACATGAAGGCCTACACGAACGCGGTTACGTCGGCGAAGACGCGGATAATCACCCTCACGCTTTACTTCGAATAAAAAATCTTACTTTTTTGAATAAACCGCCGCGTAGGTGCGGATTTGCTTTATCATGGCAAGCAGTCCGTTGGCGCGGGTTGGGGAGAGGTGGTCTTGCAGTCCGATTTCGCGGATGCTGTACAGGTCGGCGGCAAGGATGTCGGCGGGCGTTTGGCGGTTGAAGATGCGCAACAGGAGCGCGATGATGCCCTTTACTATCAACGCGTCGCTGTCCGCGAGGAGGGTCATAACGCCGTCTGAATATTCGCATACGAGCCACACGCGGCTCTGACAACCGTCGATAAGGTTGTTCTCCGTTTTATGTTTGTCGGATAACGGCGGCAGTGCGTTGCCCGCTTCGATGAGCATTTGATATTTGTCCATCCAGTCGTCGAAGTCCGCAAACTCCTCTATTATCTCGTTCTGTATCTCGTTTATAGTCATAGCTTTTTATCTTGTTATTTGTCTGAATTGATAATCAGCTCGTAGTCGACGACATCGAGGAGCAAGCCTTTCTTGACACCTACCTCCCGAAAAAGCGAAGCGCGTGTAAAGCCGAACTGCTCGTGGAGACGTATGCTCGGCAGGTTGTTGGCGGTGATACAGGCGATGAGCGCGTGTATGTCCGTCTGCCGGCAGCAGTCGATGAGGTGTGCGAGGAGCAGCCTGCCGATGCCTTGCCGCAAGCGGTCGGGGTGCACGTAGATGGTCGTCTCGCAGACCCGGCAGTACGCCGCACGGTCTTTCCACGGGTGCACGCAGCAGTAACCCGCAACGTTGTCTTCCTTGTCGACACAGACCGACGCACATCCTCTCCGCCGCGCCGCGAGCATTCGGCGTGCCATCTCCTCTTCGCTTACCGCCGCCGTCTCGAAACTGACCACCGTGTGAAGTACGTAATAGTTGTAGATAGCGGTGATTTGGGGAATGTCCTGTGTTGTTACGTCGCGTATCATTGTTTGCTTTCGTCGCTCTTTACAAGGATGAACAGCTTGTCATTCGGGCGCACTTTCTCCGGCACGGGCAGACTTACTCTCCATCCCTTCTCCGCTTTGTCGACGGGGCGGAGGTCGTAGCGTATCTCGTCGGCGGAGAAATAAATTACTCCCGTCGTAGGTCCCGTGATGAGCAAGCTGTCGCCGAGTTGCAGTTCGGAGGCTTCTATGGCAAACTCCGCCACGCCGATACGCGCGAAATAGTTGGTCGCTTTGCCGCAGTAGACTTTCCTCTCGGTGGCTGACGAGCCGTAGTTCTCGTTCCATTCGCCGAGCGTCTGCCCGAGATAATATCCGTCCCAGAAGCCGCGATTGAACACTTTGGCGAGACGGCTGTCCCACTCGTCTTTCTTCTCTTCGGTGAACGTGCCGTCGCAAACGGATTGTATAGCTTCTTTATAACAAGAAACCACATTATAAACATATTCCGGTCCGCGTGCCCGCCCCTCAATTTTGAACACGCGCACGCCCGCAGCCATCATTCTGTCGATGAAGCGTATGGCCTTCAAGTCCTTGGGACTCATCACGTATTTATTGTCTATCTCGAGCTGACAGCCTGTCTCGTTGTCCGTTACGGTGTAGCTTCTGCGGCATAGCTGCATACATTCGCCGCGGTTGGCGGAGCGGTTCATATTATCCAAAGAGAGGTAGCACTTGCCCGACACCGCCATACAGAGCGCGCCGTGGCAGAACATCTCTATCCTTATCCTCTTGCCCGACGGCGAGCAGATGTTCTCTTCTTCCACCCGCCGGCAAATCTTCTCCACCTGCGGCAGGGTCAACTCGCGTGCCAACACCGCCACTTCGGCGTAGCGGGCATAGAACCGCAGCGCCTCGATATTGGAGATATTGAGCTGCGTGGAGAGATGTACCTCCATTCCTACGCTCCGACAGTATTCCATTGTCGCTATATCCGTGGCAATCACCGCCGACACTTTCGCCCGGCACGCCGCATCGATTGCCTCGTGCATTGCCGCGATGTCGTCGTCGTAGATAATAGTGTTGAGCGTCAGGTAAGTCTTTATAGCGTGCTCGTTGCAGCGGCTGACTATCTCGTAAAGGTCGTCGACGGTGAACTTGCAGGCGGAGTGAGCGCGCATGTTCAGTTGCCCTATGCCGAAATAGACCGAGCCGGCACCCGCTTTTATCGCCGCCGAGAGCGACTCATACGAGCCGACGGGCGCCATGATTTCATAGTCGGATATGTCGTAGACGGCGTTCATCACGTTATGACTGCATCTCGTAGAGTTTCTTGTAGTAGCCGTCTTTCCGGAGCAATTCTTCGTGGGAGCCGCGCTCGACGATACGTCCCTCGTGGAGCACGCAGATCTCGTCGGAGTTGCGTATGGTGGAGAGGCGGTGGGCGATGGCGACGGTGGTGCGTGTCTTCATCAGCTTCTCCAATGCGTCCTGCACCAGCCGCTCGCTCTCGGTGTCGAGTGCCGACGTGGCTTCGTCGAGGATAAGGATTGGCGGATTTTTCAGTATGGCGCGCGCGATAGACACTCTCTGCCGTTGTCCGCCGGAGAGCCGGCAGCCGCGGTCGCCGATTTCAGTGGCGTAGCCGTGCTCCGTGGCAAGGATAAAGTCGTGCGCGTTGGCGATACGTGCGGCATTCTCCACTTCCTCGTCCGTTGCGCTCGCCACGCCGAACGTGATGTTGTTGCGGAACGTGTCGTTGAAGAGGATTGCCTCCTGATTGACGTTGCCGATGAGAGAGCGCAGGTCGTGGATGCCGAGCTCGCGCACGTTGACCCCGTCGATGAGAACTTCACCCTCCACAGTATCATAATATCGGGGGATCAAATCAACCAATGTCGACTTGCCGCTGCCGCTCTGCCCGACGATGGCGACGGTCTTTCCTTTCGGTATCGTGAGGTTGATGTTGCGCAAGACCCACGCCTCGCCGTAGCGGAAGCTGACGTTGCGAAACTCTATCTCCCGCTCGAAACTGCTGATATGCACGGGGGCAGGACTCTCGTGGATGGTGCTCTCCGCCTTGAGTATCCTGTCTATCCGCTCCATCGACGCAAGACCTTTCGGGATGTTATATCCCGCCTTGGAGAACTCTTTCAGCGGTTGGATAATCGAATAGAGGATGACCATATAATATATAAATGTGGAGCCGGACAGCAGATTGTAGTATAGCACGAGCACGCTGCCCACCCACAGCACGACGGTAATCATTACCGTGCCGAGAAACTCCGACATCGGGTGCGCTAATTGCTGGCGTGTGTTCACCTTGCGTATGATGTTCCTGTATCCGGTATTTACCTTGTTGAAACGCTTGTTCATCTTCTCCTCCGCGCCGAATGCTTTGACGATGCGCAGTCCGCCCAGCGTTTCCTCCACCTGGCTTAGCGCCTCGCCCCACAGTGCCTGTGCCTGTAACGAGCGTGCTTTCAGTTTTCTCCCGACATAGCCCATAAACCATCCGAAGACGGGAACGAAGATAAGAGTGAACAAGGTCAGCTGCCACGAGATGAAGATGAGTGTGGCGAAGTAAATGATAATCAGTATCGGGTTCTTGAAGAGCATGTCGAGCGACGACATAATGCCCACTTCCACCTCCTGCACGTCGCCCGTCATTCGCGCTATGATGTCGCCTTTGCGCTCCTCGGAGAAGAAGCCGAGCGAGAGAGAAGTGATTTTCTTGTAAAGCATGTCGCGTATGTCGCGCACCACACCCGTGCGGATTGGGATGATGAAAGCGGAGGCGAGGAAGTACGACCCCGTTTTCAGGAAGGTCATAAAGACGAGGAACAGCCCCGTGAGCAGCACCGTCGTAGACGCGCCGACACGCTCTACAAGCTGCAACACGAGGAAGTTGAGGTTGTTCATTGCCACCTCTTTGAGCGGTGCCGCGCCCCACGCCATATAGCCCGTGATATTCTCCATGCTGCCCGTCTTGAAGATGATGTTGAGTATCGGGATAATTGTGGCGAACGAGAAGATGTTCAATATGGCGGACAAGATATTGAAAGTGATAGACCATACGAGATATTTCTTGTATGGCGGAACAAATCTGCGGAGTACTTTCAGAAACTCTTTCATCCTGTCTTTCTTGTCGTTTCAGCGTGTCAATCGGTCTGTCCACGTTGTGAGGAGAGCCGTGTGCCGAAGAGTGTGGCGCTTGTCGCGTCGGTGATTTTCACCCTTACCGTGTCGCCCGTGCGCTCGTCGGTCTTGTCTATCACCACCATCTTGTTCTGCGAGTTGCGCCCGCATATCTGCTGTCGGGAGCGCCGGCTGTACCCCTCAACGAGGATTTCAAATTCCTTGCCGATATCCCGGCGGTTGCGCTTGGCGGAGATCTCCGTCTGCAAACGTATCATCTCGTCGAGCCGCCGCAGCTTCTCCGCCTCGCTAACGTTGTCCGGCAGATGCTTCGCCGCGTATGTGCCGGGACGCTCGGAGTACTTGAACATAAAGGCGGAGTCGTATTCCACGCGCCTCATCAGGTCGAGCGAGAGGCGGAAATCGTCGTCTGTCTCGTCGTGATAACCCACGAAGATGTCCGTCGTCAGCGCACAGTCGGGTATCTTCCGCCGTATCGCATCCACGCGGTCGAGATACCAATCGACGGTATATTTGCGGTTCATCAGCCGCAGTATCTTGTCCGACCCGCTCTGCACGGGCAGGTGAATATGCCGGCAAATATTCTTGTGCGAGGCTATCACATCGAGCGTGTCGTCGCTCATATCCTTCGGGTGCGACGTGGTGAAGCGTATCCGCATCCGGGGAAATGCATCCGCCACGAGCGCGAGCAGTTCGGGGAAACGAACATCCTTTGCATTTTCGTCAATGCTTGTCGCGTGGTACGAATTAACGTTTTGGCCCAAAAGCGTTACCTCCTTGAAACCTTTCTTTTCAAGGTCGTCCACCTCGCCGAGTATGCTCTTCACTTCACGGCTGCGCTCACGTCCCCGGGTGTAGGGCACAATGCAGTAATGACAGAAGTTGTTGCAGCCGCGCGTGATACTGACGAAGCCCCCGACACGGTTCTTGCTCGTCCTAAGAGGCAGCACGTCGCGATATGTCTCCGTCAGCGACAGCTCCGTGTTGATGGCGTTATGTCCCGTCTCGCACTGCGCAATAAGCTGCGGCAGGTCGAGATAAGCATCCGGACCTGCCACAAGATTGACGTGATAACGGTCGAAGAGCGCGTCTTTCACTCGCTCCGCCATGCACCCCAGCACGCCGATTATCACCCGTCTGCCCTCTCGCTCGTGCTGCCGGTAGAGGGCATCAAGGCGTTGGCAGATCTTATTTTCTGCGTTCTCGCGCACCGAGCAGGTGTTGAGGAACACGGCATCCGCGTCCTTCTCCTCACCGCACACCTCGTAGCCCGCCATCTGCATCACCGCCGCCACCACTTCGGAGTCGGCAACGTTCATCTGACAACCGTAGGTCTCGATGTACAAGCGCTTCATTCTATCAGTTCACTTTCACCACTTCGACGGTGAAGATAAGCGTGGAATAGGGCTTGATTTTCCCTGCCTGACGCTCCCCGTAAGCCAGTTCCTGCGGGATATACAGCTCCCATTTCGAGCCTTCCGGCATCATCAGCAGCGCCTCCGTCCAGCCTTTTATGACCTTGCTCGGCTTGAATGTCGACGTGTCGGGGTCGCGCGTGTAGCTCGAATCAAACACTGTGCCGTCGATCATCTTGCCCTCATACCTGACCGTAACGTTGTCGTCGATGGTCGCCGTGTTGCCGCTGCCCTCGGTGATGACCTTGTATTGCAGTCCCGACGGCAGACAGACAACGCCCTCCTTCGTCTTGTTCTCTTCGAGGAATGCCGTGTTCTCGGTGATATACGCCTCGTTCTTGCGCTTTACCGCCTCGTCTTTGTGCCGTTTGGCATACTCCATTGCCTCGGGCATAGTGAAGACGGTGGTGTCGTTCATCGCCCCGGCAAGGAACCCCGTGCAGAAGTTTTTGAACGAGAGAGAGTCGCCGGCATCGGCAAAGGGCTCCGCTTCACGCGGGAAAATCTGCCGCTCCATCTGCGACGCAATCTCCACGCCGGCGTTGTAAGCGGCATATTTCGGGTCGCCGCCGCGGTCGATAGCGTCGAAGAAACCCTGCTTGAAATCCTCCATAAACAGCGGGTCGATGCCGAGATTCTTTTCGAGATAGTTCGTCAACCCGTTTGTTGAAGCCATACCCGAAGCATAGCTGACAGTGTCCGCCGGCGTGTTCAGCGCGAGCGTGTCTTCCTCGACAACCTCCCACACCGTCTTCTTCGATTTCTTGTTGCTGCCGTTAGCCTCCGTCGCATTAGCGGCAAAAACGGCACCGACCAATGCGATCAGTGCCAAAACCATAACCCTTTTCATTTTTCTTAAAGCTGAAAAAGCGTGTTATTTCTCAATGGAGAGCAGCTCCACTTTGAAGATGAGCACCGAGAACGGCTCAATCTTCGCAGCGCCGCGACTGCCGTAAGCCTGCTCCTGCGGTACGTAAATCTCCCATGCGGAGCCGACGGGCATGTGGGTCAAAGCGTCCTGCCAGCCGGGGATAAGTCCTCTGATGCGGAGCTTGGCGGGCTGCCCGCGCGTGTAAGAGGAGTCGAATATCGTGTCGTTAAGCAAGCGCCCTTCGTAGTTGACCGTAACGGTGGACGAGTCGGAAGGAATCTCGCCGTTGCCCTCTTTGAGCACTTTGTACTGCACGCCCGACGGCAGCGTCTGCACACCGGGCTTCCTCGCGTTGTCAAAGAGGAATTTCTCGCCGGCTTTCCTGTTGCCGCCGAACTGCCTCTCGGCCTCTTTCTCCCTCACCTCGCCCATCTTTATCTGGAAGAGCATCATCGGGTCAATCTCATCGCCCAGAGCGCTCTTGCCGTTGTTGATGCCGGTGATGAAACCCGCCATAAAGTTCTTCCGCGAAATGGTCTGCGTGGAGTCCGGACCGAAGATCTCGTTGTTGATGCCCGGCATCATCTGGTTGTTTATCTGCTGGCCGATCTGCACGCCGGCATTGTAAGCCACGTGCTTCGGGTCGTCGCTCGCATTCATCCCCGCGTTAAGACCTTTGATGAACTGGTCCATGTAGGCGGTGTCGACGCCCATACGCCCCGCAAGATACTCCTTCAAACCCTTTGTCTGAGCCAGTCCGTAGGCATAGCTCAGGGTGTCGACGTCGCTTTTCAGATTTGCTTTCGGTGTGGAATTGCCACAGCCGGCGAGTGTCGCAGCAGCTATTACTGCAATCACTACAAGATGTAATTTCTTCATTTTTGTAAAAGCTTTATTTGTATCACTTTTTGTCTCTATTTCACTTCGATCAGCTCCACGTCGAACACCAACGCGCTGAACGGCGGTATCTGTGCGCCCGCACCTCGCTCGCCGTAGCCCAAATGATAAGGTATGAAGAAGCGGTATTTTGCGCCTTCCTCCATCAGTTGCAGCCCTTCGGTCCAGCCGGCGATGACTTGGTTCAGCCCGAATGCCGCCGGCTCGCCGCGCTTGATGCTCGAGTCGAACACCGTGCCGTCGACAAGGCGACCCTCATAATGGCACACGACGGTGTCCGTAGCTTTAGGTTTCTTGCCGTTGCCGGGACGCAACACGCTGTATTGCAGACCGCTCGCGGTGGTCTTCACGCCCTCTTTCGCGCCATTGTCCGACAGGAATTTCTCGCCCGCAGCTTTGTTCTCCTTAAACCGTTCCGCCGCCGCGGCACGCTGTTTCTTCTCTTGCTCGGCGAAGAAACGTTGCACCGTCGCCTGCGCCTCGTCGGGGCTCATCTGTCCCTTGCCCGCAAGAGCGTCTTTTATAGCCTGCGCGAAGTCGTCTATATTGAGACTTTCGGCACCCATGTCTTTCAGTTGCTGACCGATGCCCAAGCCTAATGCATAACTCGTTTTGTCCATCTCGGGATTGTGTTAGTAAGTATTTTTGCCCTTTGCAACATTGCTAAACTGCGCAAAGGTAAACATATTTTATGCGTATCAGCCGCGACGACCGTGATTTTTAAGTATCTTTTATTATTTATTATTGTTAAACCGCCCCGCACCAACGCAGTAATTAAGTTAAAAATGGGGCGGCGCGTTTGCCGGTTACGCGCGATTGGAGTAATTTCGCCCGTCAGATGAAAGCCTTGCTCGTCATATTAACCCTGATGGCCGCGCAGACCGCACGCGCGCAGTACGTGTTCAACGACTCGCAGCCCGGAGCCGATGAGCCGTCGTTCGCGCCGATGGTGAGGGTCGGGAAAACGCTTCTCGGCAGCGACAGCATACCCTGCGTCGAGTTTAACGCCGTTTACATCTACCCCGAAACCGTCTTCGCCGGCGAGAAGCAACGGCGGCAGTACAACCTGCTCGTGCGCAACATCAAAACCGTGCTGCCCATCGCCAAAGAGGTGAACGTCATCATCATCGAGACATACGAATACCTGCAAACACTGCCCGACGACAAAGCGCGGAAAGAGCACCTGCGGAGAGTGGAGAAAAGCATCATCAAGGAATATTCGCCGCGAATGAAAAAGCTCACCTACGCGCAAGGCAAACTGCTCATCAAACTGGTCAACCGCGAGTGCAATTCGTCGAGCTACGCACTCGTGCAAGCCTTCCTCGGACCCGTGCGCGCAGGCTTCTACCAGGCCTTCGCGTGGACCTTCGGCGCAAGCCTGAAAAAGCAGTACGACCCCGACGGCGTGGACCGCATCACCGAGCGCGTCGTGCGACAAGTGGAGTCCGGGCAAATTTGAAATTAAATCGAAATCGAAATCGAAATTAACCTTGAACCTTAATTCGAACCCGAACCTTAATTCGAACTCTAATTCTAACCCTAATTCAGATTTTCAGTTCTAACTCCAACTCTAATTCAGAATTTTAGTTCTAACTCTAACCCTAACTCAGATTTTCAGTTCTAACTCCAAACCTGAATTAAGCTCGAAAAAATTGCGGGCTTAATACTCCGCAAGCAAGCGCGCAAGCGTCTGTCCAACAGCCTTGAGCGTCGCCGGCGAGATGTGCTCCATCGTGTCGTCAACGGTGTGCCACGTCGGCCCGAACGAGCTCTGCGGACAGTCGGGATAATGCGCGATGATGTCAATGCATTTCACGCCGGCAACCTCGTTGACAGGCACATGGTCGTCGCTGACATACGCGCCGCTCTCACCAACGAAAAACGAACCGTAACCCGCCTGCCGCGCCGCACTCCACACGCGCTTAATTATCTGGGAACCAAAGCGTTCCGAGATGCCCTCCTTGAAGAACCTTGCGCCCTCGCCGCCAACCATATCGAGCAAGATGCCGAACTCATATTCCGGCCGCTTGTCCGCCGCCGCACGCGCATAACGCTCCGACCAATACTGCGCGCCGAGCGCCCACGTGTCAACATCGTCAGGCTCATCAGCCCACTGCGGCGTACCGTAATCCTCCGCGTCGAAACAAACGAAATCCACGCCGACATCCGCGCCTATCGAATCCGCCGCAAGCATACGCGCCAGCTCAAGCAGCACAGCCACACCGCTCGCACCGTCGTTCGCACCGAGGATCGGCGTTTTATGGTTCGCCGCATCGGGGTCGTTGTCAGCCCACGGCCGGCTGTCCCAATGCGCGCAAAGGAGGATGCGCCGCGGCAGCTCGGGACGGTAGAACGCGCCGATATTCTCGCAGCGCAAGGCCGTGCCGTCGTAACCCGTGAGCGTTGCGCGCTGGCTTTTAACAGTCAGACCGAAGCTCTCGAACGTCGATTTAATCCACTCGCCGCAGGCATCGTGCGCCGCAGAATTCATCGTTCGCGGTCCGAAAGCGCATTGCCGCGCGCAATAGGCAAAGGCACTGTCGGCATTGAACACCAGCCGCGACAAACGCGCATCATCGGCCGTGTCGGCAGCCGCCGGTTTCGCGCTTCTCAGTAGCGTGCATGCCACAAGCAGCGCAATCGCAACAACAATTATCGCTATCGCCAAGTAAATAAAGATCTTTTTCGCCTTCATCGCACTGCAAAATTAGCAATTATTCTCCTGATTTCGGGCCATCACGCGCAACCAATTGCCGCCCCAGATGAGGCGGATGTCGTCGTCGGAGAAGCGTTTCCGCAGCAGTTGGCGCGTGAAAAGGGTCATCTCGCCCGCGTCGTTCAAACCGCGGATGCCGCCGTCGCCGTCGAAGTCGGAACCGATGCCAATATGCTCAGTACCAATCAGTTGCGCGGCGTGTTCGACATGCTCTACGAAGTGCAGGATGTCCGCTTCGGAAGGGTTTTCGCAAATGAACCCGGCGTAAAGCGTCAGTTGGCACACCCCGTCCTTCGCCGCGAGCAGGCGCAACTGTTCGTCCGTCAGGTTGCGCTCGTGGTTGCATAGCGCGCGGCAGTTGCTGTGCGAACAAACGACGGGCTTTTTCGACAATTCGAGCACATCGCGGAAAGTGCTTTCGGCGGCGTGGCTAAGGTCGATCATCACTCCTTGCCTGTTCATCTCATTTACCACCTTTTCGCCGAAGGGACTGAGCCCGCGCCACGTGCCAATTGACCGCCGCGCCGAGTCGCAGATTTGGTTGTCGCCGTTGTGGCAAAGGGTGAGATACACCGCGCCGCGCCGTTTGAAATGCCCCACCCTTTTTATGTCGTTGCCCAAAGCCAAAGCGTTTTCAACGGCGAACATTATCGATTTCCGCCCCGCGCGCTTGTTGTCGACTGCCTCGCCGGGCGTGCGGGCAATGGCGACTGGTATTTTCGACGATTTCACCAGCGCCTCGGTGCGGTCGAAAATGAGGTTGGCGTAATCGAACGGCGTCGGCGTTGTAATCGGTGCGACATCGCTCCAAACCTCATTGTTTATTGGCTGCGGCACATACGCGGCCATCGTCGCCACGTCGAGCATGCCGTCGGTCATCTTCTCGAGGTCGACCTTTATCCTTTCGTCGCGCCGCGTGAAATCGGCTCCTTGCGGGAAGAACATCGGCGTGTCGCAATGCGAATCGAGCGTGATGAACGATTGGTGCAAGGCCTTCGCGCGCTTGTAAACCGCCGCCTCGCCGACGAGCCAGTCGAAGATTTTTCTGCCCTCTTCGCCGAGCCATTCGGGGTGCCACTGGATGCCCATAAACGGCTTGTACTCCGCGCTTTCCATGGCTTCGATGATGCCGTCTTCAGAGCGGGCAACGACGCGGAAATTGTCGGGCGGGCAATCGACAACTTGATGATGGAACGAATTGACTGCCAGCGAGTTACAGTTGTAAATGTCGCGTAAGTTTGATTGGGGGTCGATGATTATTTTGTGCGTTTTAACATCGCGCGGCGCTTTCTGCGAATGACAAATGCCCTTTTCTTTCTGCCAAGCGGCATCGAGCGAGATGTCTTGCGCCACGTGCCCTCCGAACGCGACGGCCATCATCTGAATGCCGCGGCAGATGCCCAGCAACGGCATGCTTCGTTCGCGTGCAAGACAGGCAAGCAGCAGTTCGCTTTCGTCGCGCTGCGGCTTTATCTTTCCGGCCACCGCGAGTTTTTCTTCGCCTTGCCAATGCGGGTCGCAGTCGCCGCCGCCGCTGAGAATTAAAGCATCAAGGTTGTCGAGCCACGTAAAGATGGCATCGCCGGAAAGCGGGGGCAGGATTACGGGTGCGCCGCCGGCCGCGGAGACCTGTAAATAATAGCGTTCGCGCAAGGTGGCGTCGCCGTCGGACAGGTTGGCCGTGATGCCGACGAGGGGTTTGTTTTCCGCGGCGAGCCTGCGCCCGGACAGCGTTTGCAGACGTTCGTCGAGCCGATAGCCTTTCATCTCGAAAAAAAGGACGAATTTTTGTTAAAAAGTGCTGCCGCCCTACTCCGCCGTAACCGGTATCTCGCGTTTGAGGCTTTGTTCGAGCGAGATCATCGTCTCTGTTGCGACGACGCCGCGGATGCCTTGCAGCTTGGTGTTGAGCAGGTCCATCAGTTGCTCGTTGTCGCGCGCGTAGAGCTTGATGAGCATCGTGTACGGACCAGTGGTGAAATGGCATTCGACGATTTCGGGGATGAGCGCGAGTTCTTCGACGACCTCCTTGTACATGCTGCCTTTCTCGAGCGTGATGCCGACGTAGGTGCAGGTGGAATAACCGAGCGATTTGGGGTTCACGTCGAAGCCGCTGCCTGTGATGATGCCGTCGTCGATGAGCCGCTGCACGCGCTGGTGAATGGCCGCGCGGGACACGCCGCACTCGATGGCGACATCTTTGAATGCCATGCGCGCGTTTTGCGACAAGATAGCGAGTATCTTTTTGTCAAGTTTGTCAATCCTATCCATAAGCATTTTCATTGCGTTGGTTTACAAATTGCTACCAAAAGTATATACTTTGCGGCATTCGTGCAACAAAAATTGCTGAAAATTTTGCTTTTTGCCTGTTTTTGGACATTTGCACAAGCTTGCGGGGCGGAAGATGCAGGGGTTTGTACAATTCTTAATAAATACTAATTTAACGCTGCGAAGAACGGTCGTGCGCGGGGTTTTTCCTATTTTTGTTGTTTGAACAATAATCGTTCGATATGCGAAGGTTTTTTTATGTTGCATTGATTGCCGTGGCGGCGGTGAGCGCGGCCTGCGGCGGGCGGAACAAGAAAGGTGTGCCGCCGGAGGTGCCGAACGACAGCATTGCCGTTTCGGAGGACTCCACTGTCTACGGGCTTGCTTGCGAGGGTTGCAGCGATTCGGCGGTATGGCTTTTGCCGCCCGACGCTTCGGACCCGATTCCTTACGACATTGTCAACGCGATGCGCCGGCACAAGATTTTCGGCAAGATCAAGACAGGCGACGCCATCGCGGTGGTGGTTAACCCGACGGACTCGACGGTGGCGGACATGGTGATCGACCTCGACCAGTTGAAAGGCACGTGGTGCTATGTCGTGATGCCGACCTTGAAGAACGCGGACAACCTCAGCAAGAGCGCGCAGGAGCACATCATCGCGATGCTGCCGGACTCGATAAAAGAGGCTTACTACCAGCCTGTGGAATACGGTTTCACGCTCAAGCGCAACGATGTGGCGTCGCCGGTGGGGCTGCTGCGGTCGCTTGATACCGACGACGACAACCCGTTTGTTTACAGCGACATCGAGAAATATTCGGCGTGGAGCATTCTGAACGGCAGGCTTGTTTTGACGAAGCAGGTGAACCAGCGCATCATCACCGAGCCGGACACGCTGGCCGAAGAGCGGGACGACGGTCAGGGCGAGCGCAAGGAGAAGGACGAGGGCGACATGCCGATTCGCGTGGAGTCGAAGAGCGTGAACGACACTGCGGACATTGTCTTTTTGATGGAGGACTCGCTGGTGCTGAGGTTCAAGGACCGCACGCAGGGTTACTACCGCCAGAAATAATTTTTTGCGGACAATTTTTAGGGCAAGCGGCAATTAAGTTTCGAGTTAACGGCCGACCTCGCGCAGAAACTTTTTGCCCGGGGCTGGTTTGAACTATGTGCCGAGCGATTTTGCGCGCGGAGCCGCAGCCTTCAGCGTCGCCTTCGTTTCAACGTCCGGGCTAATTTCCAAACTAAGTTCAGGCTAATTTTTAATACGGATTTGGCTTATGCTGCGGCGTTAGCTTCAGGCTTTTTTCAAAAAAAATTTTTCGATTCTATGTTTTTCAAAATTATTATTATAACTTTGCAAAAATGTAGTGCGGCGTGCAAGGGTGCGCCGGCAGAGAGGAGTTAAAGCAATGGAACCCGAGAGTACAGAGAAGGTTTACGCCTCGAAGCAGGAGGTGATAGACCGTGTGAAAGAGATTATCGAGAGTGGCGAGAACATCAATCGCGACGAGCTTGACGCGCTCAAGGCGGCGTTCTACAAGCTGTCCATCGCCGAGAAGGACGCCAAGCAGAAGGCTTACCTTGACGAGGGCGGCGACCCGGACGCTTACCAGCCTGAGGCCGACCCTGACGAGGAGACGTTCAAGGAGGTGATGGGGCAGTTGCGCGAGCAGCGTGCGGAGACGTCGAAGAAGCAGGACGAGGAGCGTCAGCAGAACCTCACGCGCAAGCTGGAGATCATTGAGCGGATTAAGGAGATGGCTGTCTCGCCCGACGAAGCAAATAAGTCTTATCAGGAGTTTAAGTCGCTGCAGACCGAGTGGAAGGAGCTTGGTGCGCTGCCGCCGGAGCGGTCGACGGAGGTGTGGCGGAATTACCAGCATGTCGTCGAGCAGTTCTACGACCTGTTGAAACTAAACTTTGAGGCGCGCGACTACGACTTCAAGAAGAACTTGGAGACGAAGACGGCGCTGTGTGAGGCTGCCGAGAAGCTGACCGAAGAGAAGGACGTGGTGAGCGCGTTCCATCAGTTGCAGACGCTCCACGAGCAGTTCCGCGAGACGGGGCCTGTCGCCAAAGATTTGCGCGAGGACATCTGGAACCGCTTCAAGGCCGCGAGCACCATCATCAACAAGGCTCATCAGGCGTTCTTCGAGCGTCTGCGCGCCGGCGAGGAGGAGAACCTGCGGCACAAGACGGAGCTGTGCGAGAAGGTGGAGGCCATCGTTGCCGAGCCGAACAAGGGTAATGCCGACTGGGACAAGCACGCGAAGCAGATCATCGAGTTGCAAGCCGAATGGAAGACCGTGGGCTTCGCGCCGCATAAGATGAACGTGAAGATTTTCGAGCGTTTCCGCGCCGCCTGCGACCAATTTTTTACTGCCAAGGCGGAGTTTTACAAGACGATGAAAGCCACTTATAGCGAGAACATCGCGAAGAAGCAGGCCATCATCGCGCGCGCGAAGGAGCTGGCTGATTCCACCGACTGGCGCAAGACGGCCAACGAGTTTATCGCCTTGCAGAAAGAATGGAAGGCGTCGGGCATCGTGCCGCACAGGACGGGCGAGAAGCTGTGGGCCGAGTTCCGCGCCGAATGCGACAAGTTCTTCAATGCGCGCAGTGCGGCGAACGTGAGCACCTACGGCGAAGAGCGCGAGAACCTTGCGAAAAAGCGCGAGATTGTGAAGCAGATTAACCTGATCACCGACGAGGACGAGGATGCCGTGCGCGAGAAGTTGCAGGCGTTGCAGGCCGAATGGAACGGCATCGGGCATGTGCCTTACAAAGAGAAGGACAAGGTTTTCAACGACTACCGCGAGGCTCTCGACATGGCTTACGGCAGGTTGCGCGGCGGTAAGGAGTCGCGGCGGCTCGACAGTTTCAAGGCTTCCGTGTCGCAGATGGAGGGCACGGCTGTCGACAGCGAGCGGGCTAAGCTGATGCGCAACTACGACACGCTCAGGCAGGAGATCCAGACTTACGAGAACAACCTCGGGTTCCTCTCCGCCACAAGCAAGAAAGGCAATGCCCTTGTCGACGACATCACGCGCAAAATTGAGAAGCTTAAGGCGGACATGAACCTCGTGCGCGAGAAGATTAAGGCCATCGACGAGCAAAACAAAGAGGGCAAGGAGTAGTTCTTAGCGACAAGGACGGGCCTTTGTTCGCAGCATTACATTTGCTACTGACAAATAATTTCCTTTGCGGCTAATTAGAGCGGCAAGGTTTAAGTTTTTTGCAAGCAGAATAAAGGGCGGGTTTGAATTTCATTAAGGCACAAAAAGAGCGGCAGGCTGAATGACAACTTGTCGCTCTTACTTTGTTGATTATGAG
>JAJPYN010000019.1:209816-232144 GCA_021204905.1 Prevotella sp.
AAAAAGAGCGGCAGGCTGAATGACAACTTGTCGCTCTTACTTTGTTGATTATGAGAGGGTTGGGATACCCGGACTCGAACCAGGAATGACAGGACCAGAATCTGTAGTGTTACCATTACACCATATCCCAATTTTTCGAGGACCTTCGCGCTTCCCGCCGGAAGCAGCCCCACGTTCACGGCGCAAAGTTAGGCGGATTGTTTGTCTTGTGCAAATATTTCGCCGGTTTTTTCTCACAAAACGGAAAAAATTGTTATTTAACTTCAAACTAACAGGCGCAGGCTTTCATCTTTCAACTTATTTGGTTTAACTTTGCACGAAACGTGAAACCCCAGATTTAACGAAATGGCGAAGACTGAAAAGTTAGTAGAAACAATAATTAAAGCGATACAGGAAAAGAAAGGACACAACATCGTGGTGGCGGATTTGTCTGCCATCGAGGGCGCCATAGCGAGGTTTTTCATCATCTGCGAGGGCAACTCCCCCACGCAGACGGAAGCCGTGGCGGGCGAGATATCCGACTATTGCCGCAAGACGTTGGGCGAGAAACCCGCGCACTGCGTCGGCTTGGAGAACGCCGTGTGGGTGGCGATAGACTTTGTTGACGTGATGGTGCATGTGTTCGTGCCGGAGACAAGGGCTTTTTACGACCTCGAACATCTGTGGAACGACGCCGCGATACGTCGCATCCCGGACATTGATTAAGATATGAACAATCAGAACAACAATAACAACAACGGTCAGCAACCGAAGATGCCGCGTTTCAATACGACGTGGCTCTATACGGTAGTGATAATCCTGCTGCTCCTGTTTTTCTTCTTCGGAGGCGGCAATACGCTCACTTCGGGCAATGAGCAGCAAAAGGCGAGCTACACGCAATTTAAGGAATACGTCGGCAAGGGTTACGCCGACAACGTGGTGGTGAACAAAAGTAACTCCACGCTGAAGATGTTCGTCAAGGCGAAGAACATACGCGACGTGTTCGGAAAGAGCGCCGCGCAGACGGGCGAAAATCCCTACGTCAGTGTCGAGTTCGGCGATGTGAGCGACGTGGAGAGCTATCTTGACAGCCAGATAGAGGCTAAGACGCTCGCCGAATACAGCTATGAGAACAAGAGCGGCAACGGTTTTATGACCTTCCTTTTCAACTTCGGACCGATCATTCTCCTCGTTCTCGTGTGGCTGTTCGTGTTCAGCCGTATGGGTGGCGGCACGAGCGGCGGAGGCGGCATCTTCTCTGTCGGCAAGAGCAAGGCGCGGATGTACGAGAAAGGCGGCGACGTCGGAGTAACCTTTAAGGACGTGGCGGGACAGGAAGGAGCCAAGCAGGAGATAAAGGAAATAGTGGATTTCTTGAAAAATCCGCGTAAGTACACCGAGCTTGGAGGCAAGATCCCGCGCGGCGCTTTGTTGGTGGGACCTCCGGGAACGGGCAAGACACTCTTGGCAAAAGCCGTCGCGGGCGAGGCGGGAGTGCCGTTCTTCTCGATGTCCGGCTCGGATTTCGTGGAGATGTTTGTGGGCGTGGGCGCGAGCAGAGTGAGGGATTTGTTCCGTCAGGCGAAGGAGAAAAGTCCGTGTATCATATTCATCGACGAGATTGATGCCGTCGGTCGGGCACGCGCCAACCACGCTTCGATGGGCGGCAACGACGAGCGGGAGAACACTCTTAATGCGCTCCTGACCGAGATGGACGGTTTCGGGACGAACAGCGGAGTAATTATTCTCGCGGCAACAAACCGTGCCGACATGCTCGACAAGGCGCTCCTGCGTGCCGGGAGGTTCGATCGGCAGATACACGTAGACCTGCCGGACTTGCAGGAACGTAAGGAAATATTCCAAGTCCACCTGCGTCCGATAAAGATAGACAGCAGTCTCGACGTGGACTATCTTTCCCGTCAGACGCCCGGTTTCTCGGGTGCCGACATCGCCAACGTGTGCAACGAGGCGGCGCTAATCGCGGCGCGGCACAACAGCAGCATAGTGGGCAAGCAGGATTTCCTCGACGCAGTCGACCGCATAATCGGCGGTTTGGAGAAGAAGACCAAGGTTATGACGGCGGGAGAGAAGCGTGCAATCGCCCTGCACGAGGCGGGACACGCCACCGTGTCGTGGTTCTGCGAGCATGCCAACCCCCTTGTCAAGGTCAGCATAGTGCCGCGCGGACAGGCGCTCGGCGCAGCGTGGTACCTGCCGGAGGAGCGGCAAATCACCACCAAAGAGCAGATGCTCGACGAGATCTGCGCACTTCTCGGCGGACGTGCGGCGGAGGAATTGTTCACCGGACACATATCGACGGGGGCGATGAACGACCTCGAACGCGCCACGAAATCAGCGTTCGGGATGATTGCCTACGCGGGAATGAGCGACCGTCTGCCAAACATCTGCTATTACAATAATCAGGAATACCAGTTCCAACGCCCCTATTCAGAGACGACAGCGAAGATAATCGACGACGAAGTACTTAAACTCGTCAACGGGCAATACGCCCGTGCGAAGAAGCTGTTGCTGGAATATAAGGCGGGGCACAACCGTCTTGCGGAGATGCTCATCTCCCAAGAGGTCATCTTTGCGGAGGACGTAGAGAAGATCTTCGGTAAGCGTCAGTGGGTCAGCCGCACGGAAGAGATAATCGAGGCGAATAACCAACAGAAGGAGAAAGAGGAGGCGGAGCTGCGCCGCAAGCTCGAATTGGAGAACATGCCGGAGGAGGTGCGCGAGGCGCAGAAGGAGTTCTTGGAGCAAAATAGCGGCGAACCGACCGAGGCAAAACCCGCTGCGGAAAAGCCGAAAGAGGAACTGCCGACCGACAAGAAATAAATTTCAATAGCCGTGAACGCAAAGACAAGAAACCTGATAACGCGCACCGTAACGGGCATTTTCTATGTCGCCATTATGGTGGTGTGCTTCTTGCGTCCGTTGGCGATGGTGTTCGTCTTTGCCCTCATCACGGTGCTGACCGTCAGAGAGTTTTGCTCGTTAGTGAATGAAAAGGAGGGGATAGCCGTCAATCCCTTCATCTGTCCGGTGGCGGGAGTATTCTTGGTGCTTGCGATGTTCGGCTTCTGTTCGGGTCTGACCCCCGCAGTGGTCTTCATTCCGTACCTCATCACCATCATCTATCTCTTCGTTTCGGAGCTCTATTTGCGCCAACGCGACCCGCTGAACAACTGGGCTTACTCGATGCTGTCGCAGCTCTACATCGCCCTGCCGCTGTCTACCATTAATATATTGGCATACTACAAGGGGGAATTTTATTATCTCCTGCCCCTGTGCGTCTTTATCTTTTTGTGGTGCAACGACACGGGCGCATACGTCGCGGGCAGCCTTTTCGGGCGGCGAAAACTGTTCCCGCGCATCAGTCCCGGCAAGAGTTGGGAGGGCAGTATCGGCGGAGCAATCCTCTCTTTGGCTGCGGCAACCCTCGTGTGGCGTATCGAACCGGACAACTTATCGGGACTGTCGCTCGCGGGATGGCTCGGCTTGGGCGCCGTCGTAGTGGTGTTCGGGACGTGGGGCGACCTCGTGGAGAGCCTGATGAAACGCACGTTGGGCATAAAAGATTCCGGCAACATACTGCCCGGACACGGCGGTATGCTCGACCGTTTCGACTCGTCGCTGATGGCAATACCCGCCGCGGTGGTGTATATCTACACCCTTTCTATCGTGTAAATTATTGGTTTTCTGCGGAGAGGAGGCATTCTCTCATCGCGTGTGCGGCTGTGGCGTGCGCCGGCGTATCACCTAATTTCTCCCTTACTTTTTTATATTCTTCGAGCATAATGCTGCGGTCGGGCGAGCCGGGCAGTATTCGTTCAAACTCCCTGCAGACGGCACTGACCTCGAATTTCTCCGCCATCATCTCCGCCACAACCTCCTTGTCGGCAATCAGATTGACAAGGGAGATATACTTCACACGGAAGAAACGGTCCCACACGAAGCGCGAGACGCGGGGCAGCAAGGTCTTGTACAGCACCACTTGCGGTACGTCGAAGCAGCACGTCTCCAGCGTTGCGGTGCCGCTCGTAACGAGTGCGGCGTCGGCGTGAGAGAGGAGAGCGTATGTCGCGGAGCTAACCCGCTTTATCTCCGTGCCGCGCAATATCCTTTCGTAATATTCATTCTCCACCGACTCCACCTGCGCCACGACGAACTGAAAACCCGCGTATCGCTCCGCCACATGCGCCATCATCGGCAGGTTGTCCTTGATTTCCTGCCGCCGGCTGCCTGCCAACAGTGCCACAATCGGGCGGTTGTCGAGCGCGTGCTTGCGGCAAAACGCCGCCTTGTTCTCGTGCTCCGCCGCCTTAAATTCCCTCACCTCGCTCGCCGTGGGGTTGCCTGTGTAATGCACTTTATATCGGTGTCTGCCCTCGAAAAAGTCCTTCTCGAACGGCAGGATGCAAAACATCTCGTCGACATACCTGCGGAACAGCTTTATCCGTCCCTCTTTCCACGCCCATATCTTCGGGGAAATATAATAGTACACGCGCGGACGGCGCTCCGTGAAAGCTGCCGCCGTCTTGACGTATTTCGCGATGTTGAGGTTGAAATCGGCATAGTCTACAAGGATCACCACGTCGGGCTTCCACGCCGCGATGTCCCTTTTGCAGTCCCGTCTTGCCTTTAATATCACGTCAAGATGAGCCAGCACGGGCACGAAACCCATATAAGCGATGTCCTTGAAATGAAACATACGCTCTCCGCCGACAGCCGTCATACGGTCGCCCCCGATATATCTGAACTGCGCCGCGGGGTCTTCATTCCGCAGTGCCGCCATCAGTTTGGAGGCGTGAAGGTCGCCCGACGCCTCGCCCGCGATGAGGTAATATTTCATTTCCCGTTGAGTTTGTCGAGCAGAGAGTAGTCCGTCAGGTCGACGGTAAGGGGCGTTACGGCGATATAATTCTCTCTCAGTGCGCGGTCGTCGGTGTCGGGAGCGTCGGGCTCGTCGCACTGATAGAAACCCGTCATCCAGTAATAGTCGCTGCCCGTGCCGGGATGTTGACATTTCGCCACTTCCTTCCGCCAGTGTCCCCGCGCCATACGGCAGTAGCGCATGCCGAGGGGTCGGTCGGTCAGAGGATAGTTCACGTTGAGACAGGCATATTGCGGCAGTCCCTCGCCGAGCACCTTTGCCGTCAGCTCGCGCACGATTTCGGTCATCGGCGAGAAGTCTGCGTCGGGGTTGAAGTCGCACAGAGAGAACGCAATAGCGGGCATTCCCTTCATCGCCGCCTCGATAGCGATGCCGACAGTACCGCTATATTGCGCGTTGGTAGAGGAGTTGCTGCCGTGATTGATGCCGCCCAAGACGAGGTCGGGCTTGCGGGGACACAGCTCGCTGTATGCCATTTTGATACAGTCGACGGGCGTGCCCGAGCATTTATATATTGCCAATCCCGGCTCGCGACTCACTTCGGAGAGCGTCAGAACGTCGGTGGAGAATGCGCGTGACTGCCCCGAGCGGGCGCCCGTCGGAGCGCAGACGATGATGTCGCCCTTGTCGCGCACCATTTCAATCAAAGACTTCAAGCCTTTCGCCTCGTAGCCGTCGTCGTTGGAGATGAGTATTAGCGGTCGATAGTTTTCCATATCTGTCGGCGAAGGTAGGCAGTTTCCGCCACCTACGGAAATATTTTCCCCTTTTCTGACAGTTCGCGCCTGCGTTTTTCGAAGCGTAAACCCCCGCGTGCGGCGTGCTTTAAAAATGTTCGCAAATGCAAAAAAGCGCAAGTATGCCCGGCCGTTTCGTATCTTTTTAATAACTTTGCACGATAACCGGCACGGCGGCGCGGACACCCTTTCTGCAAGTACATCGGCCGGCCGAAGAAAAATTCGTTTTATGGGAAAAATTATTGCAATAGCCAACCAGAAAGGCGGCGTCGGAAAGACCACCACGGCCATCAACCTCGCCGCATCGCTGGCCATTCTGGAGAAAACGGTGCTGCTCGTTGACGCCGACCCGCAAGCCAACGCATCAAGCGGCCTCGGCGTGGACCTGAACACCACCGAATGCTCCATCTACGAGTGCCTCATCAACGGCGCGGACATCTTCGACGCGATTTACACCACCGACATCGAGCACCTCGACATCGTGCCGAGCCACATCAACCTTGTCGGCGCCGAGATAGAGATGCTCAAAATGAAAAACTGCGAGCGGATAATGAAAAACGTGCTCTCCGCCATCAAAGACGAATACGACTACATCCTCATCGATTGCAGCCCCTCGCTCGGCTTGCTCACCGTCAACGACCTCACCGCCGCCGACTCGGTCATCGTGCCCGTGCAATGCGAATATTTCGCGCTCGAAGGCATAGCTAAGTTGCTGAATACCATTAAGTTAATTAAAAACAAGCTCAACCCCGCGCTCGACATCGAAGGCTTCCTCATCACGATGTACGACTCGCGGCTCAACCTCGCCAAACAGATCTACGACGAAGTGAAACGCCACTTCCAAAACCTCGTCTTCCGAACAGTCATACAGCGCAACGTGAAGCTCTCCGAATGCTCGTCGCACGGCCTGCCCGCAATACTCTACGACGCCAAATCGGCCGGGGCGAAAAACCACCTCGCGCTCGCGAAAGAGATCATCACGAAAAACAAATAGCCGCAACAAACACGCGAAAGAAGCATGGCAGTAAAAAAGAAATTCCACACGGCGAAAAAAGGCATGGCGCTCGGCAGAGGGCTCGACGCGCTCATCTCCACCGACGTGGTGCAAACCGAAGGCAGCTCGACAATCAACGAGATCCCACTCGACCAGATCGAAGCCAACCCCAACCAGCCGCGCCGCGATTTCGACGAAACGACGCTCGCCGAATTAGCCGACAGCATACGGCAGATAGGCCTTATCCAGCCCATCACGCTGCATCAAATTTCGCCCGAGAGATACATGATCATCGCCGGCGAACGACGGTGGCGCGCGGCACAGGCGGCGGGGCTGACAGCCATCCCGGCATACATCAAAACGCTGTCCGACGCGAGCATCATGGAGATGGCGCTCGTGGAGAACATCCAGCGCGAGGACCTGAACGTCATCGAAGTGGCGCTGGCCTACCAAGCGTTGATGGAGCGCGAGGATATGACGCAAGAGAAAGTGGCGCAACGCGTGGGCAAGAGCCGCACGGCAATAACGAACACGCTGCGGCTGCTGCGGTTGCCGGCAGAGGTGCAGATGGCCTTGCAGAAGCACATCATCGACATGGGGCACGCGCGCGCGTTGCTCGCCATCGACAGCCCGTCGGCGCAGGTGAAGGTGTTCCGCGAGGTGGTGAAATACGGCTACTCGGTGAGGCAGGTGGAGGACATCGCGCAGCAGTTGAAAAACGAAAGTGCGAACGGCGGCAAGAAGAAGGTTACGCCGCGCGGCACCCTGCCCGAGAAATACAGTTTGGCGAAAGACAGCATCCGCAGCTTGCTCGGCGCAAAGGTGCAAATAGCGTGCGGCAAGAACGGCAAGGGCAAGATTACTATTGCGTTCGACAGCGACGGCTCGTTCGACAAGATTATTGCCAAACTGCAACAAATAAAGAGCTAAGCGTTTGAAGAAACCCGACACATATCCCGGTGCGAACCGCCTGCCGGCAATGCTCCTCGCGGCATTGTTGCCCTTGTTGGCATTTGCGCAACCGGCCGCCGGACAAACCGGCCAGGGGCAATTGACAACGACAGCTTTAAGCCCCGGGCAATCGACAACTATAGCCCCGACTGTCGGGTTCGTTTCAACCGATTCAACAACCGTCGCGCCCGTTTCAACTTCGGGTTCGGCTTCGGATTTAAATTCAACTTCAAGCTTAGATTTAAATTCAACCTCAACCTTAGATTTAACTTCAACCTCAACTTCGGAAGAAGCCCTTTCCATTTCGAAAGACAGTACTTCAATTTCTGACATCGCGGCAAACGATTTTTCTTTCGAAGAGACGCCCGTCAAAGCCGACAGCATCGCTGCGGACAGCCTGAAACCAGTGAAAGTGCGGCGCGACTGGACTACGTGGAAGCCCTCGCCGAAGCGCGCGATGTGGCTGGCGCTCGTCTTCCCCGGCGCGGGCCAGATTTACAACCGCAAGTATTGGAAACTGCCCATTTTCTACGGCGGCTTCCTCGGTTGCGCCTACGCGTGGACGTGGAACAACCAGATGTACACCGACTACAAACAGGCCTACCTCGACCTGATGGACGACGACGATTCGACGAAGAGTTACGAGCAGTTTCTCCACCTCGGGAGTCAGATCACCAGCGCCAACCTGTCGCGCTACCAGTCACTGTTCAGCAAGCGCAAGGACCGCTTCCGGCGTTACCGCGACCTTAGCTTCTTCGCCATCATCGCCGTGTATGCGCTCAGCGTGATCGATGCATACGTTGACGCGTCGCTCTCCGAATTCGACATCTCCGAAGACCTGAGCATGCACGTCGAGCCGGCGTACATCTCCACAGGCAATTACAACAACCCCCTGCGCGGCGGCGGACCGGGCGTGCAGTGCAGTCTAAGTTTCTGAAAACCAATGCTTTAAACCAATATTTCGATTATGAAACCGAAAACATATTTCCTTCTTTGTTTAATGCTTGCCGCAAGCGCGTTCGCCTTTGCGCAAGAGGCCGACGACGAGCTTATTGACGAAGCTGACGATGAGCGTTTCGCCGCTGTCGACGAGGCCGGTTACGACATCCCCGAGGGCCTGAACGAGAACGTGGACAGCCTGCTCGCGCTGTATAATGCGCAGCAATACCTCGCGGCCGACGCCGACTGCAACTTCCCGGATGTCAACCCGCAATATTCGGCGGAGGAGATTCAGGCGCGGCTCGGCAAGTTGCCCACGGTCATCGAGATGCCTTACAACAGTGTCGTGCGCGAGTTCATCGACCGTTACGCGGGGCGCATGCGGCGGTCGGTGAGCGTGATGCTCGGTGCGGGAAATTTCTACATGCCCATCTTCGAAGAGGCGCTCGAGAGTTACGGTTTGCCGCTGGAACTCAAATACTTACCTATCGTCGAGTCGGCGCTGAACCCGAAGGCTGTCTCGCGCACCGGCGCAACGGGGCTGTGGCAGTTCATGCTCGTTACGGGCAAGCAGTACGGCCTCGAAGTGAACAGCCTCGTCGACGAGCGGCAGGACCCGATCAAAGCCTCTTACGCCGCGGCGCATTACCTGTCCGACCTGTATGCCATCTTCGGCGACTGGAACCTCGCGATTGCGGCTTACAACTGCGGTCCGGAGAATGTCAACAAGGCCATCCACCGCGCTAACGGCGAGAAAGATTATTGGCTGATCTACCCTTACCTGCCGCGCGAGACCCGCGGTTATCTGCCGGCATTCATCGCCACAAACTACATCATGAACTACTATTGCGAGCACAACATCTGCCCGATGCGCGCCACGCTGCCGGCGAAGACCGACACGGTGGTTGTCTCGCGCGACGTGCATTTCGAACAAATCGCCCATGTCCTTGACATCGACATCAAAGCCGTCGAAGCCCTCAACCCGCAATACCGCCGCAGCATCATCAACGGCGGCACGAAGCCCTCGACGCTGCGTCTGCCCGCAACGGACATCATCAATTT
Source organism: Prevotella sp. (assembly GCA_021204905.1). Lineage (GTDB taxonomy): Bacteria > Bacteroidota > Bacteroidia > Bacteroidales > Bacteroidaceae > Prevotella. Next base: position 219,379 of record JAJPYN010000019.1, read on the forward strand.
CATCGACAACGAAGAGGCCGTTTACGCCTACCGCGCCTCCGAACTGCTCACGAAGCGCGCCGTAACGGCAGTGAACACGCCGGCACCGACCACCGTGCGGAGAAGCAGCGCAACAAAGCGGCGCAGAGGGTCGTCAGCGCGCACCACCACCGTGCGGAAAGGCGACACGCTCGGCGCAATAGCCAAGCGCAACGGCACAACGGTGAAGCGCCTCAAACAACTTAACCCGAGCATTAAAGGCACAACGATCGTGGCAGGAAAGAAGTTGCGAGTAAAGTAAAATTTGTCTTAAGCCCCGCGCGAAAACCCTTTTAAACTAATAGCAAAAAACGATGACCAACGACAGCATTCAGCCCGCCGACGAGCAGATGGTGGACGACGCGTTCCAGCACCTGATGAGCGCCTATCTCGCCTCGCCCCACCGCAAGAAGATCGACCTTATCACCAAGGCGTTCAACTTCGCGCGTCAAGCACACAAAGGCGTCAAGCGGCTCTCCGGCGAACCCTACATCATGCACCCGCTCGCCGTGGCGCAGATAGCGTGCGAAGAGATGGGGCTCGGCAGCACAAGCATCTGCTCGGCGTTGCTGCACGACGTCGTCGAGGACACCGATTACACCACCGAGGACATCGAGAACCTCTTCGGCGCGAAGGTGGCGCAAATCGTCGACGGTCTGACGAAAATCTCCGGCGGCATCTTCGGCGAACACGCGTCGGCACAGGCGGAAAATTTCAAGAAGCTGCTCATCACGATGAACGATGATATCCGCGTCATCCTCATCAAGATATGCGACCGCCTTCACAACATGCGCACGCTCGACGCGCAACCTCACAACAAGCAATACAAAATCGCGGGCGAGACCCTTTACATCTATGCGCCGCTTGCTAACCGCCTGGGACTCAATAAGATAAAGACTGAATTAGAGAACCTTAGTTTCAAGTTCGAGCACCCCGACACCTTCAATTACATCACGAAGAAGCTCGAAGAGACGCAGCATTCCATCGGCAACCTGTTCGAAAGTTTCACCCAGCCGATAAAGGAGGCGCTCGACTCCATGGGCGTCCGCTACACCATCAAGGCGCGCGTGAAAAGCCCCTACTCCATCTGGCGCAAGATGCAACTGAAACACGTCTCGTTCGAAGAGATTTACGACATCCTCGCCGTGCGCATCATCTACGCCGTCGACGACGATAGCGACGAGATCGACGAGTGTTTTCGCATCTACGTCGCCATCAGCAAGCTCTACAAAGCCCACCCCGACCGCCTGCGCGACTGGCTCAACCACCCCAAGGCCAACGGTTATCAGGCGCTGCACGTAACGCTCATGAGCAACCAAGGGCGATGGATTGAAGTGCAAATCCGATCCGAGCGCATGGATGATTTGGCCGAAAAAGGCTTCGCCGCGCATTGGAAATACAAAGAGGGCAAAGGCGAGGCCAACAACGAAGGCGAGCTGAACAACTGGATAGGCACAATTAAAGAAATCCTCGACGACCCGCAGCCCGACGCAATGGATTTCCTCGACGCCATCAAGCTCAACCTCTTCGCCAGCGAGATATTTGTCTTCACTCCGAAGGGCGAACTGAAAACCATGCCGTCGGGCTCCACCGCGCTCGATTTCGCGTTCTCCATCCACAGCTTCCTCGGCACCCATTGCATCGGCGCGAAGGTGAACCATAAGCTCGTGCCGCTAAGCTATAAGTTGCAAAGCGGCGACCAAGTGGAGATCCTCACATCAGCCTCGCAGCGCGTACACAGGGAGTGGATCGACGTGGTAACCACCACCAAGGCGCGCAACAAAATTCAGATTGCCCTCCGGAGAGAGAACCGCGAGCTGCAAAAGAAAGGCGAGGAGCAGCTCTCGGCATGGCTCACGGAGAAAGGGTTCACCGCGTCGGTGGCCGTCTACGACCGCATCTGCACAGCCTTCGCCATCAGCCGCGAGGAACTGTTCGCAGGTATCGCAAAGGGCGGCATCGCGCTCGACGACAAGCTCACTGAGGCCGTTACGGGCAAGGAGAAACGCAAGAAATGGCGCAAGCTCGTGCCGTTCCTCAAAGCCGAAAGGAAAAAGGGCGACGGCGGAGAAGCGAAATTCATCGTGGGCAAAGACTTCGACAAGAAACAAGCCATCAGCATCAACGACGTGAATTTCCACACGTTCAACTATGCCGCATGCTGCAAACCCATCGCCGGCGACGACATCCTCGGCTTCATCTCGGACAGCAACGAGATTGTCATCCACAAGCGCGACTGCCCCGTGGCGACACGCCTGAAAAGCACCTTCGGCGACCGCATCGTCGACGCGCGATGGAACATGTTCCGCGGCATGCTCTTCGACGCAACAATCCGCCTGAAAGGGTTCGACCGCAAAGGCATCCTCAAAGACGTCTCGCGCGTGCTGTCCGACCAAATGGATATTGACATCCGCAACATCAACATCACCACAAGCGACGGCATCTTCGAAGGCACCATCCTCGTGCGCGTGTACGACCGCGGCGAAGTAACCGAAATAGCCAACAGCCTGCGCCAAGTGAGCGACATCAAAGAAGTAACGATGCTCTAAATGCTTGAAAATCAGGCAATTGACAAATGAAATGCTTGAAAATCAGGCAATTGACAAATGTAATGCTTGTCGCTTAGGCAATAAACAACCTTAATGCTTGTCGCTTAGGCAATAAACAACTTTAATGCTTGTTGCTTAGGCAATTAAACGAACTAAACACTTGTTACTCAGGCAATTAACAACTTAATTGTTCAGGATTTTAGTAGCGACTAAGAACTATTTTTTTTAGTTTCGCCCTCGTTTCAAACGCCTTTCAAAAGGATGTCTTTCAACTCCCGCATGCCCTCCGACGCACCCTTGCGGATGTGCGTGATGTTCAGGTAGGAGGCGTAGGGCACGTCGGCGGGGTCGATGATATACACGGGAACATCCACCCGAAGATACGACAGCAAGCCCGCAGCGGGATAGACGACGAGCGACGTGCCGATTACCACGTAGATGTCCGCCTCTTGCGTATAAGCCACTGCCGTCTCCATCATCGGCACGCTCTCGCCGAAGAACACGATGAACGGCCGGAGCAACGAACCGTCGTCGGCTTTCGTGCCGGGCGCCACCTGACAGTTCTCCGCCGTCAGTTCGCGGATGTATCGCGGGTTGTACGGGTCGCGCGAGGAGCACACCTTGGTCAGCTCGCCGTGAAGATGGACAACCCGTGAGGAGCCGGCACGCTCGTGGAGATTGTCTACATTCTGGGTGATTACCGTCGTGTCAAACGTCCGTTCCATCTCCGCTACGAGGCGATGCCCCTCGTTAGGCTCCGAGGTGAATAACTGGCTGCGGCGCTCGTTGTAGAACCGCGTTACAAGGTCGGGGTCTGCGAGCCAGCCCTCGTGCGACGCCACCTTCTCGACAGGGTAATTTTCCCAAAGCCCGTCGTTGCCGCGAAACGTCTTGAAGCCGCTCTCCACCGACATTCCCGCACCTGTTAGAAACACTAATTTTTTCATATCGCCTTATCTTTTATTCGTTAGGTTTTCGCCGGATAAAATTAACAATATCGCGCGACACGGGCAAGCAAAACGCCTTTTGTTTTGTCTATTTGGCGCGTTTGCCTAATTTTGCAAGGCGTTAATTTTCTCGCTATGGATTATAATTTCAAAGACATCGAACGGAAATGGCAGCGTGCGTGGACGGAGAACGGCACGTATCACGTCGCGGAGGACACGCAACGCCCGAAATACTACGTACTCAACATGTTCCCCTATCCGAGCGGCGCGGGATTGCACGTGGGGCATCCGTTGGGCTACATCGCAAGCGACATATATGCCCGTTATAAGCGGCAACAAGGCTATAACGTGCTCAATCCGATGGGCTACGACGCCTACGGTCTGCCGGCGGAGCAGTATGCCATCCAGACGGGACAGCACCCCGAGACCACCACGCAGCAGAACATTGCGCGTTACCGCAGTCAGCTCGACCGCATCGGTTTCTCGTTCGACTGGGACCGAGAGGTACGCACCTGCGACCCGTCATATTATCACTGGACACAGTGGGCATTCGAGCGGATGTATGATTCATTCTACTGCATGGCGTGTCAGTCGGCTATGCCGATAAGCGACTTGACGGAGCATTTCGAGAAGTACGGCACGGACAACCTCCGCGCCGCGTGTGGCGAGGAACTGCATTTTACGGCAGAGGAGTGGCGGCGGATGAGTGAGAAAGAGCGGTCCGACGTGCTGATGAACTACCGCATCGCCTACCTCGGCGAGACGATGGTCAACTGGTGTGAGGGGCTCGGCACGGTATTGGCAAACGACGAGGTGGTTGACGGCGTGAGCATTCGCGGCGGCTTCCCCGTAGAGCAGAAGAAGATGCGGCAGTGGTGTCTGCGCGTGTCAGCCTACGCCGCACGGTTGCTCGACGGGCTCGACACCATCGATTGGAGCGAGTCAATCAAAGAGACACAACGCAACTGGATAGGACGCTCGGAGGGAGCGGAGGTGAACATCAAAGTGGCGGACAGCGACATCGACTTCACTATCTTCACCACGCGTGCCGACACGATGTTCGGCGTAACATTCTTCGTCCTTGCGCCGGAGAGCGAACTTGTTGACAAATTGACTACGGCGGACCGGCGGCAGGCGGTGGACGACTATATTAAATATGTAAAGGGTCGCACCGAGCGGGAGCGGATGATAGACCACACCGTTACGGGCGTGTTCTGCGGCGCTTACGGCATCAACCCCATCACGGGCGACCGCTGTCCCGTTTACGTCGCCGAATACGTCTTGGCGGGCTACGGCACGGGCGCGATAATGGCGGTGCCGGCGCACGACAGCCGCGACTACGCCTTTGCCAAACACTTCAATCTGCCGATTATCCCGCTTATTGAGGGTGCCGACGTAAGCCGGGAGAGCTACGATGCGAAAGAGGGTACGGTGATGAACTCTCCCTTGAAGGGCAAACAATCGTATAAACATTTCAGTCTCAACGGCTTGTCTGTACGCGAGGCAATTGCGGCGACAAAGGCGTTTGTCGAGCGGGAAGGCTTGGGACGCGTGAAGGTGAACTATCGTCTGCGCGACGCCATCTTCTCACGTCAGCGTTATTGGGGCGAGCCGTTCCCTGTCTACTACAAGCACGGCATCCCGACGATGATTCCCGAAGAGTGCCTGCCGATTGAACTTCCGGACGTGGACAAGTTTCTGCCTACAGCGACAGGAGAACCGCCGCTCGGCAACGCGCGGATATGGGCGTGGGACGAGAAACAGCGCAAAATAGTAGACAAAGCACTCATTAGTGACGAGGACGGGGTCTACCCAATCGAATTGTACACCATGCCGGGCTTCGCGGGGTCGTCGGCGTATTATCTCCGCTATATGGACCCGCACAACGACAAGGCGCTCGTCAGTTCTGCGGCGGCGGAGTATTGGGGCAATGTCGACCTCTACGTCGGAGGCTCGGAGCACGCCACGGGGCACCTCATCTACTCGCGTTTCTGGAATAAGTTCCTCCGCGACATCGGTGTATCGAAACGCGAAGAGCCGTTCCAAAAGCTGGTCAATCAGGGTATGATACAGGGGCGCTCCAACTTCGTATATCGCATTAAGGACACTAATACTTTCGTTTCGTTCGGACTGAAAGACAGCTACGACACGACGGAAATCCACGTTGACGTGAATATCGTCAAGAACGACCTGCTCGACATCGATGCGTTCCGCGCGTGGCGCCCCGAGTACGCTACTGCCGAATTTGTCCTCGAAGACGGCAAATACGTCTGCGGATGGGCGGTGGAGAAGATGTCGAAGTCGATGTTCAACGTAGTTAATCCCGACGTGGTGATAGACAATTACGGTGCAGACACGCTGCGGCTGTATGAGATGTTCCTCGGTCCCGTCGAGCAGAGCAAACCGTGGGACACCAACGGCATTGACGGCTGCCACCGCTTCTTGAAACGTTTCTGGGCGCTGTTTTGGAGCAGAGACGGCAAGTTCCTCGCCTGCGACAGCGCGCCGACGGCGGAGAACCTCAAGTCGCTGCACAAGCTGATCAAGAAAGTTACCGCCGACATAGAACTCTTCTCCTACAACACCGCCATCTCCGCATTTATGATTGCCACGACGGAACTGACGCAGCAGAAATGCCGCAGCCGCGAAGTCCTCGAGCCGATGGTGATACTCCTCGCGCCGTTCGCGCCGCACATCGCCGAAGAGCTGTATTCGCAACTCGGGCACACGGATACGGTTTGCGACGCGCGGCTGCCCGAGCTGAACGAGGATTACCTCGTGGAGCGGACGGTGAAGATGCCCGTGCAGTTTAACGGAAAGGTGCGCTTCACGCTCGAGTTCCCCGCAGATGCCGACCGCGAGACGGTGGCGCAGGCGGCACTCGGCTCGCCACAGGCGCGGAAATATATCGAGGGCAAGCACGTGGTGAAGACCATCGTCGTGCCCGGAAAGATTATCAACATCGTATTGAAAGAGTAAGTAACAAGCCTGTCCGGCTGCTGACAATTCAAACTAAACAACTCCTCACGCGCCATGAACGACTTGAAAACCATCGCCCGCTCCGTTACCCTGAAAGAGGTGTCGGACTATTTCTATCTCACCTTCGGCTTGTTCCTCTATGCCTTCGGGTGGGTGTTCTTCCTCTTGCCTTACCAACTGATGTCGGGCGGCTTGACCGGTGTCAGCGCACTCGTCTTCTATGCTACCGGCTTCCCCGTGGCGTACACTTATTTCATCCTCAACGTGATATTGCTCGCCATAGCCCTGAAAATACTCGGCTGGCGCTTCCTCACACGCACCATCTACGGCATATTCCTGCTGTCGTTCTTCGTCGGCCTTTTGCAGGAACTCATCACGCGCGACGACGGCACGCTCTTCCAACTGCTCGGTCCCGACGAGCTGTTTATGTCTATCGTGCTCGGCGGACTCATCTGCGGCTTCGGACTGGCAGTCATCTTCCTCCACAACGGCTCGACGGGAGGAACCGACATCGTTGCCGCAGCAATAAACAAATACCGCGAAATATCACTCGGGCGCGTCCTGCTCACCCTCGATGTGTTCATCATCGGCAGCTCTTATTTCGTCCTCAGCGACTGGCGGAAAGTGGTGCTGGGCTATGTGTTTATGATGCTCGAAAACTGGGTGCTCGACTATGTGATGAACGCCAACCGCGCCTCCGTGCAGTTCCTCATCTTTTCGAAAAAATACAAGGACATCGCCCACGAAATAGGCACGACGGTGCAACGCGGCATCACCCTCATCGACGCACACGGATGGTATTCCGGCAAAGAGATGAAAGTGCTCTGCATCCTTGCAAAGAAAAACGAGTCGGTAACAATCCTGCGGCTGATAAAGAACATCGACCCCAACGCCTTCGTCTCAATCGGTGCCGTCAGCGGCGTCTACGGCGAAGGCTTCGATAAAATTAAAATCAAAGCGGCGCAGGAAGAACAAAAGAAGCTTGAAAATAAGGCCGGCAGCGCGCGGAATTAACTTAAAACAAAACGAAACGAACCCGACAATTGTCCTTGAAACGAACCCGACAGTTGTTCGAACTAACCGAATAGCAGCAACTGCTAATTAAATAGTAGCAACTACTAATTAAATAGTAGCAACTACTAATCAGATAGTTGTTCGCACTAATTAAATAGTAGCAACTACTAATCGGCTAATTGTTCGCGGCACTAACCCCGGCGAATGTCGTCGGTGTACTCCGCGATGCGAACCATCTCTTTCGGAATGTCAATGCTCTGCGGACAGTGAGGCTTGCATTGCCCGCAACCGATGCAATGGTCGGCCTGCCGCAACTTCGGCACGCTGCGGTCGTAACCCACAAGGAAGGCCCTTCGCGCACGGCGGTAAGCCGAGTCATGCTCGCCGCTCGTGTGCACCAGATTGCCCTCGTTGAGGCATTTGTTATAATGCGCGAAAACGGCGGGGATGTTCAGGCCGTAAGGGCACGGCATGCAATATTTGCAACCGGTGCAAGGCACGGCTTTGATGTCGAAAATGTCCTTCGCCACATCGGCCAGCAGCGCAAGGTCGGCGTCGGTCAGCGGCCGCAGCGGCGAGTATGTGCGCACGTTTTCTTCGAGATGCTCCATGTAAGTCATGCCCGACAGCACGGTCAGCACACCCTCCGGCGTACCGGCGAACCTGAACGCCCAGCCCGCGGCGGTCGATTGCGGCTCGCGCTCCTGAAGCTTCTTCGCAACATAATCCGGCACGTTGGCCAGCCGTCCGCCAAGCAGCGGCTCCATAATCACCGCGGGGATATTTCGCTTTTCGAGCTCGGCATAAAGGTACGACGCGTTGGTGTTCGCCGCGTTGATCTCGTGCGCGTAATCCCAGTCGAGATAATTGAGCTCGATTTGCACAAAGTCCCAGTGATAGCGGCCTTCGTCGTGCCATTTCAGCAGCATGTCGAAAATCCTTACATCGCCGTGGTACGAGAAACCGAGGTTGCGGATGACGCCCTTTGCCTTCTGCTCCACAAGCCAGTCGAGAAGGCCGTTGTCGATGAAGCGGCCGTTGAACGTGGCGAAAGGATCCTCGCCGCCGCCAATGGAATGCAGCAGGAGGTAATCGATGTAATCGGTCTGCAGTTCTTTCAGCGAGTTGCGCAACATCGCCTGCGACGCCTCGCGCGGCCAGTTCGCGGGGTTCTGGTTGGAGAGCTTCGTGGCGATAAAATACCCGCTGCGCTTGTGGCGGCTGAGCGCGATGCCCGTGGCGTGCTCCGACTTGCCTTGGCAGTAAACGGGTGCGGTGTCAAAATAATTCACGCCGTGCGCGAGGGCATAATCCACAAGCTTGTTCACCATCTCTTGGTCGATTTCCTCGTCGGTCTCGCGCGCCGAACCGCCATTGTTCACTGTCGGCAAGCGCATCATCCCGAAGCCCAACAGCGACACCTTGTCGCCCGTGTTATGGTTGGTGCGAAGCGTCATTGTTCCTTCGCCGTCAGCCTGAGCCGAAGCCGCACCGCCCGCACTTTTCTTGCACGCCGCGAGCAGCAACGACGAAGCCACAGCCGTACCGCCGAGCGTCTTAAAGAAATTTCTCCTGCTTATATTTTTCATAATCCCCGCCTCCTAAATCATTTTATGCACCTCGTGACCCTCAACATAAATGGCGCTCAGCGGCCGCGACGGACACATGTTCTCGCACGCGCCGCAACCGATGCATTTCGCCGTGTCGACAGCCGGTATCTTAAGCGAATTTTCGTCGGAAACGTCTTTCGCCACAAGCGTTATCGCACCCGCCGGGCACACGCGCGAACACATAAAGCACTGCACGCCGTCGGTCGTTACCACGCAGTTTTTCTCAATCCACACGGCATGTCCGAGCTGCGTCGACACCTTGTCTTCGAGCGAGATCGGACGGATCGCGCCGGTGGGGCAAACGGCGGAGCAACGGTTGCAAAAAGGCTGGCACGACCCGCGCTCGAACGACATCTCCGGCTGCATAAACGTGCGCAAATCCGTCGACGGCCGCAGCACATGGTTCGGACACTCGGCAATACAGAGCTGGCACGCCGTGCAATGCTGCCGCAAATGGCGCGCGGAGAGCGAACCGGCGGGATGAACGGGCGTCTTGCGCGGCGGAGCAACCTTGTCCTCAATCACCGCCAAACCGCCGTCGACAGTCTTCTTATCCTGCGCGAAGAGTGCCGCCGCAGTTGAGATTGTTGCACCGACAAGAAACGCGCGACGCCCTTTGTTTATTGGCTTCGGCGAAGCTTCCTCTTTCTTGCCGCGACGCAAACCGTAAACAAGCGCCTTCTCGTGGCACTCGTCCAAGCAATCGCCGCAAACGACGCAGCGGCTGTAATCAATCGCGTGGTTTTTGCTGTCGAGGCACGCCGCTTTGCAATGCCTGCCGCACTTGCCGCAGCTTATGCATTTTTCTTCAAGAATATGCACTTTCAACAACGAGAACCTTGCGAAAAAGCCCAGCACGGTGCCCACGGGACAAATCGCGTTGCAATAAGTTCGACCGCCGCGCCAAGCCAGAATACCCAATAGAATAAGGGTCACCAGCGCAATAATGAGCGTTGCCGAAACAGACAGGTAAATCTCTTCGTACGAAAAAACATAACTGCCGGTTAATTCGGAAAAATATGCAAAAACATTGTTGCAAAATGCATAAACAGGCCGCACGATGGTCGCCGCGATCCGCCCGAAGGCACTGTACGGCGCGACGAGCACATACAGCGCATTAACGCCGAAAACGATTAAAATGACGAACACCGCCAGCACGCCGTAGCGCAACCAACGTTTCTCTTTTGAATATTTATACGGGTTCTTTTTCCGCAGCCTGCCGAAGAACGCGAACACGTCTTGCATCACGCCCAGCGGACAAACCACCGAGCAGTAGATGCGGCCGAAGACGAGCGTCAGCAAGAGGAGCGCGGCAACGACGAGCACGTTCAGCGACAGCAACGCCGGCAAGAACTGCACCTTCGCCACCCACGAAAAATGGCGCGCGGCGACGCCGGAGAGGTCAACGAACAGCATCGTGGCAAGGAACAAAAAGACCGCCGCGAGCACCGTCCTGATTTTTCGAAGCATATTGTTTTTTATTTGTTAACTTTTTCACCCGCACCGCCTTAAACGAAAGGTCTTCCGCCGGCATGATGCGCACGCAAATATAGCCAAAAACCGCCGCGCGCGCAATAGATTTCGCCAAAAAAAAGCCAAGGCACGCGAAAGAAAGTTGGCCTCATCGCGCGTTTGTACGAAAAATCTTATTACATTTGCCGCGGTTTCAGGATGACACAAGACGAGAATTACAAACTAAAACCCGAACAATTTTCCATGGAAACAGCCACGCTGACTGCCATCTCGCCCATCGACGGACGCTACCGCACAAAGACCGGGCCGCTCGAAGCATACTTCTCCGAACGGGCGCTCATCAAGTACCGCGTGCGCGTCGAAACCGAGTATTTCATTCGCCTATGCGAGTTGCCGTTGCCGCAATTGTCGGGCGTCGACCGCAAGCTCTTCCCTGCCATCCGCGCTATTTACGAAAAATTTACGATTGACGATGCTGCGCGTGTTAAACAACTTGAAAGCATCACCAACCACGATGTTAAGGCCGTTGAATATTTCATTAAAGAACAGTTCGGTAAAATCGGTAACTTGTTGAAATACAGGGAGTTCGTGCATTTTGGCTTAACCTCGCAGGACATCAACAACACCGCCGTGCCGCTCATGCTGAAAGAAGCGCTTGCCGATGTCGTCATTCCGCAGATCGAGCAGCTCACCGCGCAACTGCAAACGCTCGCCGGCGAATGGGCCGACGTGCCGATGCTCGCCCGTACGCATGGCCAACCGGCATCACCCACGCGGCTCGGTAAGGAAATAATGGTGTTCGTCTATCGCCTGCAAAGGCAGATGCAACAGTTGCGAGCGCTGCCAATCACCGCGAAATTCGGCGGCGCAACGGGCAACTTCAACGCTTGCCACGCGGCTTACCCCGACATCGATTGGCGCACGTTCGCCGACAGATTCATCGCCGATTGCTTCGGTCTCGAGCGCGAACAGTTCACCACGCAAATCAGCAATTACGACTCGCTCGCCGCCATCTTCGACGCGCTCAGACGCATCTCGACCATCCTCATCGACCTCAATCGCGACTGCTGGATGTACATCTCCGCTGAGTATTTCAAACAGCGGATCAAGCCGGGCGAGGTGGGCTCGAGCGCGATGCCGCACAAGGTGAACCCCATCGATTTCGAGAACGCCGAAGGCAACCTCGGCCTGGCGAACGCGCTGCTGCAATTCCTCGCCGCGAAACTGCCGGTAAGCCGCCTGCAACGCGACCTGACCGACTCCACCGTCATCCGCAACATCGGCGTGCCGCTCGGCCATATCGTCATCGCGCTGCAAAGCACAATGAAAGGTCTGGGAAAACTCATTCTCAACCCCGACAAAATAGCCGAAGACCTCAGTAATAACTGGGCGGTAGCGGCCGAAGCCGTACAGACAATCCTCCGGCGCGAAGGTTACCCGAACCCCTACGAGGCGCTCAAATCGCTCACGCGCACCAACGAGAAAGTTACCGCCGCGACGCTGCGCAATTTCATCAACAACCTCGACGTGAGCGACAGTGTGAAGAACGAGCTGCTTGCCATCACGCCGGAAAATTACACAGGCATCTAAACCAAACATTTTCGATTTTTTAATATTTACAACCTTTAATCTCAAAACATTCCTTAACAAAACAATTGGCCGTGAGGCTGACAAAAAACACAAACGAACATGAACACAACAAACGAACCGCAAGAACAGAAAGACGAAGTGCAGGAAGACGGCAAACGTTATGAGAGAGTTTCGCGCTACACCGACGGGCAAACCCCTGAAAATGGCGAGGGGCGCCGGCCGCGCGCACGCATCACACGACCGCGAATAGGCAATGGCGAGTACCAACCGCGCGCAAATTACCGGCCGCGCGAGGGGTATCAGCAGCGCGAGGGCTATCAACCACGCGAGGGTTATCAACAGCGCGAAGGTTATCAACAGCGCGAGGGTTATCAACCGCGAAATCAGAATTATCAGCATCAGGACGGCGAATACAAGCCGCGCTGGCAAAACCGGCCGCACAACAATCAGGGTTATCAGCCGCGAAATAATTACCAGCCGCGTGAGGGTTATCAGCCGCGCGAGGGTTATCAGCCACGCGAAGGTTATCAACCGCGCGAGGGTTATCAGCCACGCGAAGGTTATCAACCGCGCGAGGGTTATCAGC
>JAJPYN010000019.1:232244-260342 GCA_021204905.1 Prevotella sp.
CGCGCGAAGGTTATCAGCCGCGCTACCAGAACCAGCGTCGGCAGGGCAATTTCCGGCCGCAGGGTTACGGCAATCAGCAAGGTTTTCACCGGCCGAAAAACAACTTCAACCGACCGGCATTCAACCCCAAAAAACGCATCGATTACAAAGAGGAAATCCTCGACCCGAACGCTCCGGTGCGCCTCAATAAATTCCTCGCGAACGCCGGTGCTTGCTCGCGCCGCGAAGCCGACACGTTCATTCAGGCGGGCGTCGTGAAAGTGAACGGGCAGGTGGTTACCGAGCTCGGCACAAAGGTGAAGCGCACCGACGAGGTGGTGTTCCACGACCAGCCCGTGCGCATCGAGAAAAAAGTTTACGTGCTGCTCAACAAGCCGAAAGACTGCGTTACCACCGTCGACGACCCGCAGAAGCGCAAAACGGTTATGGAGCTCGTCAAAGACGCCTGCCCGGAGCGCATCTACCCCGTCGGGCGCCTCGACAGAAACACAACGGGCGTGCTGCTACTTACCAACGACGGCGAGCTGGCTTCGAAGTTGACGCACCCGCATTTCATTAAGAAAAAGGTGTACCACGCCTTCCTCGACAAGAATTTCGCGGCCGCCGACATGCGCAAAATCGCCGAGGGCATCGAGCTCCCTGACGGCATGATCCGCGCCGACGCCATCGAATACGCTTCGCCCACCGACAAGAAACAGGTCGGCATCGAGATTCACAGCGGCAAGAACCGCATCGTGCGCCGCATCTTCGAAGCCCTCGGCTACTACGTGATGAAGCTCGACCGCGTGCAGTTCTGCGGCCTTACAAAGAAGCACCTCCGCCGCAGCGACTGGCGTTTCCTCACTGAGAAAGAGGTCGACATGCTGCGGATGGGCGCGTTTGAATAAAGACGAATTTTTATCTCGATTTTTATGTATAGGGAAAAGATAGCCGACGTGCTCGGCAGGACAGACTTCGGCGCAGAGGTAACCGTGATGGGCTGGGTGCGCTCGAAGCGCGGCAGCAAAGGCATTAACTTCATCGCACTCAACGACGGCAGCACAATTAAAACGCTGCAGATCGTGGCGAATACCGAGAAAATCAGCGACGATGTGCTGCGGCAAATCACCACCGGCGCGTGCGTGAAATGCGTCGGGACGCTAACCGAGAGCATCGGCGCGGGGCAAACCGTAGAAATTCAAGCCGAAGAAATAACCGTTCTCGGCACTTGCGCGGCAGATTATCCGATGCAAAAGAAAGGCCAGAGCTTCGAGTACATGCGGCAGCACGCTCATATGCGCCTGAGAACCAATACGTTCGGTGCGGTGATGCGCATACGCCACAACATGGCAATGGCGATCCACACCTATTTCCACGAACGCGGATATTTCTATTTCAACACGCCGCTCATCACCGCCAGCGACGCGGAGGGTGCGGGGCAGATGTTCCAAGTTACGACGAAAAACCTTTATAACTTGAAGAAAGATGCCGACGGACACATCACCTACGACGACGACTTCTTCGGCAAGATGACCTCGCTCACCGTCTCGGGGCAGTTGGAGGGCGAGCTGGGCGCCACGGCGTTAGGTGCGATCTACACCTTCGGACCGACGTTCCGCGCCGAGAACAGCAACACGCCGCGCCACCTCGCCGAGTTCTGGATGATAGAGCCGGAAGTGGCGTTCATCGACCTCGACGACCTGATGACGCTCGAAGAGGACTTCTTGAAATACTGCATCCGTTGGGCGCTGGAGCATTGTAAAGACGACCTCGAGTTCCTCAACAAGATGGTGGACAAAGGGCTGATAGAGCGTCTGCAGACGGTGGCAGACAGCACGGAGTTTGTCCGCCTGTCCTACACCGAAGGCATAAAAATACTCCAAGAGGCGAAGCGGAACGGCAGGAAGTTCGAGTTCCCCTGCGACTGGGGCGACGACCTCGCTTCGGAACACGAGCGTTACCTCGTCGAAGAGCACTTCGGCAAGCCCGTCATCATGACGCACTACCCGAAAGCGATCAAGGCGTTCTATATGAAGATTGACGACGAGAAACCCGTTCTCGATGGCATAGAGCAAGGCTTGACAGTGCAAGGGACGGACGTGCTCTTCCCGCAAATAGGCGAGATCATCGGCGGCTCGATACGCGAAGAGAACTACGACAAGCTGCTGGCGGAGATTGAGAGTCGCGGCATACCGATGAAAGATATGTGGTGGTACCTCGACACACGGCGCTTCGGCACGTGTCCCCACGGTGGTTTCGGTCTCGGTTTCGAGCGGCTCATCCTCTTCGTAACGGGCATGCAGAACATCCGCGACGTCATTCCTTTCCCGCGCACGCCGAAGTCTGCCGAATTCTGATTAATTAAATTTTGATTAACCAATTCCGATTGGCTGAATTCCGATTGACCGCGACCTCGCGAAGGAAAGGCTTGCGATTATCTTAGTTGCTACTATAATACTACTTAGCCCGGCGGCGAGCACCACAAGGTTTGCCGTCGGGTTCGTTTCAATGCCCATCGCTATTTTCCTTAATGCATTTTCATAGTGATATTTTCTGCAAAAGGCCGGTTTCTTAGAATAAACATTCTACAAAATGCCGGTTTCTTAGAATATTTTTCTGCAAAGGTCTTTCTTCGAAATTAATTTTATGGAAAACCTTGCTTTTCGCGGCGTTTGAATTATCTTTGCCTTACACATCTAACCCTAATCTACAAACCTAAATTAAACAACCGAAAGCTATGAGAATTGGTATTCCGAAAGAGATTAAGGACAACGAGAACCGCGTGGGCATGACTCCGGCGGGCGTTGCGGAACTTGTTAAGCACGGGCACGAGGTGTTTGTGCAGCATACGGCGGGCGTTGGCAGCGGCTTTGCCGACGGCGATTACACTGCGGCGGGCGCGAAACTGCTGCCTACAATCGAAGAAACCTACGCCGCGGCGGATATGATTGTCAAGGTGAAAGAGCCGATTGCGCCCGAGTATCCATTGGTGAAGAAAGGGCAATTGCTATTCACTTACTTCCATTTTGCCAGCGACCGCGAGCTGACTGACGCGATGATAAAAAGCGGCGGCGTATGTCTGGCTTACGAGACGGTGCAGTTGGCCGACCGCTCCCTGCCGTTGCTCGTGCCGATGAGCGAAGTGGCGGGGCGCATGGCGATAGTCAACGGCGCGTATTATTTACAGAAAACGAAGGGCGGCAAGGGCAAGCTCATCTGCGGCGTACCCGGCGTGAAACCCGTGAAAGTGCTGGTCTTGGGCGGCGGCATCGTCGGTCAGGCGGCGGCACGTGTAGCGGCGGGCATGGGCGCAAATGTGATTATCGCCGATATTTCGCTGCCGTTGCTCAGGGAACTGTCGGTTGCCATGCCGCCGAACGTAACCACACTCTACTCCACTCCCCACAACATCACGGGCGAACTCAAAGATGTTGACATCGTGGTGGGCTCCGTACTCGTGCCGGGAGATAAGGCGCCGCACCTCATCACGCGGGAGATGCTCTCTCTGATGGAGCCGGGCACGGTGCTTGTTGACGTCGCGATAGACCAAGGCGGTTGCTTCGAGACGTCTCATCCGACAACTCACAGCTCCCCGACGTACACGATTGACGGCATACTTCACTACGCCGTAGCCAACATTCCCGGCGCTGTGCCGAACACATCAACCCTCGCGCTGACCAACGCAACGCTGAAATACGCCCTCGCGCTGGCAGATAAGGGCTGGCAAAAGGCGTGCAAGGAGGACCCCGCACTGGCGAAGGGACTGAACATCGTCGAAGGAAAAGTAACGTTCAAAGCCGTCGCCGATATCTACGGATTGCCATACGAGCCTGTCGCACTGTAACAATTCTTCAGCTAAGGCGCGTTAAGGCTTACGACAAAAGCGCAGTAATAACGTTCGTTGAAAGTACATTAAAAAGTTCGTCGAAAGCGCAGTAATAATTCTTTGCGCCGCACAAAACAAGAGGCTGACTACTCCGCGTAATCAGCCCCTTTTCGTATTCCTCTTTCGCGCCGGTGAGCCTGAGCCTTACCCGCAAAAGGCCTGCCCCGCAACGACGCAAATGATGATTTCACCAGCCGAAGTCGTCGGCCTCCTCCCAGTCGTCGGTGCCTTTGGTGATGCCTTCTTCTCCCACCTCAGGGTATATTTTCGTTTCGCCAGCAGGCGAAGGATCCGCCATTAAACCGAATTCAACAGTCTGCGTTTCTATGCTTGGTTTGATATATTTCTTCATAGCTTGCTCCTTTGACAATTATTTCTTTACCACTTTCTTGCCGCCGACGATGTAGATGCCGCGAGTGCTCATGCTGTTCACGCGCTGCCCGGCCAGATTGTAAATAATATCATCGCCGAGCTTTGAAGAAACATCGTTCTCAATAGTGCGGATTGCCGTTGTCTCGTTGCTACCGTCGCCTACGCTGTTATCAAATACGAAACTTGTTATCTTCGCGGCAACACTATCTTCCAAAGGCAACCACGCCTTGTGAGCGCCAATCTGGAATGCCGCACCATCGGTCGCACCGTAATAAAAACCTATATCCTTATATATGCCCGTCTCCTCATCTATTTCGCTATATGAGAGCCAATAGAACTTATAGCCATCCGTCGCGTTGTTAGAAGCATATGTCGTTGTCGCCGTATCGCTGCCAAGCAACAAATTGTCAACGGAATCTTCAGAAGCAGCAACCTCATCACCCTCCTCATACACAAGCGGATAGTGCTTGCCGAGCGTACCGTACACGACAACAGCCGTTGCTGCCGGCACAACAGTATCGCCCTCGTCGCCGCCGTAAACCCAATTAAGAGTAAGGATTGAATCATTCTTCAAAGTGGCAGTGGCGCAGCGCAGGTTGTTGTTAAGGGGATAGTCGTATGATGTGTGGTACGAGCTGCCCAAGTAGTATGTCGCATAGCCGTACTGCTCGCCCGTGTCCTCGTCCGTGTCCGTGAAAGCCTTAATCTCCACTTCCCCGAACAGCCTTGTCTTGACAACGTTCGACTTCGTTACCGGACTCCACGAAGCGTAAGCATCCTTTGAGTCTGCCGGGGCATATAAAGTGATTGATGTGGAACCGATTTGCGATGTGCTTTCGGTAACGAATACCGGCGGCGTGGCATTAAGAGAATACATCTCCGTGATGGCTGAACACAAGCCGAATGCAGAGGTGCCAATGCTGCTCACAGCACTTCCCAACACCACTGTTTTAAGTCCCTTGCAGGAATAAAAGACCGAACTGCCGATGGTGGCAACGGCATTGGCTAATGTTACCGACGAGAGGTCGCTCGCGCAATAGGCGAAGGCCCTTTCGTCAATGGTTTCGACGGCGGCGGGCACCTCGTATTCAGCCAGCGTGCTGCCCAAGGGATATTGCATCAGTTCCTTCTTGTCATTTGTGAATAAAACTCCGTCTTCCGAGCAATAATTTGTATTCTCTTCGGAGACTTCAATCTTAGTTAGCGCCGTGCACTCGCGGAACACCAGCGTGCCAATGCTTGCTACGCCGCTCGGAATCGAAATCGAAGTAAGGCCTGAACAACCGTAGAACGCCGAACCGCCGATGCTTGTTACGCTGCTCGGAATGTCAATTGAGGTAAGTTTCGTGCAAGCCGCAAAGGCACTGCTTCCGATGCTTGTAACCGTGCTCGGAATCGAAATTGAAGTAAATCCGCAACCGTAAAAGGCATTGCTTCCGATGGTTGTAACGTTGTCAGGAATCGTGATTGAGGTAAGGCTCGAGCAATTATAAAAAGTGTAACTTCCAATGCTTGTAACACCGCTCGGAACGGTGATCGAAGCAAGTTTGGAGCAGCCGTAAAAAGCGTAATCGCCAAGGCTTGTGACGCTGGTTGGAATGGTAATTGAACTAAGGCTCGAACAATTATAAAATGCCTTGTTCTCGATTGTTGTAAGTCCGGAAGTCTCGGCAAATGTTACTGTTGCAAGCCCGGAGCAGCCGACAAATGCGGAGTCTCTGATGCACGTTACGCTGCTTGGAATTTCGACTGAGGTAATTCCCGAACAGCCGTTGAATGCGCGCTCGCCAATCCTTGTTACGGAGTAGGTTGTGCCGTCATTTGTAACACTTGAAGGAATTTGGAGACTGCCTGTATATGCCGCGCTGTTTGCGTTCGCTCCAATGGCATAATACGTTACTTCGACAGCTTTTTCCCCATCTGTTAAAATGTTATAGTAGAAGGTCGTTCCGCTTGATTCGGCGGTGAAGTCCTCGGCCCGCGCCGGCGCGAAGCAGAACAACAGCAGAACCGCCAGCAGCTCGCCCGTTTTGAGTATCAATTTGTTCATAGGCCCTTTATTTATTGATAGTTTTTAGCATCCATTCGTTAGCGGCGGCAAAAGCAAATTCCCTTGCACTCTCGCCCGTACGACCGCAAAATTATATTAAACGGATTAAATTAACAAACAAATAGTGCAAAATTGTACAAAATGCGCATAGCGAATGCTGCGATTAGGCTCTGCCTTACCGTCTTGCAACCATTTTTCTTCGCCGAAAGGATCTTGCCGGAGAATGAAGTTTGACTTAGTTGATGACCACCTTCCGGCCGTTCTTGATGTACACGCCGCGGTATGTCGGGTGCGCGATTTTCACGCCGGTCAGGGTGTACCACTCGTCCTCGCCCGCCGCAGCCTTTATCGCATTAATGCCCGTCTCCTCTTCTTCCTCCTCTTCGGGGACAAGCACCTCGATGAGCCCGTCGCGGTTGTACACGCCGTAGTTCACGAGGGTCAGGTCGCCCGTTTGGTCGGCGATGCCGCCGCCGTTACCGTCGTCGAAAATCACCATCGGGCTGACAAGCGTGTCGGTTGTGGTGAGCGTGTAGGTCCATCGGCCTTGCCCGTCCTTCTGCGTCATCAGCGTGCCGGGCCAGCTGCCGAGATATTCCTTGTTGCCGTTGCCGTTGTCCCAGACGTAGATGTAAACCGCGGTCCACGCCGGCGTGTAGTTGTCAGTGAAATAAACGGTGTAGGAAGTGGTTGTTGCCGTGCCGCTGTCCTCCGTCGAGCCGGTTATCTCGCCCGCGCCGTCGACGGTGTATTGGTATCCTGAGGCGTTGTACATGCCGCCGTTGACGTAAACCAAATCCGCCGTTTGGCTACTGCCGTTGTTGAAGATGCAATAGCCCGAGACGACATCGCTGCCGGTGTATGTCCACTTCCAGATCTTGTTGCCGAGATAGGTGCACGCCGCGCCGGGCCAAGTGCCGCCGGTGTAGTTCTTGCTGCTGTTCCACACCCACGCGTCGATCGTGCCGCCCCAGTCGGAGCTGCTGTTGTCGAAAAATATTGCCTGTTCGCCTTCGGCCATTGAGGGTTCTGTCGGCTCGTCAGGCTCTTCCACCACCGCGCCGGTGCTGCCCGACGGAAGCTCGGTATCGTCGTCGACATCTTCCTGATGACCGTCGTAGCTGCCCGCGTCAACGTTGCTCGCGGAAGTGTTATAGATGAACGGGCCGTCGTCAACGAGCTTCGAGCCGCCCATAACGTAAACGCGCATGTTGCCTTGCTTGCCGTCGGTCGAGGCCTTCACCGTCGTGCCTGTCTGCGTGTCGCCGGTAACAACATCCACCCATGTTGCGCTGGGCAGACCGGTGAATGTAGCGGTGCCGCTGATGACGACAAGGGCGAAGGAGTCGGTGTTGCCGCTGGTGTAACGGCGTTTGAAGAATATGCCGCTGCCGGAGATATTGTCGGTGGAATATTGTCCGCGGCGCAGGGCCGGCACATTGGCGCGAATCTTGTTGAGCTGTTGCAAATGGCGCGACAGGGGGTGCTTTAACG
The DNA here is from genome assembly GCA_021204905.1 of Prevotella sp. Lineage (GTDB taxonomy): Bacteria > Bacteroidota > Bacteroidia > Bacteroidales > Bacteroidaceae > Prevotella. The sequence continues at coordinate 240,026 of JAJPYN010000019.1, forward strand.
ACACGGCAGCGTTGCCCGTTGCGGTGTAATTCTCGCCGAACTCGCCAGCCGTTACGTCGCCCGTGATATACCCGCCGTAGTATGCGCGGCCGGAATTAATCAGCGCGGTGTTCGCGCCGTCGTCGATGACGCACCCTTTCTTAAACTGCACCTCCGAGCCGTAATACAAGCAGGGTATGCCGCGGAACGTGAACATCAGGTCGAGGTTCTCGGCCCACACGGAGGCATCATAGTTGAAGCGCACGGTCTGCTGGTTGTCCGGCGCATAGTCGTGGCTGTCGACGTAAACGACATTATACGAAGCGTCGTTGTAATATTTATCGTCGCTGTGCAAGTTGAACGCCTTACTTGCCTCGTCGAAATTCCAATGCATCGGGAAATCGATCACGCTGAAACCCGAATAGTTGGTGTAATCGGGCGTATGGTAGGTGTTGCCGTTGAGCAGGGCGTTGTCCGAAGCGGGCAGGTTGCTCTCGTTGGCTTGGTTCTCGCCTTGCGACACGGCCGCGTTCATATTGGTCTGGTCGCCGAGCGCACCCTCCGCCACATAGATATTGTCCCACGACGTGTCGTCCGGCGAGTTGTCTATCCACGAATAATCGCTCTCGCTGTTGGTGCCCTCTTTCCACGTGTAATAAAAGGGCGACATGTTCTTTTGGCCGCGGTAAACCACGCTGGAATAACGCGCGCAAACCTCGCCGAACATGAAGAACGGTCCGCCGTTCCGCTTGGCTTTATACTGCTCGGCAAGGGCTTGAAATTTCGGGATAAACGCGTGGTTGAACGTTACGCGCGCGATATGGCCCGAGGTGTCGATGCGGAACCCGTCGACGCCCATCGCAATGAACTTGCCGTAGCAACTGACAAGGTAATCGGCCACGACGGGGTTCTCCGTGTTAAGGTCCACGCAGTCGCCGGCAATCTGCGCGAACCACCGCGAATAATCGTCCCAGTTGAAGTTGGCGTAGTGGTGCCAGTAATTGTGCGTGTCGTGGTTACTGCCGTCGGTGTTCTTCATCAATGCCAAGCGCCGGTTATACTGCAAATTCTCGTTAGCCAAGTAATTGTCCGCGCCGTAAGCCGCATCGAGCAGCCCGCCTTCACCGGCCGGAAGCACTTTGAGCGACGAGTTTATCTCGCCAAGATTCTGCGAATAATCCTTATAGAACATCGGGCAGAGGGTCGCCTCACCGAAGTTGCCGGTATGGTTGAGCACAATGTCGAGAATTATCTTCATCCCGCGCGAGTGCGCCGCGTCGATAACATCCTGAAAATCAACATCTTCGCTCTCGTAACGCGGGTCAACCTTCGTGAAGTCGAACGCGTGGTAACCGTGGTAATCGAGGCCGGAAGCGTTCTCCACCACCGGCGTGATCCATATCGCGGTGAAGCCCAGCGCCTTGATGTAATCCATCTTCTCAATCAGCCCCTTGAAGTCGCCGCGCCACTCCGGGTCGTGCGCCTGCTGGTTGAGCGTGCCGTCCCAGCAATAGGTGTTGTTCGACGCATCGCCGTCGTAAAAGCGGGTGGTGATGACGAAGTAGATGGTCTCGTCGCGGAAGTCGTCGCGGCTGTCCCAGTCGTAGGTGTACGCGCTGGTCTGCAAGGCCGTGAGCGACAACAGAAACATAGCTGACAGGCGCGCGGCCTTATGTCTGATTGAGTTGATTGTCATAAAATCGGATTGTTATTAATTGTTGTAAACCTCACTTAATTACCACTTTCCGGCCGTTCTTGATGTACACTCCGCTGCGTGTCGGACTGGCAATGCGTATGCCCTGCAGCGTGTACCAAGCGTCGCCGCCGCCCGCCGCGTTTACGGCATTAATGCCCGTCTCCTCTTCTTCCTCCTCTTCGGGGACAAGCACCTCGATGAGCCCGTCGCGGTTGTAATGCCCGTAGTTGGTAAGGCTCATATCGGCTGTTTGTTCGGCGGGTATCGTGCCGGACCCGTTAGCGTCGCCGTCGTTGAAGATAATCATCGGCGTGGTTATGTTGTCCGTTGTGGTGAAGGTGTACACCCACATGCCGTCGCTCTGTTGCGTCATCGGCTTGCCGGGCCACGTGCCGCCGGTGTAGTTCTTGCTTGTGTCGGCATTATCCCAAATCCACACGTAGGGCGTGCTCCAAGCCGGGGTATAGTTGTCGGTGAAATAGGCCACCCACGTGCCGTCGGATGAAGCCGAACCGCTGTCGCTCGACACCGTGGGCACGGTGTATTGGTACCCGCTCGCGTTATAATATCCGCCGTTGACGTAAACAAGGTCGGCCGTCTGGTTCGTGCCGTCGTCGAAGATAATGCCTGTCGAGCCGTCGTTCGGTATCGTCTCGCTGCCGGTGTATGTGTATTTCCAAACGTTGCCGCTCACGTTCGACTCCTGATCGCCCGGCCAAGAAGCCGTGAACTCGTGCGTCTTGCCGTTCTCCGTATCCCAGATGTATGCGTAAATCGGCGTGCTCCACCCCGCGCTGTTCTCGAAGAATACCGCCTGCTCGCCCTCGGCGATAGACAGGCCGGTCGATGTAGAGCTGCCGCCGGAGTTGGTTGCGCCGCTGCCGTCCATTGCGCCGTAGTAGCGGGTGGTGATGCCGACAACGCTGCCGTTGACGAGCAAACCGGCTTTAAGCGTCTGGTTGCTGACGGTGATTGAGCCGCCGTCGGTGCAGGTATTGCTGTTGGCGGTGGGGTCGGTGCCGTCGAGGGTGTAGACGATTGTTGCGCCCGACGTGTTCGTTACGGCATTAAGCGTTACGCTGCCGCTGTAGCTGCCCGACGGCACGCTCGGCCATACGGAGTTGCAACTCTTCGACACATAAAACGCGTAGTTGGTGCCCGACGTTATAAGGAAATAATCGTTCAGATCCACGTTGTTAAGTACGGTGGAGCCGGAACTCGTGTTATTGCCCAACACAACGAACACGTTGCCGTACGTGCCAGTGCCTATGCCGCTCCACGAGCTCGACGACCACCAGCCGCACTTCCAATCGCCGGTATTGGTCATCCCCGCCATCTTGCGCGCGTGGATCATCTTCTTTATCTCGTTCTTATAACTGCTGTTCTGCCAGTGTGAAAGGAAGATGCAAGGGGTGCCGGGAGCCGCAAGGATGAATGCGTTCGCCGCAAGGATGTTGTTCGTACACTCATTGCCCGAGTCGTTCGTGCCGTCGCTGCGGTACACCGTGTCGTGGTTGTCCACAAACGTAACGGCATAACGGCGGTAGGTAGTGTTGTCAATCAGTCCGCCGCCGTCGCCCACCGCATTCCAACCGCTGCCGGCGTTGCAGGCGTTTTGCAGTTCGTATTTCAACGGAAAGTCGAACGCGCCGGACTGCTTGCCCGTGGCGTCTATCCAACTCTCAATCGTGCTTGTGCCGTCCCAGCACTCGCCGACGGAGAACTGCGGGTTCGAAGCAATGTTATAAATCTGGGTGTAATAACCGCCGTAGCCTTTCACCATGTCGTAACGGAAGCCGTAATAACCGAGGTCGTTGAGCAGGAAGTCGAGGTATGCCTTCACCTCGCTCTGCACATGGCTGCCGGTATGGTCAAGGTCGCGCGCGCCGGCGAAATCGTCGCCCGTATCGTAGTCGCCGAGCTGGCTGTAATCGTAATTCAATTGTGCGGCCGCGCCACCGCCTTCATCATCGCGGCATACGTCGGTGGTGTACATCGTGTGCGTCGTGCCGTTGTATGTCTCGCTCGCGAAGCCGAACCAATTCGTTGTGTTACGGTGGTTGATCACCACGTCGGCAATGGTACCCGTGCCTTTCGACTTAAACGTGCTGATCATGCTGCGGAGCTCGCTCTCGGTGCCGAACGAACTGTTTTGGTTGTACCAATAATAAGGCATATAACCCATGCTTGTCCCGTTGCAATTACCGCTTTGCGGCACCCAGATGAGGTCGAAGAACGAACAAAGCTCGTCGGCTTGGTTCTCGAGGTTGGCCCACGCCGTGTCGTCGTAAGAGTTCCAATAAAATGCTTGCAACATCACGCCGCCGTAGCCTGACGGTATGCCGCCCACGTTGCTTGCCGCCGGCATACTCACTGCCGACAAGACAAATGCGAATAAAGCAAAGATACGTTTCATAAGGAAAAAAGTTATGTCGTTTAAGATATCTGTTTCTTGCCCGTTAACAAGCACGCGGCACCATCGTCAATTCGCTCCGGACAGCCGCAAACTGTTAGCAATAACTGCGTATCCGGCGCTCAGTAGGCGCGATTCTTTGACTTATATTAACCAAAAGTACGGTTTTACATACATTTGTGCAAAACATTTAACACATAAAACTTCGTATATTTTTGCGCAAACGTGTACCCAAAAAACATACCCGTCGCTGCGACGTGCCGGGCATAATAAAGAAACAAGGCTTGCCGGGCATAAAAAAAGAAGCAAGACGCTCGCCCTGCTCCTTCCATTCCGCTTCCTCTTTGTGGACGCTGAGGGATTCGAACCCCCGACCCTCTGCTTGTAGGGCAGATGCTCTGAACCAACTGCGCTAAGCGTCCGTGCCGGAAAGCGTGTGCAAAGGTATATGCTTCGCGCCACACCGCCAAATTTTACATCGTTTTTTTTAGAAAATAATTGCGCGGCCGCCGTTTCTCGCATTTAATCGCTACTTTTGCAGAGGTGTCTCACAAGAAAGGCACAGGCAACCAACCGACAGAGATATGGAAAAAGTAGTTAGCGGCATCCGCCCCACCGGCAACCTTCATCTGGGCAATTATTTCGGCGCGGTGAAGAGCTTCGTGAAAATGCAAAACGAGTACGACTGTATGTTCTTCATCGCCGACTGGCACTCGCTCACCACGCACCCCAAGCCCGACGACATACGCCAATCGGCGCGCACCATCCTCGCCGAATACCTCGGTTGCGGCATCGACACGACGAAGGCAACCATCTACATCCAGAGCGACGTGCGCGAGACGCTCGAGCTGTATCTGTATCTCAACATGAACACGTATCTCGGTGAGTTAGAGCGCATTACGACATTCAAAGAGAAGGCGCGCAAGCAACCGGACAACGTGAACGCCGGGCTGCTCACCTACCCCACGCTCATGGCCGCCGACATCCTGCAACACCGCGCCAACAAAGTGCCCACGGGCAAGGATCAGGAGCAGAATATGGAGATGGCGCGCCGCTGCGCAAGGCGGTTCAATTTCATGTACGGCGTCGATTTCTTCCCCGAACCCGAGAGCTTTTATCCCAACGCCGAGGCAGTGAAAATCCCCGGACTCGACGGCAGCGGCAAGATGGGCAAGAGCGAGGGCAACTGCATCTACCTGCGCGACGACGACAAGACCATCACGAAGAAAGTGATGCGCGCCGTAACCGACAGCGGGCCGCAGGCGATGAACTCCGAGAAGCCCGAGGTGATACGCAACCTGTTCCAGTTCCTCAAAATCGTGTCCGCGCCCGACACCTACGAGTATTTCGACGCGAAATGGAACGACTGCACGCTGCGCTACGGCGATATGAAGAAGCAGATTGCGGCCGACCTGTGCGCCATCGTTGCGCCCATCCGCGAGCGCATCGCCGAATACAGCGCGAACACCGAGCTGCTTGACCGCATTGCAGCCGAGGGTGCGGAGGTGGCGCGGCAGAGCGCAAGGGTCACGCTGAATGAGGTGCGCGAAATAATCGGTTTCAGAAGCATTTAATCTCGCAAGAAACCGGCGTTAAACCATCCCTTTCTGAAAAGTTTAAAGGCAGTAGTTGCAACGAAGAAAGGCAGCAGTTGCAACGAAGAAAGGCCGTTCTTGCAAGTTTAATAAGCAGTAGTTGCAAGTTTAATAAGCAGTAATTGCAACGTTAAAAGGCCGCTCTTGCAACGTTAGCAAACTGTACTTAAAAGTTAGCCAACTGTTTAAACGAACCCGACCCTCAACCTTGTTTCTGCCTGCCGCTTTGCTGCGCAAGGTTTACAGTAGCAACTAAGATAATCTTTTGCGGCAGGCACGAAAAAAAGCCCCGCACTCTTGTGAGCACGAGGCTTTCGTATCGGTTTGTTAAATGAATATCTTATTTAACCTCAACAGTTGCGCGACGGTTGTAGGATACCGGTGAGAGGTCATCCACACCACCCTTAGCAGCGGTCTCGATGTTGTCCGGGCTTACACCCATCTTCACGAGCTCGTCAGCAACGGCCTCAGCACGGCCTTCGGAGAGGCTCTGGTTGATCTCGTCGTCGCCGGTAGCGCTGTCGGCATAACCTGTTACGAGGAGGTTCAGCTCGTTATCCTTAGCATACTCTGCGATGGTCTTCACGTCAACGAGGTCGGACTCGTTAGCAATGACGGTCTTGTTGATGTTGAAGAATACGGATACCGGGTTGCCGGCATACTCCTTAACAACAACGGGCTCTGCCTCCGGCTTCTGGTTGGCGAGGAGCTCCTTCAGGCGGGCGTTCTCTGCCAGAGCGTCTGCGAGCTGTGCGTTGAGAGCGTCAATCTGTGCCTGCGAGAGAGCCTTGATAGCGTCAACATCGGGCACCTTGTCCCAAGTGCACTTGCCGAGGTTGTAGGTCAAACCTGCCTCAAGATAGAGCTGTTGGTCGTGGGTCTCCCAGTAAATCTTCTTCTCTTGGTCTACGATATGTGCATCTCCGTCGGCGTCGTGCTCTTTGTAGAGCCAGCCACCCTCAAGATTGATCTGCCAATGCTTGCTGACGCGCCACTGGCTGATGAGACCGAGAGAATAGGACATTGCGGACGTACCTTCGCTCATATTGTGGTCAACACCGGTACCGCCGAAGAACGAGAGGTTCCATACGCGAGTGGGGTTGTAACCGAAGAAGAGGTTGCTCAGATTCAATACGATCTGCTCTTCAATGTTCCAATAATCGTAGCGGTTCTTGCTCCTTGATTCGCTCCAAACCTCGCGGCCTGCAATGCCGTAGAACTTTGTACGGAGACCGATGCCCGGAGTAAACCACTTACCTATTGCAACAGAGAAGCTCGGGGAGGTACGGAAGCCCTTGAAAGGAGACTTCGACAGGTTAAGGTTGTGCTCTTCCGATGAATAGAAAGCGCTCCAATTGAAGTTAGCCTGGATGTACCAATTAGCCCAGAAAGAGTTGGTTGCAACGCTGTACTTGAGCGTCGGGTCGGTCGTCTCTTGTGCCATCGATGCCACAGAAACACTGGCGAAAGCCAGTACAATCAATAACTTTTTCATAACTTTATCAATAATTAAACTATTATTCTTGTCTTGAGGAACTATGTCCCCGTTCAAAATCGGTGCAAAGGTAAACAGTTTTTTTAATGCGCCGCATTGTTTTGCAAAAAATTATTGCCTTTGTTTCGTTTTTCTTTGCTAAATTAAGATAAAATAACATAACTGCATTAATTTTAAGTAAAAAACCGCTTGACATCCTCGTCGTCGAGCAAGATGAACGTCTTTTTGCCGTCGGGCGTGTAGTTGCAGTTCCTGCACGCGAAGAGTGCGGCGACGAGGGCGGCGGCTTCATCCTCGGAGAGCACCTGTCCGCAGGGGATGGCGGCCTTTCGCGCGAGGCTTATCGCGAGCGTGCGGTTGATGGCGTCGGTGGCGGTAACGCCCGCTTGCACGGCATCTTCCATCATATCTGCCACGAGGACCGACGGGTTGATGCCTTCGAGGCCGGCCGGCACGGCGTTGATGGCGTAACTGCCGCCGCCGAGGGGGGACAGCTCGAAGCCGAAACGTTCCATCTCGGCGACGATTGTGCTGCATAGCGCGCTGTCTGCTGCGGCGAACTGCACGGCTTCGGGGAACAGCAGGCGTTGCGGCGACGGGCTCTTCCGCTCAATCTTCTCTTCGTAGCGTTCGTAGAGCACGCGGACGTGCGCGCGGTGCTGGTCGATGATAATGATGCCGCTGGCAGCCTGCGCGACGATGTACTGCCCTTTGTGCTGGTAGAACGTGCCTGTTTGCAGCGTTACCGGCGCGGGGGCGGGCGCGGCGGGGATGTCGTCGGGCGGGAAGAGGCTCGCGCTTTCTTGCTCGGGTCGCGGCAGACTGACAGGTTTCAGAAACGGATTGTAAGAAGGGTTGAGCGGCTCTTTTTTCAGCACGGCAACACCTTCATTTTCAGGGTCTAAAACAGGGATGTCGGGCTTGCCGCTGTCGAAATCGATGGTGGGCAGTTCGCTGAAGATGCCCACGGCCTCGCGTGCGGCGGCGGCGAGGATTTGCCATACGGCCTGTTCGTTCTCGAATTTTATCTCGGTTTTCGACGGATGAATATTCACGTCAATCGTGGCGGGGTCGGTGTCGATATATATAAAATAAGGTACTTGCGCGCCGGCGGGGATAAGGCGCTCGAAGGCCGTGGCGACGGCTTTGGCGAAGTAGGCGTGCTTCATGAAGCGTCCGTTGACGAAGAAATACTGCGCGCTGCATTTCTTTCGCGCCGCCTCGGGTTTGCCCACGAAACCGCTGATGTTGCACAGGCCTGTCTGGGCGTCGACGGGCAGGAGGTCGCGGCTGAGCTTCTTGCCGAAGATGTCCTCGATGCGTTTGTGAAGGTTGCCCGGCGCGAGGCGGAACAGCTCGTTGTCGTTGCTATGCAGCGAGAATGCCGTTTGCGGATAGACGAGTGCGATGCGTTCGAAGGCCGCGACGATATTGTTCAGTTCGGTGGCGTCGCTTTTCAGGAATTTGCGTCGCGCGGGAACATTAAAGAATATGCTTTGCACCTTGATGTTGCATCCCGCGGGGCAGGCGCAGAGCTTTTGGCTGACAACTTTCGAGCCGGAGAGGATGAGCTCGGTGCCGAGTTCGTCGGCTGCTTGGCGCGTGCGCAGTTCGACCATAGCGACGGCTGCTACGGAGGGCAGTGCCTCGCCGCGGAAGCCCATGGTGCGGAGCATGTAAAGGTCGTCGGCGCTGCGGATCTTCGATGTGGCGTGGCGTTCGAAGGCGAGGCGCGCGTCGGTTTCGGACATACCTTTGCCGTTGTCGGTTACTTGTATGAGTGTTCGTCCGGCGTCGAGGATATACACGTCGATGCTTGTTGCGCCGGCGTCGATGGAGTTTTCCATCAGCTCTTTGACGACGTTGGCGGGGCGCTGTATCACTTCGCCGGCGGCGATCTGGTTGGCCACGGAGTCGGGCAGCAAGCGTATTACATCACTCATCGGCTTCGGTTTGTTCGTTGTCGGGCGAGGCAGGTTCTTCGGAAGAGGCTTCTTCGTTCAGAGCAGCTTCGTTTTCCTGCGAGCGGAGTTCGGCATCATCCGCGAAGGTCTTAGTTGCTACTGCAGTTCCGGCTTCATCGTCGCGCGAGTCAGCCTCAGTTGTAAGTGTTTGGTTCGTTTCAACATCCGGACCCTCTTCGCCTTCATTTTCGCCTTCACCTTCAAGCATTTCATCTTCAAGCTCCTCCCCTTCTTGCGGCGGCAGCGTTTGCAGCGGGGCTTCGCGCCGGTCTTGCTCTTTGAGCTTGTCTTCCTCCTTCATTTCCTTATGCACGAAGATGTCGTATTTGTCTTTGGGGCGGAGGTCGTCGAACCACGCGAAATGCTCGAGATGGTACTTGTCAGGGGGGATTTGCGTCATCGGGTACATGTCGCTGACGTGCTTGCATGTCCACATCCTCTCGAGCTGGCTTTCTTCGGAGATGAAGACGCGGAGGGTGTCGGTTTCGGTGTAGTTCAGCAGCATGAGCGAGCTGTCCTCGTCGTCGACGGGGTAGTAGATGGCTTTGACGTTGCCGATGGCGTGGATTTGCCGCACTTTGCCGTCGATGTAATAGGTGTCCATCAGTCGCGAGGACACTTGGTTGAAATGGTCTTCGTCGTCGCATTTCTCTACGGAGAGGGCTTGGTCGATGACGTGCACTTCGCGTATGGTGCTGTCGTTGACGAACACCTTTATCACCTCGCCGAGCACTTGCCGCTGCTCGTTCCACACGACGGGGTTTTGGTACATCGTTACGCATGAATCGCGGGAGTCGCCGACGAGGGAGTCGCAGATGGCTTGCAGGTCGGTGCGGAAGGCGCGGACGTTGTTGTAACAATGCACGAGGCGGTAGGCGGAGTCGGTGTCGATGTTGAACGTGAAGAGTTTGATGGTGTCACCGTGTAGGAAGAGCGTGTCGTCGCTTTGCGAATAGTCTTTGACGAGCGCGCTGTCGGTGGTGTAGCCGTAGCCGGTGTTCTCGTTGTATTCCATGTACTGCCCGAAGAGCTGGTTGCGGTTCTCGCTGTCGACGTAAACGACGTTGCCGAAGCCTGTGGCGTCGCCGGTGGCCTTATCGTAGAAGAGGCTGTCGCCGGTGATGGTCTTCGCGCCTTTTTCCACTGTCGATCGGCCATAGAGGCGGCTGCGGTTTTCTTCGCTGTCGAAATAGCCGTCGGTGGTGTAGACGACGATGGAATCCTGATGGACAACCGACGGGCCGACGACGTGCGAGAGCGTGGTGTTCGTGTCGTAATAAAGGGTGTCGGTCTCGACGCGCTGGTTGTCGCTGACCATCACGACATTATAATAAAATACCGCGCGCTTCGTGGCGGTGTTATACGTGCCCCAGTCGGAGACAAGCTGCTGCGAAGGGTCGACAAGCTTGCCGCCGTCGTAGAAATAAGCGTCTTGGTAGATGCGGTCGTAGTTGAGACTGTCGGTGTAAAGCGTTTGCTTGTTATGAACAAGAATGACGTTTTCGCGGGCCTCCATCATCTGCGCCTCGCCGTCGTAGAAGCCGCGCTCGCAGGTGAGCGAGAGGGTGTCGCCTTCCCAATAATGCACGCTGCCCATGGTGCGCACGGAGTTGGCTTGTTCGTAGAAATAGGCGCTGTCGCAGGTGAGGTAACCGCCTTTGTGAAGGAATTTCACGTTGCCCTTGACAATCTGCGCGTCGGGGTTGTCGCCGTGCGCGTCGTAATAAAGCTCGTCGGCATGAAGGAGGTAGATGCGCTCGTCGTCTTTGCTTTGCGGGGTGGCGCCGCTGCCCTTTGTGGAAAGGACGAAGCCGAGCGCGAACAGGCACAGGAGAACGAAGATGATGCCCTTGTGCCCGTCGGAAGCGTGGTGAAATTTAAATTGTTGTTGCGGCATTACTGAACCCATCCTTCGTACTCGAAGTCGCAGTTCTTGTACCGGTCTTTCATTCTAACCGTGGTGGTTTTGATTTTGTTCACCACCCAGTCGTGGAGGAACTGCTCCCGCTCTTTTTCGAGCACTATTTCTTTGAGCACTTGGAAGTCGCCGGTGATGGTGGCTTTATGGCCGTCGGTGCGGCTTTTGAGTTTGACAATAGCCACTTGCGTCTTGCCTTTGTCGTTCACCATCGTGAATGCCGGCGAGATGTCGCCCGGTTCCATTTTTTCCACTTCGCGCGCCACCTCCGTCGGCAGGTCTTTCATCTGGAATTTCGAGGTGCGCGCCGTCTCGGTGGTGTTCACCATCACGCCGTGGTTGTTCTTCGTGTCTTTGTCGTCGGAGACGTATGTGGCGGCCTCTTCGAACGAGAATTTGCCGTCGCGGATGTCGCCGGCGAGAGAGTCGAGCATGTGCGTGGCTTCGTCGAGTTCTTCGGGCGAGACGTTCGGCGTGCGCAGGATATGGCGGACGTTAACCTTGTCGCCGCGCTTGTCGATGAGTTGGATGATGTGGTAGCCGAACTCGCTCTCGACAATCTTCGAGATTTTCTTCGGGTCGGTGAGGTTGAACGCGACGTTGGCAAAGGCCGGGTCGAGCATGCCGCGCCCCATGTAACCGAGTTCGCCGCCTTGCCGCGCGCTGCCGGGGTCCTGCGAATAAAGACGCGCGAGGGTGGCGAAGCTGGAGCTGCCGTTGGTTACGCGCTCGGTGTAGTCGCGCAGCTCGTCCTTGACGCGGTTGATCTCCTCTTGCGAGATTTTCGGTTGGCGCGTGATGATCTCAACTTCGACCTCCGTCGGCACGTAAGGTATGCTGTCGTCGGGCAGGTTGCGGAAATAGTCGCGCACATCGGACGGCGTTACGGCGATGTCCTCCACGAGCTGCTGCTTCATCTTCTGAATGAGGCGGCTGTTTTTGAAATCGTCGTGCATGTCCTGCCGGATCTGGTTGATCGACATCTTGCGGTATTCCTCAAGCTTCTCGCGCGAGCCGGCGAGACTTATCCAATAATTTATCTGCTCCTCGACGCCCTGCGAGATCTCGGCCTCGGTTACTTCGATGGAGTCGAGCGCGGCCTGGTGGAGGAAGAGCTTCTGCACGGCGAGCTGCTCGGGGATGGAGCAGTCGGGGTCGCCGCGGAAGCGCGTGCCTTCGCTCTCGGCTTGCAGGCGGATGTTCTCGACGTCGGATTTGAGGATTGCCTCGTCGCCCACCACCCAAATCACCTCGTCGACGATGCTGCTTTCGGGCACGTAATCCTCGCTGACGGCTGTCGTATCATTGTCGTTTGCAGGCAAAACGGCGCGACCGGCGGAGGGCTGCATGGCGGCGATTACTGCGGCGATTAATGCCGTGGGAATTAAGATATTTTTTCTCATTGCGCGAACTGTTTTATGCGCGAATAAACCTTTTAGCGAATTGACAGCTTTAAATCTTTTGCAGTTGATTAAATTGAACGGGGCACTGCTTTAATGGTTGTTCACCGTGGCGAGCACGTCAGGGTCGACCTCAACGGGATATTTCTTCCTCAGCTCTGCCACCCACGCCTTCTCGAGCGTCTCCTGATAGTCCGCCACAACGAGGCCGCGCACGTCGGTGTAAGTCTCGGGTTGCTTGATGAAACGTCCGAAGGCGGCGGTGTGCGGATAACCTTTCATCTCCTTCACCTTCGCCGTGTCGTTGTACTCATAATTGTCGATGATGGCATTATCGCCGCGCTTGAACACGCCTTTCTCCACGCGTATGCGCAGCACGCTGTCGTTGTTGAATGTCGACCGCAGCGTCTCGTTCCAGTCGTCGTACTTCACGCCCTTTATTGCCGCCTTCACCGCCGCGATGTCGGCCTCGTCCTTGGTGCGGTAGGCGATGCCCTTGAAGCGCGGCGCGTCCCACTTGTAGCGTTTCTTGTTTTTCTTGAAGAAATTTGCCAGGCCGAGCGTGTCTTTGTCGGCTTTATCCCAAACGTTTTGGTTGCTTATTTCGTAAAGCATCAGCCCGTCGTGATATTCCTTGATGAGGTATTTCAAATCGGGGTCGGCGGCCTCCATCTCCTCGCGTTTCTGCGCAAGCACCATGTCGCGCGTAACGCTGTCGCCCTGCGCCTTGGCGATGGAGTCGAGCTTCTGGTTGATGAGCATGTTTTTAATGCCGCGCTGGGCGATGTAACTCATGATGCTTGTCCGGAGCGAGTCGTAAGGGAAGAAATTGCCTTTGTCGCGCAGTTGGATGATGTGATAACCCGCCGAGGTCTTCACCGGTTCGGACGTCTCGCCCACTTGCATGGAGAACACCTTGTCGTCGAACTCGGGCAAGGTCCTTCCGCGCGGGATCCACGACAGTTCGCCGCCGTTCTTGCTCGTGCCTTTGTCGTCGGAATAATCTTTTGCCAATTGTGCAAAGGTGTCTTCGCTGAAATTCGCGTCGCGCAACACGGCGTAAAGCGAGTCGATGCGCGCCTTGGCTGCGGCCGCTTCGTCGTCGGTGGCCTTAGGCTTCACCATCACGAGGATGTGCGCCGGTTTCACGAGCCCGCCCGTGCTGTCTATCTGCTCCTGCGTCTCTTTGTAGATGCGGCGTGCCTCGCGCTCGACATCCTCGTCGGTGATCATCGCGGGGCGTATCTGCTGGTCGCGGTAGGTGGCGAACTCCTTCTTGAACGCCTCTGTCGTGTCTATCTGCGCGTCCTGCGCGGCACGAACTTTAAGCTTGTAGTTAATGAACAGGTCGACATATTCGTCAACGGATTTCTTGTCAATGACGCCGTCGGAATTGTTCTTGTTGTAAGAATATTCAAATTCGGAGCGCGGCACATCTTCGCCGGCAATCCGCATTATCACGGGGTCCTGCGCCGTCTGCGCGAGGGAGCACGTCGCAACGAGGGCGGTTGCGGCACTGATAACGAACTTTTTCATCGTGTTGGAATTATGCTTAGTTGTTAATGTTTATTGGCAGTTGCGCGTCATTCGGGACGACTGTAATTCGGCGCCTCGCTCGTGATGATCACTTCGTGGGGATGGCTCTCGGTGATGCCCGCGTTGGTGATGCGCGTGAACTTGGCGTCGTGCAGTGCCGCGATGTCCTTCGCGCCGCAGTAGCCCATGCCGGAGCGCAGCCCGCCGACGAGCTGGTAGACCACCTCCTGCACCGTGCCTTTGTAGGGCACTCTTCCGGCGATACCTTCGGGCACGAGCTTCTTTGCCTCTACCACGCCGCTTTGGAAATATCTGTCTTTCGAGCCGTTCTCCATTGCTTCGAGCGAGCCCATGCCGCGGTAACTCTTGAATTTGCGGCCGTTGAAAAGGATTGTCTCGCCCGGCGCCTCTTCGGTGCCCGCCACTAACGAGCCCACCATCACGCTGTTGCCGCCCGCAGCCAAGGCTTTCACCACGTCGCCGGAATAGCGCAGGCCGCCGTCGGCGATGATCGGCACGCCGCTGCCTTTGAGCGCCATCGCCACGTCGTAGATGGCCGACAGCTGGGGCACGCCGACGCCCGCCACGACGCGCGTGGTGCATATCGAGCCGGGCCCTATGCCCACTTTCACCGCGTCCGCGCCTGCATTTACCAGCTCTTTTGCAGCCTCGCCCGTAGCGATATTTCCGCAGACGACATCCACGTCCGGGAACGCGCGTTTGGCCTCGCGCACCTTCTCTATCACGCCGCGCGAATGACCGTGGGCCGTGTCGATGACTATCGCGTCCACGCCTGCATTCACAAGCGCTTCCATTCGTTCGAACGTGTCAGCCGTTACGCCCACGCCCGCCGCGACGCGCAGCCGCCCTTTATCGTCCTTGCACGCCATCGGTTTGTCCTTCGCCTTCGTGATGTCTTTGTAGGTGATGAGGCCGATGAGGCGGTTGTCGTCGTCTACCACGGGCAGCTTTTCTATGCGGTGTTCCATGAGTATCTGCGACGCCGATTCGAGGTCGGTCTGCTGGTGGGTTACAATAAGGTTTTCCTTCGTCATCACCTCGTCGATGAGGCGGTTTACGTCTTTCTGGAAACGCAGGTCGCGGTTGGTTACGATGCCCACGAGGCGGTTGCCGTCGTCGACCACGGGAATGCCTCCGATGTGATATTCCGACATCATCGCCAGCGCATCCTTAATCTTCGCGCCGCGCTTGATGGTGAGCGGGTTGTAGATCATGCCGTTCTCGGCGCGTTTCACCGCTGCCACCTGCCGTGCTTGCGCTTCGACGGGCATGTTCTTATGAATGACGCCGATGCCCCCTTCGCGCGCAATAGCTATTGCCATCGCCGTCTCGGTTACGGTGTCCATTGCGGCGGTGACGAAAGGGATTTTCAGTTCGATGTTTCGCGAGAAGCGCGTGGTGAGGCTTACTTCGCGCGGCAGCACCTCCGAGTAGGCTGGTATGAGCAGCACATCATCGTAAGTAAGGCCGTCCATCACGACTTTATCTGCAACAAATGTCGACATAGTGATTAACGTTTATTGCACGCAAAATTACAACTAATCTTGCATTTCGCGGCGGTTAGCGTCTTATTTTGCGGGTAATTAATACGATTTAACTCTAACGCCGGCCGCGTGTCAGTTGGCTTGTTCGGAGATGAATTTCAAGCGCACGAGGCGTATCTCGTCTTCGGAATAATCGCCGCCGATGCCTTCGATAGCGCTTTCGATGTCGCCCGTTTCGCTGCGCATGAACCAGTCGTAAATCTCGTCGATCTGGTCGTCGTCGAGGATGGTGGCGAGGAAATAGTCGATGTTCACCTTCGTGCCGCTGTAGACGATGGACTCGAGCTCGGTGAGGAAATCGGGGAAGTCGAGGCCGAGGTTCTTGGCAATCTCGTCGAGCGGTTTGAGACTGTCGATGAGTTGTATAATTTTAATTTTCGTAACCGATTTTTTAGCTACGACGCGAATTCTTTCGTCTGTGGGCCGCTCGATATCGTTCTCTTCGCAATAGCGTTTTATCACTTCGATGAACGGCGCGCCGAACTTTTTCGCTTTGCCCGCGCCGACGCCCACGATGTTTTGCAGCTCTTCCTGCGTCACGGGGTACATCGTCGCCATTTGCTCGAGCGAGATGTCTTGGAACACGACGTATGGCGGCACGTCGAACTTCTCGGCCACCTCTCGTTGCAGGCCTTTGAGGATGTTGTACAGCTCGGGCGAGAGAGCAGCCTCGGCGCCGGACGACACCTCTTCGATGTCCTCGTTGCTGAATTCGACATCCTCGACGATCATGAACGACTCGGGGCGCTCGGCGAACTTGCGGCCTTTGGCGGTGGTGCGCAGCAAGCCGTAGTTCTCCACCTCTTTCGTGAGGTACCCGTCGATGAGCGCTTGGCGGATGACGGCGTTCCAGAGCTTCGGGTCGAGGTCCTCGCCGATGCCGAACGTGTCGAGCTGCTCGTGCTTGTGCGAGGTGATGTCGTCGGTGGCGCGGCCCTTCACGAAGTCGGTGATGTAATCCTGTTTGAACTTCTCTTTAAGCGACAGCACGGCCTTGATGACCGCCGTAAGGTACTCCTTCGCCTCGTGCTTCTCCTTGGGATGGAGGCAGTTGTCGCACATGCCGCAATTGTCTTTGGGGTAGGTCTCGCCGAAATAATTAAGCAAAACCTTTCGCCTGCACACAGCTGACTCGGCGTAAGCTTCGGTGTCGAGCAGCAGCTGCCGCCCTATCTCCTGCTCGTTGGCGGGCTTCGACTCCATGAATTTCTTCAGTTTGTCGAGGTCGCGCGGCGAATAGAACGCTATGCAGATGCCCTCGCCGCCGTCGCGCCCGCCGCGCCCTGTTTCTTGGTAGTAGCCCTCGAGACTTTTCGGGATGTCGTAGTGGATGACGAAGCGCACGTCAGGTTTGTCGATGCCCATGCCGAAAGCTATTGTCGCCACGATGATGTCTATGCGCTCGGCGAGGAAATCGTCCTGCGTGCGCGAGCGAACCTCCTGCTCGAGGCCGGCGTGGTAAGCCGCTGCGCGGATGTTGTTGATTTTAAGGTGTTCGGCGAGCTCCTCCACCTTTTTCCGCGACAGGCAATAGATGATGCCGCTCTTGCCGGGGTGCTGTTTGATGAAGCGAACTATCTGATTATCAACGTCTTTCGTCTTTTGCCTTACTTCGTAATAGAGGTTGGGCCGGTTGAACGAACTCTTGAATTCCTTCGCGTCGGGGATGCAGAGGTTTTTCTTGATGTCGGTGCGCACCTTATCCGTGGCCGTGGCGGTAAGGGCGATGATTGGCGCGACGCCGATCTTGTTGATGGTGGGGCGGATGTTGCGGTATTCCGGCCGGAAATCGTGGCCCCATTCGCTGATGCAATGCGCCTCGTCGATGGCGTAGAACGAAATTTTCACCGACTGCAAGAACGCGATATTCTCCTCTTTCGACAGCGATTCCGGCGCGACATACAGCAGTTTCGTTTTGCCCTCGCGCACGTCGCTGATCACCTGTTTTAAGGCCGCGGCGGTGAGCGACGAGTTCATATAATGCGCCACGCCGTCGGAGTCGCTAAGGCCGTTGATGACGTCCACTTGGTTTTTCATCAGCGCAATGAGGGGCGAGACGACGATGGCGGTGCCGTCCATGAGCAGCGAAGGCAACTGATAGCAGAGACTTTTGCCGCCGCCGGTGGGCATGAGGACGAACGTGTCGTTGCCGCCGAGCAGGTTCAAAATGATTGCCTCTTGGTCGCCTTTGAACGTTGAAAAGCCGAACTGCCGTTTCAGCGTCGCGTGGATTTTATCGGAGAGATGCTTGTCGTTTTTCATTCCGATGAACGTTTGTGGCTCCTTTGCGGTTGATGAAGGTTTTTATTCAGGTTTGAACGTGGTTTTAATGCGAATTATGTGCCGCTTTAATGCGGGTTGAAGGCAGTTTTAATGTTGTTTGAAGGCCGTTGTAATGCGGCTTGGATGCTGTTTTAACGCAGCCCTTTTTCACGCCGAGAGCCTCGACGCTGCGAGCTGGTTTTTGGCGTATTCGAGCGTTACGACGAACTCCTTCTCGTTGCCCGACGGCGCTTCGAACATTGCGTCGACCATCAGTTGCTCGACGATGGACCTTAGGCCGCGCGCGCCGAGCTTGTATTCGACGGCTTTGTCGACGATGAAATCGAGGGTCTCCGGCGGGAAGGTCAGCGCGATGCCGTCCATGGCGAAGAGCTTTTCATACTGCTTGACAATCGAGTTTTTCGGCTCGAGCAGGATGCGGCGCAGGGCCTCGCGGTCGAGCGGATGGAGGTAGGACAAGACGGGCATGCGGCCGATGATCTCGGGGATGAGCCCGAAGGCTTTGAGGTCTTGCGGCGCGACGTACTGCATCATGTCTTCCTTGTTGATGCGCCGGACGTTTTGCACCGAGTTGTAACCCACGGTGTGCGTGTTCAGCCGCTGCGCGATTTTGGCTTCGATGCCGTCGAACGCGCCGCCGCAGATGAAGAGGATGTTGCGCGTGTCGACGTGGATGTAATCTTGGTCAGGGTGCTTGCGGCCGCCCTTCGGAGGAACATTGACGATGGTGCCTTCGAGCAGTTTGAGCAGGCCTTGCTGCACGCCCTCGCCGCTGACGTCGCGCGTGATGCTCGGGTTGTCGTTCTTGCGCGCGATCTTGTCGATCTCGTCGATGAAAACGATGCCTTTCTCGGCCTTGCTCAAATCGTAATCCGCCACTTGCAACAGGCGCGAGAGGATGCTTTCAACGTCTTCGCCGACATAGCCCGCCTCGGTGAAAACGGTGGCGTCGACGATGGTGAACGGCACCTCGAGCAACTTCGCTATCGTGCGCGCGAGGAGCGTCTTGCCGGTGCCGGTGCTGCCGACAATGATGATGTTGCTTTTCTCAATCTCGACATCGTTCTCTTCGGGTTGCATCAGGCGTTTGTAATGGTTGTACACGGCGACGGAGAGGCAGCGTTTGGCCTCGTCCTGCCCGATGACGTATTCATCGAGATAGGCTTTAATTTCTTTGGGTTTGGGCACCCTCGCAATCTTGAACGAATGCCTTCCCGCGCGCTTCTTCGTAGCGAGCGCTTCGTTCACGATCTCGGCGGCGCGCATGACGCACTCGTCGCAGATCAGGCCGTCGACACCTTCCATCAGCAGCGACACCTCTTTCTCGGTGCGGCCGCAGAAGCTGCATTTCCTCAATCTATTTTGCGCCATCTTTCGCCTTCTTTTTGTTCACAAGGACAGCGTCGATCATGCCGTAAGCCTTCGCCTCCTCGGCCGTCATCCAGTAGTTGCGGTCGGAGTCGGCCCACACCTTCTCGTAAGGCGTCTTCGAATGCTCGGCGATGATGGTGTAAAGCTCCTTTTTATATTTCTGGATCTCGCGCGCCTCAATCTCGATGTCGGACGCCTGGCCCTGCACGCCGCCGAGCGGTTGGTGGATCATCACGCGGCTGTGCGGCAGAGCTTGGCGTTTGCCTTCCTGACCGGCCACGAGCAGCACCGCCGCCATCGACGCCGCCATGCCCGTGCAGAGGGTACTCACGTCGGACGTGATGAACTGCATCGTGTCGTAGATGCCCAAGCCTGCCACGACGCTGCCGCCCGGCGAATTGATGTAGACGGAGATGTCCTTGCCCGGGTCGACCGAGTCGAGGTAAAGCATCTGCGCCTGAAGGGTGTTCGCGGTGTAATCGTCGATGGGCGTGCCGAGGAAAATGATGCGCTCCATCATCAGCCGCGAGAAGACATCCATCTGCGTTACGTTGAGTTGGCGCTCCTCGAGGATGTACGGGTTAAGGTAATGATTTTGCGCGCTTATAACGTCGTCGAGGACCATTCCGCTGATGCCGCGGTTGGCGACGGCAAATTTTCTGAAATCGTTTTTCATATTGCTTCGTTCTGTTTTTGTTAATTGTCAAACGGGAAAAGGATTCTCGCATTTCGCCCGCCTTTATAACACAAAGATACGGGAAAAATGTGAGAATCTATGCAAGAAAACCGCGAAAAAATTTCGTGAAGGGTT
The DNA here is from genome assembly GCA_021204905.1 of Prevotella sp. Classification (GTDB taxonomy): domain Bacteria; phylum Bacteroidota; class Bacteroidia; order Bacteroidales; family Bacteroidaceae; genus Prevotella. The sequence goes on from JAJPYN010000019.1 coordinate 260,052, forward strand.
TATTTTTCTTCCGCGAGCTTGTTGAATTCGTCGAGCGAAACCTCTTTCTCTTTGAGGGTGATCGCCGTCTTGAGCGCGGCGGTGAGCTTCACGTCGACAGCCCTGTCCACAAGGCCGTCCAAGCTCTCGCGCTTCTTCATCATCTCGCCGGCGTAGTTCTCGAGGTACTCCTCGGGCACGTTGTTCATGCCGTACTGCGCAAACTGCACGCGCGCGGCTTCGACGGCGGCGGCTTTCACATCTGTCTCTTATACACAAAGCCGACCCCACGAGCCCTCGCTCCGGGGCGTT